>JBAIXM010000151.1:0-1949 GCA_037916615.1 Bryobacterales bacterium
GAAAGGGATGTATCTGCTGGATCCGCAGTCGGCGAGCGCCGTCAGTTTCCTGGGCATTCTCATTGGGGCGGCGCCCTTCCTGATCCTTCAATTTGCCGGAATCAAAGAGGTGTTCACTTCGATTGGCTTGGTGGTGTTGTCTGTGACACTGTCGGCAATTATCTGGTGGCTGTTTGCGCGTGAGATGACGGCCAAGACGGTGAAAGGCGGAAGAACACGGGTCGCGATTCTTGGTTTCCAGGAGTTCATGAATCGCGTGGACGCGGACCGGCTCAAGCGCATGCCTCCCGACACCTTCGAAAAGTTTCTGCCGTTTGCCATGGCGTTGGGTGTGGAACATAACTGGGCACAGGCGTTTGCCGGAATCGTGCAGAACCCACCCAGTTGGTACGTGGGGCCGACTGGATATCAGCCCGGATACACGGGCTTCAACCCGATGCTGTTCTCGAATTCCATGCACAACATGAACGGCAACATGCAGCAGGTGTTCGCCTCAGCGCCGCGCGCGAGTTCCAGCGGTTCGGGATTCGGCGGCGGAGGATTCTCGAGTGGCGGAGGATTCTCGGGCGGCGGTTTTGGCGGCGGCGGAGGAGGAGCATGGTGAGGAGACCAGCCTTGGCAAAGGATCGGGTGGGGCTGCGGATCAGATACGCGGAGGATTCCTCTCTCGGCTGAACTGCGCCGAGTTCCCGGAATGACGTCACAGCAAGACGCCATCGCGATTACTCCATTTCGAACGCCAGATACTCCAGTCCGCCTTCACGTTCGACCTGGACAACGACGGGATCTCCGGGCTTGAGCTGGTGAACCGCGCTGCGCAACTGATCGAGCGATTCAATCGAAGTGCGATTGAGCTTGTGAATGACGTCTCCGGTTTGCAAGCCGCTTTCGGGACCCACGAAATTCGCGGCGCGGGCAACGACTACGACACCGGAAGGGATGCGGAGATCAGCTCCGAGAGCCTGTTGCAACTGGTCGCTCAAGTCGAGCGCAAGAATTCCAAGACGAGGAACCAAATTCGCTTGCGGATCGGCCAGGTTGGTCAGGCTGTCCATCGGGTCAGATTTCTCGAGCACCGGGATGAACAGAGTTTTCCTGGCCGTTCCGCGCAGGACGTCGAGCTTGAGCAATTGATCGGTGGGATGAAGATAAAGCGCTCCGGTAAAACCGGGCAGGGTCGCGATGTTGCGATCGTCAGCGGCGAGAACGATATCGTCAACCTTCAGTCCGGCTTGATCGGCGGGACCGCCGGGCGTTACGTCCGAGACGATGACGCCGAAGCCTTGAGCAAGGCCTAACCCTTCCGCCAAATCAGGAGTAATTTCCTGGGCGCCGGCTTTAATCTCCACGCGATGCACGTGTCCGTACTTGCGCAAACTCTCATAGACAAATTTCACGATGCGCGCCGGAATGGCGAAGCCTAAGCCCTCGCTTCCACCGCCTTCCGACAAAATGAAGGTATTGATGCCGAGCACGTAACCGTCGAGATCTACCAAAGGACCGCCGCTGTTTCCCGGATTAATGGGGGCGTCGGTTTGGATGTAAACCATGGGCTTCTCGGGGTCGGCTTGCCGGCCGACGGCGCTCACGACTCCCATGGTCACGGAATTCTGCAAGCCTTCCGGACTGCCAACGGCGAAAACGAGCTGTCCCTGGTGAACCTTGCGCGCATTTCCGAGTGTGAGCGTGGGCAGGTTGTTCTCGTCGATTTTGAGCAGCGCAAGATCAGATTCTTTGTGCACGCCAATCAGCTTGGCTTCGAGCAAGTGACGTTTCCCGGCGGGGGCGACGTCCACCGGAGAATCCGATGGCGGGAGCGGCAGAAGCACGCGGATGCGCTGTGCGCCTTCAACGACGTGTGCGTTGGTCATGATGTAGCCGTTGGGGTCAACGATGACACCCGATCCGACCGCGTGCTGACGGGCAATGAGCGCGGTCTCTCCGCGCCC
>JBAIXM010000152.1:0-1508 GCA_037916615.1 Bryobacterales bacterium
CGCGCATGACGGGCCCGATCACATCATTGAAAATGCTAACTAGAGGCACTGAGCCAGCGCAGCCTGGCTGGCTGCGAAGATTTCCGAATGCAGCGAGTGGCCATGCGCGTCCATCGTCACCACAGCCGGGAAGTCTTTCACCTCGAATTCCCAGATCGCCTCGGGCGAGCCGAATTCTTTGAGGAAATAGACGTTGCGGACGCGGGTGACGCACTCGCCCAGCACCTGGGCGGCGCCCCCGACGGCGTGGAGATAAACGCACCCCGCTTCCTGGCAGGCCTGGAGGGTGCGCTCGCCCATGCCGCCCTTGCCGATCACGCCCCGCAGGCCGAACTGGCGGATGAGGCCGCCCTGGTAAGGCTCTTCGCGGGCGGAAGTGGTCGGCCCGGCGGCGACGCATTTCCATTGGCCCTGCTCGTCTTTGATGACCACGGGTCCACAGTGATAGAGAATCCCGTCCTGGAGGGTGACGCCGGCAGGCAGGCGGCCGCCGTCGTGCAAGTACTTGTGCACGGCGTCGCGGCCGGTGAAGAGCACGCCACTGATAGCGACCTCGTCGCCCACCTTAAGGGCGCGGATCTTCTCTTCGGTAAAAGGCGGGTTAAGCGTAATCATAAGCATCCTAGTATAACCAGGCCTCGATCTGGCCGTCGGTCGCCAGCCGGACCCCCTGGCGGCGAAAGGCCCAGCACATGTAACTGACGCTGACGAAGTAAGAGGCCGGCACGCGGTTGAGAGCGCCGATCTTCACGCCCAGCAAAGTGGTTTTGCCGCCAAAGCCCATCGGTCCGATCCCCAGTTTGTTGGAGGTCTCGAGGATATCCTTTTCGAGCGCATCCAGCTCGGTGACCGGGTTGCGGTCCTGGAGCAGGCGCAAGAACTGACGCTTGGAGTGTTCGTAGCCGGTGGCCCGGTCCCCGCCGATGCAGACGCCGAGCACCCCAGGGCCGCAGCCCTTGCCCTGGGCTTGGAGTACCGCATCGAGGACGACACGCCGGCAGCCCGCCAAGTCCCGGTTGGCCTGAAGCTTCTCGATCGGCAGCGAGTATTGCGCACCCACATTCTCGCACCCACCGCCCTTAAGCACCAACCGCACCTCAACCTGGGGGGCCCGGTGCTGCTGAAAATGAAAGCTGGGCGCGCCAGCGCCGACGTTGGTGCCGTCGTTAACGCCGCTGATCGAGTCCACCGAGTTCTGCCGC
The DNA here is from genome assembly GCA_037916615.1 of Bryobacterales bacterium. Taxonomy (GTDB): domain Bacteria; phylum Acidobacteriota; class Terriglobia; order Bryobacterales; family Bryobacteraceae; genus Palsa-187. The sequence continues at coordinate 1,203 of JBAIXM010000152.1, forward strand.
AAATAGCCCTTCTTGGTAGCCAACCGGACCGCTTCCCGCGCCGTCTCTTCGAAACCCAGTTGGTCCAGCCCGGCCGGCCCTTCGACGTAGAAAAGGACGCTGCCGGTGTCCTGGCAGATGGGCTGCGACTTCTGCATGGCCAGCTCGACATTGCGCTGGACGATCTTCAGGGCCGATTCGGCGATCGTGCCGGCTTGCTCCTGCTTGAGGGCGTGGAGCAGGGCGGCTTGAATATCGTCGGGAATTTCCGCAGAGGCGCGCCGGATCAGCTCGACCAGTGATTCCTGCAAGGATTTCATGACCCCC
>JBAIXM010000153.1:0-1626 GCA_037916615.1 Bryobacterales bacterium
TGCAGATGGTCAAGGACCGGCTGGCGAACAAGATCAAGATCCCGGGCTTCGGGCATCGCGTGTATCACACGCTGGATCCGCGCGCGACGAGCCTCAAGGGAATGGCGAAGGAGTTGGGCGAGCGCACCGGGCACGTGGAGCTGTATCAGATCTCGAAGCAGATCGAGCAGTACATGAAAGAGACCAAGAATCTGAACGCGAACGTGGATTTTTACTCGGCCTCGACGTACTACTCGCTGGGGATTCCGGTGGACCTGTTCACGCCGATCTTCGCGGTGAGCCGGATGTCGGGCTGGACGGCGCATATTCTGGAACAGTACGCCAACAACCGGCTGATCCGGCCGCGGGCGGAGTATCTGGGGCCGGCGGTCGGGCAGAAGTGGATCGAACTGGCGGCCAGGGGTTAGGGTCCAGGGGCCAGTTCGATGTACGATCTCGGATACTTCAGAAACAACCTAAATACGATTGCGAGCCGGCTGGAGGACCGCGGCTTCACAGTGGATGTGGAGGCCTTCCGGAAGCTCGATGCGGAGCGGCGGGCGGCGCTTTCGGAGTCGGAACAGCTCAAGGCCAAGAAAAACGCCGAATCGCAGGAGATCGGCAAGCTGAAGAAGGCCGGGGCGGATACGGCCAATCTGCAAGAGCGTGTCCGCGAGCTTGGCGAGCTGATCACGAAGCTGGACCTGCGCGCCACGGAGCTCGATGAGCAGTTCAGCCAGTTGATGGCGGGGATTCCGAATACGCCGCATGAATCCGTGCCCGCGGGCAAGAGTTCGGCGGACAACGTCGAAGTGCGGCGGTGGGGGAAGCCTCCGGAGTTTTCGTTCAAACCGAAAGCGCATTGGGACCTGGGGCCGGAACTGGGGATCCTGGACTTCGACCGTGCGGCCAAGATCACGGGCGCTCGGTTCGCGGTGTACATGGGCCTGGGGGCGAAGCTCGAGCGGGCACTGATCAACTTCATGCTGGACGTGCACACGAAACATCACGGCTATACGGAAGTACTGCCGCCCTTCATGTGCAACTCGGCGAGTTTTTACGGAACCGGGCAGTTGCCGAAATTCGAGCAGGATCTTTTCAAGCTGAACGGCACGGACTATTTTCTGGTGCCGACCGCGGAAGTGCCGGTAACGAATCTTTATCGCAGCGAGACGCTGGATCTGGATGCGCTGCCGATCAAGCTCACGGCGTACACGCCGTGTTTCCGCAGCGAAGCGGGGTCGTATGGGCGCGATGTGCGCGGGATCATACGGCAGCACCAGTTCCAGAAGGTGGAGCTGGTGAAGTTTTCGCGTCCGGAGACGAGTTATGACGAGCTGGAATCGCTAACCAGGGACGCGGAGGACATCCTGCAGCGGCTCGGGTTGCCGTATCGCACGGTGGTGCTGTCCACGGGCGACATGGGGTTCAGCTCGGCCAAGACCTACGACATCGAAGTGTGGCTGCCGGGCCTCAATGAATACAAGGAAATCTCTTCGTGCTCGAATTTCGAGGCGTTTCAGGCGCGGCGGGCGCAGATCCGCGCGAAGTCGGGCAAAGGGAAATCGGAGTACGTGCACACGCTGAACGGCAGCGGGCTGGCGGTCGGCCGGACCTGGCTGGCGATCCTCGAGAACTACCAGCAGG
>JBAIXM010000154.1:0-11132 GCA_037916615.1 Bryobacterales bacterium
CAGGCGCTCGGCACCCAGGACGCGGTGGTTCGCGCACGCACACTGACCGGCCTCGACCGGCTGCGGCGGGGCGGAGCCACGGTTCTGCTTGCCTCGCACGAAGACGGCCTGCTCGAACTCATGTGCGATGAGATCTGGTGGCTGGACGGCGGCCGGATTGCGGCCAAGGGCGATCCCAAGGAGACGCTCGCCAAATACCGGAGGCACGTTGTCGATCGCGTGCGAGCCTGGGGCGAAACGATTCCGCCTCGTCTTGCTCCCTTTTACCGGCACGGCGACGGGCGCGCCGAACTTGTTTCGATTGAAACCTTCGGCGCCGATGGGAAATCCAGCATCGTCTGGAAGAGCGGGGAAATGGCCACCGTTCGCGCCACCGTGCGATACAACGCCGCCGTCGACGACCCTGTATTAGGGCTGCTGATCCGAACGCAGGTCGGCTTCGAGGTCTACGGGACGAATACCGGCCTGGAAGGCATCAAGCTCGGACCCCGCGCCGCAGGAGATAGCGTCACGGTGACGTTTTCGTTCTTATGCGACCTGTGCCCGCGCGCCTATACATTGACGCTCGCTTCGCACGATCCCGACGGAACCGTTCATGACTGGCTGGACGACGCCATTGCGGTGACTGTGACAGACGAGCGGTCTACCGCGGGGGTTGCGAATCTCCGCGCCAAGGTGAGCGTGGAATTGGAGCAAGCACAGTCGCGCTAAGCGCGGCTATTTGCCTTCCAGCAGAAACGTGGGGGCAAGTCCCGTGAGCGTCGAAAATCCGGATGACCCGGGAACGCTGAGCCAGCTCGATGCGCCATGCACTTTCCCGAGAAACGCGTGCGGATGGAGGTGCACCACCATGTCCTTCATCATCAGGCTGCCGTACTGCATGAGCGGAAACACCGCGTGCGTGGGCTCCACCAGTTCCTGGACGACAAACGGCGTGCGCATCGCCTGCCGCAGCGCTTTTTCCCAGGCCACGTCGTCCACGTCTGCGCCCCGCACCGGGTGCAGGTCGGTGGAATCGTCGTTGGGTTTGAGCACCAGCTTGCCGCGATGCTTCATCACGAATTCCGGGAGGTCCACCATGCGCCCGTTATGGGACGTGCGGACGGCCTGTACCAGCCGCGTCCAGGGCACATAGTCCTTGATCGCTTTCTTCTCGGCCGCGGGAAATTTTGCCGTGACCTTCTCGTCGGTCAGCAAATCGAAGATCGCGCGCTTCGATCCGATGTCGGCGCGGAAGCTGTTCACCATGCACACAGCGCGATCTTTGTAGGCCCGTACCATCGGATGGTTCAAATCGAAGCGCACCAGGAACTCCTGGACCCGGATGCGGCGGTACAAAATATCGATAGTGAATTCGCCCCGCCGCAGCACGTTGTTCCGGTACTCGAGCTGTTCGGGCGAAACCACCTCGGTCGGATAGCCTTCGCGCGCGAAGAACTCCGCCAGCAGGGCATGATCGCTCGATGCGGCCGCGAACGGCGCGCGGAACTCGATAATCGCGATGTTGGGCTTTTTCTGTTTCCCGCCCGAATCCTTGTAGGCTTTCATCAGGGCGGAAATCAAGTGCTTGGCTCCGCCGAGCTTCTGCAGTTTGTATTTCTTGCGGAATTGTTTTACGGGCGGCGCTTCGTAATACAACTCGGCGAGCGGATCGCCATAGAGGACTCCCGCGGGCGCCTCGGAGCTGAATCCCGTGAGGTGCAGCGATCCATCGTTGACCGCAACGTCCAGAAGCGCGGTGATGCCGTTTGAAGAATACCCGGGATCGAGCGCCGCAAGCATCTTCTCGGCGGGGAGCAGTTGCAGCCGGGCCAGCAACGCCGGCGTTTCCAGCGCCAGCTTCTCCACGCGCGCGATCGCGGAAAGCAGCGTTTCGGACGCGCGCGCCAGAGCCGCGTAGTCCTTCTGCGTGATCAAGTGCGGCCGCAGCACCGGCGACACGGGCCGGCCGTCCAGTTTTTCGGACTTGATGCGCTCTTGCAGCGCCCGTGCCCATGCCAGATCGATGTAAGGTTCGCTCTCGATGAGTTTGTGATATCGGGCGATCGCCTCGCTCACCAGGGTCATCGTTGTATTGACGTTTAGTATCGCACTGCGAGGAGGGTTTGCAAAGTATGCAGCCCCCGATAATCGGGCTTAACTATTGGATACTAAAGGAGTTATTTATAAAACAAAATACTCTATCGTTGATTTGATTTGAGTACTTTTTTGCGCAGCCGGATGGATTGCGGGGTCACTTCCACCAGTTCGTCGTCGCGGATGAACTCGATCGCCTGCTCCAGATTTAGCAAGCGCGGCGGCACCAGACGGATCGCTTCGTCGGCCGTCGAAGCGCGCATGTTGGTCAGTTTTTTCTCTTTGACGATGTTCACATCCAGATCCGTGTCGCGCGCGTTCTCGCCGACGATCATCCCCTCGTAGACCTCCGTGCCGGGGGCCAAGAACATTTCGCCCCGCTCCTGAAGATTGAAAATCGCGTAGCCGGTGGCCTTGCCCGGACGGTCTGCGACCAAGGATCCCGTAGGCCGTGACGGAATATCGCCCTGCCACTCGATATGTCCGTGGAACAGCGAATTCATGATTGCGGTCCCTTTGGTGTCTGTGAGCATTTCGCTGCGCAGCCCGATCAGGCCGCGCGACGGCACCAGAAACTCCAGCCGCACGCGCCCCGAGCCGTGGTTGATCATTTTTTGCATTTTGCCCTTGCGCGTGCCCATCTTTTCCATCACTACGCCGGTGAAATTTTCAGGACAATCGATCACCAGCAGTTCCTGCGGCTCGCACAGCTTTCCGTTAATTGTTTTCGTCAGGATTTCCGGCTTTCCTACGGCCAGTTCGTATCCTTCGCGGCGCATCATCTCGATCAGAATCGCGAGCTGCAGCTCCCCGCGGCCCATCACTTTGAAGGAATCCGGCCCGCCCGCTTCCTCCACGCGGATCGATACGTTGGTCAGCAGCTCTTTGTCCAGCCGGTCGCGCAGATTGCGCGACGTGACATAAGTCCCTTCGCGCCCCGAGAACGGCGAGGTGTTGATCGTGAAGTTCATCGCGATGGTCGGCTCATCGATCACGATTCGCGGCAGCGGTTCCGGAGTCTCCGCATGCGTCACTGTGTCGCCGATCGTGATTCCCTCAACTCCCGCGATTGCCAGGATGTCTCCCGGCCGGCCCACCGTCTCGTCCACCCGTTTCAGACCTTCGAACGAATACAGCTTGGTGATCTTGGTCTTCTGAAACGAGCCGTCCAGCTTGGCAATCGAGACTTCGTCGCCATGCCGCAGCGTGCCGTTGAACACCCGGCCGATGGCCAGCCGCCCCAGATAATCGCTGTAATCCAGGTTGGCCACCAGCAGTTGTAAAACGCCTTCCGCATCGCCCTGGGGAGCCGGAATCTTTTCGAGAATCGTATCGAACAGCACCCGCAGATCGCCGGATGCTTCCTCGGGATCTCGTTTCGCGATCCCCAGCTTCGCGTTCGTGTAGACCACCGGGAAATCGAGCTGGTCCTCGGTCGCGTCCAGGTCAATGAACAAGTCGTAGACCTCGTTGAGCACTTCCTGAATCCGGGCGTCCGGGCGGTCGATCTTGTTGATCACCACGATGGGCGGCAGCCGCGCTTCCAGCGCCTTCATCAGCACGTAGCGGGTCTGCGGCAGCGGGCCCTCGCTTGCGTCCACCAGCAGCATCACGCCGTCCACGATTTTGAGCGCCCGCTCGACCTCGCCTCCGAAGTCGCTGTGCCCGGGGGTGTCGACGATGTTGATTTTCGTGTCCCGGTATCGCAAGCCGGTGGCCTTCGCCAGAATCGTAATGCCGCGCTCGCGCTCCAGCTCGTTCGAGTCCATCACGCGCTCGGCCACTTGTTCGTTTTCCCGAAAAATGCCGCTCTGCCGGAGCATGGCGTCGACCAGCGTGGTCTTGCCGTGGTCTACGTGCGCGATGATGGCGACATTTCGGATACAGATGTTGGAACTCATTGGGGGGAACTTCCATGGTCGCACAAAGCTCTTGGCAGGTCGCCTGAACCGTGGCAAACTGTGGCGTAGTTAAGCGATCAAACCAGATAGAGGCTTCCCGGGAGTGCGCCCGGTTATCCATCGATCCGGGTGCACTGGCCGCGCGCGCCGTTTTGCGGGCCTTTGCTCAGAAGGGACGAAGAGTCATGAGAATCGCGCTGCTAGCTGGCATCCTGACCGCCGCCGCGCTGCACGCTGCGGATCCGGTGGTAACCGAAGCCGTTGTCAACGCCCCGGTAGATCAGGTCTGGAAACTCTTCACCACCAAAGAAGGGATCGAATCCTGGATGGTCGCCAAGACTGAATTCGAGTTGAAGATCGGCGCCATCTGGAAAAACAGCTACAGCAAGGACTCCGACCTGGGCGATGACGCATCGATTCACCATGTGATTCTGGCTTACGATCCTGGCCGGATGCTGGCGTTTCGCACGGTGAAGCCTCCTAAGGGATTTCCGTTTCCGAACGCGCTCGCGAAGACCTGGAACGTCATCTATCTCGAGCCGCTTTCCGAGGGCCGCACCAGAGTCACAGGACGCATGTTGGGCTACACCGACGACCAAGAGGCCCAGCAGATGCGGACGTTTTTTGTGCGCGGAAATCAGCAGACCATGGACGCTCTCGTGAAGCGGATTGAGAACAACGGCAAGTGATGCGCGATCATGTGTGTACGTGTCCAACCTTCCCTCCGTAGTCATCGTCGGCCGGCCCAATGTGGGCAAGTCCACGCTCTTTAATGCCATCGTGGGCCAGCGGCGCTCCATCGTCGGCGATGAGCCCGGTATCACCCGGGACCGCATCTATGGCGAGGCCCAGCACCGCGGCCGCCAATTTGAGTTGATCGACACCGGCGGAATCGTTCATGGCGACGACGCCTTGATCCCTCGCGAAATTCTCCGCCAGGCCCGGGTAGCCCTGGAGGGCGCGCATCACGTCATCTTCCTGATCGACGGCCGCACGGAATTGACTGCTGCGGATCGCGACTTGGCGCGCATGCTGCGCCAACTGGGGAAGCCCGTTGCGCTCGCCGTGAACAAGATCGACAGTCCCCGGCGCGAGGATCTTGCGCACGAATTTCACGAGCTCGGCTTTGCCCACCTGTTCCCGGTTTCCGCCGAGCACCACCTGGGGATTGAGGAACTCCTGGACCACGTGACCGCGGGATTTCCCGAGCCGCCCGCCCATCCCGAAGCCGAGCCCAAGAAGATCAAAGTCGCCATTATTGGCCGCCCGAACGTCGGAAAATCCACTCTGCTGAACACGCTTACCGGGACGGAGCGAGCCATCGTCTCGCCCATTGCCGGAACCACGCGCGACGCCGTCGATGAGTCCGTCACGCGCGACGGAGTCGAGTACGTGTTCGTCGATACCGCCGGCATCCGGCGCAAGGGCAAAACGCACCTGATGGCCGAAAAGCTCAGCGTCGTCATGGCGCGCCGCCATTTGCGCATGGCGAACGTCGCCGTCCTGGTGCTGGATGCGGCCGAAGGGGTTCTGGCGCTCGACGCCACCATTGCCGGCTACGCCCACGAAGAAGGACGGGCTGTGGTGCTATGCGTGAACAAGTGGGACGCGGCCCCCGAGAAGAACAGGAAGAAGTTCCTGGAGCAAATCCAGGACCGGCTGAAGTTTCTGGACTACGCCCCCGTTGCGTTCGTATCGGCCCGCACCGGGCACGGCACTCGTGCCCTTTTCTCTCTGATCCGGAAAGGCTTTGAGGCGGCTTCTCATCGCGTCGGCACCGGCGAACTGAACCGGTTCGTGGAACTGCTCCGGTGGGAGTACCAGCCTAGAATCAAGTACCTCACCCAGGCTTCCATTCGTCCGCCAACGTTCGTTGCGTTCACGGCCGGTCCCGGAAAGCTGCACTTTTCCGGCGAGCGGTATCTGGCCAACCGCCTCCGGGAAAAATTCGGGTTCGCGGGCACGCCCGTGGTGATCAAAACCAAGCGTGGATAGCGACAATAGACCTGGAGTCGCGATGCTTTTTTCCCGATATGTAAGACGTGGAAGTATTTGTCGCACGTCAACCGATCTTTGACCGCCACCGCCAGGTCTGGGCCTACGAACTGCTGTATCGGTCCGGCTCCCACGAGACCCGATTCAACGGAACCGGGGCCAGCTCCGCGACCCGGCAGGTCATTTCGAACGGAATGCTGGCCATTGGCTTCGACTCCCTGTTGCGCGGCAAGCATGCTTGCGTGAACTTCGGCCGCGAAATGCTGCTCCAGGATCTCTATACGAGCCTGCCCCCCGAGCACACGGTTATCGAGCTGACCGAGGATGTCGAGCCGGATGCGGATGTTGTCGCCGCACTCAAAACCATGCGCGAGCGCGGTTACCAGATCGCCTTGGACGATTTCCGTCCGGGCCCTGGCATGGATCGGCTGATCGACCTCGCCGATATCATCAAAGTGGAAATGAGCACGCCGAGACCGCAACAGGAGATGATGCTCCGGGAATTCCACGCCCGCAGCATCCGCATGGTGTGCGAAAAAGTGGAAAACGACGCCGATTACCGCTGGGCTCTGCGGGCCGGATACGACTATTTCCAAGGACACTTTTTCGCCCGGCCCGTAGTTCTGCAGGGCAAGGAAATCCCGGCCAGCAAACTCCACTGCTTGCGTTTGATTCAGGAGGCCCACCGCCCCGAGCTCGATTTCGGCCGCTTGACGATCCTGATTTCCCAGGATGTTTCGCTCTCCTACAAACTTCTGCGCTACGCAAACTCGGCGCGCTTCGGCCGCGAAAGCAAGATTCATTCGATCCGCCGCGCGCTGGTGGTGCTGGGCGAATATGGGATCCGCAAGTGGATCGCGATCGCGGCGCTTCCGGTAATCGCCGCCGATAAGCCTGGCGAGCTGATCACCCAATCCCTGGTTCGCGGCCGCTTTTGCGAATTGCTCGGCCAAGCCACGGGGCAGGGCATCGAGGACCAGGCGTTCCTGCTGGGTCTCTTCTCCCTGCTGGACGCGCTGCTCGACCGGCCGTTGGAAGCTGCGCTGGATGAACTCGGCCTGGCGCCCCCGCTCGAATCGGTTTTGCGCGGAAAGGCTTCGGACGGCGACGTGTTGAACACCATTTACGCCCTCATGCACCGCTACGAGGCAGCGGATTGGAATGAAGTAGACCGGCTCGCGAACGTGCTCGGGGCCCCGCCCGATTTGGTAGGCGCGGCCTATCAGGAAGCGCTTCCCTGGGCGGACGAAGCCCTTCGCGCCTGACGCCGCTCAGATGTATTCGTAGAAGCTGCGCTTCAGTTTGCCGAAGATCAGCAATCCCGCGCTCAACGCCACCGCCGCCACGATCGTCAGGTTCACAATCAACGTGGTAGGCGGAGGCTGGTGCTCCATCAAAATGTTCCGCATTGCCAGCACCAGCGCGGCCACCGGGTTAAATCGATATACGGCGGCGTACTTCGCCGGGATGATTTCGAAGGGGTAGAAGATCGGCACCAGGTAGAACAGGATCAGGTTGAAGGATTCGATCACGTACTGGGTGTCGCGTATGAAAACGCTTGCGGCGCTGGAAATCAGAGCGATTCCGCATACGAATGCGACGTACAGCAGCCACAACGGTAGCAGCCAGAGCCAGAACCGGTTGACGCCGAACCCAAAATAGAAAGTCAGACCCAGCAGAAGAGCAACCTGGATCCCCAGGTGCACGCAGTTGGAAAACACGGCGGCAATCGGCACCACCTCGCGCGGGACCGGCACGCGTTTCACCAGCGAGGCATTCACTACGATCGACTGCGTTCCGGTCAGCCACGCGCCCGTGAAGAAGTTATACGGAACCAGGCCGCACAGCACGAATAATGGGAACGAAGGCTGATCCGCGCGAAAGACCCGCGAAAACACGAACGTCAGCACCCCCATCATGACCAGGGGATTGATCAGCGACCAGAGAATGCCCAGGCTCATGTTCCGGTAGCGAATCCGGAAATCCTTGAGAATGAGATTCTGAAGTAGAAAGAGGTAATCTCCCTTCCACTTGCGTCGCGTCACTTGCCCTGTCATTCTGCTCGCCGTAAGAGGATCAGTATACAATGCGTCTACCATTGCGCCCCGAAATGAGAGACACTAGACGAAGACATGAAAGTGCACCTCCGCGGCGCGTCCTCTATGAACGGGATGGAGCAATCCGAACGGAAGCCGTCGCTGGCCGCGAAAACGAGCCCGGGTCCGGACGAATTTCACCTTTCCGACCTGGTGACGAGGCTGCGTGCGCTGGCTGCGGAGTCTCCGGAACGGCAGGAACGGCTCGAGCAGATCGCGCGTTCCTACGCCAACGGGACCTATAAAATGGATTCCGAAGCGACAGTCTCCGCGATTATCGAAGACTCGATCCGGTATCGCTAGCCACCTTCGGCGGCGCTTCTTGCCGCGACACGCGGAAGGCCGCCCAGATCGCGTTGTGATCGGAGAACGGAATCGGCTCCGTGCTGGAGCTGAGCGCCTCCATGTCTCTGACGAACATCCAGTCTAAGTGCTGGCGCGCGATCGGAAGAGTTGTCAGCTTGTCGGGAAATGGCGTTTCAAACCCGACCTGCGCCATTGCGCGCCGCACCGCAGAACGGTAGCCGCCGCGCGGAAACGGCAAGGTATGCTCGATCCAGAAGAAATCGTTCGTGTTGAAATCGCCTCCGATCAGGCGCGGGCCTGTCAGGCCGGCGGCTTCCTCCATCACGGGCTGGATCTGCTTCAACCGTTGCTCGGCGTTGATCCGGGTATCCAGGTGCGCATTCCAGATACGGAGATCGCCGGCCGGAACGCGTATCTTGACCGCAAGCGCGAACCGGCGGCGCGACTTGAAGACCAGGTTGTAGGGCGTGAGCCTCTCGACCTTTGAGTCCTCGATGGGGAACTTGCTCAACACCGCCAGGCCCCGGTCGTAGACTTTCGGCCCTTCAGGCGAGAAAGACACCGAATAGTTGAGCCGCTCGGCCAGCCGGTCGGCGATACTGGGGCCGCCGTCAACGCTCGCCACCTCCTGCAAGAGAAGGATGTCGGCGCTCCGCAGCCGGGGCGCGGCTTCCACATCGTGCAAAATTTTCTCGAAATTCGTCTCGTGCGCCAGGTTCAGCGAAGCTACGGAAATCGTGTCTGCCGCGGGCGGCAGGCCTTGCAGATTGGGCAGGTTCGGCCCTGGCGCGGCCAGCAGAATAAACCCTAACAGCGCAAGGCAACTCGCCGGCAACCAGTACTTCATACTTTGAAGTTATCAGATGCCGGGCAGCCGCGATAAGACGTGTTCCGCCGCCGGCGCGAACCCTTCCTCGCCCACGCGCACGGTCTGGCATCCCGCAGCCGCCCCGGCTTGTATGTCCTCGTCGGCGTCGCCGACCACGAACGTCTGTTCAGGAGTGACTCCGAAATCGCGCATGGCCCGGGTGATCATTCCCGTCGCCGGTTTCCGGCACGAACACTGTTCCGCCAGCGAATGCGGGCAGAAGTAGATTTTCGATACGCGGATTCCGGCCGCGCCCAGAGCGGAGAGCATCCGCCGGTTCACGTCGATGAAATCCTGGACCGTGTAGTAGCCCAGTCCGATTCCTTGCTGGTTCGAAACGATCGCCAGCCGCAAACCGGCGTCTTGCAGCGTTCGCAGGCCCTCGATCACACCCGGCACGAGTTCCACCCGAGTGGGATCGTGCAGGAAAGGCACATTGCGGATCAGCGTGCCGTCGCGATCCAGCAGAACTAATCCTCCAGCACCCTGGCCGGGAGCGCGGTCGGGCGACGCGTGCGCCAACAGTAGCCCGATCCGTTCCATCAGCTTTGAGCTGCTGCTATCGAAACGCGAACGGATCACCGCCACCTGTCCGCCGTATTCCTTTACCGCCTCGCCCGAGCGCAGCGAGCTCTCTGCGTAGTCGCCGCCCTTGATGTAGACGTCCGGTTTCCAGCGCAGCAGCAATGCCAGCGGACGATCGTCTTCCATCAGCGTCACCACGTCGGCTGAAGTGAGCCCCGCGACGACGTACAGCCGCTCCTGCTCGGGAACGATTGGCCGCAGAGGGCTCTTGTATCGGGCGACCGAGGCGTCCGAGTTCACGGCGACAATCAGCCGGTCGCATATCTCCCGGGCGGCGCTCAGATACTGCACGTGACCCGCGTGCAGCAGATCGAAGCTCCCGCAAGTGAATCCGATCCTGCGGCGGGCGGCCTTTTCAGCAGCCACCCATTCGTCCATCTTTTCCAGGGAAAGAATCTTTTCGCCGGGATCCATTTTGGGATGTGAAGCGATGCCTCTATGTTAGAGTAAGCCCGAGTGGGGCTCGCCGACATTCTAAACGCATTTCCCGGACAGCGGATCTTGGTCCTGGGAGACGTGATCCTCGACTGGTACTGGTGGGGCCAAGCCTCGCGCCTGTCTCCGGAAGCTCCGGTTCCCGTCGTTAGAAAACAACGGACCACGCTACAGCCCGGCGGGGCGGGGAACACCGCGGCCAACCTGGCGGCTTTGGGCGCGCGAGTCAGCCTCTTTGGCGTCACTGGCGCGGATCATCAGGCGGAGGAGCTGCGAAACGTCCTGAAAGCTCAGAACGTAGACATAAGCGGCCTGATCGCCGACCCGAGCCGTCCCACAACCACCAAAACACGAGTCATCGCCGCGCATCAGCAGATCGTGCGCGTGGACGAGGAAGCGACCGGGCCCGTTTCTGCCAGTATTGTCGCGGACGCTTTACAGGCCGTGAAGCGCAGCCTGCAAGAAGCCGACGCGATCGTGATCTCGGATTATGCCAAGGGATTCCTCACGCCGGAGCTTCTCCAAGGCGTGATTGCCGAGGCGAGCCGTGTGGGAAAGCGCGTGTTCGCCGATCCTAAGGGCGCGGAAGCCAGGCGTTATCGCGGCGTTTTCCTGCTAAAGCCGAACCGCCTGGAACTCGGCCTGCTGACAGGAATGCCTGCAGCCACCCACGCCGAGGTTCTCGCCGCTGGAAGCCGTCTGGCCGCCGGCATGCCTGGGACGCACATCCTGGTCACCGAAGGACCAGAAGGCATGACGCGGTTCGCAGGCTCGGAAAAGCCGCAGCACCTTGCGTCCGCCCCGCGCCAGGTTTTCGACGTCACCGGCGCGGGAGACACCGTGCTGGCCGTGACCGCGATGGCCGTGACT
>JBAIXM010000155.1:0-2284 GCA_037916615.1 Bryobacterales bacterium
GTTATCCATCAGCATCCGTTTACCAAAAGGTGGATACGTCGGGACGACCTTCGGAAGCAGATCTTTACGATCACCAATCTCGGACTCGATGTACTGCGTGAAGTAGGCGCGATGAGAATCGTTGGCCTTATTCAACGAAATATCGGGGCGCTCCCAATTCGGATCCTTCTGCAAGGTCGAGTGGACGCGATCGCCGAAGGTCCAGCCGACGCGCAGCCGGTACCAGATCCGATAGAGCGGCACTTCGCGCATCAGGAAACGCAACGGCTCCGGAATCGGCTTGCCGAATTGCTCGTTCGGCGCGACCCAGTGCGCTGACTTCTGGAAGATCGTCAGTGACTTGACCTTATCCTGGATCGCGGGGCCAGTTTGCATCGCGCTGGCGCCGTTGCCGATCATCGCGACGCGCTTGCCCGTCAGATCGACGTTGTCGGGCCATTCCGCAGTATGGAAGCACGGACCGGCAAAGCTCTTGAGCCCTTTGATATCGGGCATCTTAACCGGATTGAAAATGCCGACGGCGCTGACAACCACGTTCGAGTTGATCGTCTCGCGCTGGCCCTTTTCATTTTTGACAACGATCGCCCAGCGCTGCCCATCGGCCTCGTAGCTGAGTGACTCGACTTCGGTGTTGAAGCGGATATGCGGCCGGAGATTGAACTGGTCGGTTACGTGTTCGAGATAGGCGTGGAGTTCGTCCCGCAGGGCGAAGTACTTGGTCCAGTCGTAGGGCGCGAAGGAATACGAGTACAGATGATTCGGCGTATCGACGCCTGCGCCGGGGTAACGATTGTCACGCCAGATACCACCGACCGTTGACTTCTTTTCCAGAATCTTAAAAGGAATCCCGGCCTGCTGCAGGCGAACAGCCAAGCACAGTCCGGATACACCGGCGCCGATAATCAGGACTTCGAAACCAGCGGGAACCGACAGTTTCTTGATCTGATCCTGCTCTTCGAGCAGCAATTCCGCCGCGATTACGCGATCGTATTCGCTCGGAACTTTCTCGCACATCGCCCATGCGAGCATCCGGCACCGCAGATCGGCCGAGGGTTCGGGAATCGCAACCGGACGACCGGCGCGCCATGCGAGGATCGCATCGAGTGCGGCCTTGCGGATTTCCTCCTGGATCGCGTCAGGCAATCCAGCACTGTCATTGTCGCCCATCCCGCGCCCGCGCTGCGGACGATAGGGCTCTTCGAGCCACTTGAGGTCACCAGTCAGTTGGACCAGAACCATCAGTAGGGTTGGCACATTCGCGATCGCGATCGCTTCGGCGAAGCGTTGCGCGTCGCTTTGAGTCTGTTGGGGCATCTTCTTTCCTGCCGTCCTTTGGATTTTTATGCACGTTAGCAACGACAGGCGCGATCCGTAAACCCCGAAATGAGGCCTTATTTATGGCTTACCGTCGGCGGGATCGACACTTTTGCCTGCGACGTTAAATTTGTCATCGAGCAGAGACCTGCGCATAATGCGTTGGTAGTCCATCAGGGAGAGTGCTGATTATGCCGACACACAAAGGCGAGTGTTTTTGTGGCGCTGTCAAGTTAGAAGTGACCGGTGAACCGGAGGCGATGGGGTATTGTCACTGCCGTTCATGTCGTTCATGGTCCGGCGGCCCGGTGAACGCTTTCAGCCTCTGGAAGCCCGAAGCGGTTCGCGTAACAGCCGGGGCCGAGCACATCGGCATGTACCAGAAGACCGAGGTCAGCCAGCGGCAATTCTGCAAAAAGTGCGGTGGGCACCTGATGACGAATCATCCGCCACTGGGCATGGTCGATGTTTTCTCGGCAACACTGCCGACCTTGAAATTTGCCCCGGCAGTGCACGTTAATTATTCCGAGACGGTGTTACCGATGCGCGACGGCTTGCCGAAACTGAAGGATTTTCCGAAAGAGTTCGGCGGCTCGGGAGAAGAAGTGGCCGAGTAATCGCCAATTCGACGATTCACGGATCGCGAAAAGACAAAGCCCGACAGCTAAATGCGGTCGGGCTTTTTAATTTGGCGAGACACAATAGAGCGTGAAGCGATGTGACACGCCCGCGCGTGGAGGCCCTACTTCACGCTATAGCCGCGACCTTCGAGGCATGCAGCCATCGCGCGGGTGTAGTTCATCTGTTGCGAATTGACGGCCGCAGCGGCATTGGCCTGCTGTTGCGTCGCTTGCTGTCGTCTTTCATCCATCCGCCGGAAGCCCCCGGCGAGGCCGCCCATCGCTGCTCCAGCCGCCGCGCCTTTACCCGCATCGCCGGCGATCGCTCCGCCGACCGCGCCAAGCGCGGC
>JBAIXM010000156.1:0-17609 GCA_037916615.1 Bryobacterales bacterium
CCGCATTGCGGGCTCAGCGCGAGCCGCTCCAGCGGAACGAATCGTGCCGCCTGATCGATGCGGCGTCTCAAATCGTCCTCCGCTTCGAGCTTCGCAGCTTTGGTTGTGACCAGTCCCAGCACGACGCTCTTTCCGGCGGGCATCCAGCGCAGCGGCTCGAAACCGCCGGAACGTTCGTCATCGAACTCCAGCAAAAAACGGTCCACATTTAGAGATCCGAACAGGCGTTCGGCGATCACGTCGTAGCCGCCTTCGGTGAACCAGCGGCTGCGGCTGTTGCCCCGGCAGACATGACAGGCGATGGTGACCCGATCGCGGGGAACGTCCCTGAAGGCGATATTGTCCCCTTCAATCCCCTCCGCAAGCTCCCGGTCCGGATCGCGCCCCTCGGACTGCATCTGCTCGCGGTGTTGCGGATCCAGGTAGTGCGTGTAGTACGGCGCATCGAACTGAATGTAGGTGACGCCCTGGGAAACCAGCCAGCGGACCTCGTCGCGGATAATGGCCGTCAGATCGCGCAGCAATTCGCCACGGGTGGCATAGAATTTTTCGCTCGTGCCGGGCCGGTAACTGCACACGACGAAGTTGGAAGGCGCGGGCAGCGTCACCTTAAACGGCCGCTTCGACTCGCGCACCAGAAAAGGAACCTCATGTTCGGTCAGGCGACGTTTTTTCTGAAGCTTCGCGCCGACTGCGTTCGCGCTGCTGACCTCCGGCCCGCCGCCAGGACCTTTCCAATCGAGCACCACGCGGTCGCGTACGAATCCCTCCACGGCTTCGGCCATGTCGGTGAGCCAGGAGCCTCGCCGGAATTCGCCGTCCGTAATCCGATCGAGACCCAAGGCGCGCTGCTTCTCCAGGGCGTCGAGAATCGCGCGATCCTCGATTTCGCGGAGTCGTTCTAACGCGAGTTTGCCTGCCTGGAAATCGGCTCGGGCCTGCAAGAGCTCGGGGGGACGAAGCAGGCTGCCAACGTGCTCGGCGCGATCTTGTGACTTCATTCGAAGTCAGTATAGCCGCAAAGGACGCGGCGCGCCGAAAAATTCAAGGAAGCTTTCGCGCCGCGCTCCGTTGCGGGAGATATGCAGAAGGTCAGCGGAACATCGCGCCCGTGCTGGTCCATTCCACCGCGAATCGCTCGATCAGTTTTTCCTGGTCCACAGAGAAGCCTTCGAATGCGAGCGGCGGCACTTCTTTCTGGAGGGGCGGAGCGGGCAGAAGAGACATTCCCGCTGCATTGATCATCGCATCGACCTTGGAAACCGCCAGCGCCAGGGAAATTTTTCCGGAACGCGCAGGCGATTGCTCCGGTTCATGATGATGGGCCGCAGCCGACCGGATGGGCTCGCCCAAATCCCAATACTCCACGGCCAGCCCCGATAGTTCTGCGTGGTCGGTCCCCAGCGTCCGCCGCTCGACTTGAATGAGAGGCTCGCAGGTGAGCGCGGCGGTGGACAGTATTTCTTCGTATTGCGCCGGCAAGGCGACGGCGATCACCAGCTTGCCCACATCGTGGAACAGGCCCGCCAGGAATGCGTCTTCCGAGTCTTCGATCGGCGCGCATTCCGCCAGCAGTTCCAGCAGCATGCCCGCAGCCACCGAATGCAGGTTGAAACGCGTGATCGAGAAGCTGGGCGCGATTTTCCGCTTTCCGAAAAGATTGGAAATCGACCGCGCCAGCGCGAACCGCCGCACCGAGCCGATGCCGATCATCGCCACCGCGTGCCGGATCGAGCTGATCTGCTGCGCGCGGCCGAATGCCGCCGAGTTGGCGATCGTCAGGATCTGCGCCGAAAGCAGCGGGTCGCGTTCGATGAGCTCCGCCAGTTCCTTGATTTCGCAGTTCCGGCGGGCCAGGCGCGCCAGAAGTTGCGTGGCGGTGGGCGATAAAGCCGGTACCCGCTCCAGGCTCAGAAGCGCCTGCTTGCGGGACCTGCCCCGCCGCTCGAGCTTCTCCTTCTGCTGTTTGGCTTCTTCTTTGTCCAGAGTTGCCAAGGCCATTCCCACCTCTTCATATCGCCTGCTCCCACGGGTTTTCTAGGAAACTTTTTCCAATTTCCGCGAGAACCCGGCGACGTTCAGCGCACTATCTTGTTGCACGACCGGAATACGCATGGCTAAGAGCTTCCTCGGATTCATCTGCATTGTTTGCAACATTTGGGCATGGCAGGTTACCCCTGATCCCGCCTTCTCGCTGCTGAATCAAGCCTACGCGGCCCTGCGCGTGAAGCACTACGAAGAAGCCATCGGCGCCTTCAGGCAGGCTGCTGCGCTCGATCCCGGCCGAGCTTCGATTCGCAAGGACTTGGCCTACACACTGCTTAAAACCGGCGAATCCGAAGCTGCCCGCGATCAGTTCGCCGAGGCCATGCGGCTGGATCCTGCCGACGACCAGGTCGCGCTCGAGTACGCATTTTTGTGTTACGAGACCAAGAAGCAGGTGGAGGCTCGGCGCGTATTCGACCGTCTTCGCCGTTCCGGGAACCCGACTGCAATCGAGGCGTTTGAGAACGTCGACCGCCCCTTGCGCGAAGGGATCGCGCGCTGGAAGCAGGCCTTACAGCTCGACCCGGAAAATTTCAGCGCGCACGAAGAACTCGCCAAGCTCGCCGAGCAGCGCGACGAACTAGAGCTGGCGGCCGAACACTACCTGGCGGCCTGGAAACTGCGCCCCGCGCGGCGCGACTTGCTGCTCGATCTCGGCCGCTTGTGGCAGCAGCAGAACCGGCCGGAGGACGCCCATGCCGCTTTGCTCGCGGCGTCCCGGGGCGGCGAGCCGCGGGTGGCGGAGCAGGCTCGCGAACTGCTTCCCTCGCGCTATCCCTATGTGTACGAATTCGAGAACGCCCTGAAGCTCGATCCCTCCAATGATGCGCTCCGGCGTGAGCTCGCGTACCTGCATCTGGAAATGGGCAACCGCGCCGCCGCGGAACAGCAATTGCACGCGTTGCCGCAAGCAGCGGCCCCGGCGCGCTTTGATTCGGTGCCACGATCTCCTTCCGAGCCTCCGGACAATAAGATGCTCGGCGAACAAAGCCTCGAAAAAGGCTACATGAACGATGCGCTCAAGTATCTTCACGCCGCCAACGAAAACGATCCGTCGGATTACGAGGTGATGCTGAAGCTCGGCTGGGCTTACAACATTCTCAAGGACGATCGCGAGGCCGTGCGCTGGTTCGAGCGCGCCAGCCATAGTCCGGATGAAGCGATCGCGTCCGAGGCTTCCAAGGCATACCGGAATCTGAGCCCATCGCTGCGGCGGCTGCGGACCACCGTGTGGGCGTTTCCGACTATTTCGACGCGCTGGCGCGATACGTTCTTTTACTCGCAGGCGAAAACCGAGCTTCGCCTCGCGTTTCCGGTTCATCCTTATGTGAGCCTCCGCTTTATCGGGGATGTGCGCGGCGCGGTGCGCATGGGCGCGAATATCTCGCCCCAGAATCTTTCCGAAAGCAGCGTGATCGCAGGTATCGGGCTGGCGGGTCCCGCCTGGCACGGACTGATGGGATGGTTCGAAGCGGGCGAAGCGCTGCGCTACCAGATTCCTCGCGGGGAGACCGGCCGGGCTGTCCCCGATTATCGCGGCGGCATCACTTACGCGGCGGTTAAGCGCCTTCCGCGCCGCTTGTTCGCGGAAACCAACGACGATGGAGTCTTTATCAGCCGCTTCGATAAGGACAGTCTGCTGTACTCGCAAAACCGAACCGGCCGGAGCCTCGGCGAGAATCTTCAGCTCTACTGGAACTGGAACGCCACGGTGGACGCCAAAGGCGAGTATTGGGCCAACACCGTCGAGACCGGTCCCGGCGTGCGCTTCCGGCTGAATCCCCTGCAATTCACCGTCAATTTCCTGCGCGGGGCCTACCTGGTGAATCAGTCCAATCCGTACCGGCCCAACTTCAACGATGTCCGCATCGGAGTCTGGTATGCGTTCACACACTAGTCTTTTGCTGCTGGCTGTGTTCTGTCCCTGCGGCGCCGCTACGCTCACGTTCCACGTCGCCGGCACGGACCCGGGCGGTTGGCCGGCGATTCTTTCGTCGATCGGTCTCCAGAATGCCGCGCGTGGCGAAATCGAGGTGATCCCTTCCGGAATCCAGCCCGAAGAAACCGACTGGGCCCAGCGGGTCGAATCCGGCACCATCCTGGTCCTGGAGGGCGCGTCGCCGCTTGCAACCTCATTCGGCTTCCGCGCCGGAACCAAACGCATTTCTGTCCGCAGCGTCGAGGATGTGCGCGCGCCGGAGCTTCGCATCGTCTGGGAACAGGCCCTCGACGTTCCGGTGTTCGAAGTCCCCAAAGACGCCCGCGTCTTCGCCCGCGAACGATGGGACAAAACGCCGCTGGTTGCGGGATACAAACGCGGCTCGGGAGCGATCCTCTGGCTGGCCGCTCCGCCCGGTCCGCACGGCTACGACCGGTTCCCGTATCTGCCGCAGGCGCTCGCCGAACTCGGCCTCGAAGCTCCGTTCCGCTCGTCCCGTCTGTGGGCGTTCTTCGATTCGGCTTATCGATCCCGCGTCGATCTGGACTACTTCGCGCCCCGCTGGCGTCAAGCCGGGATCTCTGCCCTGCACGTGGCAGCCTGGCACTACTGGGAGCCCGATCCGCAATCGGACGAGTACCTGCGCCGTTTGATCGAAGCTTGCCACCGCAACGCAATCCAGGTTTACGCCTGGATCGAGTTGCCGCACGTGAGCGATCGTTTCTGGGAACAGCATCCGGAATGGCGGGAAAAGACCGCCCTGCTTCAGGACGCTCAACTCGACTGGCGCAAGCTCATGAACCTGACCAACCGCGCAGCGTTCACCGAAGTCTCCCGCGGCCTGCGCGATCTGATCGGCCGTTTCGATTGGGACGGGGTGAATCTGGCCGAGCTGTATTTCGAATCGCTCGAAGGCCACGAAAACCCCGCGCGTTTCACGCCGATGAACAGCGACGTACGCTCCGAGTACCGGTCTGCTTCGGGCATCGATCCGCTGGATCTGTTCAATCCGAAATCAGAACGCTATTACGCCAGGAGTGCGGCGCCCATGGCCCAGTTCCTGGAATTTCGGGCGGATCTGGCCCGCAGGCAACAAGCCGAATGGATCGGGCAGATCGAAGAGATCCGCAGGTCACACCCCTGGCTCGACCTTGCGCTGACCCATGTCGACGACCGCTTCGACACCAGCATGCGCGAAAAAATCGGCGCCGATACATCCAAGACCCTGCCGATGCTTAACCAGCATGATTTCACGTTCCTGATTGAAGATCCGGCCACCATCTGGCATTTAGGGCCGCAGCGCTATCCGCAAATCGCCGCGCGCTATCAATCGATGACGCAGCACCTGGAGAAGCTGGCCATCGACATCAACATCGTCGAGCGGTATCAGGACGTGTATCCCACCAAACAGCAGACTGGCTCGGAATTGTTCGCTTTGCTGCATTTGGCTTCGGGCGGGTTTCACCGCGTCACGCTGTACTTTGAAAACTCGATTCTGCCGGCCGATTTGCCGCTCCTTCCTGCGGCCTCGGCTGCGGTTCCCCGCGCGGAGCGATCCAGCGGCAAGCTCATGGTGAACGCGCGCGAAAACGTCGGGGTGGTGTGGTCTGGTCCGGCTCTGGTCGACGGGCGGCCTTGGCCGGCGGGCTCGGATCGCGTCGTGTTGCTGCCTTCCGGCCAGCATGCGATCGAGGCCGCTGCCCTGAAGCCGGTTCTGCGCCTGCTCGATTTGAACGCGGAACTCGATTCCGCATCCGCGATCGCCGGCGGCATGGAATTTTCCTACAGCAGCAATGCCCGCGCGCTGGCGGTGTTCGAATCGCCGCCCGCGAGCTTTCAGATCGACGGGGTCAAGGCGTATCCGCCGATGATCGGGAATTTGGCGATGCTGCCGCGCGGCCAGCACGTGGTCACCGCGACGAAGTAACTCAACTGCTCCCTAAATACACGAACCGCGCGATAAACAGCGCGGCGAGCGCGTACACCAGCCAGTCTTGGCGCCGGAATTCTCCGCGCACCAGCCTCAGCAACGCGTACGCCGTGAATCCGAACGAGAGTCCCGTGGCGATGCTGAACGTCAGCGGGATCGTCAGAATCGTCAGAAACGCAGGCACGGCGATGCCCGGATTTGCCCACGGAATTTCCGCCACATGCGACATCATCAGCGATCCGACCACGGTCAACGCCGGCGCCGTGGCCGCGGCCGGAACCGCGCCAATCAGCGGCGCCACAAACAAGGCCGCGAGGAACAGGATGCCGGTCACGATCGCGGCGATTCCGCTGCGCCCTCCCGCTGCTACTCCCGCCGCGCTTTCGATATAGCTCACCACCGTCGACGTCCCGGCCAGTGATCCGGCCACCGACGCCGTCGCGTCCGCCAGCAGAATCCGCTTCAGCCGCGGAATCTGCTGCTTCTCGTCGAGCAACCCGGCTTTCTTGCTGACCGCCACCAGCGTTCCGAGATTGTCGAACACGTCCACAAACAGAAAGACGAACACCACTTCGAGCAGCCCCAGCCTCGCCGCCGCGGCGATATCCAGCTTTCCCGCCGTTGCCGCGATGTCGCCCAGATGATAGGTCCGCGGCGTCCACTGCACCAGTCCGAAAACCGCTCCCGCCACCGTAGTGATCAGGATGCCGAGCAGCATCGCTGCGCGCACGCCCCAGGCCAGCAGCGCCGAGGTCAGCACCAATCCGAAAATCGCCAGCAGCGTGTTCTTGTCGCGCAAATTCCCAAGCGTCACCAGCGTGGACGGGCTGGCCACGATGATTCCCGCATTGCGCAACCCGATCATCGCGATGAACAGACCGATGCCGGAAGCGACCGCGGCGTACAATTCCTGCGGTATCGCTTGGGCGATCCGCCGCGCCGCCCCGGCCAGCGTCAGAATCAGGAACGCAGCGCCTGAAAGAAACACCGCGCCCAGCGCCGTCTGCCAGGGAACATGCAGCCCCTTGACTACCGTGTAGGTGAAATACGCGTTCAGCCCCATGCCCGGCGCCAAGGCGATCGGATACCGCGCGAACCCTCCCATCAGCAGGCTGCCGAGGGCCGCCGAGAAACACGTCGCCGCCACTACTGCCTGAAACGGCATCCCCGCTTCCGCCAGGATCGACGGGTTCAGGAACACGACGTACGCCATGGTGACGAAGGTCGTGACACCCGCGAGCGTTTCCGTGCGCCAGCTCGTGCCGAGGCGTTCGAACTCGAAATACCGCTCCATCCGCTGGCGCATAGTATGCCAGTCTAGCCGGCGAGGCTCTTCGCCCGCTCGAAAACCTCGCGCAGCATGGCCGGCGTCAGCTTCCCGGTGAACGTATTCTGCTGGCTCGGGTGATACGACGCGATCAGCGCGGGTAAACCCGTGCCCGGATGATATTCGCGCAGGTGCCCGAACGGAAACGCGGCCAGGCTCTTGATCGCGCCCCGGTCGCGCAGCATGCCTAGATAGGTCCGCAGCGCGATGCCGCCCAGCGCTACCACCACGCGAACTTGCTTCAGAAGATCCAGCTCGCGTTCCAAATACGGCCGGCAGCGCGCGAGCTCTTCCGGCAGCGGTTTGTTGTCCGGAGGCGCGCATCGCAGACTCGCCGTGATGTAAGCGTCGCGAAGCTCCAGCCCGTCCTCGCGGGAGCGGCTCTCCGGTTGCGATGCGAATCCGGTCTCGTACATCGCCCGGTAGAGAAAATCGCCGGAGCTGTCGCCCGTGAACATCCGGCCCGTGCGGTTGGCTCCGTGCGCGCCCGGCGCCAGGCCGATCACCAGCACGCGGGCATTCGGATCTCCGAAGCCCGGCACCGGCTTCGCCCAGTAGCCCCAGTCCAAATACGCGCGCCGCTTGACCCGCTGCACTTCGCGCGCATAATCTCGCAGCCGCGGACAAAGCTCGCAGGCCACGATCTGCCGGTTCAAGACTTTCAGGGAATCTTTTGCCACGCCATAATAGGGTCACATGGAAGCCAAGCCGTCCCGCGGAATCGGCGCCGCCCTGCGATCCCCCGAGGTGCTGCTGATGGTGGTCGCGGGCCTGGCGGTGGCCATCCTCGGCCCCTATGCGCTGTATCGTGTTTTCCCCCACGCGCCCACGGTCGTCACGCAGGAGAATCAGTCCGGTCCTCCCGGCGTCGATCTCGACACCAGCGAGATCGAGACGCTTCCCGATTCCCTTCGCGACGGAGCAGAGGTGCTCCTGACGGCCGATACGCCGCAGCCTCCGGATTCTATCGTGAACCTCCCGATCGCCAGCGGCGAAAACGTGCTGAGGCCCGTGTCGGAAGCCGTGGAGGAGACTCAGCCGGTCCTGTACTGGTCGGCCGCATTCGGCGAGCCGCCCTACACGGTGGCGGTCAGCGACGAGCACGGCCAGGTCCTCGCCCGCTCACAGGGGGTTCAGAACACCTCCTGGATGGTTCCGGTTCCTCTGCGGCGCGGCGCTGACTACACCTGGCAGGTCTCGATCACCGGCATCAGCGAACAGGCATCCTTCCACGTGCTCGACGACGGGCAATTGAATCTTTGGAAAGCGATGCAGGCCGCTCACAAGGATTCGCACCTGACGATCGGTCTGATAGCGCAGCAACTTGGGATGCTTTCGATCGCCGAGCGCGAATTTACAGCCTTGACGAAAGCCTATCCGGACTCAAACACAGCCGCGCTGCTGCTGAACAATGTCATGCAACTGCGCGATCAGTGATTAAACGGCGGCGGGAGCGGTCTTCTTGCGCGTGCTTCGCCGCTTTTCCACAGGCGGCTGGCGGTCGCTCTTTTTCAGGTTGGGCAAAACGATCGACAGGACGAATTTCTTTTCCCCATGCTCGTCCCACTTGATCACGATGTACTCCTCGCTGCAGGAGAGCACGCTTCCCAGGCCGAACTTGGGATGTTCTACTTGAGCCCCTTGCGCGAAGGCGGGTTTAGTGGCCATTTTCCCTCTGAATTCATTGTAACAAAGCAGGGAAACGGCCGTTTTCAGGCCTACTGCGCGGCGATGGGCAGCAGCGCGGTGGAATTGATCGAGTCCGGTCCGGAGACGATCAGGGTTTGATCCCCGGAAGCCACCCCGCTCGGGACCGTCAAGGCCAGAACGTAGTCTCCCGCGATCGTCGGCACGATTTCGGTGACCGCGACCGCCGCGCTCACTCCGCCGATGGTGGCCGTGAAGGTATTCGTCGACGTGCTGACCGGCATCGCTGGACCGAGCGCGCCGTCCCCGATAGCCGGAGCAACATCTCCCAACCCGGTCATATAGATCAGCAGAACGTCGCCCGGGTGAGCGGGATTGCCGGCGGTTACCAGCGAATAGTCGCTGTGCTGCGCGATGGCGTATCCGTTCGCCACGTACACCCCCGGCGACGTCGATCCGACAAAAACTGTGATGGTGTTGGAAGATCCCTGAGCCGTGACCACCTGGATGGTCGCCACTCCGCTGGCGGTCGCGTACGGAACCAGCGCGGCGATATACGTGGGTCCCACGTAATAGATCGCGGCGGCTGTTCCGTTCACCAGAACCTGTACGCCGCGCAGTGTTTTCGGGAAAGGCGAATAAATGCTGGCCGCCTCGAACTGATCCGCGAAGCCTGAACCGGTTAAGAAGAGCAGCTCGCCGCGCGACACGCTGGCCGTGAACGGGGCGAAACTGGCCGCATTCTGCACGCCCGTCGGATCCAGAAACACTCCCGATCCACTGAAGTTAGGAGCTCGCACCGCAACCTGGATGCCGAGTTGCGGCCCGATGCCGAGCCCGACGATGTAGCCGCCATCGCTGCTGATCGCATACTGAGTGGAAGTTTTGGAATCGGTATAGCCTCCCGGCGTGCCGGCGGGAAACGAATCGCCGTACGTGTAATCCCGGTTTCCGTAGAAAATCGGCTCAAAAAAGCGCTGATGCGCCGCTATCGTTCCGCCACTGCCGGTCTTCAGCGAACCGAAGTAGGTGGACAGGACAGAGGAATCGGAACTGGGGACCTGGGACGCATCGTCCAGCATGCCGGCTTGATAATACAGTCCGTTCGGCGTGCCCGATCCGTTTCGGACTCCCACGAACATATCCCAACTGTTCGTGGATCCGCCGAAAATGAAGTTCCCGTCGGCGGAGATGTAGAAGCTCATCGTGTTCGGGATCCCGGATGGCGAACTCGAAGTGTTTGGAACGATCAGGGTTCCTATCCCGCTGCCAAACCGGTATTGTACGTTCGCCACGCTCCGTGTGATGGGAGTGCTGCCATTGCTTGCCGAATAGCCGGTGACGTTCATGGTGCCCGCGCTTCCCAAACCGTTGGGATTCAAGGTCGCCAGCACGTCGTATACGTAAGCCGGATCGCCGTAACCCATGTTGAACGGGAACGTCATGTACGCCAGCGAGTATGAACCGTTGAAGCTGGCTGCCGTGGCGCCGGAGGAAGCAGCCGCAACAAAGAAATCATTGTACCCGCCAGCATTATCCGTGCTGCTGCCGACAAACACGCCGTTCGACACCGAGCCGTAGATGAAATCACCGGTAACAAACGGGTTGGAGATGAACCCGTAGCCGCTGGCCGAGATCGAATAAGTGCCGCTTTCGGCCGGAAGGATCCCGCTTCCGGCGCCCGAATCGATGTAGTTTACAGTGGAAGCCGCGATCGAATACGTTCCGTCGCCATGGAAGCTGATAGTTCCGTAGAGCGCCGCCGCTTCGCCGATATCTCCATATTGGTCCGCGACAGCGTACAGAACCTGCCGGAAAAAGAATGAGCCGTTCAGTTTGGAGTTACCGCTGGTATCCCAACTTTGCGCCAGGGCCGTGCCTGCCCCGATCAAGACCAGAAAAGACACGGCTCGCCCTAATTTCGTCATTTGGGAACTCGCTACCCCCCTAACAAAGCTTACGACGCCTGGAAAGCCCGGCCGGTGTACACAACATTTGAATCAAAGACTTGGGAGTACCAGGAACTTCGCGCCTGCACGCGGTGTCTATGAACTTGACCGAAGCAGTAGAATTGGACTGGGTGAGCATGGCCGACACCACTGTGGGGTTCCAATTCGAATGCGCGACGGACGGGTTCTCCCCGGCTGCTGTGAATGAGGCCGCGCACGAAGAGGACGCGGCGCTGGTGGCGGGACTCCGCGCAGGAGATGAGTGCGCCTACGAGGTTCTCATCCAGCGCTTCGAACAGCCAGTCTATAACCTGGTGAGCCGGTTGGTGGACGATCCGGCGGACGCAGCCGATGTGGTGCAGGAAGTGTTTTTGAAGGTTTTCCGGAAAATCGGCGGATTTCGGGCCGAGAGTTCCCTCAAGACCTGGATCTATCGGATTGCCGTTAACGAAGCCCGCAACCAGCGGCGCTGGTTTCTCCGCCATCGCGGGAAAGAAATCGGGCTGGAGCCTCTCGAAACCGAATCGCTGGGCCCCCAGGACTGGCTGTCCGATCCTGGCCGGAGCCCGTATCAGACTGCCCTCGACCAGGAAAATCACGAACTGATCGAGGCGGCCCTGAAGAATGTTAATCCCAACTACCGCGCGGCCGTCGTGTTGCGGGAAATGGAGGGTTTAAGCTACGAGGAGATTTCAGAAGTGCTGGAAGTCTCTCTCGGCACAGTGAAATCCCGGATCCTGCGGGGCCGGGAAGCGCTGCGCAAACTTCTAGTGGACCGCCTGGGGACGGCTCCTTCCATGGAGTGGTCGCTGGAGCTCGGAACACAAGTTCGCACGCAAGGGAGTGACGCTGTATGAAACGTCAAGCCGGCGAAAAACACGTAAGTAACGTGAGCCCGAGACAAGGAAACCCGAGATCGCGCAACGAGGATCAGGTGGTCACCATGCTGCGGAGGCTTCCGCCGCGTGTGCCCCCGCCCGCGCTGTCCACGTCGCTTCGCGTAATTGCCTCACGCGAGCGCCAGCGATCCATGGAACGTGGGACTTGGGGCCGCTTCATTTCCTGGCTCGACCGGACCCGTTTGACAGTTCAGGATATGCTTCGGCCGCTGGCGCTGCCCGCCGCTGGAGGAGTCTGTTCGGCGGTGGTCCTCTTCAGCATGTGGGTAGTCCCGACTTACCCGATGCTGGATAAGATCGGCGGGGATATCCCGACAAGCCTCACGACCTCTGTCGATATTGAGCAGCCTCTCAAAGGTACTGGGCTGACGGAAACGGTTTTGGTGGATGTGGAGGTCGACGATCAGGGGCGCATGGTCGACTACCAGATCGTGAGCGGGCAGTCCGCACTCACCGACCCCGCCAAGCGCCGGCGCGTGGAGAATCTTCTCTGGTTTACGCGGTTTACGCCCGCGACCACCTTCGGAATGCCGATGGCCGGCAGAACCAGGGTGAGGCTCATGCCGAGCCCCTGGATCCTCAACGTCCAGCGCGCAGATTGGCCGGGCATTTACGTGAAAGGCTAGCCCATTTTCACGTTAAGCTGAAACGTGGGTCGTCGCCTCGGCCAGCATTTTCTTTCCCGTAAATCGATTCTGAACCGCATTGCGGAAGCCGCGTGCGGAGAACGCACGCCCCTGGTTATCGAAATCGGAGCCGGCCGGGGAGCCCTCACGGAATCCCTTCTGGAACGGGCGGATCGGGTGGTCGCCATCGAGGTGGATCCCGTTCTGATTCAGTACCTTCGCCAGAAATTTCGGCAAGCCTTGGAGTCCGGAAAGTTGCTGCTAATCGAGGCGGATATCCTCAAGGCCGACCTGGGCGCCTGGGGTCCGGCGGCGATCGCCGGAAACCTGCCCTACTACATCACCTCCCCGATTCTGGAACAAATCTTCGCGGCTGGCGCGAGCTGGAAGCGAGCTGTGATCTTGGTACAGTCCGAGGTCGCAGATCGCATTGTGGCCGGTCCGGGCGGCCGCGATTACGGCTACCTCAGCGTGATGGTCCAGGTTCAGGCCCGGGCGGAACGGTTGTTCGAGGTGCCGCGGGACGCCTTTAAGCCCCCTCCGAAGGTTGACAGCGCCGTGATCCGGCTGGAACCTTACGCTTCCGGATTCGATGATCTCCAACGTTTCCTTGCGTTTGCCGGAACCTGCTTCCGTTTTAAGCGCAAGACGCTGAGGAACAATCTGGCCGGTTTGTATAATAAGGCCAGGATTGAATCCCTCATTGGGCCCAAGGACCGGGCCGAGCAACTCAGTGTGGCCGAGCTCGCCAAGGTGTTCGAGTCGTTGACAACCCAGCCTGAGGTTGTTTATCCTCGATAGAGTATCTGGTTCGGTTGACCTTCTGCTCCTGTGCTACCGCTCTTCAAATGGAGAGCCCGGCCGGGGGCCGGCCCCGAGGCTTCGCGGGATTCTAACGCCCGCGTGAGTATGGGCTAGTCCGAAGTCTCTACCTCTTGCTGGAGTTTGGGATCAGTTCTGTTGCGTCCTGGTTCCCGGGTAGTTTCACTTGTTTCGATTTTGCTGATTCCGCCTGCGCGGCGGAATGGCTTGTGGAGAAGAACAGTTCGTGCCGACGTTCATTCAACTTGTGCGCAAGGGCCGCCGCCCTACGCGTTATAAAACGGCCAGTCCCGCGTTGCAGGCTTGTCCGCAGCGCCGGGGCGTGTGCACCCGCGTGTATACCACCACTCCCAAGAAGCCGAATTCGGCTCTGCGTAAGGTGGCGCGCGTCCGGTTGACCAACGGAATCGAAGTCACCACTTATATCCCGGGCGTTGGGCACAATCTCCAGGAGCACTCGATCGTGCTCATCCGCGGCGGACGCGTGAAGGATCTTCCCGGCGTTCGCTACCACGTGGTGCGTGGAACGCTCGATACGGCGGGCGTGACCGATCGCAAGCAGGGCCGCTCCAAGTACGGAGCCAAGCGCCCCAAGGGAGCAGCAAAGTAATCTATGCCGCGCAGACGCAGACCGGAAACCCGAGAGATCGTTGCCGATCCCGTGTACAATTCGACGCTGGCGGAGAAATTCGTCAACTCCATGATGTGGGACGGCAAGAAGGCAGTTTCGCAGAAGATCTTCTACGAAGCGATGGACACAATCAAGGAGCGCACGCAGGACGATCCGCTGAAGCTCTTTAAGAAAGCGGTGGAGAATTGCAAGCCGCTGCTCGAGGTCAAGACCCGCCGCGTGGGCGGCGCCAACTACCAGGTGCCGGTCGAAGTTCCGAACAACCGCCGCACCAGCCTGGCTATCCGTTGGATCCTGCAGAACGCGCGTTCGCGTCCGGAAAAAGGCATGCCGGAGAAGCTGGCAAACGAGTTAAATGACGCCGCCAATCTGCGCGGCGGCGCGATCAAGAAGAAGGATGATGTGCACCGCATGGCGGAAGCCAACAAGGCTTTTGCGCATTACCGGTGGTAGGAGGCGGATTTATCGTCTCTGGTAGGCATTTAAATGGCTAGAACTGTAGCACTCGAGAAAATGCGCAATATCGGCATCATGGCGCACATTGATGCCGGTAAGACCACCACTACGGAGCGCGTTCTCTATTACACCGGCCGGACCTACAAGATCGGCGAAGTGCATGAAGGCACCGCCGTCATGGATTGGATGGAGCAGGAGCAGGAGCGCGGCATCACCATTACTTCGGCCGCCACCACCTGCGAATGGCAGGATTGCACCATCAACATTATCGATACACCCGGCCACGTGGATTTCACGGCCGAAGTCGAGCGCAGCCTGCGCGTGCTGGATGGAGCCGTCGCGGTGTTCGACGCGGTCGCCGGCGTTCAGCCCCAGTCGGAAACCGTCTGGCGGCAGGCCGATAAATATCGTGTCCCGCGCGTGTGCTTCATCAACAAAATGGACCGCGTCGGGGCGGATTTTTACCGCGCTGTCGGCACTATCGTAGACCGTTTGCAGTGCCGTCCCGTGCCGATCCAGATTCCTGTCGGGGCCGAAGATCAGTTTAAGGGTGTGATCGACCTGGTCGGGATGACCGCCCGCATCTGGCGCGACGAGACGCTCGGCGCCAAGTATGACGACGTGGAAATTCCGGAAGACCTGAAAGCTCTTGCCAAGGAATATCACGACAAGCTGATCGAAGCGGTGGCGGAATCCGACGATCACCTGTTCACCAAGTTCGTCGAAGGCCAGCCTATTACCGCCGACGAGTTGCGCGCCGGAATCCGCAAGGCGACCATCGCCGAAAAAATCTTCCCGGTGATCTGCGGTTCGGCATTCAAGAACAAGGGCGTGCAGAATCTGCTCGACGCTGTCGTGGAATATCTGCCTTCGCCGGTCGATGTGCCGCCGGTTCAGGGCACCGAAGTCGACGACACCAGCAAGATCGTCGAGCGCAAGGCGAGCGATACCGAACCTTTCTCCGCGCTGGTGTTCAAGATCATGACCGACCCGTTTGTCGGCCAGCTAGCCTTCATCCGCGTGTACTCCGGGCGGCTCGGGGCGGGCGATTCGATCTACAACGTCGCCAAGGGCCGCCGCGAGCGCATCGGCCGCCTGGTGAAGATGCACGCCAACAAACGCGAGGAGATCACTGAAGTTCTGGCGGGCGACATCTGCGCCGCCGTCGGCCTCAAATCGGTCTCCACCGGCGACACCATCTGCGACGAAAAAGCTCCGCTGATTCTCGAATCCATCGAGTTCCCGGCCCCGGTGATCCAGCTCGCCATCGAGCCCAAAACCAAGGCCGATCAGGAAAAGCTCGGCATGGCCATCGCCAAGCTCGTTCAGGAAGATCCCACACTCAAGGTTTCGACCGATCCCGACACCGGCCAGACGATTTTGGCAGGGATGGGCGAGCTGCATCTGGAAATCATCGTCGACCGCATGCAGCGCGAGTTCAACGTGGGCGCCAACGTCGGCAAGCCGCAGGTCGCCTATCGCGAAACCATCCGGCAGCAGGCCGAATGCGATTACACGCACAAGAAGCAGACCGGCGGCGCCGGCCAGTACGCCCGCGTCAAGCTGCGCGTTGAGCCGATGGCCGAGGGCGATTACGAATTCGTCAACGACGTGTACGGCGGCACGATTCCGAAGGAATTCATTCCGGCCGTGGAAAAAGGAGTGGTGGAATCGCTCGAGCACGGCGTGCTTGCGGGCTATCCGATGTCGAACGTGAAGATCACCGTTTTCGACGGCGCCTATCACGAAGTCGATTCCTCCGAAATGGCCTTCAAGATCTGCTCCTCGATCTGCTTCAAGGAGGCAGCGCGCAAGGCCAAGCCGGTTCTGCTCGAGCCGGTGATGCGCGTCGAGGTTGTGGTTCCGGACGAGTACATGGGCTCGGTCAACGGGGACCTGATTTCGCGGCGCGGACGGCTGGAAGGCACGGAGATACTGGGCTCCACGCACATCATCAAGGCGATGGTTCCGCTGTCGGAAATGTTCGGTTACGCGACCGAGCTGCGCTCCCGCACGCAGGGACGCGGCGCGTTCACCATGCATTTCGGACGGTACGAAGAAGTTCCCAAGAGCGTGGCTGAAGAGATTACCAGCCGCGCCCAAGGCAAAGCAGTTTCGTAGGATTTGACAGAGAGAGACAGGGAGACAACATGGCGAAAGAAAAATTCGATCGCAGCAAGCCGCACTGCAACGTAGGCACCATCGGGCACATTGATCACGGCAAGACGACCCTGACGGCGGCCATCACGCAGACGCTGGCCAAGCACAATCCCAAGGTGAAGTTCCGGAGCTTCGATTCGATCGACAACGCGCCGGAAGAAAAAGCCCGCGGCATCACGATCGCCGTGGCGCACGTGGAGTACGAGACGCCCAAGCGGCACTACGCGCACGTGGATTGCCCCGGCCACGCCGACTACATCAAGAACATGATCACCGGTGCGGCGCAGATGGACGGAGCGATTCTCGTTGTCGCGGCTACCGACGGTCCGATGCCGCAGACGCGCGAACACATTCTGCTGGCCCGCCAGGTGGGCGTGCCCTACATCGTGGTGGCCTTGAACAAGGTGGACATGGTGGACGATCCGGAACTGCTCGAGCTGGTGGAACTGGAAGTCCGCGAGCTGCTGAAGAGCTACGGATTCCCGGGCGACGAGCTGCCCGTGGTCAGAGTGAGCGCGCTCGGAGCGCTGAACAAGGAAGAGAAGTGGGAAAAGTCGGTCGAGCAGTTGATGGAGGCCGTCGACAACTACATCCCGCAGCCGCAGCGCGAAAAGGACAAGCCGTTCCTGATGCCGATTGAAGACATTTTCTCGATCCAGGGGCGCGGCACGGTGGTGACCGGAAGAATCGAGAAGGGCATCTGCAAGGTCGGCGAGGAAATGGAGATCGTGGGATTCCGCGACACCCGCAAGACGGTCGTGACCGGCGTCGAGATGTTCAAGAAGCTGCTGGATCAGGGCGAGGCGGGCGACAACGTTGGCCTCTTGCTGCGCGGCATTGAAAAAGACGACGTGGAGCGCGGGCAGGTGATCGCCAAGCCGGGCTCGATCACGCCGCACAAGAAGTTCAAGGGCGAAGTGTACGTATTGAGCAAGGACGAAGGCGGGCGGCACACGCCGTTCTTCAAGGGATATCGTCCGCAGTTCTACTTCCGGACGACGGACGTGACGGGAGTGGCGCAGTTGCCGGCCGGGATGGAGATGGTGATGCCCGGAGACAACGTGCAGTTGGAAGTGGAGCTGATCACTCCGGTGGCCATGGACAAGGGGCTGCGCTTCGCGATCCGCGAGGGCGGCCGCACGGTGGGCGCCGGAACCGTATCGGAGATTTTGGAGTA
>JBAIXM010000157.1:0-2645 GCA_037916615.1 Bryobacterales bacterium
CGAGGCGACGCCATCCATGTTCCTGAAGTGCGCCTCGGCGTGGATGCGCTCCGCTTCGGCGGCTGTTCTGAACAACTTGGCGACGTTCGGGAATCCGTCCTGTTCGGCGCGTTTGGCGAATGCGCGGTATTTCTGGTGCGCCTGGCTTTCTCCGGCGAATGCTTCTTTCAGGTTCTCTGCAGTTTTCATATGCAAGCTCCTCGCGGCATACGGCGGAGCCCCTCGCGCCGTGACCGATGAGGTTAACACGCCCGCCCCCTTGCCGGAGCCGGCCCAATCTGTAACCGGCTGCTCCGTAAACGCGCCTATGGCTATACTTGTGTCGAACATGCGCCTACTCGCTCTGTCGGCGCTGGCCGTAATGGTGGTGGGAGCGGCGGGACAAAACGCCCCGTCGAATCCAGCGGGCGTGGACGAGCCCGTCACCTTTCGAACCGGCGTCCAGTTAGTCACTGTTCCGGTAGTGGTGCGGGACAAGAGCGGCCATGCTGTCGGAAATCTGGAGGAACAGGACTTTCAGCTTTTCGACAACGGAAAGCGGCAGGAAATCTCGCGCTTTAGCGTGGAGCAATCGGGCGACGTGAGCGTCCCGGCCGTCTCTCCGGCCAAGCCGCAGCGCGAACCGGCGCGCACGGCGCCGCCGAAAAACACTGAGGTGATCCCGGACCGCTTCGTAGCGTACCTATTCGACGACATCCATATGGAGGCCGGCGATCTATTGCGTATCCGCAGCGCCGCAACCAAGCACCTTGCGTCCTCCCTCGGCCCTGGGGATCGCGGCGCCATCTATACGACGTCCGGCGTCGGCGTCGTCGACTTCACAAGCGATCGGGATGAACTGCAGAAAGCGGTGCAGCGGCTAATGCCGCGGCCAATGGCCGATAAGAACACCCTTGAGTGTCCGCAGATCAGCTTCTATCAGGCCGACTTGATCGTGAACAGGCGACACCCAATAGCAATCAACACCGCGGTCGCTGAACTCCAGGACTGTGAGAAGACGCCGATGTCCGGCGAGGACGCCGTCAAGAAGGTGACATACTTGGCGAATCTCGTGCTGACGGCCGGGGAGCGCGCTACGCGCGTGGCTCTCGGGTCAATGCAGGATGCGGTCGCCCGAATGGAAGTCCTCGCGGGGCAGCGGCAATTGATGCTGGTGTCCCCCGGATTCCTGATCGCCGGCTCGCGCGAAGAAGTCAGCCGGATCATTCGTACCGCGATTAGAGCGCGGGTGACCGTGAGCGCCCTCGATGTGCGCGGCCTGTGGACCGACCCGAATTTCGACGCGTCTGTGGGGCACATCAACAGCAATCCCGAAGTGGCTCAGGCGAAATCTAGCTTCGTCAGCGCCGAGGCCTCTATCGCGTCCAACGTGATCGCTGAGATCTCCGCCGGAACCGGCGGCCGCTTCTTCCAGAACAGCAACGATCTGGAGACGGGCCTCCGGCAGATTGCCGCCGCGCCCGAGTACGTTTACATGCTGGCCTTTTCGCCGCGAGAACTGAAGAACGACGGCAAGTTCCACAGCGTGAAGGTGACGCTCAAGAACGGCAAAGGGCTGACCGTCGATGCGCGGAACGGCTACTACGCGCCGATGCATTTCGCGGATCGCGTGGAGCAGGCCAAATACGATGTCCGCGAAGCCGTATTCTCGCGCGACGAAATTACCGAGTTGCCGGTGGACGTGGTGGCGCAGTTTTTCAAGCCCGATAGCCGCACGGGTCAGATCATCGTCCATACGCGGATCTTTCCGCAGAATCTGAAGTTCCGCAGAGAGGATGACCGGAACAAGAATCAGGTGCGGGTTCTCTCTTCCGTCTTCGACACGAACGGCCGCTTCATCAAAGCCGTCGAGAAAGTCGTGGAACTCCAGATGCGCGACCGGACCCTTGAAGAGACTCGCGCGAACGGCATTGTATTGCGCACCGACTTCGACGTGGAACCCGGCAAGTACCTGGTCCGCGTGGTTGTCCGAGATCTGGAAGGCGAAGCGCTTACCACCCAAAACGTGGTTGTCGGCGAGGCGCAGCCCAAGCAGAAGTAGCGCATCTTGATCGCCGGCCCGTTCGCCCGCGGTAACGACCCCGAAAATTTCGGACGCCTACATCCTGTTACAGTGATTTCTATCAGGAGGTCTTTTGGTTGTGAACGAGTGTTCCCGGAGAAGGTTCTTTATGGGCAGCGCCGCCGCGGCGCTTGCCGGCGCGGCGTTGCAGAAAGGGCTTAATGGACAGGAGTTTCCTCCTGCGGTACCTACAACCCAGGTATTTCCTTTCGACTCGCGGTCCCCTGTTTCCCTGGTGAAGGGCGATGACCGCCGCAAAAATGTGACCCAAGCCCTTCTGGCCGTCGACCGGGAAATTGGTCCGGCCCTGCAGCGCAAGAAGTATGTGGCCATCAAGGTCAACAACGTCACGGTAAATAACCAATTGGCCGCCACCCACGTGGACGCCATCCGCGGGATCCTCGATTACCTGGCGGTTCAAGGGCGAAGTCGTCATCGTCGAATCCAGCATGGGTGACAGCATGTCGGGGTTCGAGTATTACAAATACGCGCAGGTCATCCCCGAATACAAGAAGTTCAACATCAAACTCATCGACCTGAACCGCGAAGCAAAGTACGAAGTGTTCCCGATTGTCGACAACAA
>JBAIXM010000158.1:0-2186 GCA_037916615.1 Bryobacterales bacterium
AAAATGTGTAGAACTTGTCCCTGCCCTGTTCCTTCCGGCAGCGCGCAAGCCGATTACGCAGATAGTCGTAATCGGCGTCGAGGAAACCTTTTCGCTGAATGAAATAGACGAACATCAGACGATTCAGCATGACGGAGGCGTACCATTCGCGGTCGGCTACATCGGCGATGCCATCGATAAACTTGATAAAGGCTTTCCTGTGTGCGTCGAAGTCGCGGTAGAACGCCTTGGTGACGTGCTCGATGTCGAACGCTGCGCGGGCACGCCCTGCGAAGGTCACAGTTGAAAGACCGGCTTCCTCTTCTTCCAGCGAGACGTAGAGGATTTGGAGCTTCTGCAGCAGGGAGTCGCCGGGCTGATCGCGGCGGTACTCGTGGGTGCGGGCGGCGAGCGGTTTACCCTGTTCGCGCCGTACCCACATCCAGGACTGGTTCGCGCGGTCGGCGGTGACGAATACGATGAGATGTTCGAAACTGCTTTCCGAGAGTTTGCGGTCGAGCTTGAGGCGTGTGGCGTGGTCGGGCAGGCCGCCTGCGGGCGATTCGCAGAGCCAGGCCTTGAAGCCGCTCTTTTCCGCGATTGCAGTGAGGGGGTAGTCGCTTTCCCCGGCGCGGAGGATGAGCTTCTGGCGGGACGGTTCCCAGCCGAGTTCTTCGATGAAGAGCCTGGATAAGTTGCAGCTTTGCAGGAGAGGGCGGGCGCGTGCGAAATCGAGGGACATGAGTATTATTTGAGAATATTGACGCTGCCGGCCAGAAGCAGGGTGCGCATCTGTGTGATGGCGATTTCGTTCAGCGTGCGCAGGCGCTTCGATTGCGGAATCCCTTGTCGGATCAGCACGGAGTTGAGACTTTCGAGGTTGGTCAGGACGACGAGTTGCTCCAGCGGAGCGTGGTCGCGGATGTTGCCGCCGACTCCGGGATGGGATTCGCGCCACTGCTTCGCGGTCTGTCCGAAGAGGGCGACGTTGAGCAGGTCGGCCTCACTGGCGTAGAGGGCGGAGGCCTGTGCCGCAGTGATGGAGGGCGGGATGAGCGTTTCCTTGATGGCTTCGGTGTGAATACGATAGTTGATTTTGGCGAGCGTGCGCTGAAGATTCCAATCGAGTTTCAGTCGATCGCTTTCATCTTGCTTCAGGCGGCGGAATTCCTTGACCAGGTAGATTTTGAACTCCGGGCTGATCCACATGCCGAATTCGAAAGCGATATCCGGGTGCGCATAAGTTCCTCCATAGCGGCCCGCCGTGGCTCTGAGCCCGATGGCATTGGTTTTCCGAACCCACTCTTTCACGCTGATCTTGTAGCTGTTCAGTCCGGCCTGACTTTTAATTGTGGCGAATTCGCCATAATTGAAAGAAGGATTGAACACCGATTCCCACATGCCCAGGAACTCCACGGTGTTGCGGTTTCGGAGCCAGTCGGCGATGAAGAAATCGCCATCCTTCGCCTTGAGCATATCCGTCAGCGAGATATAATCGCCTTCTTCAACGGAAAGCACAGTAACCGGGGTGCCCTTTACTTCAATCGTGGTTGTTTGAGATTTGCTCGTCATGGCCCTCCGGAGAAAGTTATGGATCAATCGCCTCGGATTCCGAGGGAGCAGATGATTTTGGGTTCGCGGGCCTCGACGTCGTCCTGGGGGACGCAAAGGCGATCCTCCTCGTGAAGCGACAGAACGATTTCGACGAGTTTTTCGACAGCAATGCCGGATTTCATTTCGCGGTTCAGGAGATCGCGGGCGGCCTCCGTGAGCGGAGTTTCGTATATGGCGTCGATGGCCCGGTGGAGCGGAGTAATGTCGAAGAGGCTGTCCTGCACTTGCACGGCGTAGTCCTTGAGGCGCTCGTACACACGGCGGCGTGCGCTGGCAGGTTTGCCGAGCTGGCCTCCCGTGCTTGTGTTTTCCTTCTGGATCCCGGTCACGGCCTGCTGCACGAGCGCGTGATGCGCGGCGAGACGCGGAAGCGCCGGGGTGGAGGGTTCGCAGGCCGCGGCGCGAAGTATTTCGTGCTGGCTCTCGGTGACGGTGCGGCCCTGTTCGTCCACCCAGGCGAGGGCGTCGTTGCCGTCGGCCGTGCGGACATAGACCATCACGCCGGATTCTGGCTTCGCTCCTCCAGCCGCTGTGGGCTTGGGCGGCACTGCGGAGAGGGCCTTGGTGGAAAAGACCACGTTGGCCATGTCGGG
>JBAIXM010000159.1:0-12277 GCA_037916615.1 Bryobacterales bacterium
ATTCGTGCTGCATTTGAACGGACTGCTCCGCGGCGAGGGATCGGTCGAAATCTGCGGCCTGCCGTTGTCCGATGAAACGCTGGAGCAAATTCGCTCCAAGGTCGGCGTGGTCTTCCAAGACTCCGATGAGCAGCTCTTCATGCCCACGGTTCTCGAAGATGTTGCCTTCGGTCCTTTGAATCTCGGTCTGGCCCCCTCCGATGCGCTGGCGCGGGCGCGCGCGGTGCTCGAACGCGTCGGGATGGCGCATGCGCTCGATCGCGCTCCGTATCATCTGAGCGCGGGCGAAAAAAAACGCGTCGCGATCGCCGGTGTTCTCGCCATGGAGCCGGAAATCCTGGTGCTCGACGAGCCCACCACGTTTCTCGATCCTCCCGCGCGGCGCGATCTGCTCGCGTTGCTTCGAAGCCTCCCGCAGGCGAAGGTTCTGGTGACCCACGACGCGAACCTGGCGCGCGCGCTCGCCTCACGCGCCGTATTCTTCGATCGAGGCCGCATCGCCGGCGAAGGCGATGTGATCGAAGTCATCCAGCGTTTCCACTGGGAATATTCGTAGTTGGACTTTCCACAATCAGTGTTACTGGTCCGTCGTTCAGCAGCGTCACCTGCATGTGCGCCTGAAACACTCCGGTTTCAACGTGCGCGCCGAACCGCTTAACCGCCTCAACGAACTGCTCATAGAGACTTCGCGCCAGCTCCGCAGGCGCGGCATCGTCGAAGCTCGGCCGCCGGCCCTTGCGGCAATCGCCGTACAGAGTGAATTGCGAAACCGCCAGCATCGCGCCGCCCGTCTCGGCCAGACTCCGGTTCATTTTGCCCTGCTCGTCATTAAAGATTCGCAACTGGACGGCTTTGTTCGCGAGAAATTCCGCGTCCTCGGGGCGATCCGTCCGCGCAACTCCCAGTAACACCAGCACTCCAGGGCCGATTTCTCCCCGAACGGTCCCCTCAACTTCCACCTTCGCGTAAGTCACTCGCTGGATTACGGCACGCATACTGGAAGTGTACTCTGGCGGATTCCCCAAGCGCGATTTAAGGTACAAACCTTATCGCTCGCTTGAGCCATTCCAGACATAATGGAACCGGCTCAACCTATGGCCACCATGATCTACACCAAGCTGCGCAAAAAGCGGCAAGTCCCCGGAGGCTTCTTCCACCTGGAAGAAGAGAAGACCAAAACCCGCGTATTCGGCTACGGACACGGCGACAACATCAAGCTGAAAGACGAATACGGAAACGTCTGGAGAGGCTCCGCCGTGCGCAATCCTGACAACTCCGTGGTCTATCGCTTCCGCGATCCGAAAGGCAACGCGCTGAGTGGGATCTCCAGCGGCGGAACCGTCACGCTGCGCGACGATCGTGGGAATATCTGGAAGGGTTTCATCGACTAGCCCCTTCTACTTCAACTCCACAATCGTCGCTCCCGAGCCGCCCTCCTCCGGCCGCGCCGCATAGAATTTCGCGACGTGCGGATTGCGCGCGAGCAATTCGGCAATCGCTTTCTTCAGAATTCCCATGCCGTGCCCGTGCACGATCCGGACGTTTTCGGCCTGGGCCAGCGCGGCGGTGTCCAGAAATTTGTCGACGCTGTCGCAGGCTTCCTCGGCGCGGCGGCCGATCACATTAATTTCGCGAAGCGAAGACGCGAACTCCGGTCCCTGGTGAAACGTGACAGTCTGGCTGCGCGCCGGCCCTTTCGGGATCACGTCTTCCACATCCGCCGCGGGAACGCGCATTTTGAGATACCCCGCTTCCACCTCCAGTTCGCCGTTCTCCAGCACGCGCCGGATCGTCGCGGGCTGGCGGATTCCCTTCAGGCGCACCTGCGCTCCCTGTTCCAGCTTTAGCGCAGACGCTGTTTTCGATGCGGAGGGAGGCGCCAGCGCGCTGACCTGCTCTTGATATTCCCGCCGCGTCTTCGCGATCCGCGCTCGCGCTTTCTGGCTCAAGTCTTCGATCGTCTCCTGCGCGCGCCGTTCAAACTCCGACGATAATTCCGCTGCCCGGTTTTCCACCTCCCGGATCTTCGCCGCGTACTTTCGTTCCCAACTTTGCTCCAGAGTCTGCTCGCGCGCATCGAGCGCCTTCTCGCGGGCCGCCAACTCGCCGCGTTGGCTCTCCACTTGCTCCAGGCGCACATGCAGCTCGCTCAAAAACTGCGCGATATCCCGATCCGAGGCCCCCATCCTCTCCCGCGCCGCTTCGATCAGTTCCGGATCGAGCCCCAGCCGGCTTGCGATATCCAACCCGGCCGATTTTCCGGGCGCCCCCAGCCGCAGCACATACGTCGGCTCGAGAGTCGCTTGGTCGAATCCCATGGATCCGTTCAAAACACCGCCCGTGGACGCTCCGTACACCTTGAGCGCCATCAGGTGCGTGGAGGCAAGTGTGAACGCGCCCCGCGTCCGGAACGTTTCGAGCACCGTGACGCCCAGCGCCCCGCCTTCCTCCGGATCGGTCGCCCGTCCCAGTTCATCCAGCAGCACGAGGGAATCGGCCGTGGCCTCTTCCAGCATCGAACGCACCGCGACGATGTGCGCCGAAAACGAACTCAGGCTTTCGGCCAGAGATTGATGATCGCCTATATCGGCCAGCACCTGGTCGAACACAGGGAACTCCGCTTCTTCGGCCGGTACGGGCAAACCGGCATGCGTCATCAGAGCCAGCAATCCGGCGGTTTTCAGCGCGACGGTTTTGCCCCCGGTATTCGGCCCGCTAATCAGCAGCGTCTTTTGGGAATCGTTCAATTCGAGCGAAACAGGCACCACTCGCTTTTTTTGACCACGCAGAATGTCTTCAAGCAACGGATGCCGCGCGCTTTGAAGCACAAGCCTGCGCGATCCTTCCGGGCTGAGACGTGGAACCACACACCGGAAATCGAGCGCGAATTCCGCTTTGCCGAACAGCAGCTCCAGCCGGCTCAGAGCCGCCAGCGAACTTTCGATTTCGGCCGCATGCTCCCGCAAGCGCGCTGTAAATTCGCGCAGGAGCCGGTGTATTTCCCGCAATTCCTCTTCATGCAAGCGGACCAGATCGTTGTTCAACCCGATCGTCTCCAGAGGCTCGACAAACACCGTCGCACCGGAGCCGCTGGAGCCATGGATCACGCCGTCCACGCGCCGTTCGCGGCCGGTGACGATGGGCACCACGAACCGGTCATTGCGGATGGTAACGAAATCCTCCTGCAGCGTCCCGTCTTCGTGATGCGCTCGCAGGAACCGGGCCAGCGAATCCTCAATCAGCCGGCGCTGACGCTCGCTGTCCCGCCGCAGCCGGGCGAGCGCCACGCTCGCATCGTCGGCCAGGGATCCGTCCGGCAGAATCTTGCCGCGAAGGTCGCGCGCGATCTCCCGCAAATCCGCGACGGCCGACGCGTGCGCCGCAAGCCGCGGATACCGTTCGCGCGCCGAAAGCACCAGGGACCGGACCTCGGAGGCGATATCCAACAAACGCGACAACTCGAAAATTTCCAGCGCCTCAAGCGTTGCGCCTTCGATGCGCAGCCGCCCGACCAGCGGTCCCGGATCCGCAGCAACTTCAAATCGAGGCCGGATCGCCGCGCCGCGCCCGGCCGGCTGTGGATGGGATGCGGCGCGCAGGTACTCGATCGCTTCGGCCGTGTCGGCCAGCGTGTTTTCGATCGCGGCTCGATCCGAAACCGGCGTGATTTCCCGCAACTCGCGCTGTCCCATCGGACTGCGCACATAGCGGGCGATCAGAGCTCGCAGCGGCTCAAACTCAAGCGCGCTCTCAGCCTTTTGGAGTGCGTTTTCCAGTTTCACGAGAATATGCCTGCTCGATGACCTCTCGGGTCCCTTCCGTCATCCGGTAATCGATCAACTTTTCGCGCCTGACCCAGGCGACGCTCGCCACATCATCTCCCGCGCGCAGTTCTCCGCCAGTCACGCGGCAAATGTAATCCACCAGCAGATAATGATATTCGGCCCTGCCGCGGCGGTCCCGCATCAGCCGCTCGAAAATCCCGAAAATCTTCACCGGCTCCACCTGCAATCCGGTCTCTTCCAGGATCTCGCGCCGCACCGCCTGATCGAGCGTCTCCCCGGCCTCCACCAGTCCGCCGGGAAGCGACCAGTACCCCTTCAGAGGATGTCCGCCGCGCTCGACCAGCAGGATTGGCCCTCGCCGCCCGCGACTCTGAAAAATCAGCGCACCCACTCCGGGCAAAGGATGCGCGGGATATCTGCGCGAGGACTTTGTGGACGATTTAAGGCGAATACGGCACCGCTCCCTTCACTCCCAGCCGGATGCGATACACCGATGTCCGCGCCGTCACATACAGCGTGGAGAAATCCGGATCGCCGAACGCCAGGTTCGAAGGCGTCTCCGCGATCTTGATCGTGCGCAACAGCGCGCCTTGCGGCGAATACACCAGCACGTCCTTTGCGGCGACATAAATATTACCGCTCTCGTCCGTCCGCATGCCCGCGGGCACGCCCGGAATCTTCGAAACCACCACGCGATCGTCAGACGCCGCGCCTCCGCGATCGAGATCGAGCGCGTGAATCGATTGCCCGTCCGAATCGGACACATACAGGATCCGCCCGTTCGGCGAAAGCGCCAGCCCGTTCGGACGGTTCTTCCAGCGGGCGATTGCTTCGATCTGTCCCCGGGCCGTCACGCGATACACGCCGTTGAAATCCAGCTCCCGGGTGTCCTCCTGGTTCCCGAACGCCGGATCGGTGAAATAAACGTTTCCGTCGCGCCGCACGACAACGTCATTCGGCGCGTTCAGGCGTTTTCCTTCGAATCGCGCCGCGATGACCTCCATCTTCCCGTTCTTGCCGGTGCGCGTCACGCGCCGCTCGCGGAATTCGCAGGTGTAGAGATTGCCTTTGTCGTCGTAGGCGTTGCCGGCCGTTCCCCCGGGCTTGCTGCCGAGCTCCGTCACGCCCTTTCCCGGAGTGAATTTATGCTGCTTGTCGGTCACCGTGTCGCTGAACAACAGGAAATCCTCGAGCGACCACACGGGACCATCCGCATACCGCATCCCGGTGGCGATTACTTGCACCGTGTATTCTTGCGGCGCTTGACTCCAGGCCACGGCCACGGCGAACAGCACAACGGCGATGCGGATCACGGTTACTTTTTGCTTACCAGAGCCGAGTGATAATACACCGGCTGCTTTCCCGGCTTCCACTTGATGTTGCACCCGGTGCTGGGGCGCTGTTCGGGCGCAGGCTGTGCGCCTTTGAGCAGTGCGTCCATGGCCGAACGCAGATCGCGCCCGTCCACGGGAATATTGTTTCCCGGCCTGCTCGCGTCGATCTGCCCGCGATACGCCAGACGCCGGTCCTTGTCGAACAGGAAAATATCCGGCGTGCAAGCAGCCGAAAACGCCAGCGCGACTTCCTGCGATTCGTCGTAGCACAGCGGAAAGCTGAAGCCGGCCTCCTCGGCCATTTCCTTCAGACGTTCAGGCGAGTCCTCGGAAACCGAAGCGGCGTCGTTCGAGGAGATCGCAAGGACCGAAACTCTACCGGCGTAGTCCCGGCCGATCCGGGCCAGCTCGTTCTTCACGTGAACCACGTACGGACAGTGCCGGCAGAGGAACATAACCAGGATCGGCCCCGGAGCGCACTGTTCGGGGACCTG
Source organism: Bryobacterales bacterium (assembly GCA_037916615.1). Lineage (GTDB taxonomy): Bacteria > Acidobacteriota > Terriglobia > Bryobacterales > Bryobacteraceae > Palsa-187. Next base: position 5,614 of record JBAIXM010000159.1, read on the forward strand.
CACCATTTTTCCGGTGCGGACATCCGGCAAAGAAAATGAGGGGATCCCGGTCCCCAAATTCATCATGGTGGATGCAGTCAGCGCCATATCAACATTGTCCTACGTCAAAAACTGTACCGGATCGCCAGCGATCCGTACGAGTTCCTCCGGTACTGCCCCAGGAAATCCGCCATGTCTCCACGGATCCACGCGATATTGCCCGTCGCTCTCCAGTGCTGCCCGAAAAGCTGCGAATACTCGAAGCGCACGAAGGATCCCCCGGCGCGCACCGCCGATTCAACCGCCAGATCCCGGTTCGCATCGATCGTCAAGCCGGCGCGCCCGACGAACGATTTCGCGAAGCCCCGGTCCGGCGCGAATTGCAGCGGACTCGCCGCCGCGCGCGTCACCGCGCTGCCCGCATATCCGCCTACGAACGACCACTCTTTCACCTGCCGCTCTAGTTGGATCACGTACAGCGCATATTCTTCGGCTCCCGGCGTCGAAGAAGTGAAGTACGCCGCCTCGCCCTTGATTGTCAACCAGCGCAGGGGAACAGCCGCATCGCCGCCGTACAGCCGCAATTGCGGATACACGCGCGTCAGATCCGCCGTTTGCGTGGCGGGCGAAAAGAGCGCGTCAAACGACGGCAGATTCTGAAACCCGTCGAAGAAGCACAACGAGTACTCGTATCCCGACCCGACGTGGTTCCAGCGCGCGCCGTACTGCGATCCTCCCGGATAGCGCGCGCCCGCATCGATTACGTTCACGCCCGCTGCCTGCGGCGGCGCCACCGTCCAGCGCTGGTTCAGCAGCGGCGTGCGGCTGGGCGTGAACCACGGCTGCCACACCAGATCGATCGTCTCCCCGCCCGATTCGTACGTCACCCGAGCCGCAGATACACCCAGAAAATCCGCGTCCACTACGCTCGAGAGATAGTCTCGCGGCGCGAACCTGTCCGTGGGCGTCAGGATGTCCGTTTTTCCCCAGCGGATCAACTGCCGCCCAATTTCCGCCGTCACCTTGCCCTGATGAATCGTCGCGCTCAACCGGCGCACGGAGAAGGCCGGCCGGCGGATGCTCCGGTCATCGGCATCGAGCGACCATTCCCGCGCGGTCTGCCGGTGCGAATCGGTGCGGGCGTCAAATCCGCCATTCAGAGTGAGCCAGGGCTTGAATTTATACGATGCTTCTTCTCGGAACAGGATCTCGTCCACAATATGGCCGCTGTCGTTGGGCGCAGTCTGCGGATAGACCACCGTGCGATTCTCGACAAATCCACGCTGCTCGAACTGGCTCTGCGCCAGGAGCACAACCAGCAGGGCGCCGGCCCCGGTCATAGATTGCGGCTCATAGCTCGCGGCGCAGCGCTTGCAGGGTGAAGTCGTCATCCTTCATCGGAAGGTTGTAATCGAGCTTTTCGTATTTCAGAATCGTGCGGCTCTTGCGCGCCACGTCATACACCTCGGTGACCCGCGCCGTCCAAATTCCTTTGATCTGCTCGTAATCCTTGTAGTCGATGGTCCGCACCAGCCCCTTCTTGCTATAAGCCTCGATCCGCACGAACGTATAGTTGTCCTTCTTGATCCAAAAATACGAGTACGAGTATTGCGACGATTTCCGCGGCCGTGACTCGATCTTCCACGTTGCGCCCTCGTCCGCCAGCAGCTTGTAATCGTACTGATCGACATCGCGCTCTTCCAGGTCCTCGAAGCTGAAATCCGTGCCGAAGAAGCGCGTCGAGCGGTCCTGCAGCGCGATCCGCTGATCCCGTCCGATCGCCGGCCGCCACATCCACTGATCGCTGGCCCGGTCCGGATGGTTCACGATCAGCAGGCCCACGCCTTTCACCTCCGCCGGCGCCGTGAACCGCAGGATTGCCTTGCTGTTGCCGAACGATCCGATGCGCTGGTACAGCCAGCGTTTGGTCGCCACCTGGTTGCCCTGGCTGATCACCTCCAGCGTGCCCTCGTAGCGCTGCGACTCCGAGCGCTGCCGCTTTTGCACTTCGAGGATGATCTGGCGGGGGTCTTGCGCGAACGCCGGCGCCACTGCCAGCAGGAACAGCAAGAGCTTACTCATACTCCAAGGCCTCGATCAGCGATCCTCGCACCGCGCTCTCGGCCGGCCCCAGCGCGGCCAGCAGGGCAGATCCCAGAATCACCGGAATCAGAATCAGCGCTGTCTGGAACGGATATTCGTAGTGGATGCTGATGCCGATCAAATCCCGGCGCGCAATCTCGATGCTGTAGAACAGCTGCACCGCGCCGAACGCCGCTCCCAGCGCTACGCCGATGATCCCGATTGCGACCGCTTCCATCCAGATCGTGTGCCGGATCTGGTTCCGCAACCCGCCCACCGCTTGCAGCACGCCCAGTTCGCGCCGCCGGTCGGTAATCGAAACCGTCAGCGCATTCACGATCCCGAGTATCGCCACCAGCACCGCCACCGCTGTTTGCACATTCGTCAGTCCGAACCATTGATCCGTCAGGCGGGTGATGAAATCGCGCACTTCGCGGTTGGTCAGCACGAACAGCCGCTGCTGGCTGCCGAATTTATTGAGAATCCGTTGCCGCACTTGCGCCGCGTCCGCTCCCGGGTTCACATACACGCGAAAAACGTTCACCGCGTCATCGTGCCAGTAACGGATGTAGAGACTCCGGTTGATCAGAAGCGTTCCCTGCTGATCGGAATAGTCGTCCACAACGCCGACAATCGGCAATCGCAGGTCTCCATCCGGCGCAGGGATGTCGAGCACCTCGCCCAAATGCGCATCATGCAGGCGCGCGAAGTTGGCCGATACCACCACGCCCTTCTCTTCGGCTGCGAGCCGATACATCTCCTGAGGATCTCCCTCGACGGCCGGCAGAGTCACGCGCTTGGCGATCATCCCGATATCGCCGGCGATCAGCATGATGGGAGCATTCTTCACCATTGTCCGGACGCTCCGCACCGGCTGCACTTCAGTCACGCCCTCCACCGAGCGCAATCCATCGGCGAGCGATCCCGGGAACACAAAGCTGCGCGAGGAAAGCGTTTCCGCAGTGGTCACGAAGAAATCCGGATTCAGCGCGATGCGCATCCAATCGGCCAGCGAATCGTAGCTGGACCTCGCCAAGCCGCCGAGCGAAATGACCAGCGCGATCGAGAGCATCAGCGCCGCGATTGTGCCTGAGGTCCTCCGCGGCGCCTGGATCAAACTATCCGCCGCCAGCGCGCCTTCCACCGGCCGCACCCCCGCCAGGAATGGACGCAGCACGCGCGACAACCAGAACGACAAAGCCGGTGACAGCAGCACCGCCGCCAGAATCGCCAGCAGGTAGCCGACGTATGTCATGATGCCGAAGCGGCTGAATGCAAACGCCACGACCGATGCGGCGCCGAACGCCATCGCCCACCGCCGCCGGACCCGATTCTCGCCTTCGCTCAATGTCTGGTATCCGCCTTTTTGCAGCGCCTTCACCGGATCCACGCGCGCCGCGCTCCGCGCCGGAATCACCGCGGCCACCAGGCTTGTCGCGAGCCCCATCGCGACGGCCGCCCCGATCAGCCACGGATCCAGCGTCAGATCGCCCGGGCTCTGCGCGACTCCGTAGATCTCCGTCAGCATGCCTCCGATGTATCCGGCCATCGCGCGCGCCATCACGATCCCGAACGCGACGCCTGCGAACGTGCCCGCCAAGCCTGCCAGCGCGCTCTCCACCAGAAACAACGTCCGGATCTGCCCGCGCGTCGCGCCCAGCGCCCGCAGAATCCCGATCTCCGACCGCCGCTCCGTCACCGCAATCGCGAACGTGTTGTAGATGATGAACATCCCGATGAACAGCGCGAACACGCTGGTGATGTTCGAGGCCAGGGCGTACATCCGCGACGTCGATTCAAACTGCTCTCCGCGCGAGCTGGGCGGCTCCACCTGAAATCCCGGGCCGAGCGCCGCTTTGAGCTTCGCCGTCGCATCCTCCAGGCGCGTTTCTTCCGGAAGGGCGATATCGATCCGGTCGAACTTCTGCCCGCGCCCGAACATCTTCTGCGCCGCGTAGATGTCCATGATCGCCAGATCGCCGCCGAACGCGTTCGCCAGCCCGCCCGGCTTCATGATCCCCCGGATGATGAACGTCCGGTCTCCCTGCATCGTGCGCATCGGAAGACGGCTGTTGACCTTTAATCCGTGCTCCTCGGCGAATTTCTTGGTAACCATCAGCGAATCCGGCTGCGCGAGAAAGATCAGTGGATCGTCTATCGCTTGAGCTTGGTCGGCGTCGTCTTCGCCTTCCAGGTCGTAGTTGCGGATATTGCGGTCGCCGAGCATGTCCACGCCGAGGATCAGCAGGTTGCTCTGCGCCGTTTCTCCGTAGGAGACTGTCGCCTCGATTACCGGCGCAGCCGCGCGCACTTCCGGCAGGTCGCGAACTTTATCGAGCACCTCTTCGCCGAATCCGGCATCGCCGGCCGTTACTTGCAATTGCGCCGAGCCTGCGATGCGATCGATCGTCTGGTTGAACGCGGCCAGCACGCTCTTGTTGGCCGTTCGCATCCCCACGAACACGCCCACCCCGAGGACAATGCCGGCCGTGGTCAGCAGCCAGCGCAGCAGGTGCTTGCGCGCGTAGGGCCAACTGATCAGCCGGAGCAGGATCATCGGGCGACTTCTTCCCGCCTTGTGTCGGCGAAGACCCGTCCGTCCCGAAGCTGGATCGTGCGCGGGCAGCTCTCGGCAACCGTCTTGTCGTGCGTGACGATCAGCACTGTCGCGCCCAGCCGGTCGTGCAGGTCGTGGATCAGGTTCAGGATTTCGACGCCGGTTTGTGTGTCCAGGTTGCCCGTCGGCTCATCGGCCAGCAGGATCGGCGGGTACACGCTCAGCGCCCGTGCGATGGCCACGCGCTGGCGCTCGCCGCCCGAAAGCTCATCCGGCAGATGGTCGATCCGGGCGCTCAATTTCACCAGATCCAGGAGCTCCCGGGCGCGTTCCTCCACTTTCTTGCGCGGCCAGCCGCGCAGATGGAGCGGCAGCGAAACGTTTTCCAGGCAGGAAAGCGTGGGCAGCAGGTTGAAAAACTGAAAGATGAATCCGATCTTGTCCCGCCGCACGCGCGTCAGCTCGTCGTCGCTGAGCTTCGAAAGCGGCTGCCCGTCCAGCTCCACTTCGCCCCGGGTCGGCCGGTCCAGCCCGCCGATCAGGTTCAGCATGGTGGATTTGCCGGACCCCGACGGCCCCACGATCGAAGCCATTTCCCCCTTTGCGATCGAAAGATCGATCCGCTCGAGCGCCGTCACCTTGCGCTTGCCATCAAATGTCTTGGAAACGCCCCGCAGGAGGATCACTTACTTCTATGATGACACCCCGAATAAACTGAATGAATGCGCGACAGCCCTGAGCTAATGAGAATAGGCGTCGACGCCGGAGGCACGTTCACCGATTTCGTGGTTCTGCATGACGACGGGCGCATCGAGAGCTTCAAGCTGCGCTCGAACCCGCAAAATCCCGCCAGCGTGATCCTCGCGGGCCTTCGCCAGGCCGCCGCTCGCGCGAAAACGGCCACTGTCGTCCACGGATCGACCGTCGCCACCAACGCCCTGCTGGAACGCAAAGGCGCGCGCACTGCCTTTATCGCCACCGCGGGATTTGAGGATCTCTTGGAAATCGGTCGCCAGAACCGCCCCGAGCTGTACAACCTCACGCCCGCGCCGCGCCGGCCTCTGATCCCGCGCGAACTGTGCTTCGGCGTGCGCGAGCGCTCCTACCATGACGGCACGGTAGCGCGTCAGCCGTCGGCGGCCGAGCTCAAGCGTCTGGCCGCGAAGCTCAGGCGTGCCCGTGTGGAATCCGTCGCGATCTGCCTTCTGCACGCCTATCAAATCGCCGCCAACGAGCGCGCTGTGCTGGACGGGCTGCAATCCTGCGCCGTCTATCTCTGCGCTTCTCACCAGATCAGCCCGGAATTCCGTGAATACGAACGCGGCTCGACCACAGCCATCAACGCCTACGTCGGCCCCCTCATGGAGCGATATCTCGGTGAGCTCGAATCCGCGGTCAAGCGCCGTTTCCAGATCGCGATCCTGCAATCGAACGGTGGATTTCTATCGGCGCGGGACGCTCGCCGCCACGCCGTCCGCACCGTGCTTTCGGGCCCTGCAGGCGGCGTCATCGGCGCCATCGAAACGGCCAGGAACAGCGGGTTCCGAAAAGTTCTCGGCTTCGATATGGGCGGCACCTCCACCGACGTCAGCCTTTCCGACGGGGCGCCCCGCGAAACCACGGAAGCCTCCATTGACGGATTGCCGATTCGCGTCCCGATGCTCGATATTCACACGGTGGGCGCCGGAGGCGGCTCGATTGCGCGCGTGGATGCCGGCGGACTCCTGCGCGTCGGCCCGGAAAGCGCGGGCTCGGATCCGGGTCCGGCCTGCTATGGAGCCGGGTCGGAGCCGACGGTCACCGACGCGCACGTCGTGCTCGGCAGGATTCAGGCCCTGCTCGGCGGCGAAATGTCCATAGACCCGGGCCGCGCCGGTAAAGCGATCGAGCGCATCGCGCGCCGCATGAAAGTGGATCCAATCACCGCCGCGGCGGGCATCCTTCGCGTCGCCAATTCCAACATGGAGCGCGCGATTCGCGCGGTTTCCGTCGAGCGCGGCTACGATCCGCGCGAGTTCGCACTCGTGGCCTTCGGCGGATGCGGCG
>JBAIXM010000160.1:0-2224 GCA_037916615.1 Bryobacterales bacterium
TCATTTCTTCCACTTCCTCCACTGCATGCGACATTACGGGAGAGGCGCCGATGGCGAGCAGCGCGTTGGCCGTGGTGTTCATCACTACGTAGTTCGTGATGTTGTGAATCAACGGAGCCTCAGCGCGAATCTTCTGTATGTCGTTCCACATACCACTCCTTTGAGAATCCAGTAGCCAGAATCCAGAATTCAGAATTTCCTGGCAGCTCAAGATGGATTCGCGGGCAACACCGCTCTTCCGCCTCCCGGTTTCTGTTGTTGGGAAAAACTATGACCAGAGCAAGCATCAAAATACTTTCGGTCAGGTCACGAAAGTCATGTGTGCCTGAATCCAGGATTCAGAATTCAGAGGTCAGAAGTTAGTCTGCCAGAGGATCAACCATGAATTCTGACTACTGACTCCCGACTTCTGAGTTACCCGGCTTCATTCCAAGCCGCCGGGCAAGGTGGTGAAGGTTGCCGCGGTTCAGACCAAGGTCACGCGCGGCTGCCGCCCAGTTCCCCCGGTTTCTCTCGACCGCCGCCTGTATCGTGCGCCGCTGAAACGACTCGACCAGCTCACGCAACGGTCTCGCTTTGGAGACCGGGGATTCCGTCCTCTCCGGCGCCTGTGCGTGCGGTGCCGGGAAATCCATTCCCAGGTGCTCCACTCCGATTTCCACGAGCTGTCTCGGTTCCCGCCCGAACGACGCTCGCAATACCGCCCGGCTCACCACATTCTCGAGTTCGCGCACATTGCCGGGCCAGTCAGCCTCAACCAGGCATTCGCGGGCTTCCGGAGAAAGATGAACGCGTCCAAGACCCAGCCGTCGGCTCGTGAGATCGACGAAATGCGCGGCCAGCATGGCAATGTCCTCGCGGCGCTCCCGCAGCGGGGGCACCCGAAGTGGAAACACAGCCAACCGATGGTACAGGTCTGCCCGGAAGCGTCCCTGCTCCACCTCCTTCTGCAGCGAGCGGTTGGTCGCCGCGATCACACGGACGTTCACACGGTGCACGCGGTCACTCCCCACCCTCTGAATTTCACCCTGCTGGAGAGCCCGCAGCAGCTTGGGTTGGAGCTCGAGCGGCAATTCGCCTATCTCGTCCAGGAAGAGGGTCCCACCGTCGGCCACCTCGAACTTTCCGGCCCGATCCCTGTTTGCTCCCGTGAAGGCTCCGGCCACATGGCCGAAAAGCTCGCTCTCGGCGATCGAGACGGGCAGGGCCGCGCAGTTCACATGGATGAGCGCCTCGTCGGACCGACCCGAAGCGTCGTGGATGTGGTGAGCCACCAGCTCTTTTCCCGTGCCAGTTTCTCCGGTCACCATAACCGTCAGATCCGAGGCGGCGACGAGAGCAATCTCCTCTCTCAATTTCCGAACGGCCTCGCTCGAGCCCAGCAGTTGTCCGCCACTCGATTCGGCGGCGGAGCGCTGCAGATCGCGAGCTACCCTCCCTCGGTGGGCGGCGCGGCGCTCGAGGGCCTCGATCAACGATGTCGTGCGCATGGCAGCGCCGGCCAGGGCCCCCAGAGTCGCGAGATAGCGCAGATCAAGGGCGTCAAAGGCTCTCGGCGCGAGGGCGTCGGCCGTCAAGGCACCTACGACCGCATCCCCTTCCTTGAGAGCGCAGCCGAAACAGGCGTGAATGTGACTCAGGGCGTTTGGATCCGCCTCGAGCTCCCCTTCGAAAGGGTCAGGCATCGGGCTGTCGGGAGCAAAGCGCACAGGCTCGCCGGATCTCAAGATGATGTCCAGGCGCGGGTGGTCGCGACGAGGGTATCGCGCGAGCAGCGCCCCCGTCCGAAGCCCGTGCGCCGCGACGGGGACCAGGGCATCCCCTTCCAGCCGCAGAAGGCAGGCCGCATCATAGGGAATCACTTTTCGAATGAGTGCCAGGAATCGAACATACCTGTCCTCGGCTGCCAGGGAAGAGGTCAGGTCCCGGGCGATATCGAGAAGGATCTCCATATCCTGTTGTTGATTTGACATCAACGTTACATATATTACAACTAGATTTCGATGTCAATCGGACAACGCATTAATTAAATTATTGCATTTAAAATATTTATCAATTGGAACGCCGTGTGCAGTATGGACTGTGTTGACCGAAAGCAACCAATTGGATAAGGAGTGGACGATATGGATGCCTCAATGACGCTGGCCGACCTCGCAGTCTCCCACCCGGCGGCCTCGCGGATCTTTTATCGAAATGGTCTCGACTATTGTTGCGGAGGGCGTCG
>JBAIXM010000161.1:0-1575 GCA_037916615.1 Bryobacterales bacterium
CCAGCGAGTCGCAGTATTGGTTGGAACTCCTTGAAGAGTCTTCCGTTGAAGATACTGAGCGTAGCGCCAAGCTGCTGCGTGAGTGCCGTGAACTGATGGCGATCTTTACAGCCATTGGCCGAACGGCCAAAATCCGCCGAGCCGGGAAACGCTGCACGCCGGGCGTGAACGCCGCGTCAGCCCGAGATCAAAACTCGCGCTTTCAAAATTCGTATCTGAAGATCCGGTGACATTCCGCAATTCGCAATCCGCAATCCGCAATAGGGAGTTGCTCCCTGCTAGTCCCATGGACGAACTCATCATCGAGGCTGGCCGCTCCTTCCGCCACTACTGGTCCGACCTGTGGCGCTACCGGGAGTTGTTTTACATTCTCGCCTGGCGGGATGTGGCGGTGCGGTACAAACAGACCGTCATCGGCGTCGCGTGGGCGGTCATTCGACCGTTCGTAACGATGGTTGTCTTCACGATCGTATTCAATAAAGTAGCGAAACTCGAAGCCCCGGGCGGCGTGCCGTATTCGCTGCTGGTCTTTGCGGCGATGCTGCCGTGGCAGTTTTTCTCGACGGCGCTAAGCGAGTCGAGCGGGAGTCTGATCGGCAACGCGAACCTGATTTCCAAAGTCTACTTTCCGCGCATGATCGTGCCCGCGGGTTCGGTGATCACCAGCTTCGTCGATTTTCTGATCACGCTCGGAATGATGGCGCTCATGATGATGGGGTACGGTTTTTTGCCCGACTGGCGAGTTCTCACTCTGCCAATCTTCATCGCGCTCGCTTTCGGATCTGCCTTCGGCGCCGGCCTGTGGTTCTCCGCGCTGAACGTCAAATACCGCGACTTTCGCTACGTGATTCCGTTCGTCGTGCAGTTCGGTCTCTATATATCGCCGGTCGGGTTTAGCAGCGAGAAGATTCCGCAAGCCTGGCGCCTGCTGTATTCGCTGAACCCGACGGTGGGCGTGATCGACGGCTTCCGCTGGGCGCTGCTGCGCGGCGAGAGCGCCCTCTGGTGGCCCAGCGTTCTGACCTCCGTCCTTATCGCTTCCGTCCTCTGCGTGTCCGGCGTCTGGTACTTCCGAAGGACGGAGAAAACGTTCGCGGATGTCATTTGAGCCAGAGAGCATGGAGCGGGGAGCGGGCAGCCAAAGTCGGCTGAGAGACAGGTTAAGGTTGAGGTTAAGGAGGAAGGCGCGGGGCGCAAAAGACGCGGAACGCAATAACGCAGCCAACGCAAAAGACGCAACAAACCCTGAAGGAGCGCTCCGAAATTCGAAATTTCCTCTAGCTGAAGCCGTTTGGTTGCTTTCGCCTCCAGTGTTATATTCCATTTCATGACTGCCATGGCAAACAGAGTATTGCAGGACGCGCTGGGTCTTTCCGAGCAGGAACGTGCGGAAAACGCTGCCCGGTTAATCGAGAGTTTGGACGTAGGGCCGGAGGCGGATGTGGCTGAGGTCGAAGCGGCTTGGGCCGCTGAAATCGAACGCCGGTGCGCCGCCCTGGATACTGGCACCACCAATGTGACCAGTTGGGATGATCTACGGCGCCAGGTCAAGGCCGAAATCCAATAAACCCGTGT
>JBAIXM010000162.1:0-26790 GCA_037916615.1 Bryobacterales bacterium
GACGTTGCCCTGCGCGTCGCCTTCGAATTTCGTCGTGGCCACGGCCCATTCGCGAATGCCGCCTTCTTCGTGCGAGCTTTCCGCGCGCAGTTGCAGCGGCCAGAGCGGCCAGGGTGTCGACGCGGCCCGCTCGTCGGGCGGCTTCGGCAGAATCTCGAACTGGTGCACGCTGGCGGCCTTCTGGCGGTGCGAAGTGCCCAGACAGTCGGCGCCCGTGTCGCCGCCGCCGATGATCACCACACGTTTGCCGGTGGCCAGGATGGCTTTGGAAGCGTCTTCCGAATCGCCCTCATTGCGCTTGTTCTGCTGCGTGAGAAACTCCATCGCGAAATGGACGCCCTTGAGCTCGCGCCCGGGAACCGGCAGATCGCGCGGCTGCTCGGCGCCCATAGCCAGCACCACCGCCTGGTACTCCTTTTGCAAATCTTCGAGGGAACTGACGCACGAGTTAACGATAAACTCGACACCTTCGGCCTTCATCTGCTCCACGCGGCGATCGATGCCGTGCTTCTCCATTTTGAAATTAGGGATTCCATAACGAAGAAGCCCGCCGATGCGGTCACTCTTTTCGAAGACCGTGACCGAGTGTCCGGCGCGCGCCAGTTGCTGCGCGGCGGCCAGGCCGGCGGGCCCTGAGCCCACGACAGCCACACGTTTTCCCGTGCGCGTTGCGGGAGGCTCGGGAACGATCCAACCTTGCTCGAACGCATGATCGACGATGGTGCGCTCGATCACCTTGATTGTCACCGGCGGCTCGTTAATTCCCAGCACGCACGCTGCTTCGCACGGAGCCGGGCAGATGCGTCCGGTGAACTCCGGGAAATTGTTGGTCGAATGCAGCACGCGGATGGCGGCCCGCCAGCGGTCCTTATAGACCAGATCGTTCCAATCCGGAATGATGTTGTTGAGCGGGCATCCGGTGTGGCAGAAGGGTACGCCACAGTCCATGCAGCGCGCGCCTTGCGTGCGGACCTTGTCGAGCGGAAATTCCTTATAAATTTCCAGCCAATCTTGGACGCGCTCTTCTACCGGCCGCCGCTCCGGCAGCTCGCGCGTGTACTCCATGAATCCGGTTGTTTTACCCATGGGCAGCCGCCTTCTGGCGCTCGATCCCCAGCACGCGCTTGTACTCGTGCGGGAACACTTTCACGAACTTCGTCACGAGCTGCTCGAAGTTGTCGAGCATCCAGTTCGCCCGCGGGCTGCCGGTTTCCTCGGCGTGCCGCGCAATCCAGTAACGCAGCGTTTCCACGTCCTCGGCCTGATCCACCTTTTCGAGATCCACGCTCGCCTTGTTGCAGCGCGTCTTAGTGAATTCCCCCGTTTCGTCCAGCACGTAAGCGATGCCGCCCGACATTCCCGCGGCGAAGTTCTTGCCGGTATCGGCCAGGCAGATCACCAGGCCCTTGGTCATGTATTCGCAGCCATGATCCCCGACGCCTTCGACTACGGCGGTCGCCCCCGAATTCCGGACCGCGAAGCGCTCGCCCGCGCGGCCGTTGAAGAACGCTTCGCCCGACGTAGCGCCGTAGAGAACCACGTTGCCGACCAGAATGTTCTGCTCGGGCTTGAAGGTGGATCCGCGCGGCGGATACACGATCAGCTTGCCGCCCGATAGCCCCTTGCCGACGTAGTCGTTCGAGTCGCCTTCGAGCTCGAGCGTCACGCCGCGAGCCAGAAACGCTCCGAAGCTCTGGCCCGCCGAGCCCGAGAACTTGCAGTGAATCGTGCCGGGCTCGAGACCGGCCGAGCCGTACTTGCGGGCGATTTCGCCCGAGAGCATCGCGCCCACGGTGCGGTGCACGTTGCGGATCGGCAGCGTAATCTCGACCGGCGTTTGGTTGTCGATCGCCGGACGCGCGTGATCGATCAGCTTGGCGTCCAGCGCCTGATCGAGTCCGTGATCCTGCGCGATCATGCAGCGCCGGCCCACGCGCGAAGGCGCCTCGGGATGATAGAGCAACTGCGAGTAGTCGAGCCCCTTGGCTTTCCAGTGCTCGATTCCGGGGCGCATGTCCAGCATGTCGGAATGGCCGATCATCTCGTCCATGCGGCGGAAGCCGAGCTTGGCCATCAGCTCGCGTACCTGCTCGGCCACGAAGAAGAAGTAGTTGATGACGTGCTCGGGCTTGCCTTCGAATTTCTTGCGCAGCGCCGGATCCTGCGTGGCGATGCCAACCGGGCAGGTGTTCAGATGGCACTTGCGCATCATGATGCAGCCCATGGCCACCAGAGGCGCGGTCGAGAAACCGTACTCCTCGGCGCCCAGCAGCGCCGCGATCACCACGTCGCGGCCCGTTTTCAGTTTGCCGTCGGTCTGCACGATGATGCGGCTACGCAGGTCGTTCAGCACCAGCACCTGCTGGGTTTCGGCCAGGCCGAGCTCCCAGGGCGTGCCGGCATGCTTGATCGAAGTGAGCGGCGAAGCGCCGGTGCCGCCGTCATGACCGGAGATCAGCACGACATCGGCATGGGCCTTTGCAACACCCGCGGCAACCGTACCCACGCCAACCTCGGACACGAGCTTTACCGAGATCCGCGCCTTGGGATTGACGTTCTTCAGGTCGTAGATCAACTGCGCCAGGTCTTCGATCGAGTAGATGTCGTGATGCGGCGGCGGCGAGATCAGGCCGACGCCGGGTACCGAGTAGCGTACCCGCGCGATGACTTCATCTACTTTATGGCCGGGAAGCTGGCCGCCTTCGCCGGGCTTGGCGCCCTGCGCGATCTTGATCTGCAAATCGTCGGCGTTCACCAGGTAATTCGTGGTGACGCCGAAGCGTCCGGAAGCCACCTGCTTGATGGAACTGCGCCGCCAGTCGCCGTTCGCATCGCGCTTGAAACGCTCTTCGTCCTCGCCGCCTTCGCCCGTATTCGAGCGCCCGCCGATGCGGTTCATGGCGATCGCCAACGTCTCGTGCGCTTCCTTGCTGATCGACCCGAACGACATCGCGCCGGTGGCGAAGCGCTTGACGATTTCACTCGCCGGTTCGACCTCTTCCAGCTTCACGCCTCGCTCCGGCTCTCGCAGGAGCATTAGGCCACGAAGCGTGCACAGATCTTTGTTCTGTTGATCGATGAGGTCGGCGTACTCCTTGAAAGTCGCGTAGCCTTCCTCGGGACCCTTGCGAACGGCGTGCTGCATCTTCGAAACCGTCAGGGGATTCAGCAGGTGATACTCGCCCCGGACACGATATTGATATGCGCCACCGACCTCCAGTTCGGTCTCGGATTCGGTCGTGGGCCGGAAGGCGTGCTCGTGCTTGATCTGCGCCTCGCGCGCCAGAACCTCCAGGCCGACTCCTTCGATGCGCGAAGCCGTTCCAGTGAAGTAGCGGTCGATCAGTTCCTGATTGAGGCCGATGGCTTCGAAGATCTGCGCGCCCCGGTAGCTTTGCAGCGTCGAGATGCCCATCTTCGAGAAGACTTTCAGCAGGCCCTTGTTGATGGCCTTCTTGTAATGCTTGAGCGCCGTGGCGAAATCGACCGTCAGCAACCCCTTTTGCGACATGTCTTCGAGCGTCTCGATCGCCAGGTAGGGGTTGATCGCACTGGCGCCATAGCCGATCAGCAGCGCGAAATGCATCACCTCGCGCGGCTCGCCCGATTCGATGATCAGCGCCACCTGCGTGCGCTTTCGTTCGCGGACCAGGTGATTGTGAACCGCGGTGAGCGCCAGCAGGCTGGGAATCGGCGCTTTGTCTTTGTCGACCCCGCGGTCGGAAAGAATCAGAATGCGGTAACCGTCCCGGATCGAAAGGCTGGCGCGCATGCACAGCTCGTCCAGCGCGTCCTCGAGCGATTGCGCGCCGCCGCTGGGATCGTAGAGCGCGCCCAGAGTTGTGGCCAGGAAATCGCCCCAGTTGACCCGCCGCAGTCGCTCCAGGTCGAAGTTCGTCAGGATCGGATGCGCCAGCTTGAGTGTGTGGCAGTGCTGCGCGGTCTCTTCGAGAATGTTGCGCTCCGCGCCGATGTAGCTGGTCAGCGACATCACCAGCTCTTCGCGAATCGGGTCGATCGCGGGGTTGGTCACCTGCGCGAACATCTGCTTGAAGTAATTGAAGAGCGGCTGCGGACGGTCGGAGAGACACGCCAGTGGCGTGTCGGTGCCCATCGAACCCACCGGCTCTTCGCCGCGTTCGGCCATCGGCGCCATCAGGATGCGGAGGTCTTCCTCGGTGTACCCGAAGGCCCGCTGGCGTTGCAGCAGCGTTTCGGGATCGAAGCCGTGGACCCGCGAAGGCTCAGGCAGCGCATCGATGGTGATCTGGTTCTGCTTCAGCCATTCTCCGTAGGGCTGCTGCGTGGCAAGCTTGTGCTTGATCTCTTCGTCCGGCACGATGCGATGCTCTTCCAGATTCACCAGCAGCATCTTGCCGGGCTGCAAGCGGCCCTTGTAGGAAACATTTTCGGGTTTGATCGGCAGCACGCCGGTTTCCGAAGCGACGATCAACTGCCCGTCCTTGGTCACCAGGTAGCGCGCCGGGCGCAGACCGTTGCGGTCGAGCGTCGCCCCGATCCATTTCCCGTCGGTGAAGGCG
The DNA here is from genome assembly GCA_037916615.1 of Bryobacterales bacterium. GTDB lineage: Bacteria > Acidobacteriota > Terriglobia > Bryobacterales > Bryobacteraceae > Palsa-187. Next base: position 4,542 of record JBAIXM010000162.1, read on the forward strand.
ACGGCGGCGGGGCCGTCCCACGGTTCCATGAGCGAGGCGTGATATTCGTAGAAATCGCGCTTTTCCTGAGGCATCGTGGAATCCGCGTCCCAGGCTTCCGGGATCAGCATCGCCATCACGTGCGGCAGGCTGCGACCGCCCAGCGTCAGGAACTCCACCGCGTTGTCGAGCGATCCTGTATCGCTCAAGCTCGGCCGGATCACCGGAAAAACTTTCTCGAGGCTGTCGCCGAACAGATTCGACCGCAGCGTGGATTCGCGTGCGTTCATCCAGTTGATGTTGCCGCGCACCGTGTTGATCACGCCGTTATGGCAGATGTACCGGTAGGGATGCGCCAGTTGCCAGGTGGGGAACGTGTTGGTCGAGAAGCGCTGGTGGACCATGCACATCGAGCTGCGCGTCTCGGGATCGCGCAGTTCTTTGTAGAAGTCGTCGATCTGCGGAGCCAGCAGCAGGCCCTTGTAAATGATCATTCGCGAGGACATCGACGGAACGTAGAAAAAATCTTTTTCGGAAAGCTCGGTTTCGAGCACTTCCGTTTCGGCCCTGCGCCGGACCACGTATAGTTTGCGCTCGAGTTCATCCTGGTCCATGTTAACCGCCCCGCGGATGAACACCTGCTCGATATACGGTTGCGTGGCGCGGGCGTGCCGTCCGATGGCGTCCGCGCGCACCGGGGTATCCCGCCAGCCGAGCACCGTGAGGCCTTCTTCCCGGGCGATCCGTTCGACGATCCCTTCGCAGATCAGCCGCTGTTTCGGCTCGACCGGCAGAAACATCATCCCCACGCCATATACCCCGGCTGGCGGCAAAGAAAAACCGAGACGCGAACATTCCCGCGCGAAGAATTCGTGCGGAATCTGGATCGTGATGCCCGCCCCGTCGCCCGTCTCCGGATCGCACCCGCAGGCGCCGCGGTGGGTCAGGTTGATGAGGATCTCGATGCCTTTACGGACCACTTCGTGGGATTTTTCGCCGTTCAGGTTTACGATGAATCCCATCCCGCAGGCGTCGTGCTCGTACTGGGGATCGTAGAGGCCTTGTTTGACCATAGTCTACAGTACCTTGAAAACAGTATTACGTCAATAGAAAATACATTCTTGCAGTATTAGCTGTACTGATATACAATCGAAACGTGGATCTGTTAAGCCTCAAGCTTTTCAAGGATATCGCCCAAACGCGCAGTTTTAGCCGGGCAGCAGCCTTGAATGAGATCAGCCAGTCGGCCGCCAGCCAGCACGTGCAGGAGGTGGAGCGGAGCCTGGGGGTCACCCTGCTGGACCGCTCCCGACGCCCTTTGGTGGTGACTCCGGCCGGGCAGCTTTACGCCGACTTCTGCCGGGATGTGCTTCGGCGCAGGGACGAACTCGACGCCGCACTCCGGTTGCTGAAGCACGATACGGCAGGCACCGTTCGTGTGGCCTCGATTTACTCCGTGGGGTTGAGTGAGATGGTCGAACTCGAACGGGAGTTCGCCCAGCGCCACCCTGAGGCGGTGCTCGAAGTCCAGTATTTGCAGCCGGCCAAGGTTTACGCCGCCGTGCTTGCCGATCAGGCGGATCTCGGGCTGGTCAGTTACCCGCACGCGACGCGCGAAATCGAAACGATCTCGTGGCGGCAGGAAGAAATGGTTCTGGCGACGGCGCCCGATCATCCTTTGGCGAAGAAAGCGGCGGCGATTCGCGGACCCATACCGCTCGAAGACCTGAACGGGATCGACTTCGTCGGGTTCGACGAAGAACTCCCCATCCGCAGCGATGTGGATCGCTTCCTCAAGGAGAAAGGCGTCGAGGTGAATGTCACGGTTCACTTCGACAACATCGAGATGATCAAGGAAGCGGTCGCGCACCGCGTGGGCGTGAGCATCATGCCGCACCGGGTGATGCGCGAGGATATCCGCCAGAAGCGCCTAGCAGCGATCCGGCTCGCTGGGGCGGCCTTGTATCGCCCGCTGGGGATCATTCACCGCAAAAAGAAGCGATTCCAACCGGCGGCGGAGGCATTTATGGAATTGCTGCGCGAGAAACCGGTTCCGGAAGCGGCGTAGCTGCCCCTAGTCCGCGAATCCGGGCGTACTTCGCCCGAGCACGACATAGCGGCGCGCGCCGGTTGCGGACGGCAGGTTCCCGGGACGGCTTTTCGCAAATTCATGTGCGAGCACCGCGAATGCGACGGCTTCCTTGGCATCGGGATCGAGGCCATAGTCTGCGCTGCTCCGTAGATCGATGTCGGGAAGAAGCTCGGTGAGGCGCCGCATGAGCCAGCGGTTATGGACGCCGCCGCCCGACGCGATGACTTCGCGCGCGCTCTTGACATGATCCGTGATGGCGGCCGCGACGGAACGGGCGGTAAACTCGGTGGCGGTGGCGATCAGCACCGGCAGCGGCAATCCGGTGGCGATCAGGCCGCTCGAAAATTCCTGGCCGAACTGCTCGCGGCCGGCGGTTTTGGGCGGGCGAAGCTTCAAGTACGGATCGGCGAGCATGGAAGCGAGCAGGCGTTCGTGAACTTTCGCGCGGCTGGCGATGCGGCCATTGCGGTCGAAGGTCTGGCGGCCTTCGGTCATGCGGGAAACCAGCGCATCAATCACCATGTTCCCTGGGCCGGTATCGAATGCCAGGACATCGTCTTTCGAGGCGCTTGCGGGAATCACGGTGATGTTGGCGATGCCGCCCAGGTTCAATGCGACACGTCCGATGCGTGCGTGCCGGAAGAGCAGATAGTCGGCCAGAGGCACCAGTGGAGCGCCTTGGCCGCCGGCAGCGATATCGCGCTCGCGGAAATTGGAAATAACGCGCAGGCCGGTGCGCTCGGCAACAACGGCCGCATCGCCGATCTGGAATGTGCTGGCGAGGCGCCGGCCGAGATAACGCACCGGTGCGCCTTCATGAAAGATCGTCTGGCCGTGAAGGCCGCAAAGCGAAATCGACCGTAGCGAGATGCGTTTGCGCCGGCAGGTCGCCTGCACCGCTTCGGCGTAAAGCTCGCCCAAAAGGAAGTGCAGCCGCGCGATCGCCGAGGTGTGCGTGAGCGTGTTGGAGACACCCAGGATGGCCTCGCGCACGGTCTTCGCGTACGGAACGGAGTGAAACGCGAGGGGCTCGATCTTCGTGCCGCGGATATCGACGATGGCGACATCGATGCCGTCGAGCGAGGTGCCGCTCATGATGCCAGCTACGCGCATCAATTCCTTAGATCCTTCTGAAGTTCAGCCAGAAGCTGCAGGGCATCAATGGGACGAAGTTGATCGAGATTGAGTTGGCGGATGCGCGAGGCGAGGTCGTGATTGACCGGTTCGAAGAGCTGGATCTGGAGCTCTCTGGTCACGGTGTTTTCATGCTCGGCCAGAATCTGGCGGGCGCGTTTGATGACGCTCATAGGCAGGGCGGCGAGGCGCGCGACTTCGATACCGTAGCTGCGGTCGGCGGCTCCCGGTTCGACCCGCCGCAGGAACAGAATCTGGTCTCCCGATTCCTTCACCGAAACGTGGAGATTGCGCACCCCCTCAAGCTGGCTCCCCAGCTCCGTGAGCTCGTGATAGTGAGTGGCGAATAGCGTCTTGGCGCGAATATGGCGGTGGATGTGTTCGACAACGGCCCAGGCGAGGGCCAAGCCGTCATAGGTGGAGGTGCCGCGGCCGATTTCGTCGAGCACGATCAGGCTGCGCGCGGTCGCGGTGTTGAGGATCGCCGCCGTCTCGGTCATCTCGACCATGAATGTCGAACGGCCGCGCGCGAGATTATCGGCAGCGCCGATACGCGTGAAGACGCGATCGACCAGCGGCATCAGCGCGGATTCGGCCGGCACAAACGAGCCCATCTGCGCCAGGATCGTCAACAGCGCGGCCTGCCGGAGATAGGTGGATTTACCGCCCATGTTCGGACCGGTGATGACCGCGATGAACTCGGTTGCGGGATGGAAGTAGAGGTCGTTGGGAATGAATCGCTGCGCATCTTTTTCCGCGAGTTTTTCGATCACCGGATGCCGGCCGGCGACGACGCGCATTTCGCCGGAATCCGCGAAGCGAGGCCGGGTATAGCGGCCCGCGGCCGCGACCTCCGCCAGCGCTACGGCGACATCGAGCTCCGCCACGGCGGATGCGGTCGCCTTGATGCGCGTGGCGTGCGAACACGCCAGTTGCCGAAGCTGCTCGAAGAGCTCGCGCTCGATCGCCAGGATCTTTTCTTCCGCTTCCAATATTTTCGATTCAAGCTCCTTCAGCTCGGGCGTGGTGAACCGTTCGGCGTTGACCAGTGTTTGCTTGCGTTGATAGTCTGCTGGGGCCAGGTGGAGATTCGCCTTGGATATCTCGATGTAGTATCCGAAGACGTTGTTAAAGCGGACCTTGAGCGAGGCAATGCCGGTTCTGGTGCGCTCGCGCTGCTCGATCTGGATCAGGTAGGTGCGGCTGTTTTGGGAAATATCGCGCAGTTGGTCGAGCTGCGCATCGAAGCCGGAGCGGATGGTTCCACCGTCGGCGATGTTGGCGGGCGGCTCATCGGCGATGGCCGCAAGAACCCGGTCGCGGACTTCCGGCACGGGATCGAGGCGGGACTGGATATCGCACAGCAGCCCTGCCCTGACGGGCGGGGCTGCAACGGACGGGACGACCGCTAACGAGCGTGCGAGGGCGAGCAAATCGCGCGGGCCGGCAGAAGCCAGCGAGATTCGCGCCAGCAGCCGCTCGAGATCGAGAATCGACTCCAGAGACTGGCCGAATTCAGCGCGCAGGATCGGCGCGCCGTGCAACTCCTCGACAGCATCGAGCCGGGATTCGATCTCCGGAATATCGACCGACGGCGCCAGCAACCGCCGCCGCAGCAACCGGCCGCCCATTCCGGTGCGCGTGCGATCGAGCACCGAAAGCAGCGTCGCATCCTTGGACTCGCCGGCGAACAGAGGCTCGACCAGCTCGAGATTGCGCACCGTCGTGCTGTCCAGAATGAGCGCGTCGGCGCGATCGTAAAATGCCGGCCGCTCCAGGTGGTCGAGCGCGGAGCGCTGGGTCTCACGCAGATAGTGCAGAATCGCCGCAGCAGCGCCGGTGGCAAGCGGCCGCGATTCCAGACCGCACCCGTCGAGCGCCAGCAGACGGAAATGGTCGCACAGGCTGCGGGAAGCGTAATCCGGTGCGAAGACCCAGGAATCGACCTGCGTCTTGAGGCAGGGCAGGGAATCGGTGGAACCTTCCGGCACCAAAACCTCACGAGTGTTCAGGGACTCAAGCGCGGCGCGAATCTCCGCGGAATCGATTTCGGTCGCGCGAAATTCGCCCGTCGAAATATCCACGTGCGCGAGCCCGGCGCGCCCATTCGACGACATCACCGCCGCCAGATAATTGTTTTCGTGCGAGCGCAGCACCTGCGTGTTCATCGCGGTGCCGGGCGTGACGATCCGCGTGACTTCGCGCTTCACCAGCTTGGTGGCGGCCCTGTTGGCAGCAGTGACTACTTCCATCTGGTCGCAGATGGCGACGCGGTAGCCCTTCTGGATCAGCCGCGCGATGTAGCCTTCGGCGGAGTGATACGGCACGCCGCACATCGGAATTGGCTGGCCGCGCTCCTTGTTGCGGGCGGTGAGCGTGATTTCGAGCTCGCGCGCGGCGGTGACCGCGTCGTCGTAAAAGAGCTCGTAGAAATCGCCCAGGCGGAACATCAGCAGCGTGTTCGGCACCTGCTGCTTGATTCCGTGGTATTGCCGCATCAGCGGCGTGGAAGGCTCGGCGGACATCGGAAGTTACATTATAGAGGCGGGCAAGCCCGCCCCCTGCTAGCGTCCGACGACCTTCACGACCTTCGCGGTCTCGGCTTCGACCGCCTGAAGATGTTCGAGCACTTCATCCCAGCGGCGATCGAGCATGGATCCCGCCGCCAGTCCGAAGAGAAGCTGGAAACGAGTGACCGCAGCGGCGGTGTCGGCGTTGAGCGAAGCGCCTTGGGTCGAGAGCCGGGCGTTCATGTTGGCCGCGCTCTTCCAGGCCGAGGCCGCGCGCGTGGCATCCACTCGATACCGTGCCTGTAGATCGGAATACTTCTCGTTATCGGCGGCGGCGACATTATCGACCTTAGGCGGCTCCATCGCGAACGGAGGATCGGCGTTCACCGGAGGCGGCACGGGATCGAACACAAGCTGCTCCGGCTGCGAGCCCGCCCAGGCGCAGGGAAACGCTGCAATTCGCGTGCGAAGGCGGCCCAGCGAGGCGCGCATCCCGGCATCGCGCGTGTAGGCGTTCATGGTCGCGACGTAAGACGCCATGCTGCGGACCATCAGGCGATTCGCGGCATAGTCGGCCGGAGTGAGAGCAGAGCAGTAAGCGCCCGCTCCCCCAAGATACTGATCGAAACGGCTCAGATCGTCGGCGGTGACTTGCGATGGTTGCCGGCCGAGAATTCCGCCGAGCGTTCCTCGCCAGACAGAACCAGTGCCTATGCGGGGAACAACCTGGCCCTGCATCGCAAGGCCGATGGAGAACGCCAAGACTCCGGCGCGCATTGGTTTTATTCCCGCGTTAGATCTTCTTGCGGGCCATGAACCCGACCTGCGCGGCCGAGCCCGTATAGTTTCCGGTCGCGATCTTGTCGCGGACGCTGGTGATGGTCAGCTCGCCAGTCTTTTCGGTGACGACGTCGAGCGTTTCCTTGGTGACGGGATCCTTCACTTCACGGACGATGCGAAGAATCTCGAACGTCTCGCCGACATTCACGCCGTCGTTGGCGCCGACATTCAACGTGATCACTTTTCCGGAAACGTCGGCCACGCGGCCTTCGACCTCGCGGACCGCTTTCTTCATGCTGGCGGTCTGGCTGAGCAGGATTTCCGCGAGCTTGTTGACGCAATCCTGGGTAGCTTCGCCGATGATGGTCTGCGCGAAGTTGGAGCTGGTCATATCGACCTGAACTCCGGCGACGCCTTTGCCGATGGCTCCGCCGAGCGCGCCAAGGCTGCTGCCCTTGCGCGACGATTCGCCGCGGGCCTCGCCCGTGGCGATCACTTCGGAAGTTTCGGCATCCACCAGCCGGTAGTCGATCGCGACCACGGCTTTATCTTCGTTCTTGCCTGCGGCGATTCCGCCGATAACGCCCCCGACGATACCTCCGCCCTTAACACTGCGTTTCTTGTCGTCGCGGCCGAAGATCACGACGTCGCCCGCCAGAAGGGCGTCTGCTCCGGAGATCTGGCCAACGCGGGCGCCGCTTCCTTGCTTCACGCGATTGCTCTGGTTGAAATCCTGTTCCTTCGTCAGCGCGTTGATTTTCGCGCGCTCGACCACCACAACCTGGTTCGCCTGCGCCAGGCGGGTGACCAGCATCGCCCGGATACCCTTGCCGATGTCCTGTTGCGTGTTGAACACCGCCTGAACCGAGGTCTTCACGGCCGAGTAGTCGAACTCATCGACGATCACGCGTTTCTTTTGCGACTGCGCCGTCGGGGCCGGAGAGGTCGGGGCTGCGGCAGCCGCCGCCGGAGGCTCGGGCGCGGGGGCCGGGGCTGGCGCGGGCGCCGCTGCGGCGGTAGGGGCCGGCGCGGGCGCGGGTGCGGCAGCAGCCGCGGGAGCAGGCGCGCTGGCCGGGTCCAGCATGACGTTGATGATGTTCTCGGATACGCCTGCGTTCTTCAGCTTCACCAGATCGGCCGGCGTAAGATTGGCTGGCTTATTTTCGCGCTGGAGCGTCCGGATAATCAGGCTCTCGGAAAGACCGGCCTTGACCGACTCGATCACCGAATCGACAGGCGAAGGAGCCGCCTTGGCGGGCGCTGCCTTGGGCGCGGCTTTCGGCGCGGCCTTGGGTGCCGCGGTTTGCGCCAAACTCATTCCCACAAAGAAACTCGCGAGGGTAACCGCCCCAATCAGCGTGAGCATTCTGAACTTCATGTAGATTCCTCCTAAAAACTACATCGGACGGGGACCGAAAACGGCGCGAACGCTTCTGCCAGACGGATCGCGCTTTCTTCACTGAATTGCTGGAAGATGCTGTGGATAGTATGTGTGTGCCAGAAGACCAGTGTCAAGGGGCGTTGACAGTGTCGTCTCTAGGGCGTCTCTAGGTCCGGAAGAACCGTCCGGGGCTCTGGAATGGTGCTAAAATTTCGTCGGGCCACTCAAGAATGCGGCGGAGCCTGGCACTCATCCTGAATTTTGCGCTGAGTTTGGCGCTGATCGCGGCGGCGCAAACGGCGACCCCGCGCATTAAGCCCCCTAAGAAAGAAAAAGAGCCCGAGACGCAGACCCTGCCGCTGCCGCCCGAGCCTCCCGCTGCGGTGGTCGCGGAGACGGGCAGGCTGGTTTTTCACGTCTCGCCGCTTTCCAACAAGGGTCTGTTAACCCAGCAGGTGCGGGACGCCATCAAGGCCTTGGACCGGGCGAATGGCGACGCTGCGTTCGTCAAGCTGCGCGCGTTCGTTGCAGGTACCGGCGACCTGCGGCGCGTGGCGGTCATCGTAAGCGAAGAACTGGCCGATAAGAAGATGCCGATTCCCGCGGTGACGACCATCCAGGTGGGTGCGCTTCCGATGGAAGGCGCGCAGGTGGCAATCGAGAGTATCAGCGCGGAAAGGAAGGTCGTGAATCCGAACGGGCTGGTCTTCTTTTCGGGCCGGCCGGCGCAGGACGCGAGTGGCGCCCTGATGCAGTTGTCGGCGGCCGCGAGTTCGTCCGGCGTAACCATGCTCGCGGTGACCTGTTATTTGAGCTCGCTCGATCAAGCAGACGCAGCGCGCTCGGCGGTGTCGATGACCTTTCCCGGGGCTGCCTTGAATCTGGTGCAGCCGACGCGGCTCGCGGTTCGCCCCCAGGCGGCGTGCGAAGGAATTGGCAGGCCCGCCCAGCCGCTGCCATCCGCAGTCCCAATCCTGGAAGGATCGGCCGTGGCAGTCGCGGCGCCGAAGCTGATTTTTTCAGGGATGCAGTTGGCGTTTGGAGATCAGGAGCAGGACCTTCGGCTGGCCTTCGATCGCCTGGGGCGTGCGCTCGAGTCCCTGAAGGGGCGCTATTCGGATGCGCTGGTAATGAGTTTTTATTCGCTGGACGGCTCGCGGGGGGACAAAGCGAAGGCCGTCGCCCAGGGCTATCTGGGGACTTCGGCACATGCCCTAAGCTTCACGCAACTCGTTGAAGGATTACCTTCGCTGGATGCGAATCTCGGGATCGACCTGGTGGCTCTCGGGCCTTGACACCTGCTCCGGCCAAGTGGTACTTTTTCCATGAGATAGGCGGACCGAGTCGGGTCCGCAGCCGATACTCTTGGTCCATTTAGAAAACGACCAGAACCTGGAGTCAATGCCATGGCATATACGCTCAAAGTGAACGGGCAGTCCAAGACAGTCGACGTGCCCGCGGATACGCCCCTGTTGTGGGTACTCCGAGACGTTCTTGACATGAAAGGCACAAAGTTCGGCTGCGGGGCCGGGCTTTGCGGAGCCTGCACAGTCCACCTGAACGGCAAAGCCGTTCGCTCCTGCCAGACCCAGGTGGGAACCGTGAAAGACCCGGTGACGACCATCGAAGGATTGTCGGCGGACGGGACGCATCCGGTGCAACGGGCCTGGACCGAAGTGGACGTTCCCCAATGCGGATACTGCCAGGCCGGCCAGATGATGTCGGCAGCGGCGCTGCTTTCAAGCAAGCCCCAGCCCAGCGATAGAGATATTGACTCCGCCATGTTCGGCAACCTTTGCCGCTGCGGGACCTACTTGAGGATCCGGCAGGCGATTCATCGCGCGGCGCAGCTTGCGTCCTCGCGTCCGGGCGCGACCTCGGGCGGCGGCGCGGGACGGGCCCGGGAGTAAAGGAGAACCGTCATGACCAAGAAGACTAAGACCATTGATCGTCGCTCCTTTCTGACTGTCGCCGCTACCGGAACCGGTAGCGTGTTGTTTGGACTCGTATTCAAAGCCGATGCCCAGCAGGGGCAGGGCAAGGGCGCTCCTCCGGCGGGCGGGCGTGGAGGCGCCGGTGGTTTCGGAGCTCCCGCGGCTCCCTTGAAGCCGGCGGACTTTATCGAAGTCCACCCCGACAATACCGTCACCATCATCGCCAAGAATCCGGAAGTCGGCCAGGGCGTTCGCGCGCTGCTGCCGATGCTGATCGCCGAAGAGCTCGACGTCGATTGGAAGGATGTAAAAGTCGTCCAGGCCGATCAGGATCAGGCCAAGTACGGCGGCCAGATCGCTGGAGGCAGCACGGCGACTCCGACCAGTTGGGTCCCCATGCGGGAACTCGGCGCACAGGCGCGCGCCATGTTCATCGAAGCCGCGGCGCAGACCTGGAACGTTCCTGCGAGCGAGTTGACCACCGGATCGGGCAAGGTGATGCACAAGGCGTCCAACCGGACGATCACTTACGGCCAGTTGGCGTCGAAAGTTGCCACCATGGCGCCGCCCGCCGCCAACACGCTGAAGATGAAGGATCCGAAGGACTATAAGATCATCGGGACCAACGTCACCAGCCCCGATCTTCCGAAGATCATCACCGGCAAACCGCTGTTCGGCATCGATCAGACCGTTCCTGGGATGCTCTACGCCGTGTACGAGAAGTGCGGCGTGTTTGGCGGAAAGGTGAAGACGCACAATCTCGACATGATCAAGACGCTGCCCGGTATCAAGGCAGCGTTCGTGGTCGAGCGACCGGATGTCACAGCCCCGGTTCTGCCGGGTGATCCTGGTCTCGAGAGCGGCATCGCGATTGTCGCGCAGTATTGGTATCAGGCCAACGCCGCCCGCAAGAAGCTGCAAGTTACCTGGGACGAAGGTCCGCGGGCGACTGCCGATCACAGCAGCGCGGCCTACGCCGCAAATGCGCAGAAGATCGGAGCGGGCGAGCCGATGAGCACCACGCGTAAGGACGGCGATCCGGAAGCAGCGCTGAAGACGGCGGCCAAGGTGGTGGAGGCGAACTACGCATATCCGTTCATTTCGCACGCTCCGCTGGAGCCCCAGAACTGCACCGCGCACTATCAGAACGGCAAGCTCGAAATCTGGTCGAACAGCCAGATTCCGGCGAGCGGCCGCAATCTTGCGGCGCAGGCCTGCGGGATACAGCCGGACGCGATCACGTTCCACATGGTCCGCGGCGGCGGCGGCTTCGGCCGGCGTCTGACCAATGATTATGTGGCCGAAGCGGCGTACATTTCCAAAGAAGTTGGGGCTCCGGTGAAGCTGGTCTGGACGCGCGAAGACGATATGAAGCACGACTACTATCGTCCGGGCGGGTTCCAGTTCCTGAAGGCCGGTCTCGATTCCTCGGGCAAAGTGGTGGCTTGGCGGAATCACTTCGTGACCTACGGAGCGAAGTCGGAAACCCAGGGCAAGGGTCCTGGCATTCAGGGCGTCAGCGCCGGAACGATTCAGGGCACCGAGTTCCCGCAGCCCTTCATCGAAAACTACGCGCTTTATACTTCGGCGCAGCCGCTGGCGATCCGCACCGGTTCGCTGCGCGCTCCCACAAGCAACGCGCACGCGTTCGTTACGCAGAGCTTCATCGACGAACTGGCGCACGCCGCCGGTAAGGATCCGGTCGAGTTTCGCCGGACGCTGCTTTCGCAGACCAAGCCGGCTCCGCCTCAGCAAGGCGGTTTCGGCGGCTTCGGCGGCAACGCGTTCAATGCGGCGCGGATGCGCGGAGTGCTTGACCTGGTAGCCGAGAAGTCGGGCTGGGGCAAGAAGAACCTGCCGAAGGGCACTGCCATGGGCGTCGCGTTCCACTTCAGCCACAGCGGCTACTTCGCCGAAGTGGCCGAAGTCACCGTAACCAACAAGAAGGTGAAGGTGAACAAAGTGTGGGTGGCCGCCGATATCGGCAGCACCATCATCAACCCCGGCGAAGCGCTCAATATGGCTCAGGGCGCGATCGTCGACGGTATGGGCGCGCTGATGGAGCAGGAAATCACGGTCGATCGCGGACGCGTGGTGCAGAACAACTTCAACGATCACCCGCTGCTGCGGATTTCGGCCGCGCCTCCGGAAATCGAGGTTCACTGGCTCAAGTCGGAAAACAATCCGACCGGCCTGGGAGAGCCTTCGATGCCTCCGATTCTGCCTGCGATCGCGAATGCGATCTTCTCGGCCACCGGCGACCGCGTACGCTCGCTGCCCTTGAAGAAAGCCGGCTATAGCTGGGCGTAGTTGGCTCGAAAGAACGTTCGAGAAGGGGACGCGCAAGCGTCCCCTTTTTGTTTATGAGATGGCGCACGGCATTCCTCGCACTTCTGATTTCGGCCGCCGGGCTGGCGTTTGCCCAGCAGCCGGACGTGGTCAGCGTGCGATCTCCGAACGGGAGGATCGAGTTTCAGCTTTCCAACACAGCGCCTACCCGCGAGAGCTTGTTCACGCGGCTTGCATATCGAATCCTGATCGGCGGCAAGCCGCTCATGGATACGTCCTACATCGTTCTCGCCATCCAGGATCAGGAACCGATGTTGGGAGAGAAACTCGGGCTGATGTACTCCACGCGCAAAGAAGGCGTAGACGAAGACTATACGTCGGGTGGCCGGAAGATTCGCAATCACTACAATTCGCTGATTGCGAATTATCTACAGAGCGGCACCCTCGGGCGCAGCATTTCGGTCGAAGTTCGCGCCTATGACGAGGGCGTCGCGTTCCGCTATTTTCTTCCGAAGAGCACTCCCCTGGAGGATCTGCGCATCGAGGAAGAAGAGACTGATTTCAATTTTGCGCAGGATGGCCGCGCCTACGCTTTGGTGAACGGACAATACGAGCCCACGAAGATCTCCGCGCTGACGCGCTCCTCTCTGGCCGGGTTACCGTTTTTGGCGGAGCAGCCGGGTATCGGTTGGGTCGAAATCACCGAGGCCCAGGTCGAGAACTACGCCGCAATGAACCTGTTTCACGCCCAGGGCACGACGATGCGAACCACGCTTCCGCCTTTACCGGATGACGCAGCCCTGGCCGTGCACGGCACGACCCCGGTCGATCTGCCCTGGCGCGTCGTCATGATCGCGTCCGAGCCGCGCAATCTGCTCGATTCCGATATTCTGTTGAACCTGAATCCTCCGCCGGCGATTACCGATACTTCCTGGATCGAGCCTCCGAAGCAATTCGTCGCTCTGCGCTATTCGGAAGACTTGGACAAGCACCTGGATGAGCGGTTCGCGCGGCTGGAGCCAGGCAGCGGCGTGAAGCTGGATCTGCTTCAGCGAATCGACCAGCCGATGATGGATTTCCGCCGCCGCGCCGCGAAATCTGCCGCGGAGCATCGCTTGAGGATCGAATTCGAGAACGGCCCTGCTCCGGATGGGATCGAGCGGACCTGGCCCAACGTGATTCCGGCCGCGGAAACGGCGTTCACGCGTCTGTTGCGTCGGCTGTAGACTATTCGTCGATCCCTGCGAAGATTTCGGCGAGCGGCACAACCAATTCGGGATTCTCCGTGCGAAGAATTCCGTCCTTCACCTCGTGCGCGCCGTCTGCTGTGTGCATCCAGGCGCGGCGGGTCGCGGGATCGACAACCCAGACGTAGCGAACGCCGAACTTCAGATAGTCGTCGATGCGCTGCTGGAAGCGGCTCATCCGGTCCTCGGCGACAGAATCTCGATGCATATAAACGGGGGCGTCCGGAAAACTTGTTCCTGAGGCCGCTCTCCGGCATACACGCATACGTCCGGGACCCGGAAACGCGTCGCCGAGACCTGAACACGCTGCTCTACCGACGCGTAGATTCTCCACAGCTTCCTTCGACCGCGAAAGTAATGCACAAACTCGCTTTGTAAGTTACTATGGTCTCGTTCGCCCAAATTGCGTTCCTGGACCTCCCCATCCACGTAATCGCAATCCGGGCTATACGCGGTGCGCAGATACTCTTCGACGGAAATCTGCGCTGCGGACTTCATGGCCTCCATTCTACTCCTCGCCGCGAATGAGGTCTTCGAAGCTCTCGCGCTTGCGGATGACGCGCCAGGAACCGTTTTCGATCAGCACCTCCGCGGGCCGCGGGCGCGCGTTGTAGTTCGAAGCTTGCACGAACCCATACGCGCCGGCTGTGCACACCGCCAGCAGATCGCCGGGGAATACTTCGGGCATCAGGCGATCCTGCGCTAAAAAGTCGCCGGATTCGCACACCGGGCCGACCACGTCGGCGCGGAATTCGCAGCCCGCCGATCCGGTCCGCAGCGGCAGGATCTCATGATGCGCATCGTACAGCGCGGGACGAATCAGATCGTTCATGGCGGCGTCCACCACCACGAACTCTTTTTCGCCGCTCTTCTTCCGGTAGAGCACGCGCGTCAGCAGCACCCCGGCGTTTCCGACGATCGAGCGGCCGGGCTCCAGAAACAGGTGAAGCCCGTATCCGGCCACCTTGTTCCGCAGAGCTGCCGCAAACTCGGCGATCCGCGGAGATTCTTCCTCGGGCCGGTAAGCGATGCCAAGCCCTCCCCCGAGGTCCACTTGCCGGATGGAAAATCCTTTCGCTCGCAAGCGCGCGATCAGGTCCAACACGCGATCCGCGGCCTGCATAATAGGATCCAGGTCGAACTGCTGGGATCCGATGTGGCAGCTCACGCCTTCCAGGCGCAGGTTGCCATGCTGCCGGGCGCGTTCGTAGACCGCCTCCGCCGCAGCAATGTCGATTCCGAATTTGTGCGCCAGGCTCCCCGTGGAAATGTAAGCATGCGTCGAGGCGGCCACATCCGGATTCACCCGCAAGGCCACCCGCGCCTGGATACCCCGGCGATGCGCCAAAGCGTCCAGGAGCGCCAGTTCGGGCTCCGATTCGCAGTTGAACGCGAAAATTCCAGCATCCAGCGCGGCGTCGATTTCCTCCGCCGTCTTGCCGACTCCGGAAAATACAACTTTGGCAGGATCGCCGCCGGCCTTCAGCACGCGGCTGAGTTCGCCCCCGGAGACGATATCGAATCCCGCGCCGGCCTGGGCGAGCAGGCGGAGAATCGAGAGATTCCCGTTCGCCTTCAATGCGTAGCAGACGGTGTGGGGAATGCCCCGCAACGTGTCCTCGTAGGCGCGGTAGTTTTCCAGAAGCGTTGCAGCGGAGTACACGTAGCACGGAGTTCCCGCTTTCGCCGCAATGTCGGCCAGCGCAAGGCCGTCGCAGAGGAGTGTGCGTTCCCGGTACTCGACGGGTCTCATGGTGCGGATGGTCATGCGACTCGTAAGACGATCACGCTCTGATCGTCGTAGATAGGAACGGCGCTCCGGAATTTATCAATGCTCGCAATGATCGCGTCGGCGATCGCCTGCGGTGTCTCGGTGCCTCGCTTGGTCAGCACTCGCATGATCCGGTCCCGGCCGTATTCTTCTCCTTTGTCGTTCAACTGCTCGTCCACTCCGTCGGAATAGAACATAACGATGTCGCCGGGCTCCACGGCGAGCTCCACCTCATCGTATTGGCGGCCGTCAAGCAATCCGATCGGCACTCCTTCGATCTTCGTTTCCAGAATCTTGCCTTGGCGAAGTACCAAGGGCGGCGCGGCCCCCGCGTTGGAGAGCAAGAATCGCCGCGCAGCGGGCTGCCATTGCGCGACGAGCAGAGTGGCATACTGCGCGTCGACTCTCCGCTCCAACAGAGTTTCATTCAGCCGCTGGATCAACGCCGCGGGATTCCGGCGGCGGGCCAGGGTGCGCAGCAAACCCGTGATAAGCGCTCCATACAGAGCCGCCGCGGCGCCTTTCCCGCTGACGTCGCCGAACGCGATCAAAGCGTCGTCGCCTTCCTGCTCGAAAAATCCGTACACGTCGCCGGAGATTTCCCGCGCGGGCCGGGAGCGGATTCCGGCCGTCAAACCGGTGAGCTCGGGATCCTCGCGGGGCAGCAGAATCCGCTGGAGCTTGCGCGCCGCCTTGAGATCCTGATCCATGCGCTGTTCCCGTTGCGCCACTTCCTCGTAGAGCCGCGCATTTTCAACCGTGCTTGCGATTTGCTGCGCCAGCAAAGACAGCGTCCGCTGGTGGTCCTCTGTAAAAAATCCGATCCGCTCGCTCTCGACGTCGAGCACGCCCACGACCCGGTCCTGCACGATGAGAGGAACCGCCAGCTCAGAGCGAATACCGGGGTGCGAGGCGATGTAGCGCGGATCGGCCGCAGTATCGAGAACTCGCACTGGTTCGCGGGAGTCCACTGCCGCGCCCGTAATTCCCTTGCCAAGTGGAATATTTTCAATTTTCACCCGCTGATCGTAGCGGACGCTGAAGCGGTTGTTCAGGACGTTGCGCTCATTATCGACCAGAAAGACGCTGAAGGCGTGGTAGGGAATCAGCGCTCGGATGGCCGCGGCGATTTTTGTCAGGAGCTGGTCCAGGTCCAGGATCGAGCTGAATTCGCGGGAAAGATGTGCCAGCGTTCGCAGGGTGCGATTCTGGCGGTCGACGCGCCGGTACAGCCGCGCGTTCTCGATGGACGAAGCCACGCGCGAGCCGATCAGGCTGAGCATGGATTTTTCCTGCTCGCCGTACGCATTGACACGTGTGGACTGGACGTCGAGCACGCCCACCAGCTTGCCGCGCGCCGTCATCGGCACGGCCAGTTCACTGCGAACGGCGTCGAGCGCGTTGAGATACCGCGAGTCGCGCGTGACATCCTCGACGAGCACCGGTTCGCGGCGGACCGCGGCCGTACCCACGATCCCCTCGCCCAGCGGGATCGCAAGACTGCGAACCACCTCTTCGCGGTGGCCGATCGCGTGGCGGATCGTGAGCAGGTGCGTGCGTTCGCTATAGAGCAGAATCGCGAACACATCGTAGGGAACCACTTCCTTGACAATCGAAGCAATGGTCGAAAGCTGCTCGGCGAGGTCGAGCGTTTCCGAGGTAACGCGTGACACTTCGAGCAGAAAATCCAACAGCTCGGCCCGTTCCTGAAACCGGGTTGTGGATCGGCGCGGCGTCATGCGCTCTCCATTCCGGCCAGTATTTTTACTCCGGAGCTGGTTCCAATCCGGTTCGCGCCCGCTGCACGCATCGCGTGCAAGTCCTCGAGGGTACGGATTCCTCCCGACGCTTTGACCCCCATACCGGGGCCGACAGTGCGCCGCATGAGTTCCACATCATGGACCGTGGCCCCTCCGGTCGAAAATCCCGTGGAGGTTTTGACGAAATCGGCTCCGGCTTGCTGGGTGGCCTGGCAGGCTGCGATTTTTTGGTCGTCGCTAAGGAGACAGGTTTCGAGAATCACTTTGACTAAGGCCTTGCGCGAATGCGCAGCGGCCGCCACCGCGGCGATATCCCCCCGGACGGCCTCGATGTTTCCGGCGCACAGCTCGCCGATGTTCACAACCATGTCGATTTCCCGCGCTCCGGCTTCAACGGCTGCGTGAGCCTCGGCTACTTTTGTGGAACTGATGTTGGCTCCCAGCGGGAATCCCGCGACCGCGGCTACTGCGACTTGTGATCCCGCCAACTCCTGCGCGGCTAGGGGAACCCAATACGGATTTACGCAAACTGCCGCGAATGTGTACTCGCGCGCTTCCCGGCAGAGCCTGCGAATATCGGCCGCGGTCGCCTGGGGCTTGAGCAGAGTATGGTCAATCAGACCTGCGATCTGGCGAGCGAATCCCTCCGGGGTATTCCGCGGCATTCTTCATCATAGCCTGCGAACTGGTCCTGCGGGCTCGTTATGATGAAGAGATCATGGAAACCGCCGCCGCAACACCCACCGCCTCCGTCATGGAGCTGGAAAGCCGCTACTTATTCCAGAACTACGCGCGCTACCCGCTGGTGCTGCATCGCGGAAAGGGTTGCTACGTCTACGATACGTCGGGCAAGCGTTATCTGGACCTGATTGCCGGAATCGGCGTGAACGCGCTCGGACATGCGCATCCCCGGCTGATGAAGGTCATCCGCGAACAGGCCGCGCGCATGCTGCACTGCTCGAATCTCTACTATCACGAGTACCAGGGGCCGCTGGCGGCAAGAATCGCCAAAGCCACCGGTTTGGATCGTGTCTTCTTCTGCAACTCAGGTACGGAGGCCATGGAGGGAGCGCTCAAGATCATCCGCGCGCACGGACGCAAGATCAGCCCGCAGAAATACGAGACCGTGGCTCTGCTCGATTCCTTTCACGGGAGAACCTTCGGCGCGCTCTCGATCACCGGCCAGGAAAAGTACCGGAGCGAGTTCGAGCCGATGCTTCCCGGCGCCCGTTTCGTGCCCCGAAACGATGTCGGCGCGCTGGAGCAGGTGGTGGGCGAGAACACCGCGGGCATCGTTCTTGAAATCGTCCAGGGCGAGGGCGGGATCAACCCGCTGACCGATGAATTCATCCGCACCGCGCGCGAGCTCGCGGACCGCCATAACGCGTTGCTGGTGTTCGACGAAATCCAGTGCGGTGTTGGGCGGCCCGGTGCGTATTTCTCGTATCAATTGTTGGATCCGATCGTGATGCCCGATATCACCACTGCCGCCAAGCCGGTCGCCTGCGGGATCCCCCTCGGGTTTGTGGCGGCAAGCTCGCGCGCGGCCTGCATTATCGGAAAGGGCCAGCACGGGACCACTTTCGGCGGCGGGCCGCTGGCCTGCCGCGTCGCGCTCGAGTTCTTCGACATTCTGGACGAGCTGCTGCCGAACATCATCCACGTGGGCGGGTATTTCCGGATGCAGCTTATGGAGCTCGCCAAAAAGTTTTCCTTCATTCAGGAAGTGCGCGGATACGGCTTGATGATCGGCGTCGAGCTCGAATTCGCGGGCAAGCAGATCGTGCTCGATGCGATGGAGCAGGGGCTGCTGATCAACTGCACGCATGACCGCGTATTGCGCGCGCTGCCGCCCTATATCCTGACCGAGCAGGATGTGGATCGCGCGATTACGGTGCTGAAGCGGGTTTTCAAAAAAGCCAAGGCGCCGGAAGAAGTGTCAAAGTAAGTGGTGGTGGCCCGCTGACTCGAGCAGCTTCACCAAGTCCCCTACTTGTTGGGCTCGCCCACGGTCGGCGATGAGCAACGCATCTGGGGTGTCCACCACAACCAAATCTTTCACGCCGAGAAGTGCCACCAGCTTCTTCTCGGCTTCCACGAAGTTGCCCGAGCTGTCCTCGATCAGCGCGTGAGTGCGCAGGGCGTTTCCCGCCCGGTCGCGCGCGTGCAACTCATAAACTGCGTTCCAGCTCCCGACGTCATTCCAGGCGATATCGCCCGCGGGCAGGCCGACCACATTATCGGCTCGCTCCAGAACCGCGTAGTCGATCGAAATGTTCTCGCATTTCGGAAACGTTGCCCTCAGGGCGGCGGGGAAACGTCGCGATCCGAACTCGGGCAAGCTGGCCAAGAGGCTCGCGGTCTTAGGCAGGTGCTGGCGCAGGGCGTCCAGCAGCACCGAGGTGCGCCAGAAGAACATTCCTGCGTTCCAATAGAAGTGTCTGGCCCTGACAAACCGCGCCGCAGTGGCAGCGTCGGGTTTTTCTCGGAATCGCTTGACCGGCAGGGCATTCGAAGAACCGGCCTTCACTCCTTTCGGGAACTCGATATAACCGTACCCGGTTTCCGGCCAGCGCGGCTGGATCCCGAGCACCACGATCTTTCCCGCCTGGGCGGCCCGTAGCGCGGCTTTCAGCAAGCGCACATACTGGCGCGGCTTGCCGATCACGTGATCGGCCGGAAACACGCCCATGATCGATTCCGGATCGAGTCCGTGCAGAATTTGGGCCGCCAATCCAATGGCTGGAGCCGTATTGCGCTGCGCAGGCTCGGCCAGGATCTGGTGTTTCGGCACCTCCGGAAGCTGCCGTACGATCTCCTCCCGCAAATGCTCGTTCGTCAAAACCCAAATGCGCTCGGGGGGAAGCACCGGGCCGAGCCGATCGATCGTCTGCTGAATGAGCGAGCGGTCGCCGAAGAGCCGCAGGACCTGCTTGGCCCTGTGGCGTCTGCTTTTGGGCCAGAATCGGGTCCCCCGGCCGCCGGCCAGGATCAGCCCATAGACATGTTCCATGAAGTTACTGGACCGGGTATCCGCGAACCAGCTTCAACTCACGATCCCAGCGTGTCTTGAAGAAAAAGTTCTTGGCGAGATCCAAAAAATGATCCGCGCTGTAACCCACCAGCTCCGCCGTAGGAGCATCGTAGGACCAGAAGATCAACAGCGGCTTCCCGATGATGTTCTCGCGCGGCACGAATCCCCAATAGCGGCTGTCGAGCGAATTATCGCGATTGTCGCCCATGGCGAAATAATTGTCGGGAGGAACCACGATCTCGCCGTTCTCGACATGTTCGGCCAGCATCTGGCGTGCGCGATCGTACACCGGGCCATGTGGTTCGCTAGGAAAATTGTCGCGGTACGGCTCGAGGTTCGGGAAAATGTGCTGCGCGTAGGGTTCCTGGAGCGGCTTTCCATTCAGGTACACCACCTTGTCTACCACGCGAATATGGTCCCCCGGGACGCCCATCACGCGCTTCACGTAATTCTGCGAAATATCCATCGGATACCGAAACACGATGATATCGCCCCGCTTCGGGTCGGTGTAGGGCAGGACATAACGCGCCAAGGATCCTGCCGGCGCGTAGGACAGCTTGTCGACTAACAGATGATCGCCCACCATCACCGTTGGATCCATCGACGGCGTGGGCACGATAAACGCCTGCACCAGCGTGGTGGTGCCGAACAGCAGGATGAGGATGTTCAGACTCCACTCGTGGACGAAATTCCGAACGGAATCGGCGAGTCGGGACATGGGAAGTTATTTGATCGGATAGCCGTGAATCAGCATGAAGCTGCGGCGCCAGCGGGTTTTGACGAAAAAATTCTTTGACAGGTCAATAAGGTGGTCCACGCTGATGGACGACGTATTGAGCTGATCGGTGGGGGCGTCGTAGGACCAATAAATGATCAAAGGCTTGCCAATGATGTTCTCCCGCGGTACAAAGCCCCAGTAGCGGCTGTCGAGCGAGGAGTCCCGGTTATCGCCCATCGCGAAATAAGAATTCGGGGGAACCACCACCTCGCCATTGATCACGTGATTCAGCAGCATATCCGAGGCGCGGCGGTCCACGGAGACATTTGGTTCGCTCGGAAAATTGTCTCGATAGGAATCGATGTAATCCGACTTGTGATACGTGTACGGCTCATCCAGCCGCACGCCGTTCAAGTATACCTGCTTGTTGATGAGACGAATTCTGTCGCCGGGGACGCCGATGCAGCGTTTCACGAACGTCTGGCTGATATCCACCGGATACCGGAACACAATGATATCCCCGCGTTTTACGTCCGTGTAGGGAAGCACGTGCTTGCTGATCGGGCCGTACGGCGCGTAGGCCAGCTTATCCACCAGCAGGTGATCTCCGATCAGGAGCGTGTCCTCCATCGATCCGGTTGGGATCACGTAGGCCTGGACCAGCGTTGTGGTCAGGAACAGCAGAAGCAGAATGGTGATGGTCCATTCGGCAATCGTGCTCCGCGGCCGGTCCCGTGGCGGCTCCGCGACAGCGCCCTCGGGCTCAGGAATGGGCATTTCGACAACCGCCGATTGCTCAGGAACCTCAGAAACAGCGCCTGAAGTCAAGGGCAGGGCGGGATGATCCGTGGGATCTTGGGGGGTCACTACTCCTATATTACCGAATCGGCCATTGACACCGTCCACACTGCGGTGGCTGGGATAAGCCGTTTGTTTCGAAGGGTACTAAAGCCCCTTGGACCCTGAGCCGATCTCCCGGATATACCTCTTAGGGAATCCCCTAGGGTGGAGTGTTTGAACTTCGAGGAGTACGCATGACCATTCGCCGCGTTCAGAACAGGTTTCGCCGGCCAGTGCTCGCCATATTTGCAGTGGTCTGGGCGTCGGCTTCGGGTCAAGTTCGCATGCAGAGCAGCCAGGACCTGAGCGAGCGAAGCCTGGAGGAACTTGCCAAAATCGATGTCATCTCGGTTGCCAAAAAAGAGCAGAAGCTGGATCGGACGGCAGCAGCCATCTACGTCATCACCCAGGAGGACATCCGGCGCGGCGGATTTTCCAGCATTCCTGAAGCATTGCGAATCGTTCCAGGGCTTCAAGTAGCCCGCATCGATTCCAATAAGTGGGCTATCAGCAGCCGGGGCTTCAACGGACTGTTCAGCAATAAGCTTCTGGTGTTGATCGACGGCCGGAGCGTGTACTCGCCTCTGTTCTCTGGAGTGTATTGGGACGTCCAGGATACCCTGCTGGAAGACATTGACCGGATCGAGGTGATCCGAGGCCCGGGAGCCGCGATCTGGGGAGCGAACGCAGTTAACGGCGTGATCAACATCATCACCAAGAAGACCAAAGACACGCAGGGCGGGCTGGTGACCGTCGAAGCCGGGGACAGGGATCGTGCCT
>JBAIXM010000163.1:0-32145 GCA_037916615.1 Bryobacterales bacterium
GGAGCTTCCAGTCGTCTCCGACGAACAGCCCCACATCCAGCTGATGACCCGCGATCTCCGGCTCACCGGCGTTGATGCTGAACTGCGTGGCTCCGCCGCCCAACGCGCGGATTTGCGCCGCGCTGTCGCCGAGCTGATTGAAGAGCAGTGTTCGGCGATACCGTTCAATCGAATCGATCGCGATGAGCACGGGCTGACCGGATGGATCGAGGATCGGCTGGTTGTTCGAATCCAGAGCCGGCGCCTGGCCTCCGCCAAACGTGAAGGTCCCGTTATAGTTCTGTGGCGAGATGCTGTCGTTCGAGATCAACCGCGTACGCATCCCGAACTTCAACGTGTGGCTGCCGCGGATGATGGTTGTGTAGTTCTGAAACTCATAATGACGATGAAAGTTGAATGCCTGGCCCGTCTGCGCTCCGCCGCCGAAGAACGATCCGAGAACGAAGAGGGAAGGCTCCTGCGAATTGGGGATGATCTCGGTGTTCTGACGGCTGTACTGGAAGCGAGACTCGTTCACGGTGGCCCCGTGCACCGCGGTCTCGGTTATCTGAACCTGTTGATTCCTGGCGGGCGTTTCGTAGCCACGGGACGGCAGATCGAAACTGCCGATTCCCGCATCCCGGATGTCGCTGCGGGAATACGTGTAACGGACCGTGAGCGTGTTCGCAGCGTCGAGCTGATAGTCGATCCTGGGTGTCACTTCCATACGACGCTGAGGCGTCACTGGCACGGCGGTATAGGGCGTGGCGGTCAGCGTCTGAGGATTGAGTACAACGGCGTTGACGATGGAACCGTTATCAACCGAATCGCGGGTGATATCCAACGTGAACGACGTGCGACGATTCAGAGGGCCGCTTAAGTTGCTCCGAAATTCATTCAACTGCAACGTCGCCTTCTGCGCCGCGTACGGATTCCGGGAGTTCCAAAATTCCCCCATGTGGTTGTAGGACACGGTCCCGCGCAACTTGTCCGTACCCGGCTTTGTGAGCACCTCGATCCGCCCCAATCCAATCCGATCGTATTCGGGCGAGAACGGATTCTGGTTGATCCGGATCTCCCGTATCGAATCCTTCGCGGGCAATTGGCCGCCGCTAAAGCCATCCACGAAAATCTCGCCGCCGTTCGGACCCGCCGCGGGTCCGGCCAACGCTTGGAGGTCTGTCTGCAAGTCTTCGGGGTCATCGGAAAGAGCGTCCAGATCTTTTCCTTTAATGACCATCGCGCTGGCGTTGTTGGCGACATCCGTGGTGACTGTGGGCGCATCGTTCCCGGATACGGTGATTTCCTGTTTCGTCGCCGTGAGCTTCAACTGAAGATTTAAAGTCCGAGTGCCGCCGTCCAGAGTGAGTCGCAGGGGCTGAGCCAAGGCCAGGGCCGGCGTCGATGCCTGAAGGCTGTAGTCTCCCGGTGGAAGCCCGACGATAAGGTAGGAACCGTCACTTGCGGTGGTCGTGGTTCTCGCCCCAGCCGGTCCTGTTGCGACCACTTCGGCCATGGGAACAATAGCGCCGGTTTCATCCGAAACAATGCCTCGCAAAACGGTTGTTTGTGCGACCAGTGGCACGGCCAACAATAGTAACTGTAGAAATCTCACCATAGCCATCTGATCGAAGCAGTAGGTTACTGCCCAATTCAGTCATTGTGCCACTCGGCAATCGAGAACTGAGGCCCCGTCTGCCCTGCGGGCTGGGACACCTTATAGAGGAGTTGTCACTTTGTCTCCCGATCTCCTATCCTGCTTGTAGCCTTTGGAGGCAAGAAACATGAGTTCCGCAGATCCACTGTTAGCTCCGATGAAAGCCGACGAGCACAAGGCCGTGGGCAATGTCCAGGTCGATGTTGGCAAGGCCGGCAACGTCCGGGTGAAGCGGATGATCTACCCGCCCGGATTCAACTGGGCGGATCACTTAAAGTCAACTATGGGATCGGAGCTGTGTATGCATGCCCATGTCGGCTTTATGGCGAAGGGTCAAATCAATGTCCGTTTCGCGGATGGCTGCGTGGTCGAATATAAGGCTCCGCAATTCGTTTCCGTGGAGCCCGGCCACGAAGGCTGGGTCGTGGGAGATGAACCGGCTGTGCTGATTGAATTCGATTTCGAAGGCGATACGGTCAACCGCCTTGGGGTTTCAGGGCACCGGCACAGCTCGGGGAATCCGCGATAAGGAGCGCGAGGGGCAGGCCGGCTACTTTGCCTGTTTCCTCTCATCCGCACGCGCGCCGCCGAGAATTCCGGTGAGCCCGTAGTTCCCCTCGTGGCAGGCATGTTCGAATAGCGGACCGTCGCTGGCGATCATGGGAATTTCCCCTCTCCAGGGCTTGGTAAAAGCGGTGGGATCGTCCACGATGAACTCGTAAAGCAGGATGTCGGGGGCGGTTCGGGTGAAGCGTTCGATCAGGTGCAGATTCTCGTCGGCGCCCCGGAAGCGGGTTTTACCGGTGAAATTCGTCGAGTCCACCACCAGAGTGTTGCCTTCCCAGTGCCCGCGCGGATCGCCTGTCCACTGCCGCATGGACGGCGGAAGATGCGGGCGGCCATCCAATGGAATGACGCGCATCTCATGCAGCACTTCCGCGAGCAGCGCCACCGAATCGTGCGTCTGCACAATCTGATAGTTGCTCGTCAAAGGGCCGTACTGGTGGTTATCGTAAAAGCTGGGGAGCATGGGCGGACCGCTCATCGGAAACACCAGGCATCGCTCGAACAACGGCCGGTCTTCCGGGCCATCGGCCGGATGCTCTCTCGCGTAGACGCGTTCCGCCTCGGCTCTGCGCCGGCCTTCCGGAGTCAACCCCGGAACTTTTCCATCCGGCGGATCCACGATGATGGAGGTCCGAAAATTTGGCGCGCGCTTGGAGTCCGCGTCCCACCAGTAATCGTTGTACGTGCCGACCTGTCCCGGCGCCAGCGGTCCCTCCCTGGTCGATCGCTTGAAGACTCTGGCTTCATAGGCAGCCTCTTCCTCCGGAGTGAGAAGTTGCTTCCCCTCTAGTTCCTTAGGCCGTTCCAGAGGAACGATCGAGGCGTTGCTCCAGATTCCCTGAAGATCGGGTTGGCCGTCCAGGGTTCGCGGCGGAGTCCAGGCGCTTTTCGTGGGCTCCTTCACGTACTTGGTCACACCTCTCAATTGCGCTTCTGCCGTATAGATGTTGCCCGCGGCGTCGATCGCGATGCCTTCTCCCATCGCGCCGTCGGGAGAATTCGGAACCATGTGCGGCGGGATAAAGACCGTCACTCTTCCGTCTTTGAGGCTGCCGATGCGGATTCCCCGCATCCAACCCGGATGCACTTTTTCGGTCGACTCCGAATCCGCCGTGTAGATCACGTCGTTCTTGTCGATGGCCAGCCCGCTGGTGCGCCCGAACTCGTCATATTCGCGGACGAATTTCCCGGCTTTGGTCAGCACTTGGATGCGATGATTGTGGCGATCGGCGACCACCAGGTTGCCCTTGGAATCGAACTCCAGCGCATGCGGCGTGCGGAACTCGCCCGGCCCGGTTCCCGCTTTGCCGATGGTCCGGAGAAATTTTCCGCTCTTGTCGAACACCGAGATTCGTCCGACCAGATTGGGATCCGCCACATCCGTGTGACTCTCGGCAATGTAAACATCGCCGTTACTAGGATCGGTGACCACGTCGGTGGGATCGGTCAGAGCCTCGGGCGGATTCCCCCTGACGCCCGGCTTGCCCAGCGTCATCAGGATCTTGCCTTCGGGACTGAACTTGATCACGACGCTGCCCTTCCTTGCTTCGCCGGGAAACTTCTGAAGATCGGCGGCGCCCGGGGCGCGCGCGTCCGTGACCCAGACGTTTCCATCCCGATCGACATGGATGCCGTGCGGCCACACGAAGAGGCCGGCGCCGAAGCTCCGGATCTCCTTGCCGGATTCGTCGAAATGGTGGACGGGGTTCCCTTTTGTGCCCAGGCATCCAGGCGTTGTCCCGGGAGAGCATCGATCCGTCGCCCATACGGACTTGCCGTCTTTGTCGATCGCCACTCCGTTGGAGCCACCCCACTGCCTTTTCTCAAGCGTGAGCTGCGCCCAATCGCGGATGACCCGGTACGGGTTCGCGCCGCTGTTCACCGGTTGGACTTTGTCCGTCTGCGGAGTTCCGCCGCGCTGCTGCGCTTGTATGGCGGTAAGAGACAGGAATGCGGCAAAGGCGAATCTCGAGAAAGCTTGCGCGGACATTTCGACTCCTACTTCCAGCTTTGAATCGCCTTGTAGTGCATCGAGTCAGGCGGCAGCTCGGTCAGCTCGATCCGGCCCATGTAGGGATCGGTGATGTTGGCCAGGATCGCTTTCGTGTCGCTCTTGTTGGTGTCAGTGGCCATGAGGCCGTTCTTCCGAAACATGGCGACGGCTTGCGCGGCGTTCTCCACAACCAGGCCGTAGTGTGAGAATCCGGCAGGCCGCTGCGGGTTTACCGGGTTCAATTCCAGGAACGTGTTCTTGCTGATCTGCATATAGACCAGCCTGGGCTGGCCCTTTTCGTCGTTCACGCGGAACGCTTCCTTGTACCCCATCTTCTGCGTGTAGTACTTCACCGCCTCATCGACATTGGGCACGCTGATGCCGACGTGATTCATCATCACGACGCCGCGATTGCCGTTCTGCGCAATTCCGACTTGCAGCGCCAGCCCTAGAAACAGCCCTGCCGCGAACTTCATTGTGCCCCGCATACCGCCTCCTGAGAGAATTCTGACAAGCCAGCCCATTCTGCAACAAGCGGAGATCCGAAACAAGGCGCCGGCACAAAATCGCAGATAGAATCGATTAAGCTGATTCCTGGCCACTTCAAATCAGGAGGCGTCATGAAGCTTCGGAGAATGCTCGCCATCGGTGCGGTCGCCTGCGGCGTGGCGATTTTGGTCGCCCAGCAAGGTCCGGCTGGCCCATATACGCAGGACCAGGCCGCCGCCGGGCGCGCGGTGTACCAGACGAATTGCGTCGTGTGCCATGCGGAGAATCTCAGCGGACGCGAAGGTCCGCAACTGGCGGGCGCCAACTTCCTCGCCCAGTGGGGCGACCGCACGGCGGGCGAACTGATCCGCTACATGCAATCGACGATGCCTCCGGGAGCGCCTGCTCTTCCGGGCGATTCGTATTCGAATCTCGCGGCATTCATCCTGGAGGCCAACGGCGCGCGCGCCGGGAATCAGCCACTGACGCTCGCCTCCAACGTGACGATCCGAAGCATCGCGACGGGTCAAACCGGGCCAGCGCCTGCGCCCGCCAAACAAGACAAACAAGCGAAGCAGGCAAAACAACCGCCGCAAACGCCCCCCGGACTCACGGTTACCGGAGAGGTCAAGAATTACACACCGGTGACGGATGCCATGCTGCGCAATCCCGATCCCGCCGACTGGCTGATGATCCGTCGCGATTACAAGGCCAGCTCGTTCAGCCCCTTGAATCAGATCAATGCCCAGAACGTCAGCGACCTGCGACTGGTGTGGAGCTGGGCCATGCAAGATGGCGTCATCCTCGGCAACCAGCCTGCGCCGATCGTCCATAGCGGCGTGCTGTTCGTGAACAACAACGGCGGCGTGCTGCAGGCGCTGGACGCGAAAACGGGAGAGCTGATCTGGGAGAATCGCTACGGAGCGAATGCCGGCTGGCCCTCGATCCGCGGCATCACGGTGTACGGCGAAAACGTGTATGTAACTTCCGCGGCAGCTCACCTGATGGCCTTCGACGCCCGCACGGGCAAGGTCGTCTGGGATACGACCATCGGAAATCGCTCCAAGAACGAGCACTCGACCACCAGCGGACCGCTGGCCGTGAACGGCAAATTAATCCAAGGTCTCAGCGGATGCCAGACTTTCGGCGGAGAGAAATGCTTCATCAGCGCCTACGATGCGAAGACCGGCAAGGAACTGTGGCGCTTCTGGACCATCGCGTTGACGGGCGAACCGGGCGGAGATACCTGGGGAAGTCTTCCGGATGCGACTCGCGTGGGGGCGGAGACCTGGATCACCGGCAGTTACGATCCCGACTTGAATCTCACCTATTGGGGAACTGCGCAAGCCAAGCCGTGGATGCGCGCGAGCCGCGGATCGGGCAACGGCGCGACGCTCTACGCCAATTCCACGCTGGCGCTGAATGCGGATACCGGCAAGCTCGCGTGGTATCACAATCTCGCGCCGGGCGAGACACTCGATCTGGACGAAGTCTTCGAGCGCGTGCTGGTGGACGACCAAGGCCAGAGTTACGTTTTCAGCGCCGGCAAAACCGGCATTCTCTGGAAGCTGGACCGCAAGACGGGAAAGTATGCGGGCCACAAAGAGATGGTGTTCCAGAACGTCTACGATTCCATCGATCCCACCACGGGCGAGCCGCACTACCGCAACGATATCGTCGAGCAGCGCATCGGCGAATGGGTGGCGAGCTGTCCCTCGACCGAAGGCGGCAAGAATTGGCCGGCGATGTCCTACTATCCGCCGGGCAATCGGCTGATTGTGCCGCTGAGCCAAAGCTGCATGGAATTCGCCGCGCAGACAGTAGATAAGACGGAAGGCAACGGAGCAGGCGGCGGCGCGCGGAACCGGTATTTTGAGATGCCCGGATCGAACGGAAACGTCGGCAAGTTGGCGGCCTATGACGTCCGCACCATGCGCGAGCTATGGAAATACGAGCAGCGTGCGCCGTTCCTCACCGGCGTCTTGTCGACTGCCGGCGGCGTGGCGTTCGTGGGCGATTTGAATCGCATGTTCCGCGCGTTTGACGCGAATACGGGCCGGATCCTGTGGGAGATCCGCCTTCCGGCCTCCGTGCAGGGCTTTCCTCTGACATTCACCGCCGGCGGGAAACAGTACGTGGCTGTGACGACCGCCAACGGCGGCGGCAGTCCCCGGAACGTGCCGCGGCTCGTATCTCCGGATGTGCATTATCCCGAGTCGGGGAACGCGCTGTATGTTTTCGCGCTGCCGGAGAGGAGATAGAGCATCGGGTCGCGTGGGATGAACGAATTCGAATGCAATGTTCATGGCTCCGGGAACAAAACATACATCTGCGAACACCTTGCAGCCGAGCCAAAGCAGATATGGCATTCGTGCATCCCGACAGCCGAGCATCCATGGCCGGGTGCCTGGTGTGCGAGATGTCATAGACTGTTCGAGCGAGAGGGACAGTGGAACAGCAACAACGAAGGCGGCCTGAAGATCAAACTCTTCTGCCACGAGTGCTACTTAACCCATCGGGAGCAAGCGACCGGTTTCGCCGCAGTCTCAGATACTGAAGCCGAATGAAGGATTTTTTCGATCATTTGCCATAATCCGGTGACATGTATTCGTGGCATACTCTAAGGCAAGGATGAAGAACTTCCATATACATTGCCCGAGCAGACCTATGACGATCTGAAGGGAGCGGCTCGTCGTTTCAAACTGCCGGCGACGGTTCTCGCTCGCGAGGCGATTGATTCATGGCTGCGCGAACACCGGCGTAAAGCTCGCCACGATGCTATCGCTGCTTATGCGATGGAGACCGCCGGCACGCGTCTGGACCTCGATCCTGACCTGGAAAACGCGGCCATCGAGCACCTGACAAAACCCGGCAAAGCGAAATGAAGCGAGGCGAGGTACATTGGGCCGATCTCGTGCCGCGATCCGGCTCTGAACAAGCCGGAAGACGCGCGGTGATCGTGGTCTCTCATGACGGCTTCAATCAGACGCCCGCCTGGCGATCCGTCATCGTGATTCCGGTCTCCACTTCCGCGTCGCAAGCCCGGCGAGGGCCAACCGCTGTCGAAATTCCCGCAGGGGTGGGTGGTCTCCCGAGGAGGAGCCTGGCAGTTTGTCACCAGGTGACCACGCTCGATCGAGCCAAACTCACCGGACGGATCGGTACCTTGACCAGAGACGTGCTGGAAGAAGTAGAGCAAGGACTCAAGGCCGCCCTGGATTTGAATTGAGAAACATCCGGCTGGCGGTTGATGACGGCGCTGCGCGACCAGATCGGCCTCCAGCTGGAGTCGGTGAAACGCCCAGTGGACGGGATCGTCATCCATCATATGGATCGGCCATTGGAGAACTGATCGCCGTTTGATCGGGCAAGGTATGCACGCAGCGTCCGGGAGCGCGTATGCTCTAGAGCATGAGACTTCCTGCGCCCGTCCCTGAAATCCCCGCCAGTAATGTCGATCAAGCCGCCGCGTATTACGTCGATCATCTCGGCTTCACTTTCGACTGGGGTGACGACAAAGGCGGCATCGCCGGAATTTCCAGAGAGGACTGCCGGCTGTTTCTCACCAACGCAGAGTTCAGAACGTCTCATGGGAATACGGTTCCAATTCTCTTCTGGCTCAACCTCAACAGTAAGGCGGAAGTGGACCAGCTTTACGCGGAGTGGAAAGCGACGCAAGCAAGAATTATTTCCGAACCCGAGGACAAGCCGTGGAAGCTGCGCGAATTTATGGTCGCCGACCTCGACGGGAACCGGATCCGGGTGTTTTACGATTTCTCAGGCGATGTGGCATAGCTGGGTAGCTAGCGCTTCTTCTGGGCCACGATTGCGATTTCGCGATAGTTGCCTTGCATCTCCCAGGTGCCGGTGTAACCCGCCGGAAGCACCAGCGAATCGCCCGTGCGACTTGCCGTTGGGCTCGGTGAGAATCAGCTTCCCGCTCAGCACGTAGACGAATTCATTCGCATCGGTCGGCCGCTTCTTGTGGTTGGTTTTCGCGGGCGTCGATTCGAAGATCTCCACCCGCAGCTCCTTGCCCTAGGAACAGCGTCGCCACGCGCATTTTCAGCTCGCCGCTTTCCAGGATGTCCTTGTAAGCGTCGGGAGGAATCGCGGTCAGGCCGAGGCCCGCGATCTTGTCTTTATCCAGCGCCACAGGTGCAACGCCGTCTTCGGCAAAGGCGAGCCAGCAGACGATCTCTTCATGAGAGCCCCTCTCTAGCGCTTATTTCGGCAGCGGAACCGGGAACAAGCGGAACGGACCTTTATCCGCGTCGGGATTCTTCGCGTCGCGCTGGCGGAGCTTGCCTTCAACGGTCCAGCCCATGCCCTTGGTCACCGTAACGGCAGGCGTGCCGCCTTCCATGCCGCCTTCCTTAAGCGTGGTGATCTCGACGTTATCGCCGTTCGGCACGCCCATCGCTGTGCGGCCGACTCCTTCGGCGATGATCAGGCGCTTTCCGTCGATCGGGCGCATCCCGTCCGGACCTTCCAGAGGACGGGAGAGCTTGAGCTCGGTGATCTTCGTTGCCTTCCCGTCTTTGCCGAGGTCCAGGCGGAGCAGCTTGCTCGTGGTCACCGTGTTCACGTAAAGCTTGTTCTGGTCGCTAAGAAACGCGAGCCCGTCCGCTCCCGCAAGCACCGGATCGGCAGCGGCCTCGATCCCCGTGGTCACCCCTTTGGGGAACATGAAAACTTTGGCGCCGGTGGTATCGGTGATGTAGATTGTGCCGTCGTTTCGCACGGCGATGTCGTTGCAGAATGGGTTCGCGGTCGGGATAGTCAGCGATTCCTTGGGAGCGCCGGTCTTCAAGTCGAAAACTTTCACGCCGGCCTGGCAGACTAGCAGGCGCCCGGATTTTTCATCCGCCAATACGCCGAGCAGCGGGCCTTTGTTCTGGCTCGCATCGATCCATTTCGAGGCGATGTTCTCGCCCCTGGGTATGCGCCAGATGGTGCTGGTGCCAAAGCTGCCGATGATGATCGCGCCATCGGAGGTGGAGGTGATGCTCTCCGGAAAGAGGTTCTTGCTTTGGATGGTGATCATCGCCGGGTCGGCCGCCAGAAGCATGCAGGCCGCCGCGGCGAGCAGGTTAGCAGCCGCCGCCCATTTCATCCACGATCGTGTGATTTGCATGACCTCTATGATGACTGAAAACAGATCTACTCCGCACCGAACGCCATCACGACATTACCCGGCGTGCCGCGCAACGTGCCCGGATAACCCGAAGCCGCGAACACCGTGCCTCCCACGATCACCGGCCCGGCGGACCCGAAGGAGCCGCCTTTCGCGGGGACGCCGTTGACGGTTTGGAAATCCCGCACTGCGTTGAACGACCAGATCACTTTTCCGCCGGCGTCCACGGCTCGCAGGATTCCATCCCAGCCTCCCGTGAAGACCACCCCGGGGATGGCGCTCGCCGGACCCGCTTGGCCGCGGCGATCGGCTTTGATCTCCGCATTCCACGCCACCTTGCCGGTGAGAATATCCAGCGCCTTCAGGCCGCCGTCCGGTTGTTGCAATGGATAATAAACGCGCGCGCCATCTGCCGCGCCGCCGAACACCACCAGTCCGGATGCGGAGGGCGCCTGGGTTTCCCACAACTGGGTGCGCCATAGGAGCGCCCCCTGCTTGTCTGGATCCAGGCCGATCGCGACGCCGCCCTTTCCGGCCGCCAGCAGCACGTCCTTGCCGTTGACCGTTTGCAGGATGGCGGAGGATCCGCCGAAATCGTAATCCGGCCCCAGCTTGTCCGGGCAGTTGCCGTCGGCCGCGTTGGTCGCCTGGCAGCGGGCCATGAACGTGTCGCCCTGAAACTCCTGGTGGTGCCAGACGATTTTTCCATCAGACATGCGAATCGCGAGGATCGAATCGCTGGTTGCGGCTGGGATTCGTCCGAAATTGTTGCCGGTGCCGACGTAAAGCAAGCCTCGCTTGGCATCGACGGTCGGCGTGTTCCACACCGAGGCTCCCGCCGGGCCCCACCGCTGTTTCCCTTTGGAGTTTTCGCCGAGCGAGCGCAGAGGCTCCTCGATGCTCTGCGTGCGCCACAGAATTTTTCCAGTGTTGGCGTCGAGTGCGGCCACCGCCCCGCGCGACCGGCAGCATTCGTAATTGAGATCCCCGCCGACCAGGGTCTCGGTTCCGGACATCGGCACGTACAGGCGTCCGTTATGATAGGCTGCCGTGGCGCTGAGATTGTTCAGCCCATCCCGGATCTGCTGCTTCCATAGAAGTTTGCCGTCATGCGCATCGAGCGCGTACGCGGTGGTGGAGCGGGTGACGAAGAAAATCGCGTATTTGGTTGCGCCGCGGCCCGAGATGGGAGCCGCGATGGGCGCGAATCGCCCGAACATATCGGCCTGGTAGGCCCAATACGCGCAGCCGGTTTTCGCATCGAGCGAATACACCACGCCGTTGTCGCCGCCGACGAACACTCGCCCGAAGGCGACCGCGGGCTGCGAATACATGCTCATCGCACCGGGAAGCCCGTAGGCCCATTTCAACTTCAGTTTCGGAACATCGGCAGGACTCAGGCCGGCCACGGCTTTGCTTTGAAACCGGGCGTTATTCTCCCCGCCCCAGCCGGACCAGGCGCGCGATGCGTCCAGATTCCCGAGATCGGGATTAGAAGGGCAGCGTCCGCTCCCTTCCGGGACTACGCCTTCGGTCACGCCTTTGGGTGGCTCGGCGAGCTGCGCCCGCAGGGAGATAGTGAAAAGGGCAACCGCGGCCGGGAGCAGGATCAGGTTTCGCATGTCATTGGTCCTTTGGGGATATTGTAGTGCGCGTCGAGGGGCGTATAGTAAAACGATGAAGCATCCGCTCTTCAGTGCGCTCGTCTTTGCCGCCGCCGGCATTTCCTCCGGTCTTTTCGGCCAGGCCAACGTCATCGATCTTCCGCGAGGGCCGCTCGGTGACGGGCCCTTCGTCTTCGACACCGCCGAGCAGCACAAGATCAAGGTCACCGTAATCACCAAGGCTCTCGACCGGCCCTTCGGCATGGCGTTTCTGCCGGGCGGCAATATTCTGGTGAGCGAGCGCGGCGGCAAGCTGCGCCTGGTTCGGGATGGCGTGCTGGTTGCGGAGGCGATCGCCGGAGTCCCCAAGGTCAACGCACGCGCCAACGCCGGACTGTACGACTTCGTCCTGCATCCAAAATACGCTCAGAACCAGTGGATCTATTTCGCCTTTAGCAAACCCGGCGAGGGCAATCTATCGGCGACCGTTCTCGCCCGCGCCAAGCTGCAAGGCAACTCGCTCGTGCAGGTTCAGGAGCTCTACAGCACCGAGCCGGGCACCAACGTCGGCGGCTCGCGGATCGCTTTCGCGCAAGACGGTACGGTTCTGATGACCACGCCCGCCGCCGGCGAGGTTCAAAAGGCGCAAGATCCTGGAAGCGCTTACGGCAAGATCCTTCGCCTGAATGACGACGGCAGCATTCCGAAAGACAATCCGTTTGTCGGCAAGCAGGGCTATCGCCCGGAGATTTACACGCTCGGACATCGCGATCATCTGGGCCTGGTGGTTCATCCCTCGGGCACGATCTTCAACGCCGAACACGGGCCGAACGGCGGCGATGAAGTGAACCTGATTAAGCCCGGCGCCAATTACGGCTGGCCGGTGATCAGCTTCGGCCGCCAATACGACGGCTCGCGCATTCTTCCCTACAAGGAAGGCATGGAGATCCCGCAGATCGTGTGGGTGCCCTCGATCGGACCTTCGGGAATCATGTTCTACACCGGCGACAAATTTCCCGCCTGGAAAAACAACTTGTTTGTCGGCAGCGCGCGTTATGGCGAGATCCGCGGCTTCGGACATCTCGAGCGCGTGGTGTTGAATGACAAGTTCGAAGACATCCGCCGCGAGCGGCTGCTCGACGATCTGCACCAGCGCTTCCGCGACGTGCGCCAGGGCCCGGACGGGAACATCTACGCGCTGACCGATCAGGAAGTGGGCGCGCTCCTCAGAATCGAGCCGGTGCCA
The DNA here is from genome assembly GCA_037916615.1 of Bryobacterales bacterium. GTDB lineage: Bacteria > Acidobacteriota > Terriglobia > Bryobacterales > Bryobacteraceae > Palsa-187. The sequence continues at coordinate 12,673 of JBAIXM010000163.1, forward strand.
TAGCTCTCAGGCCGGGGCCGTATATCGATGTTCGATCGCGAGCTTCACTCGTTCGCGGCTTTCGTGCGGATCGTCTAAGTTCTCGGCCTGCGCGACTTCTTCGGCCAGCGCTTCGTCCTTGACGACGTTCCGAAACCAACGCGAGTAATCGCCCTGATTCAGGTGATAGAGCCACGTCTCGTCATCCAATCCCTCGGCGAGCTGCACAAACGTGGCAAGATTCTGTGCGCGCAGGTTCAATTTGTTTTGCGGACCACGGAAATAGAACGACCGGTCTTCACTGAGTTCGCCATACGCGTAATTTCGCTTATGCCGTTTTCGCTCAGCGCGCGCGAACCGGAAATTCAGCACGTGGGTCTCACCAGTTCTCGGAAACCACGCCAGCACCTGACCCGGACCAAGATCGCCTGGATGCGCGGGAGCGTCCGCGGCCCCGTTCGCAGCGGCGAAAGCTTCCATCACTTTTTCCGGAGCGGGGCCAACCGCAAAAACTGCATCTACCGCCTTGAGCGCCGCGGGAGCGACATGATCCGGATGAACGGTGATCAGCAGCATATTGTTCAGCTCGCCGGCCAAGCCCGCCGAAGGAGGCGCCCACTCGGGCGGCAGCATATGATGCGCTTCGTCCACAATGATCCAGTGCGGCCGCCCGACTGCCAGACGCATCTCCTGGAGCCGGGGAAGCAGCGTCGGCAGGAACTTCGGCCGGTCGGGAACCGCGATTCCCATGAGATTCACGATCACCTGGGATGCAGGCTTGCGCAGAATTTGCAGCACCTCGTCCACAGCGGGCGGATGCTTCTCGTCGCCGACAGAAATTGTTTCCGGGAAAGCTTCGTAGTCGCCTTCCGGATCGATCAGGCACACCTGATAATGGCGGTCGACCAACGTTTCGACAAGGCCCGCCACGAAGGTCGATTTGCCGCTGCCGGAAGCTCCAGCCACCAGCAGAGTGCTTCCATAGGCCGGAACGGTGATTTCGGATTCCCCCTCGCAGCCGACGGGTATCTCGCGGCGGGCCGGCCGACGGCTTCCCAGATCGTCTTTGAGAATAAGCTCGATCAGTTCGGAGACGCCGGCTCCGTGGTCTCTTTCGGTGACGAAGTCCGCGGTGTCCTTGATAGCAGGATGAGCATTGGCAACGGCGACCGCGCATTCGCAGCATTCCAGGAAAGCATGATCGTTTTCCGCATCGCCCGCGCCCACCACATTATGCACAGAGAGCCCTAATGAATCCAGAGCGGCCGTGAGCCCCGACTTCTTGTTGATTCCGGAAGGAAGCACCATCACCGCGCCCTTGTTGAAGATCACCTGCAAATCCAGCCCCAGATCGCGGATGATTTCGAGGACGACTGTTTCGTGGGGATGCCAGGTCGCCACAATCCCCTTTCCCACCGACAGCGGCTGGATTTCGCGACGTAGGAGCGCGTCTACAAACTGTTGCTTCGGCGGGGGCGCCAGAGCCTCCGTTTCGCGGGTGCCCGGGTTATACAACACAGCGCCGTTTTCAGCCACAACGCGATCGAACAGGTCCAAACGTGCGAAAACCGCCGACAGATCTTCGAGAATTCGGCCGGTGACCAGGATCAGCTTGCGTCCGGACTGGCGGAGTCTTTGTAACGATTGAATCGTGTCATCTGGCACTCTGGAATCGTGGGCAAGCGTCCCGTCGTAATCCAAAGCCAGAGCTACATATCGCATAAAAGCTCTGTCATCATCCGTAATGTAGATGGACTTCCCGCTTGTCTGTTTCTACAAGACACGCAAGCGCCCCTGGGACAGAGTGTTGCGGGACGAACGGAATGCTCAATTCGCCGGTGTTCCCGGAATGGGAGCTTTGCCGTCCAGGGCGAGCACGAAGAGATGCGCAGCGCGTGCAGGAGTTGCGGGACCTTTGGAGTCGCCTCCCTTGGCTGCGCCACCACCGCCGGCGCCCGGGCCGAAAGCGCCTGCGCCTTCAGGACCGGCAGCGACGCCGATGTACTGCTTGCCGTCGATCATGAAGGAAATCGGCGGGCCCATCTGCGATGTGTGCAGATCCAAGTCGAGCAGCTTCTCGCCTGTGTCGGCGCGGAACGCCAGCAGGCGGTTGTTCACGCTGGAGAACACAAGGTTGCCGCCTGTCGAGAGGCTTCCGCCCGCGAACGGTCCGGCGCCTGCGCCCGCTGCGCGCCAGCGTTCTTTCCGTGCGATCGGATCCCACGCGTACAGCACGTTGCCGGTAACACCCTCGGGTCCGATCTGCGCAAGCGGCTCCGGCTTGGGAGCAGCAGCCGCCGCCTGCTGCGCTGCTTGCACTGCGGCCGCTTCGGCATTGTCGGCCGTGCCGGGCGCAGGCGCGCCCTTGGCCTGATTCGCGCCGCGGCCTCGAGCCAACTGACCGCCCCCAAGGCCGGTTCCCATGTTCATCTGGCCTCGTCCGGTCGGACCAATGTCAGTGGGAGCCGGGGTGAAGTTTTCGGTCGCTGAGTAGGTCGAACTCTGGCCGGCGGTTCCGGGAATATAGACCAGGCCGGTTCCAGGATTGTAGGACCATGGCGGCCAGACATGTCCGCCGGAGGGTCCTGGATTGACTGTGACGGGCGTCGTTTTGTAGCGCGCCGCCGGATTCACGATCGGGTGGCCTTTTGCATCGATTCCCGTCGCCCAGGAAACTTTCGTGATTGGATCGGCCGAGATGACTTCTCCGGTTACGCGGTCGATCACGTAAAAAAACGCATCCTTCGGGGCGTGCAAGATCACCTGCCGCCGGCGTCCGTTGATCGTCAGATCGGCCAGCATCAGATCCGCTATGGAGTCATAGTCCCAATCGTCGCCTGGGACTTCCTGGTAATACCAGACCATCTTCCCGGTCGCGCCGCGAACGGCGATGATGCTGCACGAATACAGATTGTCGCCCGGGCCGCGATGATAATCGGTCCAGGGCCCAGGCTGCCCCGTGCCCACGTAGACGATATCGTTATCGGCATCGTAGGCCATGCCGTTCCACACGCCCGCCCCGCCGCCGATCTTCCACCACTCGTTGCTCCAGGTTTTGGCCGCCGCTTCGAGCTCCGGATGCTCGAACGGCTTGGAGGGATCGCCGGGCACGGTGTAGAAGCGCCAGACCATTTTTCCGGTGTTGACGTCATAGGCCGAAAAGAAGCCGCGGACTCCATACTCGCCGCCGCTGACCCCGACGATCACTTTGCCGCCCTTGATCACGCGAGGCGCCATCGTGATGGTGTACGGCATGGTTTCCGGCGATACGCGGGTTTCCCAAAGCAGCCGGCCCGTGGACGCATCCAGGGCCCGGAGCCTGCCGTCGACCGCGGGCGCGATAATTTTTCCTTCGTACATCGCGATGCCGCGGTTCACCACGCCGCAGCAGATTCGCGATTGCCAGACTTGCTGGTTGACCTCCGGATCGGCGCGCCAGATCTCCTTCTGCGTGCGCAGATCGACCGCATACACGATGCTCCAGGGTGTGATGCTGTATAGAACGCCATTGAAGACAATCGGCGTTCCTTCCTGATGCGTCTGCGGATTGCCGGGCGCGAGCGGAATCTCGTACGACCAAGCTAGTCCCAGCCGGTTCACGTTCGAAGCGTCGATCTGCTTCAGCGGACTATAGCGCTGCTCGGCCCAGTTGACGCCGTAGCTGACCCACTCCTCCCCGGTCTTGCTCCCGGTTTTGAGAAGCGCGTCATCCACCTTGCGCGGCTGCTGCGCGAGCATGACCCAGCCTGCGACAATCCCCGCCGCCGCGAATGGGAACGACGCCCTCCAAAACCTGGCGCGAAGCATAGGTTGACCTCTCCTGAGATTTAAGATAGCAGTGCTTTCAAAACAACTCTTTGCTGGCCAACGCGGCGCCTTCCGCCAGCGCTTCGAACTTGGCCCACATGACCGAGGCGGGCACTCGTTCGATCACGTCCAATTGCGCGAATCCGCAATCGGTTCCGGCGATCACATTTTCCGGCCCGACGATCTTTGCATAGCGGATAATCCTGTCGGCGACTAGCCGGGGATGCTCGACGGTGATGGTGTGGTGCGTGATCACGCCTGGGATCAGGATCTTGCCGGGCGGCAGCTTGCAACTCTGCCAGACGCGCCATTCATGCTCATGCCGCGGGTTGGCCGCCTCGATGGAATACGCTCCCGCGCGAACCTGCACAATAAATCCGGCGATGTCTTCCAATGCCGCGTCCGCCAGGTGCGGAACGTGCCAGCTTCCGAAGCAGACGTGATACCGGACACGATCCTCAGGGATGCCGCGCAGCGCATGATTCAGCGCATCCACGCGAAGCTGGGCCCACTCGCGATACCGCTCCGCGCTCTGCTGCACCAGGTGATCGTACATATTGGCAAGCACCGCGTCGTCCACCTGAAGCAGCAGGCCCGCCTTGTGGATCTCCAGATATTCCTGCCGCAGCGCTTCAGCCAGGGCGAAAACGTACTCTTTTTCCGTGGCGTAATATTCGTTCACGCCGTCGTAAGCCGTGCTCGCCGGCGCGACGGCTGTCAGAAACGCCTCCTCAACCTTGACCCCTTTCAGAGCCGATTGAAAATTGGCGATGGCACGCCGGATCGGCTCGCGGTCGCGGTACTCGATGGGCGCGATGCAGGCCTCGGTGGGGCGTCCGGCCAAAACGCTGGGCATATCGCGGGCGATCACGTCGCCGAAGCGTTCGAGATCGCGCCCCAGCCACACGGCCGGCCGCAACTGGTTGGGCCGGATTTCGAATCCAGTGATGCGGCTCAGCACGTAGTTCGACCAGCTCGATTTGCCGAATTCGCCGTCGCTGACAATATCGATGCCGACGGCAGCTTGCTTCTTCACCACGTCTGCCGTCGCGCGCTGCAACGTCTTCAGGTAGTCCGGATTCGTCTCAGCGTCCTTGGGACGATCCTGCCCCGATTGCGCGAATGCCTTCAGCTCGGGCGGCCGCACCAGACTGCCCACATGTGTCGTGAGGATCCGTTTCTCGCTTCGTTTCATACCGCGCTACTGCGCCGGCTCAATGCGCAGCACCGCTCCCGGTTTCTCATCGGTAAGCACGTACAGAAGCCCGTCGGGACCCTGGCGGACGTCGCGAATCCTCTGGCGCAGTTCCGTGAGAAGCGACTCGCGCCGCAGTTCCTGCATCTTCTCGTTGAACAGAATGCGTTCCACATGTCCGGTGCCCGGGATCTCGCCCGTTCGCAGCGAGCCGACGAACACGTCGCCTTTCCACTTGGGCAATTTGTCGCCCGTATAGAACGTCATTCCCGATACCGCGATCGCCGGAATCCACAGCACCACGGGCGCTTCGAAACCGGCATGCCCGGGCACCTCATTGTGCCAGGGACCCGGGTAATCGCGACCGTAGCTCACGATCGGCCAGCCGTAGTTGCGGCCCGGCTTCAGGATGTTGATCTCGTCGCCGCCGTTGGGGCCGTTGTCGTTCTGCCACATGTCGCCGGTTCCCGGATGCATCGCCAGGCCGAGCGTTCCGCGATGGCCCCACGTGTACACTTCGGGCCTCTTGCCGGCCTGGCCGACGAATGGATTATCGGGGGGTACCGTCCCGTCGTCCTTCAGCCGCAGAACTTTGCCGCCCAGCGTATTGAGGTCCTGCGGATCGTTGCCGGTCAAGCTCATGTAGAGCGTCCCATCACGGCCGAAGGCGATGCGGGAAGCGCCCGCAACATCCGTCACGAAGATGTCTTTCATGCCTGTGATCGCGTTGCCGTCCCACTTGCCGCGTGCGAGGACCGCGACCCGCTTCTGCGCATCCAGCGGCTTGGTGTATGTGAGATACACGAACTGATTCTGCGCGAACTGCGGATGCAGCGCGATATCCATATAGCCGTGGATCGCGCCGGGCAATCCGGATTCGACCGCCCAGTACGATGCGGGCGTACCCGCCACAGGCTTGGGATCGAGCACGCCCTTCCGGATGATCCGAAGGTGACCGGTGCGTTCCGTCACCAGCATGCTGCCGTCCGGCAGGAAGGCCATGCTGAAGGGAAATTCCAGATCCCGCGTGACGGCCGTAACTCGGATTCGCTGGCCTTCTCCCGTATCGAATTCCATGGGAAGCTTCGGCAGGGGCTTATGGGCCAAGCCGTTGGGAGCCACGGGAATGCCTTTATCGAACGGGACCTTTTGTTGACCGGAAACAAGCGTCGTAAGCGCTAGAGCCGCGAGCGCGCCGGCAAGCATCCAAAGCTTCTTCATGGAAACACCTCTCAGTAGAGTGTAACTACTTGCCGACGGAATGGGTGGAGTCCCGTTCGTTATCGCAGACGTCCTCGATCATTTCCGTGTCGGGCAGGAATTCGAATTTCAGCGGGAACGACCAGGGCTTGGTGTACGCGCCCGGATCGTCGATCGTGATTTCCACGTCCATGTGGCCGAAATCGGTGCGATGGAAGCGCTCGATCGTACGGAGTTGCTCGGTGTGAGGACGCCCGCTGTCGTCCAGCCAGCTCTTGTCATTGAATCCGCGCGTGTCCACCTGGAACCACTCGCCGTCCCAATGCCCGATCGAATAGCCGAGCCACGCGGGATTCAGCACCGGAGCGGCAGGCCGGCCGTCGGTAAAGATCTGCCGGAATCGGGCGAACTCTTCATAGAGGATCAGGGTCAGTCCTGGATTCTGTACGATCTTCATGGGCACGCCGATCAGCATCTGGTCGGGGATGCCGTGGGGCAGGCATCGGGAGGACGGGCGATCCGCCATGAAATTCGCCTGGCGTGCTTTGTGGAGCGCTTCGGCCTCGGGACGCATGGGAGGAATTGTCTCGCCGGGCCGCATGAAGTCGGCGAGATTCGGACCCATCGCCAGCCCGGCGTTGCCGACCCGCTGCCGCGCGATATTCCGCGATCTTTGCCAGAGCCCTGACAAATCGGGCTTGCCGTCGGATGCCCTCGGAACCGGAGCGGCAAGGTTCGGCTTTCCATCGGGCAGCCGCGGGATCTTCGGCGTGGGATAGTCAATCCACTGGCCGAACACGGAGGTTGTCCAGATCACGAGCCAGATACTCCGAGTCATCGTCAGCCTTCTATTCTAGATCCCGGCGTACCAGGAATAGCCATACGCCGCGCCCACCGCGCCCGTGCCGTCCTCTACATCGTCGAGCCGGTCCGTCACGTCGATCCGGCTGACGAACTTCAGGCTCTTGTACCCGAGCTGCCGCTCGACGCGCAGCCGCACCGGAGCTCCGTGGCGGACAGGCAACTCGCCGCCGTTCATTCCATAGGCCAGCAGCGTTTGCGGATGCAGTGCGTCGAACATGTCGAGGCTGTCCCACCACCCGTCCACCGTGTGAAGCACCACGTAGCGCGCCTGCGGCAGCATCCCGGCTTCCAGCAGCACGCGGCCGAGAGGTACTCCGGTCCATTCCGCGATCGCCGACCAGCCTTGTTCGCAATTGTGCTGCGTGATTTGGGTGCGCGAAGGCAGGCGCTTCAGCGAATCGAGCGAAACTGACGTAGGCTTCGCGACTAGCCCTTCGATGGGCAACCGCCACTCCGCAAACCGACCTTCGAGCAGGCGCTGGTAATCGGGATTTTTCGGATTGGTTTCATTGATCGCGGGGAAGTTTTTCGTGATTTTGTCGCGCGAGAACTCGCGGACCAGCGGCTGGCTGCGCAGCAGGATCCGGTGCGCGGTGAACGTCAGGGTGTTGCTGGCATCGAATAGCGTGCCATAAGCGGGCGGCAGCGAGTCCTGGCAACCTGTGAGCAGCAGGCCGCCCGCAGCCGGAATACCTTTGATCAGCTTTCTTCGCGAAATCATGCCTTCCCCACAATCATGGACCGCACGCCCGCGCGAATGGTTAGCACGACATGCCCGATAAAGAAGAGCGCGAGCAGATCCGCCGCGAAGAAGTGAATGGTGCGAGCCGATTGTCTTCCTCCGAAGATCGAGAACAGCACCGGGTAGGCGGCCGTCACCGCAGGCGATAGCGTCAAGCCCGTCAGGATCGCGACCGGAAGTAGACCGAACACTACACCCAGATACGCAAACCGCTGAAGAGGATTGTACACAGCGAACCGGAAATGCCGCGACCAGAGCCCCCAGCCGGCGTAGATGATTCCGTTGATGACGGTGATCCACGCGGCGAGAAAATGCAGGTCGCGGCCCCAGCCGGTCTGGTCCAAATTCACCGGAAGAGGAAGCTCGAACGCGGCGGGCGTATCGAAATAGCCGGATTCGCCCCAGTAGAAGCGCGGGTGCGCGATCAGAATGGCGACGCCGCTCACCAGCAGAGCCACGAATGCAAAAAAGTGGACCCAGTGCGTGGCTCGGACCCACAGCGGATGCAGCATGCTCACTTCAAATCGTTCCGAATCACCTTGCCGGCTTTCATCACAAACTTCATACGCTGCAGCTCGGCGATGTCGGCCAGCGGGTCGCCCGAAACTGCGACTAGGTCCGCATACTTGCCCTTCTCGATCGAGCCAATCTGGTCCTGCCAGCCGAGCGCCTCCGCGTTGATGATGGTTCCGCCCTGAAGCGCCCGCGCCGGAGTCAGACCCGCGCGTTTCACCAGCATTTCGAAATCGAGAGCCTGCGTCCCGTGCGCGTAGGTCGATCCGTCGACGCCGCTGCCCACCATGATCTTCATGCCCTTCGTGTTTGCGGCCATCGAGACCGCGTGCTCGAAAATCGGAACCATGCGGTATTTGCCGCCGGTGTTCTTCGAATCGTTATCGTCCATGTACGGCTCGATGTAGCGCTGGAGCGTCGGATCGTAGAACAGGCCCTTGGCCACCATCATGTTGGCCTGTTCCTGGTCGAGTCCGTAAGCGTGCTCGATCGTGTCGCATCCGGCGACGATCGCGTTCTTCTGTCCCTCGCCGCCCAGCACGTGGCACGCGGCTTTCTTGCCGAGGCGGTGCGTCTCGTCAATCAGCGCCTGCAACACTGGCATGGGATACGTAAGCACGTAATGCGCCTGGCCGGCTGCATCGAAGGAGTACGCGCCCGTCGGAAACAACTTGATCCAGTCCACGCCATGCGCGACGTGATCGCGCACCGCCGCGCGCGCTTCCTCCACCGATCGAACTACGGTGCTCGCCAGCGGATTATCGGGATTCTTGGAGTCCGGCGGCGCGGCTCCCCACACGATGCCCCGCCCGGATACCTGATACCGCGGTCCGTCGATGCGCCCCTGATTGATCGCATCGCGCATGACTATGTCCGCGTATCCGTTTCCGTGTGAGCTCATGTCGCGCGCCGTGGTGAACCCGGCGCGCAGATCGGCCTGCGCGTTTTGCACAGCGATCAGCATGGACGCTTCCGCGGTCCCCTTCGGTCCGCGGTTATTGAACATGTGGGTGTGCGCGTCGATCAGTCCCGGCAGTACGGTCGCCTGGCTCAGGTCGATCACCTGCGCGCCGGCCGGAATTTTCACCTGCCCGTCAGGGCCGACGTCCGCGGTCCGATCGCCGTTAACAACGATCACCTGTTTCGACACCATCTGGCCGGTCTTGCTGTTGAACATCCGCCCCGCGCGCACGGCGATCGTTCGCGCAGCCGGAGGACATTGGAAGATGCCGCCGTCGGATCCGACGCACGGAGTCGGTCCTGCGCCTCGCCACGGCGCCGGAGGAGGTTGAACCTGAGCCAGGAGCGTAACCGTACTCAGCAGCGCGGCCGCAAGTAGTTTTCCCATCGGATCAGAGTCTCCTTACGCCTGGAACATCTTGAATGTCTCGAAATCGCCCTTCAGAAGCGCGCGCGTATCGTGCAATCCCAGCCAGCCGTCGATCATGGTCGCGTATACTCTGCGGAAATCGGTGGTGAAGAGCAGGTTATCGCCGGCATCGAGCTTGGTCAGGCTCGGGATCGTGCCGTACTGGCCGCCCTTTACTTTTTTTCCGGCGACGAACATCAGGTTGGCTGCACCGTGATCGGTGCCCAGGTTTACGTTCTCCGGCACGCGGCGTCCGAATTCCGAGAAAATCATGACCGCGACGTCATCGGCGCGACCGATCCGCTCCACATCCGTAAGGAACGCGCTCACGGCATCGGAAGCATACGTTAGCAGCCGCTTGTGCGTGTCGCCCTGAAATACGTGTGTGTCGAACGCGTTATTGCGGTACGACGTGTAGTAGAGCCGCGTGGGCATCCCCGCTGCGATCAGCGCGGCGACCTTGGGCAGATCGAGTCCGGTGATCCCGTAATCCACCGGCGAACGGTACTTCGCCCACGCCTCACGCACGAGAGCAGACGCATCCTTCGCGCTCTGGGCTGTCTCCAGCAGAAACTTGCGCGCGGGATTCTCGACAGCCTTGTTCGCGCCAACGGAATCTAGAATCTCGCCCTCCTCGTAGAACTTTTCTTGCGTGAACTTGTTGGGATCGTCGAAAACCACCGGCACGTGCTTGCGGCTGCGCACCGCGAGCGACTGCCTTGCAGCGATGTTCACCAGGAAATTCGGCGGCGCATCGGGGGCCATCGTGTCCGCAAGCCGGCCGACCCATCCGTACTCCTCGCCGCTGTTCGGAGCGGCCGTGTGCCAGTAGGCCATCGAAGTGAAATGCGAGAACGACGGGTTCTCGTATCCGCAGCCGTGGACGATCGCCAGCTTGCCGTCCTTATAGAGGCGCTCAAACCCGGCCATTCCTCCGCTGAAGCCGAAATGATCGTCGATCGGCCGGAGATCCTTCTTGCGAAGTCCGAGGTTGGGCCGGTGGCGATAGTATGCGTCGTCGCCATAGGGCGCGAGTGTATTGAGCCCGTCATTGCCGCCCGAAAGCTCGAGCACCACCAGGATCTTTCCGTCGTGCTTGCCCTGTGCGGCCAGCGCGGCTCCGGCTTGCGCGAACAACGGCAGCGGCAGAGCGCCCGCCGTCACGCCGACGCCGTACATCCCGGCGCGCAGCAGATCCCGCCGCGTGAGCTTCGAAAAAGAATAATTCTTCGCCATGGGGATGCTCCTCAATCCAACTGATACTCAGGCTGGCTCATGATCAGGTGCAGGACCAGCCGCAGCGAGTCCTCCATATACGTTTGGGCCGCGGCGATATCGCTGGTCCCCAGGTCTTTATCCAGAAACACGATCATTTTCTTCCGCGCGTCGTCGCCGGGCGGGACGCGCATGAACCGGCGGGTCAAATAATCGACCACCTGAGTAGTGTTCGCCAGGTGCTGATCGAGCACCATCTTGGAGAGATTGATCTGCGCCGTGTCGCGCGGAATCGGCTTCACCCTCTGGATCGCCAGTTGCGATCCGCGGAAGCTGCCGTAGCGCGTGTTGAAATCCTCGTCGCGATCGGCGTTCTTGTTCGATTCGGCCCGGTCGGTTTTGGTGTCGTCCATCGTCGCGGTGGTGATGTCCATGCCATCGCGGATCCGTTGCGCTACACGCCGAACTTCTCCGCCTCCGGTGTAGCGGTCGGGAGGCAGAAAGCTGATGTCCGGGAACAGAACATCGCGCGCGAAGTTGCCGCGCTCCAGCAGCAGGCCCGGGGTGATCCAGCTCTGGCCGCCGGCCCATCCCGCCACGGTCGGCGGCGCGAAAAGCTGCTGGCCGAGCGCCCCGCTGGCCAGATTGAAATCCGGCACGCCGGGAATGTTTCTCTGGCCCAGCTTCTTGTAAGTCTCGACGACTAGCTGCACGGGGCTCTTGATCTGCGTCCCTACGGAAGCGGAGCTGTAGAAATCGCGCGAGAGGAAGATCGTTTCAAGCAGCGGCTTGAGCTCGTAGTGGTTCTCGCGCAGCACGGCGCCGAGCTTTTTCTGCAATTCGGGCGAAAGATCCTCGCGCACGAAATAGCGATAGATCTTGCCGGCGATATAGTCGGCCGTCGCCGGCTGCTGCATGATGATGTCGATCACCTGGACCCCGTCCAGGTTGCCGGTGTGGCCCAGAAATGTTTTCTGGCCGTCGTCATGCTGGTCTTTGTTGACCACGAATTTCAGATCGACGAAGTTCCATCCAGTGAACGCGCGCGCGGCTTCGCGGATATCTTTCTCGGTGTAATGGCCCACGCCCATGGTGAACAGCTCCATGATTTCGCGCGCGAAATTTTCGTTCGAAGCGCCCTTGACGTTCACGCCCGCATCCAGGAACGCGAGCATCGCCGGACCCTGCGCCACGGCGACCGTGAGATCGCGAAAATTGCCGGTTCCCTGCTTTTCAAACAGCTCCAGTTGCCCGAGCAGTTTGCGATAATCGCGGACCTTGGCTTCGTTTGAGGCGAAATGCCCGTGCCAGAACAGGGCCATCTTTTCTTCGAGCGGACGCGGGGTCGTGAGCATCCGGTTCGCCCACCAGTACCCGACGCGATTCGTTTCGAGCGCGCTCGCCCGGAGCCAGTAGAAGAACTCGTCCACAATCGGCTGGAGCCGCCGGTTCCCCGAAGGCTTTACCTTGATCCCGAGCGCTTCACCCTTTTCTTTCGCAAGGTCGGTCACCGCCGGGCGGGTGGGCGGAAACGGCTCGAGCCCCGGGTCGTGAACTCCGGAATGATCGAACGGCGGCAGCGTGCTGCTGTCGGCGCCTTCGAATCGGACCAGGCGCGCGATCGCCCGAGCCGGCGGCATTTTCGCCAGCGCCTGGATTTCTTCGGGAGTGCCTCCGAAACCGGCGCGTTCCAGCAAATGCGCGGCGAAATCGTAGCTCCAATCCGCGGGGCCGATGGGCGTCAGATCGTTCTGCCAGGCTACCGGCCCGGCGGTTTGCCCGGCAGCGAGAGCGGCAGAGAGGACAGCAAGGAACAGCAGGCGTCGAAACATGCTGAAACTCCTCAAAAGATGTTCCCACGATTGCTGGTTCGACGCTACGGGGTCGAGGTGCGCTACTTTTTGGCCGGAACCTTCACCACCCGATCGCCCTGAAACGCGCCAACATAAATCGAATTCCCCACCTGAAGCGCAACGGAGACTCCCGAAATCAGAGCGCCTTTGCCCTCGGAGTCGAAAACGGTCTTGGCCTGCATCTTTCCGGGATCGATTTCCGCCACGCCGAACGCCTGAATACACGGCGTCCCACTGCCGGGCGGGCAATCGCCGCGCGCGCCCTTGACGCCCGCCGCGAGCATGGTTCGCCGATTGGTCCAAGTGATGTTGTCCGGCATGAAATCGAGCTTCACCATGCCCGTCTCCTTCTCGGCCTTGAGATCGTACTTGTGGACTTCCTTCGCGGTCCAGGCGTTGAAGTACATGGTGCGCCCGTCCGAGCTCACCAGCACGCCGTTGGGATATCCGGCGCGCGTGCCGGGCAGCTCGGCTTCGCCTTTTCCTGGAGTCCAGCGCGAAACGTAGCCGCTCACGACACCGCTGAACAGATCCGGCGCCGGAGCCTTGGCCTGGGCTTTCGCTTGAGCGGCGGGACCTTGCTGCTGAAGCGCAGTGGGGTGCGTCGCGATATATCCGCCATCCGGCAGGGCGGCCACGTCGTTATAGTCCTGCGCGGCGGGGACGCAGCCGTGCCAGACCAGCTCCCACGCGCCAGCGTTCTGCTTCAGCTCGAACATTTCCATCGACTGGCGGCCGCCGTGATTCACGATGAAGAGCTGCATCTTGCCGTCCGAGCGCTTCGAAAGCGAGATCCCGTGCGGCACGAGCGCATCGCCGATGAAACCGGGGCAAGACGGGTCGCCCCAATTCTTCAGGGGTTCGGAAGTGACCGCCATTTTACTGAAGGTCTTCTTGGACAGATCAAGCAGATCCATGCCGGCAGCGGGAGCGGCTCCAGCGGGGCCACCGCCGCGGCCGGCGTTCACAAAGCGCGCCACGATCAAAAACTTTCCGTCGGGCGTCAGCTCCAGATCCTCCGGCGAGCGCGTACCGCAGATGATCTCGATGTCGCCGTGCCCCCCGCAGGCCATCAGCGGCGGGGCCGGAGGACCGCCCTTCCCCTGTGCAAGCGCGCAGGCAGCAGTCAGTGTCGAGCACGCGAATACTCTGAAGGCAGCTTTCATCCTATTTCTCCGTGTACGGTTCCATCCGCATCAGTGCGCCGTCATTTTCAGCGGTCAAGAGATACAGGTACCCGTCCGGGCTCTGCCGGACATCGCGGATGCGCTGCTGGAGCTCGCGCAGCATTCCTTCGCGGTGCAGCTCTTCCCATTTGTCGTTGAAATCGATCCGCTCCAGGTGTCCGGAGCGCGGGACTTCGCCCTGGCGCATCCCGCCGACAAAAACATTGTTTTTCCAGGTCGGGAATTTGTCGCCTGTGTAGAAGGTCAAACCGGAAGTCGCAATCGCCGGAACCCAGAATACGATGGGCGGTTCCATTCCTTCCTTCCAGGGATTCTCTGAAACCCGCGGGCCCAGGTAGAATCGGCCGTAACTCACGACCGGCCAGCCGTAATTCTTGCCGGCTTGCAGGACATTGATTTCGTCTCCGCCGTTCGGCCCGTTTTCGCATTCCCAGATCGCGCCCGTGTCGGGCTGCACGGCCAGCCCTAACGGGTTCCGATGCCCGAGCGTGAAGATTTCCGGTCGATAGCCGGCGCGGCCCACGAACGGATTATCCGCCGGCACGGTCCCGTCATCCCGCAGCCGAAGCACCTTGCCCGAAAGATTATTCGGATCCTGCGCGGCTGCTGCGGCGGGTGGATCGCCGACCCCAATGCTCATGTAAATCATCCCGTCGTGGCCGAAAACGATGCGCGAGGCGTTGCCGTTCGGAATCGCGGAAAAAATGTCGCGCACGTCGGTGAGCGCGTTTCCGTCCCAGCGCCCGCGCGCGAGCGTGATGATTCCCGCGCCGCTCCCGGATTCGGCAGGCTTGTGATAGGTGAAGTAGATCAGTTTGTTTTCGCTGAACTTGGGATGCAACGCCAGGTCCATCAGGCCGCCCAATCCCTGCGCTCGCACCGGCGGCACGCCGCCCACCGGACTCGGATCGAGCACTCCGTTGAGCCCAACATAACGAATGATTCGCAGCCGTCCGGGACGCTCGGTCACCAGGATCGCGCCGTCGGGCAGAAACGCCATGCTCCAGGGCTGGTTGAGTCCCTTGGTAACGATCAGCCGGATTTTGTGCTGGATTCCCGTATCGAGCACGATCGGGCCATCGGCCAAAGGAGGCGAGGGCCAGTTGATCGGAGGAGGCGCGGTAGGCGCCTTGCCCTTGCCTTTCTGCGCAGCCGGCTGCTGCGCGCGCCCGCCCGCGAGCGCGAGTAACACTCCGAATGCCACAGCCCAAGTCCATCGATGAGGTTTCATCCCGGTTCTCCGTTGGCAAGTATATTCCAAAGCCGCTGCATCCGGCGCGACAATAAAGACGCCATGGTCGACAATCCTTATACACGCCGGAACTTCCTCACGGGCGCAGCCGCCGTTGCGGGAGCGCTCCTCAGCGGCTGCACTCGCACTCCCACCGAATCATCCGCCACTCCCGATACCGGACCCGCGGACGTCACGCTGCGAATCGGCCCGGTTCTGGTGGATATCGCGAAAGACCACACCATCAGCACGATCGGTTACAACGGCAGCGTTCCAGGACCGTTGATTCGCCTGAAGGAAGGCGTTCCTGTCACCGTCGATCTTTTCAACGATACGGATACGCCGGAACTGGTTCACTGGCACGGCCAGATCATTCCCGCCGATGTCGACGGCGCCGCCGAAGAAAAGAGCCTGGTGGTTCCTGCGCGCGGCCACCTGCGCTACCGTCTGACTCCGCAGCCCGCCGGAGCCCGCTGGGTGCACACGCACGTCATGCCCATGTCGGATCTGAGCCGCGGAACCTACACCGGCCAGTTCGGATTCGTCTATATCGAGCCCAAGAGTCAGCCCGGCGCCTACGATCAGGAAATTTTCCTGGCCACGCATGAATGGGAACCCTTCTATACATCGGCCGAAGAAGGCGAAGAGATGGACGCCGAACAAAGGGCCCGGATGGCAGCGATGAAAAAAGACGAAAAACCGAACGGATGGGAAATCGGCTACCAGCGCTTCACCATCAACGGAAAAAGTCTCGGCTTCGGCGAGCCGGTTCGCGTCAAGGAAGGCCAGCGTGTGCTGTTTCATTTCCTGAACGCCAGCGCCACAGAGAATATCCAACTGGCTCTGCCCGGCCACACGTTTCAAGTCGTAGCGCTCGATGGGAATCCGGTGCCGCATCCGCAAGCAGTGGAGGTGCTCGATTTGGGAACCGCCGAGCGGATCGATGCGCTGGTGGAGATGAAGAATCCGGGCGTGTGGATTCTGGGCACGCCGAAAGACGACGACCGGCGCGACGGCATGGGTATCGTGATCGAGTACGCCAACAAAACCGGCCCGCCCCGCTGGATCAAGCCCGCGAAGAAAACGTGGGATTACACGCTGTTCGGCGACAATCGCACTGCGCCGGCTCCCGACGAAGTGATTCCCATGGTCTTCGGCAAGATCAACGGGGGCGCCGGCGGCTTCAACCAGTGGACCGTGAACGGCAAGCCTTTCGACCCGAAGGTCGAGCCGAAGGTCCTACAAAAGGGTAAGCGCTACCGCCTCGCCTTCGATAATCAGACCGACGATACGCATCCCGTGCATCTGCATCGCAACAGCTTCGAGCTGACCAATGTTTACGGAAAGCCAACCGGAGGCGTGCTGAAGGACGTGGTGACGCTCCGCGGCTTCAAGAAGATCGATGCCGACTTCACGCCCGCGATGGAAGGATTGACGCTGTTCCATTGCCATCAGCAGCTCCACATGGACTACGGGTTCAAGATGCTGTTCGATGTGAAGTGAGATGTGAAGTGAGATGTGAAGTGAGATGTGAAGTGATATGATACGTGGTCACAACGAAGCTGGAGTACGAAATGGTTGTGACTTCTTTTCGGGCCGGGGTGCTGCTCGGCCTTCTGCTGTTCCCCGAGTTGAACTTCCCCGCACGGACCTTTCAGGGAGTCGGAATTTCCAGTGCGCGTATCGCCCCGACGCGGTCCCGTGAGGGCAGCGCACCACCCGTCAATCCCGGCGATCCCGCGTTCCCCGAAGCCAATCTTCGCGTCGACTCTTCTCTAGTGCTGATTCCGGCGCAGGTGACCACGCGTGAAGGCACGCCGCTGATGGGCCTGGAAAAGAAAGATTTTCGGATCTACGAGGATGCCGCTGAACAGGAGATCGCCTATTTCGCCAAGGACGATGCTCCCGTCTCCGTCGGATTGCTGTTCGACGCCAGCGGCAGCATGAAGAACAAGAAGCAGAAGTCGTCTGAAGCCGCAGAGGCGTTCTTTCGCACCGCCAACACGGACGACGAATTCTTCCTTGTCGAATTCGATGACCATCCCAAACTGGTGGTGCCGTTTACACAGGACGTCGGCTTGCTGTATCACGAAATCACCCGCGCCAGGCCCTACGGCCGGACTTCTCTTTTTGACGCGATCCACATGGCGCTCGAAATCATGAAGACCGCCAAGCATGACCGCAAGGCGCTGGTGATCGTCTCCGATGGCGGCGACAACCGCAGCCGGCACACGTTCAAGGCCATCAAGAGCGATGTGCTGGAAGCCGATGTCCAGCTCTACGCCATGGGCATTTTCGAAGACGAGGGTCCCGCCAAGGGATCGCCCGAGGAATCCAATGGCCCGCAGCTTCTCGATCAGCTCGCCGAGCTGACCGGGGGGCGGCATTTCCCGGTTTTCAACCTGGGCAATCTGCCCGAAGTGAGCTCGAAAATTGCGAAACTCCTGCGCAATCGGTATCTCATCGGCTACCACCCGACGAATCCCGCGCGGGACGGACGATATCGGAGCGTCAAGCTGGAAGTTGCTGCTTCCGGAGATACCGCGCTGCACCTTCAGTATCGGAAAGGGTACTACGCCCCGCAGCAGTAAAGTTTTACTTGCCGGGTCCGCGGGCCTCAAGCACCCGCTCGTATGCTTGCCGCAGTGCCTGTTTCACTTCCGCCGATAGCTGGGGCGGAATCGCATCGGGCTGGTAGCCGCGATGCATCGCGATGCTTTTCTTCAGCGTTTCCACGAACTGGACGCACGGCTCGCAGTTCTCGATATGCCGCTCCAGTTCTTCGCAGCTCCCGGCGGGAAGCTCCCGATCGAGAAGCTCGGAAAGCCGTGCGAATACGTCCTGGCAATCGTTTTCTTTCATGAAGATTTCCCTTCCGATCGTTTCCCGGCTCGCAAATAATCATCCAGCGCCTTGCGCAGAATCAGGCGGCCACGGTGCAGGCGCTGCTTGATCGCCTCCGGAGTCACATCGAGCACGTCGGCCGCTTCTTCCGTGGACAGGCCTTCCACGTCCCGCAGCAAAAATACCGACCGATAGATTTCCGGAAGCTCGTGCACGCTCTTGCGAAGCCGGTCGTGCAACTCGGTGTTCATCGCGAGATGATCCGGCAATCCCGACCAGTCGGCGATTTCCAGCCGCGCTCCGTTCCGCTCGCCGCTCTTGGCTGGCATTAACTGATCGAGAGAAATCTCCGAACGCGGAGCGAACACGCTCTTTCGCCGTTTCATCAGGCACGCGTTCTTCGCGATCCGGAAAACCCAGGGCTTCAGACGTTCCGGTTCGCGAAGCTGGCCCAGATTCTCGAAAACCTTCATCAGAGTCTCCTGGGCGATTTCCTCGGCATCCTCGCGCTGTCCGCACATGGCATAGCTGTATCGAAAGATTTTGTCGTGGTAGGCCGATACGAAACGCTCGAAGGCGTCCATGCTCCCGCCAAGCAACTCTCGAGCGAGTTCCAGGTCGGTCTGGGCGGGCTGCGCCTTGGGATCCACCACATTCATCGTAAGTGATGCGAATTCAAGCCAATGGTGACATGCCGTCACCGTTTCCCGCGAACTGCATCTCTGGATGGCAGAGGGGTTATATGAGAACCGAAGTGCTGGTGGACCATTTGGGGGAAGTTCAGTTCGAAGTCAAGGCGCGAAGCCACACCGTTGTGTGCGACCAACCGATTGATAAAGGCGGTTTTGACGAGGGGATGACGCCCCCCGAGTTTCTGCTGGCTTCGCTCGGAACCTGCGCCGGATACTACGCGGTGCAATATCTGAAGTCCCACGACCTTCCGCGGGAAGGGCTTCGTATCCGGACCAGCGCGGGAAAAGCGAAGGGACCGGCAAGGATGGCTGACTTCAGAATCGATATCGAGTGCGCGAACCCCCTGGAGGCGCGGCACCGCGATGGAATTCTGAAGGCGGTCCACGCCTGCCTCATTCACAACACGCTGCTGAACCCTCCGCGAATCGACGTGGACGTCGCCACGCCAGCGCTTCCCGCAGCGGCCTAAAAGTACCTACCGTTCCTGTCCTTCGATCGGAGCGACACCGGCGCCGCGTCCGCCTTGCCCGCGCCCGGCGGCGGGAGCGGTTCCCAGGTTCACCCGCGCGCCCTGCTGGATCAGTTGCGTTTCCCCGGGTCCTTGGAAAAACGTAAACCCGGGACGCTCCGGACGATCTTTCCAGGCCTGCGGACCTCCCAGGTAAATGTTGTGCGCCAGCACGGTATCGTGAATTTTGGTCACGAGAGCTTCGTATTCCGGCTGGCCCTGACGGAATCCGGAGAAGTTGCCCAAATCCGTACTTGCCGCGAAAATGACGTC
>JBAIXM010000164.1:0-18032 GCA_037916615.1 Bryobacterales bacterium
GCGCACTGGGGAACGTTCGAAGCGTGCTTCAGCAGCCCCACGTTGCCCGCCATCAGGCCGGGAGCGACGAAACGAAACACCTGCCAGAACGGAAAATTCCACGGCATCACGGCCAGGATGACGCCCAGCGGTTGATAGCGGACGTAGCTCCGGCTCGCGCCTGTCTGAACCACTTCGTCAGCTAGAAAACGTTCCGCGTTCTCCACGTAATACCGGCAGGCCAGTGCGCACTTGGCGGCTTCCGCGATCGCCGAGGAGAGCGTCTTGCCCATCTCCAGAGTCATCAGCCGGCCCAAAGATTCCTTCCCCGATTCGAGAATATCGGCGGCTTTGCTCATCATCCGGGCGCGCTCGACAAAGGGTAGCTTGCGGAACTTAGGGAAGGTAGTCGCCGCGAGCTGGACCTTCGCCTCGATCTGCTGCTCCGTGAGCGGCTCGAAGGTTCGAAGTACTTCTCCTGTGGCGGGGTTGACCGTAGCTATAGCCATATCGCCATTCAGGCTAACAGCTTGCTTGCTATTCTTGTGGATCATGAACCGCGCGGACAAGCCCAAAGCAGCGGGCGGCGTGCACTATCACACTCACACGGGGCCGAATGATCTGGCAGCGCTGTGCCTGATCGTGGGCGCTCCCGGGCGCGCGGATATGATCGCTGAAAAATACCTGCAAGGCTCGACGCGGTTCTCCAACGACGCGCGCGGCCTGGTATCGCACACTGGAAAATATCGCGGCGTCGAAGTCTCGGTCACTACATCGGGAATGGGCGGGCCCTCCATAGGCATCGTGCTTCCGGAAGCCGTCCAGAGCGGCGCGCGCATCTTTATCCGCGTCGGCTCGTGCGGCAGCCTGATCCGCGAATCGAAAATCGGCGACGTGATCATCCCCACTGCGGCGATTCGCTTCGATCGGACTGCCGAGGATTGGGCGCCGCCGGAATTTCCGGCCGCTGCGGACTGGCGCGTCATCGGCGCTCTGCATCGCGCGTCGCAAGCAAAAGCGCCCGGGCGATTCCACATGGGGATCGAATGCACCACTGGCGACTTCTACACCGGCCAGGGCCGTCCGAACCTGTCGGGCGAAGTGCCCCCAAGAATGCAGGCTCGTCATCAGGAGGTTTTGCGACTGGGAGCAGCATGCTATTCGATGGAAGCCGCGGATCTGTTCGTGTGGTGCTCGACCGAAGGCGGCGGATTGCCTGCGGGCGCGATCAACGCGGTGTTCGCGAACCGCCACACGAACGAATGGGGCGCCGCTGGGGAGGAATTGGCGGCTGAAATCGCTCTCGATGCAATGGTCAGTTTGTCCCACGAAGCCAGCCTTGCTCCCTATCGATCGCGCGCTCTGCCCAAATATGCTTGAGCTTCTCCCGGAGGCGCAGTCATATTCGCGTCCCGTGCTTTCGGGCTACCGCGTGGGTGCCGTGGCGCGCGGCGCGTCCGGCAAGTTATATTTAGGCGC
The DNA here is from genome assembly GCA_037916615.1 of Bryobacterales bacterium. Classification (GTDB taxonomy): domain Bacteria; phylum Acidobacteriota; class Terriglobia; order Bryobacterales; family Bryobacteraceae; genus Palsa-187. The sequence goes on from JBAIXM010000164.1 coordinate 1,459, forward strand.
CAATCTCGAATTTGGCGGGCAAGGCCTCGGCCAAACGGTGCACGCCGAGCAGGCCGCGCTCGCGAACGCCTTCATGCACGATGAGCCTGGCATCGCGTCGATCGCGGTGAACGCGCCTCCATGCGGCCATTGCCGCCAGTTCCTGTATGAGTTTTTCGAAGAACGCGAGATCGAAATTCTTTTGCCGGACCAGCCGCCGGTTCCACTGAGCACGCTGCTGCCGGATCCATTCGGCCCCCGCGATCTGAACGTCACCCGGGGCCCGCTCTCGCAGCCGAGAGTGAAGCCGCAGGACATCGAAGGCGATCCGGCCCGCTCCGCCCGCTACGCCGCGGCGAAAGCCTACGCGCCCTACACCAACTCGCCATCCGGGGTCGCGATCCGCTCGCGCAACGGCAACATCTATCTGGGCTCGTATATCGAGAATGCAGCGTTCAACCCGAGCCTCGCGCCGCTTCAGGTAGCGCTGGTTGCAATGGCGCTGGCGAAGGACGATTTCGCCGATATCGCGGAGGTTGTGCTGGCTGAAGCTTCGAACAATTCCATCAGCCAGTTGACCAACACCAAGGCCCTGCTGGCCGCGATCGCCCCGCGCGCGGAGTTTCGCCTACTTCCACGCGCCAAGTAGCCGCCTTACCAGGATCAGCTCGCCAGTGTGATAGGCGTTGTGGTCGGCCACCAGCAGCGCCTCACGCAAGATCGTCTGGCCGTCGCCATGCGGAATCGGAGCGTATAAGTCTACCGACTCATCGGCGACCAGTTTGCGGATTGCGTCCAGATCGGCCTTGAAATGGGAAACGCTTTGGGTCCACGCCCGATCGTTCGGCGGCGCGGCGGATTTCGGCCAATATCCCGCGGGCCATTCCGGCGAGACGTGCTTGGGGTCGCGGCTGAACTCCAAAATGTCCCATTGCGCGATGCGCATGTGCTCGATGATTTCCCAGACCGAATGTTCCGCACCCTTGGGACGCTTCCCCCGGAGAGTGGCCGGGATTCCCTTGACCGCAGCCTCGAACGTCGCGTGTGCCTGGCCGCCCGCGAGCAGCTTCAGCACGTGATCGCGAACTGCTTTATCACGTTTCATGCGATTACTCCAATCCTGCCTGCTTCAGAAATTCCGCCGCGACCTGCGCCACCGGGCGATGCTCGCCATCCACTTCGTAGTTGAGCCGCTGCATCGCTGCGTTCGTAAACCTGCCCGACAGCTCCGCAAGAGCCTCCCGCATTCCCCGAGTCTGCCGCATGCGATTTTGCGCCACCGCGATCGCGACTTCGTAGGGGGGAAACGCATGCCGGTCATCCGCAAGAACCTTCACGTCGAGCTTCGAAAGCAGCCCGTCCGTGGCATTGGCCGCGATCATGGTCACCTGCTTCTGTTGGAGAGCTTTGTACAGAAGCCCGAGGTCCATGCTCTGCGGAGCTCCCGTCCAGCGCAGATGATACGCGCGGTCCAGGGCCGCCAGGCCGTCCGGACGCTGCTCGAATTCGTATCCGACGCCGAGCGTCCAGGCGAGGTTCGCGCGAGCGGCGTCGTCCAGATTCTCGAGATGCTTCGAGCGCGCCTCATCGCCGCTCACCACCATCGCGAAGCTGTTGTCGATGCCCAGCGGGTCCAGCCAGTCCACATGAAACCGATCCGCATATGCGGATCGGACACGTGCCAGCACGCGAGCCGGATCGTTGTCGGGCGGGTCTTTCAAAATCGCGGTAAGCGCCGTGCCGGTATACTCCGGATACAAATCTATTTCGTTGTTGACGAGAGCTCCATGCGCCAGCAGCGTTCCGCCCAGATTCAAGCGCCGCTCGACGGCCTGGTGCAAACGATGCTCCAGGTGCTGCGCGATGATTTCGCCGAGCACGACCTGCTCGGTGAAATTTTTCGAGCCGACACGGATGCCTGGCTGCGCCGCCGAGCACGACCCCAAGGCAAGCGCGGCCAGCAGCGTCAGGCCGGCGACAATTTTCGTTCGACCCATCCCAATCCCCAATCCGCAGCGAGCGCAATCAACGCCGCCGGTACGGCTCCGGCAAGAATCTGTGTGGTGTCCACCGATGCGACTCCCCGAAAGATGAAAACGCCCAGCCCACCGCCCCCGATCAGCGCTGCGATCGTCGCGGTACCGATCGTCGTCACCGTCGCTACACGAACCCCCGCCATAATTGTCCGCGCGGCGAGCGGCAACTGCACCTGCCAAAGCAGTTGCGCATCCGTCATGCCCATCGCCACGGCGGAATCGCACACAGACGTTTCCACGCCCAGGATCCCCACGAACGTGTTCCGCAGGATCGGCAGAAGCGCATAAAACACCAGAGCGACGATCGCGGTCCGCTTGCCGATCCCGCCGATCAGCGGTATCGGAATCAGGAAGCCGAACAACGCCAGGCTGGGTACCGTCTGCATGACGTTGGCGAACCCGAGCGCCCAGGCACTTGCCGCCGGACGCCTGGTCAGGAGGATTCCGCCGGGCAGGCCGATCGCAATCGCCAGCGTGACTGCGTAGAGAACCAGCAGCAGATGCTCCCCGGATCGCTGCACGATTTCACTCCACAGATCCGAGGGCATGCCGGGTCAGTTCTCGAGGCAGGCCAGAAACTGGCGAGCTTCCTCGCCGCCCGATTGCCGGAATTCGCCGGGTTCCGCCAGAAGCTCCAGCCGGCCAGCCGCAAGAAGAGCGATTTTTGAGCCGACGAGCAAGGCTTCCCGCACGTCGTGCGTCACGAATATCGAGGTCTTCTGGAAGTCGCGGCGCAATTCCAAAAATTGCCGCTGCAGTTCGACTCGCGTCACAGGATCGAGCGCGCCGAACGGTTCGTCGAACAGTAGCACCGGCGGGTCGGCCGCCAGAGCCCGTGCGACGCCGACGCGCTGCCGCTGGCCTCCGGAAAGCTGACGCGGGTATCGGTAACGGAACTCCGCAGGCGGCATGCCGATTTTCTCCAGAAGCAAATCTACGCGGCGGCTGATTTCGGGCTCGTCCCAGTCTTCCAGTTTCGGCACCAGGCCGATGTTCTCCGCGACCGTGAAGTGAGGAAACAAACCGACTTCCTGAATGACATAGCCGATGCGGCGGCGGAGCCGGATGAGATTCCATTCGGTGGTCGGGCGTCCGTCGACAAAAACCGCCCCGCGAGTGGGAAACAGCATCCCGTTGATCATTTTGAGCGCGGTGGTCTTTCCGGAGCCGCTGCGGCCCAGAAGTACGAGCGTCTCCCCGGCTTCTACGCAAAGGCTCAAATTGGCGAGAATCGTCCGGCCGGCGATCTCATAGGAGACATCGCGAAACTCCACCGGGGCCATCCGTTTACGATATATCAGTTCACCCGTCAGTTCACGACGAACAGGTTTTCCGCAAACGGCCATTCCTGGTCGATCCACTGCGCTTCAAAGCGGAATCCGCTCGCTTGCGCCATGCGGGCGATCTCATCGTGCGAATATTTGTGGCTGTTCTCGGTCCAGATCGTCTCGCCGCCTTTGAACATGACCCGAAGATCGGCGGCCGGGATCGTCACAGCCTGCGGCCGTAAAGACCGCAGATGCATTTCGACGCTTCTGGTTTCAGAATTAAACAGCGCCAGGTGCCGGAACTGGTTCAGGTCGAAGTCCGCATCCAACTCGCGGTTGATGCGTGCCAGAAGATTCAGATTGAACGCCGCCGTGATGCCGAGCGGGTCATCGTATGCCCGAACGAGTTGGGGAACGGGTTTTTCGAGATCCGTTCCGAGCAGCAATGCGTCGCCCGCGTTTAATATGGCCCGGACGCTGCCGAGGAACGTAACGTCCGCTGGATGGCTGAAGTTTCCGATAGTGCTGCCGAGAAACAGCACCAGAATTCGCTGGCCGTCGCGTCTCCTCGCCGCAACTTCCAGGAGGCCGTCAAGGTATTCGCGTTCCAGCCCGACGATCCCCACCGATTCAATGTCGGCCAGTTCCCTGCGGCAGACGGCCAGCGCGGCCGGTGAGATCTCGATCGGGAAATAGTACGTGTGCCGGCGGCGCGAAAGCGCTTCGAGGATCCAGCGCGTTTTGGTGCCGCTGCCGCTTCCCAGTTCGCACACCACGACGTCGCCCCGGATTCGATCCACAATTTCGCGCGCGTGACCCCGGATCAGGCGTTCGTCCGCGCGCGTCAATCCATATTCGGGAAGCTCCGTGATGACCTCGAACAGCTTCGAGCCGATCGCATCGTAAAGATATTTCGAGGGCAGTTCCTTCTGTCCTGGCGTCGTCAGTCCGTTTCGAACATCGGCGGCGAACTCGCCCACCGCGGTGGCCGCAATCACGCTGGTTTGCATGGCGTATCCTTTATGCCGGCCCACTGGCGCAGCGGAATCCCGCGTACACGTACGGATAGTGGGGTTGGAACCAGTTTCGAAAGGAACGACGCAGCATGCTTCGCTCGGTGCGCGCTGAGCCGCCCTTCATGACGTAGTGTTTGCCATCGAAAAAATTTGCAGAGTAACCGTCGTAAAACGGGAATGGCCGGAACCCGGGAAACGGGCCGAACGGAGTAGCAGTCCATTCCCAGCCGTTCGCGAGCAGCCCGTCCAATCCGAATTCGCTGCGTGCCGAAGGAAACGCGCTCACAGGAGCGGGATCCCAACGCTCGAAATCGAAATAACCGTGCTCGGCTCCCGGCGCAGCGTCGCCCCAGGGAAACGCATGTTGGCGACCCTGGCGAGAACCATAAGCCGCGCGCATCCACTCCGGTTCCGTGGGGAGCCGTTTTCCGGACCAGCGCGCATACGCGGAAGCCTCCGCGTGGCTTACATACACGGGCCAGGAAAGCGGCAGCGGAATTTCGTCGAACATGGTCCTCAAGTTCCAGTGATCGCCCGCGGGAATCCAGAATGCAGGATGCGCGATGCCGTTCGCGTTCTTCCATGCCCAGTCCGGTGAGGTCCACAGGCTCGACTCCTGATATCCGCCCGATCTCATGAATTCCAGAAACTGGCCGTTTGTCACCTTGTAGCGATCGACCGCGAAAGCCGGGACATGCACCGTGTGCGCTTCGTACTCGTTATCCCATCCGAACGCTGCGTGGTCGCGGGAAAGACCCATGTTGATCGGCCCAGCGGGAATTTCAATCGATTCGGGCTGGGGCTGTGCGGTTTCTGGAACGCTCGCCTGCGGTTGCCGGAGCTTCTTTCCCGGCGGCATCTGATGAAACATATAGGCCAGTGTCTCGGCATGCATCAGCCGATGTTCGATGGCGGTATGAAGAAGGATTTCGGGTACGCTCGATCGCTGCAGCGCGCCATCCAACGATTCTCGAACCCGCGCACCGTACCGCCGGACCTGATCGAGCACGGGCCAATCCGAAGGCCGGTCCGACGGCAAGCCTCCGTCAACCGGATCGATTCCGAAGGCGAACAGACGATCCAAGGTCGCGTCGAACGGCCGTACATTGGAAGCGCTTTCGCGCAGCAGGTTCCAATCAAAAGCTTCCAGATGACCGATGTAGAAGATAATCCGGTGCCGCTCGGAAATGGGACGGTCGTACAGTGCATCCGCCCGGATCATTTGAAACATCGCGTCGGTGAACGCACGCGCCCGCTGCATCCGTAGCAGCAGTTCGTCCTGTCCGGCCGATTGACTCTGTTTATTCAGCGCGGTCAACATAGATCAGTTCAGTGGCTGGAGTTCGCCCAGCATGGTCGGGATGAGCTCCGTTAACGTGGGGTGAATGTGCATGGCGCGCTGGATGGTGGTGTACGGCCTGTCAGCGTACATCACATCCAAAATCGACTGAATAGCCTCATCTCCGCCCGTTCCGAGGATTGCGGCGCCCATGATTCGCTGAGTTTCCGCATTAATGAGAACCTTCATAAATCCGAGCGTTTCGCCTTTTTCGACGGCCCGGCCCACCTTGGTCATGGGCCGTTTTCCGATAAGTACTTTTCGGCCGTTCGCCTTGGCCTGTGTCTCGGTCAACCCCGCGCGGCCCAGCGGCGGATCGATATACAGGGCGTACGTCGTGATCCGGTCGCTCACTTTCCGGGGATCGTTGTCCAGCAAATTCGCGGCCACGATTTCAAAATCGTTGTACGAAGTGTGCGTAAACCCGCCTTTGCCATTGCAGTCCCCGAGCGCCCAAATGCCTGGCACGTTCGTTCGCAGGCGGTCGTCGACCTGGATGTAGCCCTTCTCATCCGCCACGAGTCCGGCCTTCTCGAGACCGAGATCGTCGGTGTTCGGACGCCGTCCGATCGCAACCAGCAAATGGGATCCAGTAACTTCCCGGGCCGCGCCCACAGTATGTAGCACAGTCTGAGTTCCCCGCTTAGCGGCGCCTGTACACTTCGTATTCAGATATACCCGGATCCCTTCCCGTTCCAGGATGTCGAGAATGGCAGCCGAAATGTCTTCATCTTCCCGTGCAATCAAACGCGGGCCGGCTTCGACGACACTGATCTCGCTGCCGAAACGGCGGAACATCTGGCTGAATTCCAGGCCGACATAACTGCCGCCCAGGATCATCAGATGCTGCGGAACCGAATCGAGATGCATCAAAGAACTATTGGTCAGGTACGGAACCTGATCGAGACCCGGAACCCGCGGAATCACGGCCCTGGCGCCCACGTTGATAAAGATCAAGTCCGCGACCAGCCGTTCCGCCCCTACGCTGATTTCGTGCGGCGACTCAAAACGGGCGTGCCCCTGGTAAACGGTGCAATTCGCGAGATTCCTCAAGCCGGACTCGACACTTCGATTGGAGTGACCCGCGATATCGTCTTTGCGTTGCTTGACCCGTTTCATATCGACGGCAACGGGTCCGGGCAGTGTAACGCCGTATTCGGCCGCGCGCTGGGTCATCCGGGCCGCGTAGGCGCTCGCAACCATGGCTTTGGTGGGGATGCAACCGGTATTGACGCAAGTCCCGCCGAAGAGCCCGCGCTCGATGATGGCGACTCTCCTGCCTGCCGCGCACAAACGCCGCGCGAGCGGCGGCCCTGCTTGTCCGGTGCCGATAATGATGGCCTCGTAAGAGGTGCTCATGGGCGGATTCCCCGGACCTGGGGTACGTACACGATATCACTGTTTGAGGACGCTTGATGTTTCGGGCCGGGCAGGCCGGTTGTTACAATGGCCGGGGTCCGCCGATGCGTACAAGCCTCAAGCATGTTGTTTCGCTGATCCTCTGCGCCGCTACTGCGAGCGCGGAAATAAGGATCGCGGTGAATTCGACCACGATCGAATCGGCTCCGATCTTCCTCGCCGAGCGAATGCCGGGCGTGAAGATCGTGCCCGTGCCGAATGGCCGCGTGGCCATGGCGCAGTTGCTCGACGGCAGCGTGGATGCGGCCACGGGATCCGAGACGCAGGCTTTGCTGAACTCCACCGCCCAGCCGGAGATGCGAATCATTATGACCCTCTCGGAGGCGACTTATCGAATCATCGCGCGTAAATCGGCCGGCATCCGGCGCGTCGGGGATCTTCGCGGGAAAAAAGTCGCCGCCACGGGGAACACTTCATCTCAATATTTCTTGCGCGAGATGCTGCGCACAGCAGGACTTCGCGAGTCGGATGTGCAGTTCGTGAATCTGGAAGGTCCCGCGATGCCCGCGGCGCTCCAGCGCGGCGATGTGGATGCCGTCGCGATCTGGGAGCCGCATGCGCAGAACGCGCTGGAGGCCTTGGCCAAAGATGCCGTGGACTTGCGGAATCCGACGGTCTACCGCGAGCGCTTCAACCTGAACACAAGAGCCCGGATCCTGCGCGATTCTTCAAAGCGCAAAGAGCTCGTTGCATTCGTGGAGGAGGTGCTGCGCGCCTCGGATCGGATTCGCGGCCAACGCCGGCAATCGATCGTATTCCTCGCGCCGTCCATCAACACCTCCGAGCAAACCATCGGGCGGGTGTGGAACCAATTTCGGTTTCCGGCGAATCTTCCGGAGGATCTCCCACGCGTGCTGATGCAAGTGGAAAGTTACGTCGCAGCGATCCAGAATCGCCCGGCGCGGCCGGAAGCCACGCTGCGCAACCTGATCGACGCCAGCCTGCTCAGCGAGGCGCACCGGTAAGCCCGGGAGCCAGCCTAGCGGCCCGCGTCTTCGCAGATATACTCGAACATTTCCCCGTCAGGAATCCATTTCGAGTTTGTGGTTTCCGTTATGGTCCACTTTCCCGACCACGGTTTCGTGTATGCCCCCGGATCCTCCACCGTGACCTCGTAGGAAAGCGTCTTGAGATTGGGGCGCGAGAAGCGCTCGGTCAGATGGAGCTGCGAGGTGTTCGGGAACGCGCCCACGGCCCACATCTTCTCGTTGAATCCCACCGAATCCACCACCAGCGTGTCGCCTTCCCAGCGGCCTACCGAGTGCCCGAGGAATGTAGGACGAATATCGGGGCCCTGGGGATGCGCACGGCCGTCCGTGTAAATCACCCGCCAGGAGTGTGGCCCGGCCATGTTCAGAATAAAGACGCTCTTGAGATCCGGGACGTCGACAATCTCAAAGCCCGGCGCATTAAGAAACGCCGGTCCGGGCGCCGCTTTACAATCCACCAGCGGAGAGTCGATCGAATAGGTCGAAGTCCGGTAATCGTAGACCGCCTTGGCCCACGGCTGGAACGGCACATCGGCGGCGCGCGGAAAACCTCCCAGGCCCGGCCGAACTTCCCAATATCCTTTTTTGCCCGGTACTGAACCGAGATTCGGATGACCGTCGGGCCAGCGCGGAGCCGGCTCCGGAGGCGCGGTATTTACGGGCTTCGCAGGCGCAGCTTTACCTTGTTTGCCCTGCTTGCCTTGCGCGAAGCAGGGAATCGCCAGCATCAACACGCCCGCTAACGCCGTCGCAATTCTCACGAGATTTACCTGGTGGGCAGCTTCTGCCCGCTCTCGAGGACCAGTTGGGTGGTCTGCATCGCGCCGACCCAGGCGTTCTTCGCGTCCTTGGCGACTGCCGCGCCCTCGATCGTGATCTTGTCGCCGATTTTCACGGTGTCGCGCTTCCAGCCGCCGCGCGTCAACGCGTACGGCGGGCCCAGCTCGAAGCGCAGCTCCTTGGTTGCGCCGCTCTCGTCTTTCACGTTGAAGAAAATGTAGGCGTGGGGATTCACCCAGTCCACCTTGGTGACGAAACCGGTCAGCGTAGCGGTCTTGTTGCCGTCGTATTCCGCCTCGAAGGAATGGTGCGCCGCCGCGGGCTTCACCGCGATCAGCAACAGGCCGAGCCCCATCAACGAAACGATCGAGTTGACTCTCATTTGTAATTCTCCTTGCCGGACGCGTTGGTCGGCAGCGTCGCTTCCACATTCTCTTCGCAGAAAAATTCCTGAATTTCCTCGTTCGGAACCCACGCGACGGTCCATCCGCCGTTCCACGGACGCGTGTAGGTCCGCGGATCGTCGACGGTCAGATCGTACTTCAACCTACCCAGCTCCGGACGGGTGAAGCGTTCCGTCAAGTGCAGCGCTTCGGTGTGCGGAAGCCCGCCATTGGTGAACCAGAAGTGCTCGTTGAAGCCGATCACGTCTACTACAAGGGTATCTTTTTCCCAGCGTCCCACCGAATTGCCGTAATAGCCGCGCACAACTTCGTCCGCTTGGCCCTGCGGACGGCCATCCGTGTAGATCACGCGCCAGTTCCGGTCGCCGCCGCCCAGGAGCAGCAGGATGCGCCCAAGTTCGCGCTGCTCGACAAATTGAAATCCGTGTGCCATTTGGAATTGTCGCGGTCCGCCCGGCGGAAGGCAGCGCGCGAGCGGATCGTCTTTCAGCAGCGTCCGCTGGCGAAACTCGTAAACCGCTTTGGCCCACGGCTGAAACGGCGCGACGCGGTCCACGTCTGACAGATTCTTGAGCAGGCCGTTTTCATCCATCTGGATCTTTCCGGCGCTCGACTCGTACAGCACGGTCGAGCTCGGCGCGCCCCAGTAACCCTTCTTGCCCGGAGGCGGACCGAGCCTCGGCTGGCCATCCGGCCACCGGGGCGTCGGCTCGTGAGTGGTGGGCGCAGCCTTTTTGGCCGCGGCCGTAAACAGCCGCTTACCGGTTTTCGTAAGGATCACGGATTTCGCGAATGCCTGCCGCGCAGCCGCTCGCGCCGGGATTCCCTCCACTGTGACCGAATCGCCGATGTGCAGCGAATTTTGCGTCCATCCTTCCTTCTCCAGGTCCAGCGGATTTCCGAACTCCAGCGCCCAGTTGGCGACGGTTCCGGCGGCATCGCGGACGTTCAGGAAGAAAAACGCGTGCGGATTCGCCCACTCCACGCGCGTAACGACTCCTGAAAGCTTCACCTGCCGCGAGCTGTCATACGTAGTTGCGCTCTGCGCAAAAAGAAGCGCGGCCGCGAATAGGGTTCCCAACGCCAAGAACGGCTTCATCGTTTAGTTCCGCGTGAGCTTGAAATCGCCCTTGGTCGTGCCCTGCGTCCAGGCGCCTTGTAGCGTCCGATGATAAGAGCCGAGGTCGTCCAGCTTGCCTTCGGCGGAAATATGTGTGGCCTTGCCGGCTTTGTCCTTGGCATCCGCCTCGATCCGGACAGTCCACGTGGTGGGATCGACGTACACGCTGGCGATCGGGATCGAATCCGGGCCGGGATTCATCAAACCCGTGACATTTTTTCCGTCCCAGTTGAGCACCAATGTGATCTGGGTGCGCTGGGTGGAAGTTGGGCCCCAATCGCCTGTCCACGTCCCGGTGAGAGGATGGCCCTGCTGCGCGACTCCTATGGCCGTTAGCCAAAGCACGGCGAAAACGAGCAGGGGCGCACTTCTCATGAGTTCAAGATATACCGCCGCGGAAGCCTTAGGCGCAACCGACGCCCGAGTCAACTGAGCAGACCCTCTACTGTTTCGCCTGAGTTTCGCGATACATCGAACTGACCGGCTACACTCTCGCTGGATCTATCGCGGATTTGTGAGCATTTCTCGTGGCCACATCGGAAACTGTGCGTCATCGCTCGGTACGCCGCTTTCTCCAGGGCGTAAAGGGTCCAGGACATGCACAGTTTACAAGCAAAGGGCCGCGCGGCCAAAACGTACCCTAGACGTCAGTCGCGAAAACTTGGCGCGTCGAAATGGCAATGGCCAATCATGTCCCCTTTTGTTTTTCGAAACCGCGACTTATCATGAACGGGTACTGTGTCAGACGGTCTTTGTGAAAGATGTAGAGCGCTTGAGCGGCAGCTTCGCGATTTGGAAATCGAGATCGAACACGAGAGGCGCAAACAGAACGCCGGTTTCCAGTCTCGTGAAGAGCAGCGTGCGTTTGAGGAGCAACTCGACCGAAAAGTCGATATGCTAAATCTCCCGGAAGCCTATTGTCGAGCACAATCAGTTCGGGATCTGGACTGGTGCGAGAATAGTCGAGCACTGGTTCGACAAGGTGGTGCTTCCTGCGTTCGCCCAAGTACGCTGGTAGGACGCAGAGGTGATTCATCCAGGACTTGGCTGATTTATGACGGAATAAGAGCAACGGCTTGGGGTGGGGTTTTAGGCCGCTACCACCGTCTCCCTGTGGGCCTGGAATTTCAAAAGGGGCCCGTCCCGCTAAGGTGAATGATCAAAACCCGCCCATTTTTCCTGGTTGCCGTCAGACTAGCTATCCTCGGGATTTCGGCGAGTCAAAGCCGGTTTGATCGCGCCGTTGAGGATAACCTAGAATCTCACGCAATCCGTGATCGACGCCCTCAAGGCAATTCTCCATCTCGTCGCGCTTCGGGATCTTTCCCTCCTCTACCTCATTAAGTGAGGCGCGAACCGACTGGATTTTTAGAACGCTGTCCGTAACCCGTTCACGATCAACATTGCTTAGTTTGGTCGGTTTCATGAGCAGTGGTGTTCCTCCAAATGTTCGAGATACGCGTATTTCGCCTTTTGTTTTCCTTCGAGCGCATAGTGCATCAAAACATCGAACCGGCTGATATCTGGTTCGCCAAGGGCGACGGCTCGAATTTGCCTTTCTTGAATGCGGATCACCTGCCGAGCTGCGTCCGCAAATGCGTCGAGCAGCTTGTGGGCTTCTGCGCAGTAGGTCAATCTTTCTTGTGTCGCTTGACTTGTGTGCTCTTTCCGCTGCTGGACGACTTCGCTTTCCATAACGCGATCTGCAACCTCCGCCCGCGCCTGATGCAAAAGAAGGACCATAATGCAGGCTATTGATATCTTGGGTTTAAGTCGCAGGGGCGGCCCCCAAACATCCGTTCAAGCCTTGCAGAAATTGCCATTTGGATTGAGTCGCGCGCTTACAGACGGTGGGGAAACGAATGTGGAAGCGATCATGCTGTGATTTTGGAGCTCGGTCCCTGCTGATTGGCTCAAGCAATGGCGTCGCCACCAGACCAACTCGGTCGGCCCCTTGTCCTCTATGTCGAAGACGACGACCTGCTGGCGCATCTTGTCCAGCGGGAGATAAAGGCCTTCGAAATCGTTCGCGTTTGCAACGGCGAACAAGCTCTCCAATTTCTAAACCGCGAGGGGCCCTTCGGCGATGCCCCGCGACCCGCTCTTGTCCTGCTCGATCTCAACATGCCTAGGAAGGACGGATTCTCGACATTGGCGGACATCCGAGCGAACCCCAACCTGGCGACGGTTCCTGTGGCGCTATTCACCTCATCGCAAAATCCAGCCCATCGTCCGCAAGCATTTGCCCTAGGCGCAGATTATTTCCTCCAGAAACCATCGGGGCTTTCTGAGTTTGCCGAACTGGCTCTGCAGCTTGCGACGATCATCGCTTCCGACGGCACAAGCCGATAGTCAATCGTTCTTCGAGTGTGCGAAAAAAGCGCCCGGCGTCTGGCTTCGTGTTTCGCTGATTTGACTTACACTCAATGAGTCGAAGCGACTATGCCGAAGCCACATCATTTCGACACGGGGACGTGGTCCCCTTAACGGAAACATTCTCTAATGCCCCGGTTTGAGAAGAACTTGGCGGTCTTCTGTTGGGACCAGCGTAGCGCCGGCAAGATCACTAAGCACTGCCCGTATGGCGGAGCGTTTCGGCACAACGCTTACGGATTGCATTTCCTTTCATGGAGAACGATCCGGAGTGGAAAGATCCGTCCAGAACGTAGCCGCAAACCGAAACCTATTTCACAGCGATGGTCACCCCTGCGGGGCTGGACTTGTCCCCTACTGTTACGACCACGCTCACCGCATCACCGGCAGCTACATCATTAGGAATCACCGCCACCACAGCAACGACTCCATTCACCAGACCTGGCGCTCCACCCGCATAGAGGACCTTCGCATCCGATCCGCCGATGGTCACTGAGACAGGTGTCTTGGTGCTCGGCGGGGTCGAGCCGATCACCGCGCCATCAGGCACAAGCTGATTCCATTCGCCGAATCCAGATCCGAACAACGTGACGAATGTCCCTCGCGCGGCGGGGTTGGTCTTGCCGTTCAATGTCCCATCGGAATTGAGCGCGGCAGCCTGCCCCTGGCCCGAGGCACCCATCGTAAACAGCGCGGGATCGGCTGTGGATACAGGCGATGTCCAGGTGGAGGAAACGTGGCCTCCGTGCGTCACAACTACGTCCACCGACGAATTGCCAGCCACGCTTTCCGGGACCACAGCATTCAATTGGTGGCTCAGTGCGACCAGCAATGGCGCGGCCACGCCATTGAACAGGACTTGCGTATCGCCCAAGTAAGAGGAAACTCGCCCGTTGGAATCCAGTTGCAAGTTGGCCGTGTTCTGGGGGCCAATCCCTGAACCGAAGAGCGTCACGATCTGACCGGCGGTGACGGATCCGCTGTGGTAGTCGGCGCTGTTGACGACCGAAGTGATCACGGCGTCCTGCTGGCTGTCATCGGCGCCGCCGCTGCCGCCCTGGACCTTCAGGTTCAGCGGAAACGGCGGGGCAAACGTTTGTGAGCTGCCGTCCGTCGCCCGGAGATGTATCGTCCCGCCCAAAGTGTGATCGGGCGGAGCATCGAGCGAGAGCGTGATCATGTACGTGATGTCCGGCTTGATCTCAGCGAACTCTTCGGGGTCTACCATTAACGCCGACAGGGAAGGCGTCAGCCAGACCTGGACGTTCTTGAGATCCACACTGCTTTTGAACTCGATGGTGGTCATGCCGCTGGCGAGCAGCGCTTTTTCGGCGTCCTGCTCGGAAGTGAGCCACTGGATGCTCAGGTGCGGACTCGACTCCTTCCCTGAGTTGCCGGGGTCTGTAGGTTTTCCTGTGCCTCCGGAATTACCCTTGCCACCGCTGTTCCCCTGTCCATGAACGGGCAACTCGAACGCGGCAAAGCTTGCGCAAATAGCGACAACAACCAGCAGAGTTCTCGATAACACACGCACCTCCAGTGGGACGCGGTTTCTGGTCTGATGTTACCGGCGGGTCGACTGTCGCTCAATCGGTGGAACACCCGATCGTTGGAAGGGAACTGGCGTACTACTGCTCATTTCGCGGGCAGCGTTTCCGCAGGATGCGGGGCTCACCCCTGTCATCAAGTTCTTCGCATCTGGCGGTGGGGCTTGGCTACACTCGAAGGCCTAATCCGTCATAAAGGTCAGGGTGGGGCTTGCGCCCAGCAAGCAAGTAGCGCCTTCAAGTCGTACTTCGGGAAACAAACAGGAGACGATGGTCGAAGAACGAAGTACTTCAGCCCTCCCTCGGGGGGGTTCCTAAATGGTCGTAGTACCGAGAACGAACGAAGCAGGATTGCATTTTCCCCACGTTCGCTTTAGACTGGGGCGCTAAACGCTCAGGTGGAGGCCTATGACTACGAAACATCTCCTGCTTGTGTTTGCCCTGTCCCTGGCGTCAACAACTCTTATTCACGGCCAGGACGCCTCCGGTTTGAGGGTGGTGCGGCTTGGGGTGGCCAACGTCCACGGTCTGCCTGCGCCGAACGTCCATTCGAAGGCGGAGTCCCACTCCGTTCTTGTCGACGACCCGGAACTATTTCAGGGGCAGAAGCTGCAAGCTCAAAACGGCGGAAGTGGATTCCCGGCGGCTGTGATCGCTGAAACCCCTAGCATCCTGGCGATCAATACAGGATTCTCGGGTTTAGCGTTGTCCGACACACCAGGATATGTTCCTCCGGATACGCAGGCTGCCGCTGGAAACAACGGCGGGGCCTTGAATCTAGTCGAGATGGTCAACGGCACGATCCGTATCTATAACGGGACTGGAAGCACACTCCAGACGGTCGACATGTGCGCCTTTTTCTACTGCGATTTTTTGACTGCCGTCATCTCGGATCCCATCGTTCGCTATGACCCAGAGAGCACCCGCTGGTTTGCTTCGGTAGTCACCATCGAGTACGTCGTTCAAGGACCGTTTCTAGCGCCGGAAGGGCAATGGCGTTTGGCGGTTTCGCAATCGAACGACCCGGGCGGCACTTGGACGGTATACGCCGCGACAATGACGGATGGAACATTTCCCGACTTCCCGAAGCTGGCTATCAGCCATGACAAAGTGGTTCAAACCGGGGACGCGTTCACGGCTTCCACCAGCCGCTTCAAAGGGACTGAGTTCGCCGTGCTCAGCAAGGCCGATGTGGTGGCTGGGGTTCAGACGCCAGGGTTCCAGTTTTTCCCGCCCCCGCAAGGCCTTTTCGGATTGGCCGCAGCAGAAATACTCCCATCTTCGTCGGCTACCTCGACGATCTACTTAGCTGCTGTGCCAAGTGGCAAGAATGCGTCTTCGGTCCGCGTGTGGCAACTGAATGGCGTGCCGAACGCAAACGGTACGGGCGTCACCGTTACGACCACTAACTACTCTACGGCGGCATTTAAGACGCCGCCCAACGCGCCTCAACTGGGAAGCTCGACTCTGATCGATACCAACGGTTTCTTTCTGGTGGATGCCTTCTACCAGAATGGCCATGTGTGGGTCGCGGCCAACAGCGGTTGCGTGCCGGCCGGCGACAGCAAGACGCGATCCTGCCTTCGCCTGGTCCAGCTCAATGTCGCGGGAGCGCCGTCTGTATTGCAAGACCTGACCTTCGGGGAAAAAGGGGAATACTACTACTACCCGGCGATTCGCGAAGACGGCAGCGGAAACCTCATCGCCGTGTTCAATCGGTCTTCTGCTTCCGAATATGTAGGGGTCTATGCGAGCGGCCAACCCTTGGGCGCGCCAAACACCTTCCAGGTGCCCACGCTTGTGAAGGCTGGCGAGACCTCGTATACCATTTCTCCTCCTCGCTGGGGCGATTATTCCGGAGCGAGCCTGGACCCGCTCGCGGCGAACACGGTCTGGCTATCGGGCGAGTATGCGCAAAGCATCACTGGCGGAAACCAATGGGGGACCTGGATCGCGCAGGCACATTTCTAGGTGGCCCGCAGATGTCGCCCCCGCTCTCAAATTTTTTGGCGACAGTCCACCCTTTCGATTCGATACTGGCGGGAAGGTGAGATTTGAGGCTGTGTACTGTTCGCGCATGATCCTGACTAACGGCTCTCAGCAAAGGTATTGCGTAATTGCTGGTGAGTCCCCGGCAACTTGAAGCTATCCCCCTGGGGGTCCGCGGCGCGAAAAGGATGAGGTTTTCGCACCTTCGATCAGGTCCAGACAGTACAATCGAATCAATCGATGCTCAACCAAGGTTAGACAACCCTTTTCACACCCCTTCTCCGGGATGGCGACGAAACCCATGACTTACAGCCT
>JBAIXM010000165.1:0-1741 GCA_037916615.1 Bryobacterales bacterium
CAGCCACACCTTTAGCGCGCGAAAGCGTCGCGATAGTTCCTGCGACTCCTCAAAAAACGAAAACGCCTCCACCGGGTCCGTCTGCAGCGACTTGGTGTAATCGCCCGAGTACGTGAAAGTCTTCCGCGCAACCGAGGCGTCACGGTAGAGCAGTAGCCCGCAGTCAAGCGGTTGATACAGCCACTTGTGCGGATCGAGGGAAAGCGAATGCGCTAGTTCGATTCCGCGGAATTTCTCGGGCGCCGCGAGTGCCGCCAGCACCCCATAGGCGCCGTCGATGTGGAACCACAGATCATGCTCACGTGCTACTTGAGCTATTGCCGGCAAATCATCAATTGCGCCGGTGTTCGTGGTTCCTCCGCTTCCAACAATGGCGATCGCCTTCTTCCCCGCCCGGTGGTCTTCCTCAACCGCTTTTCTTAACGCAGCGATATCCATCTGGAAGTCAGAATTGACGGCAATCAGGCGCAGGTTTTTTCGTCCCAGCCCCACCAGTGCCACGGCCTTTCCGGTCGACATATGAACTTCGCTCGACGCGTAGACAATCGCCGGCTGCGCACCATCGTCGTTCGCCGGAAGCTTTGCCTCGCGCGCCATCGCCAGTGCCATCGTAGTTGCGGACGATCCCCCGCCCGTTAAGCTGCCCGTGAACCCTTTGCAGCCAATCGCCTCGGCGATCCACCTGATGACCGTTCGTTCGATTGTGATCGCCGCCGGACCAGAACGCCACGCTGTGCAGTTCTGGTTCAGCAGCGACGCAAGCAGGTCTGCTGCCGCGGCGACCGGCTCACCAGAACCCAGAACGTATCCATAAAATCTCGGACTCGGCGTACGCGAGTAGGAGATCACGTGCGATAGCGCATCGAGAGCCTCCGGCCCAAGACCATCTTCCGGCGCTGGTCCGCCGAACAATTCTTGTGTTTGTTGTCCAGTGACGCTGGGAAAAGCAGGAATTGCGTCGAGCGACCGCAGGTAATCCGTGGATAGTTCGGCAATTTGCAGCACTACATCGTGAAACTCTTCGGGACTAATCTCCAGGGGATTCATCGCTAAAGATTGTACGCGAGCGATGAAGCTGGATTGTCATGGGCTGTCACCCGGATGAGGCCGCAATCCCCGTTGCCTTTGCTACTGGCCTTCTTCCGTCCCCTTCGTGTGCTTGCTCTTGAAGTCCGCGACGGCGTTTCCTTCCGTCTGCTTCATGATCAGCAGCTTGGAACGGCCCTCGCGGCCACCGGGCATGTAAATCAGCTTTGTCTGCGGATCGTAGGCCAGGCTGCGGCCTTTCACGTCCACATTCAACTCCGACTCCAGCGTCAACCCGCCGCTCCGGGTTTTCATGATGCACACCGTGCCGCCTGCCGCGGCGTACAGCGTGCCGCTCTCGCGATCGAACCAGAGCGCATCGACTCCCGCAGGTGCGCCGACGCGGCTTAGTTCGGCGCCCGAATCGGCGTCGAGCGTCACCACCGCGTATCGCACCGCCACATACAGCCGCCGCGAGATCGCGTCCAGCGACATCCCCGTCGGCTGCGACGCCTTCAACACCCACTGCGAAACCGGCTTCAGGTCCAGGTCGTAAGCCGCCACCGCGTGCTTGTCCTGCAACGTCGCATAGATCACGTTTTTTGCCGGATCAAACACCAACCGCTCCGGCATGCCTCCGGCTTCGAGCGTGCGGACCGAATTCTTATTGCCTAAATCGACATACCCAATCGACTGCTCGCGCGAGTTCGCCAGA
>JBAIXM010000166.1:0-1517 GCA_037916615.1 Bryobacterales bacterium
TGCCTGTCGAGGCCGAAGTGTCTGCTCGTACTTATTCTCCGATCAAGGCTCCGCGCGGTACGGAACTGAGTTGTAAAGGTTGGCATCAGGAGGCCGCAATGCGGATGCTGATGAACAACCTTGATGAAGAAGTGGGCGAGCGTCCGCGCGATCTCGTTGTGTATGGCGGGACCGGGAAGGCCGCGCGCAATTGGGACTGCTATGAGGCAATCGTGCGATCGCTGCGCGGGTTGGACAACGACGAGACGCTGCTGATCCAGTCGGGCAAGCCGGTGGGGATGTTCAAGACGCACGAGTATGCGCCGCGCGTGCTGATCTGCAATTCGAACCTCGTAGGGCACTGGTCGAACTGGGAGAAGTTCAACGAACTGGAGCGCGCCGGCCTGATGATGTACGGGCAGATGACGGCGGGTTCGTGGATCTATATCGGTTCGCAGGGAATCATCCAGGGAACGTTTGAGACGTTTGCGGCGGCGGGTGCGCGGCATTTCGGCGGCGACCTCGCGGGCAAGCTGATCGTTTCAGGCGGCATGGGCGGAATGGGTGGAGCCCAGCCACTGGCGGCGACGATGACGGGCGCGTGCTTCCTCGGGATCGATCCGGACCCGGAGAGAATCAAGAAGCGGCTGCGCAGCGGGTATTGCGACTTCATGGTGAACTCGCTGGACGAGGCGCTGCGCATCCTGAAGAACGCGATCCGCAAGAAAGAGAACATCTCGGTCGGGCTGGTGGGGAATTGCGCGGATGTAATTCCGGAGCTGGCCGAGCGGGGCGTGGTGCCGGACATTCTCACGGACCAGACGTCGGCGCACGATCCGCTGAATGGTTACGTCGCGCGCGGGATGACGCTGGACGAAGTGGCGGCGATGCGGAAGAGCGATCCGCAAGGATATCTGCAACGGTCGATGGAGTCGATCGCACGGCACGTGGAAGGCATGCTGGCGCTGCAGAAGATGGGCTCGGTGACATTCGACTACGGCAACAATATCCGGACGTTTGCCTTCGAGCAGGGCGTGAAGAATGCGTACGACTTCCCGGGATTTGTGCCAGCGTACATCCGGCCGCTGTTCTGCGAAGGGCGAGGGCCGTTCCGGTGGGCGGCATTGAGCGGCGATCCGCAGGACATCGCGGTGACCGATGATCTAGTGTTGCAGATGTTTCCGGAGAACAAGATCCTGAGCCGGTGGATCGACCTGGCGCGGAAGCGGATCAAGTTCCAGGGGCTGCCGTCGCGCATCTGCTGGCTGGGATATGGCGAGCGGGCGCAGTTTGGATTGGCCATTAACGATCTGGTGAAGAAGGGCAAGTTGAAGGCACCGGTGGTGATCGGCCGCGATCACCTGGATTGCGGTTCGGTGGCTTCTCCATATCGCGAAACGGAAGGCATGAAGGATGGCAGCGACGCGGTGGCTGACTGGGCGCTGCTGAATGCGCTGCTGAATACGGCGAGCGGAGCGTCGTGGGTTTCGATCCACAACGGCGGCGGGGTAGGGATCGGCTACTCGCAGCACGCGGGA
>JBAIXM010000167.1:0-1895 GCA_037916615.1 Bryobacterales bacterium
ATGACGACGTACAGGTCTCCCGGCGGGCCCCCGCGTCCGCCGGCTTCGCCTTCGCCCTGGATCCGCAGCCTCGAGCCGTTATCCACGCCCGCTGGAATCTTCAGCTCCAGAACCCGCTCCTTACGCATCTTCCCGCGTCCGTGGCAGGTCTCGCAAGGGTCGCGAATGATGCGCCCTTCGCCGTTACACTGATGACATGTGCGTGCGATCGAAAAAAAGCCCTGCTGATAGCGCACCTGCCCGGCGCCCTGACAGGTCGGACAAGTGACGGGGCCTTTGCCTTTGGCCGCACCCGTGCCCCCGCATGTGCCGCAATTTTCGTGGCGTGGTATCTTGATCTTCGATTTCAGCCCGAACGCCGCGTCGCGAAAGGAGATTTTCAGATCATACCGCAGGTCTGGGCCGCGCTCAGGGCCATGGCGCCGGCGTCCTCCACCGAAAAGGTCGCCCAACCCGAAAAAGTCGCCCAGAATGTCGCCGAAGTCGCTGAAAATTGCAGGATCGAAGCCCGAAAACCCGCCTTGCATACCGCTGTGGCCGAAGCGGTCATAGCGGCTGCGTTTCTCAGAATCGCTGAGGACGCTATAGGCTTCCGCGGCTTCCTTGAATTTCTCTTCGGCTTCCTTGCTGCCCGGATTCTTGTCGGGATGATATTTTATGGCGAGCTTCCGGTAGGCGCTCTTGATTTCCTGATCCGACGCGTCGCGGGCAACGCCGAGTATCTCGTAGTAATCTCTCTTCTGATTCAAAAACAAACTCCGCTCTGACCTGATTTATTCATGGATTCTGTCCGCAGGCTGCTTGTCGGCCCTTTCCTGACGGTCGCGGCCCGGGATGCTGTGAGTGTTTCACGTCGCGCTTCAAGATTTCTTCCTCGAAGAGGAACCGAGCGCGGATCGCATGAGTTTTTGAAGATCCGCATCGCCATCTTCCTGCTCCGCGCCCTTGAAAATCGGTGCGTCCGCGGCGCCCGGCGCATTGAACATGGCGGCAGTCAATTTCGCGGCACCCGTCTCCAAACCAGCCAGCAACTCCTTCAACAGCTTGAGGTTGTCATCCTTATCAGAGAGGGCTCTAGCCTTTTGGATTGATTCTTTTACCAGTTCCTGTTCGGAGGTGTCAAGAAGCCATCCCAACTCTGAATAGCTCCTGGCTATGGTGGCTACCATACCCTGGATGCGGTTGCGCAGCTCCGCGACCTCCCTGATCCTCCGGTCGCTCTCCGCGAACTGCTTCGCTTCCATGATCATCCGATCGATTTCGTCCTTTGCAAGTCCGGTCGAAGGGGTGATTCTGATCGCCTGCTCCTTTCCCGAAACCTTATCGCAGGCTGAAACGCTGACGATTCCGTTGGCGTCGATGTCGAAAGTAACCTCGATCTGAGGCACGCCGCGTGGCGCCGGAGCGATGCCAACCAGCTCGAATCGTGCCAGGGAGCGATTGTACTGGGCCAGCTCCCGTTCGCCTTGGAGCACGTGCACTTCCACTGTGGATTGATTATCCGCAACCGTGGTGAAGATCGTGGTTTTTCGGAGTGGAATGGTTGAGTTGTGCTCGACAATCCGAGCGAAGAGACCACCCTGTGTTTCCACGCCGAGTGTGAGGGGCAGCACGTCCAGCAATACAATTTCTTTCAGTTCCCCTTCCAGTACTCCGCCCTGCAGCGCAGCGCCCACAGCTACAACCTCGTCCGGATTCACCTCGGCGGAAGGCTGTTTCCCGAAGATCTTCGCCACATGGCGCTGCACCGCCGGCGTGCGCGTCTGGCCGCCGACGAGGATCACCTTATCGATGTCGGCCGGGGTGAGCTTCGCATCGTGCATCGCCTTCTCGCAATACACGGTCGTCTGCTCTATCAACCCCTGGACCAGCGTTTCGAACTTGGCCCGCGTGAG
>JBAIXM010000168.1:0-34641 GCA_037916615.1 Bryobacterales bacterium
CCACCTGAAGCACATTTTCGAAAAAACGGGCGTGCGCGGACGCTACGGTTTGGCCCTCAACAGCCTGAAAGATCGCGGGCTGGTCGCGCTTCCCGCCTGACCCGGGTCGTGCGCGGGCGGGATCGGCGCTAAAATAACCGTGGCATGCTGTCCAGGGGCGCGGGTTGGCTGAGGATCCTGCTGCTCCTTTGCACTGTGGCGACGGGGAGAGTAGCGGCTCAAAAAATTGTCAGCGCCCGCGCCGGACTGATCACCTATGTGCAGGGTCCGGCCTACCTCGACGGGCAGCGAGTGGTGCTCAAAGCCGCCCACTTCCCTCGAATGAAAGACGGACAAATATTCTCCACTGCCAGGAGCCGGGCGGAGGTGCTGCTTTCGCCGGAGGTGGTCCTGCGCCTCGCGGAGAACTCGGATCTGCGTATGGACGAGGACCAGCTCGCCAACACTCGTGTTTCCCTCTTGGGCGGCGAGGCGCTGGTTGAAGTTGTGCAGATCCCGGACGGGAATCACATCCAGATCCAGGCAGGCGAGGCCACAACCGAGCTGACTCGCCCCGGCTTGTACCGTTTCGGAATTACCCGAAACGGCACAGATCCGGCCACGCTGAGAGTATATGGAGGGGAGGCGCAGGTCCGTGCTGGAGAGAAAGCGATTCAGAGCAAGCGCGGCATATCCGTCCGGCTCGATTCGGGCCTTGAACAGGAGAAGTTCGATCGCAAGCAGACCGACGGGCTCCACGCTTGGGCCGCCCGGCGTTCCTTCATGTTGTTCTTAAGCGATCCGGACGCCCGCCGGAAACAGGGTCATTGGCAGTTGTCGGCGGGATACGCGGAAAACAAGAATTTCGGGGTGGTGTTCCGAATCGCGGTACGAGGCACAATGCCGGCGCCTGTCGTCCGATCGGTACCACCGGCTGAGATTGGAGCCGAGGCGACTCCCGCGCCCGGCCGGTAGTCATTACAGGCTCAACCGTATCATCCACCGCTTTGAACCCTGATATGCTGAGGGGGTCGTGCGCTCATTACTAGCTCTGTTCGCGCTCCTCTCCTGCTGCGCCTCGGCGCAGACTCCTCTGGTCAAGATCCTCTCTGACGAACTCGACCGCAACTTCACGATTTTGAAGCAGAAAGGCGATCCGGCTCCGTACTTCATGTCCTATGAGGTCACCACCACGGATTCCTATGTGCTGGTGGCGAGCCGCGGATCGCTCGAAGCGCAGCAGCACAATCAGTCGCGGTACCTGGATGTGACGGTGCGCGTCGGAGATCCGAAATTCGATAACTATCATATGGTGGCGAACGAGGGCCGTCCACGATTTACGGTCGCAACCCCGATTGCGCTGGAGGATAATACGGCGGCGATCCGCCAGGCCGCCTGGCTGGCGACCGATCGCGTATACCGCAGCAGCGCGCAGCGCCTGATCCGCATCCGCGGAGATGAGAGGCTCCGCACGCAGGCGGCCGACAGTTCCGACGATTTCGATAAAGAAGATCCGCAGGTCTATTTCTCCAGCCCGGCGACGTTGAAGTTCAACTCAGCGGAGTGGGGCTCGCGTCTGCGCAAGCTTTCCGCCGCATTCGCGAAGTATCCGGGGGCCCTGGATGCCAGCGTTCAACTGGAGTCGCGAACCGTGACGGAGACTCTGGTCACGACCGATGGAACGCGTCTGGAGCACGGACGCCCGTTCACGCGCATCATTATCGTCGCCAACGGCAAGGCTCAGGACGGCATGGATCTGACCACGATGGAGAGTTTCGAGACCGACGATGCGGCCAAACTTCCGAAAGATTCCGAAATCCTGGCCGCAGTACAGAAGGCGGGCGCGAATCTCACCGGGCTGTTGAACGCTCCGCTGTCGGATCCCTATGTCGGTCCGGCGATTCTCTCGGGACGCGCCGCAGGCGTGCTTTTTCACGAGATTTTCGGACACCGCATTGAGGGGCACCGCCAGAAGGACGAGTCCGAGGGCCAGACGTTTACGAAATCGATCAACCAGTCGGTGCTGCCGGATTTCCTGAGCGTGGTTTTCGACCCGACCCGCAAACAGTTCGGCGATGTCGCCCTCAACGGCTACTATCTCTACGACGACGAGGGCGTGAAAGCCCGCCCGGTCACGGTGGTGGATAAAGGCATCCTGAAAACGTTCCTGATGTCGCGCTCGCCGATTCAGGGTTTCCCGAATTCCAACGGCCATGGCCGCAAGTCGCCGGGGAATGAGATCGTGTCGCGGCAATCGAATCTGATCGTCGAATCCACCAAGCAGGTGAGCGATGCGGATCTTCGCAAGATGTTGATCGACGAAGTGAAGCGGCAGAACAAACCTTATGGGCTGTTCTTCGACCAGGTGACCAGCGGCTATACCACTACGGGACGCCGCGGGCTTCAGGCTTTCACCGTCGTGCCGCTGGTGGTGTATCGGGTGTATGCCGATGGCCGGCCGGATGAGCTGGTTCGCGGCGTGGATATCGTGGGCACTCCGCTGGCGAGTTTCTCGAAAATCACCGCGACTTCCAACCGCATGGAAGTGTTCAACGGAATTTGCGGAGCCGAATCCGGCAATGTACCTGTAGCCACGATCGCACCGGCGCTGCTGGTTTCCGAAATCGAAGTGCAGCGCAAGGACAGTTCCCGCGACCGGCCGCCGTACCTGGCGCCCCCGGATTCGGGTGGCCAGGAGTTGCATCCGTGAAGAAGGCAACAAGAATCTTCCGCCGCACTCTGCTGCGTGTTGCCGTCCTGGGAGCGGCGCTGGCCGGTTCGGCGGCCTGGCTCGTTTCCCAGAGTGGCGCATCCTCGGTCCCCACAGACGATCCGCTTTTGCGGGCGATGCGCGACGAGCTGCAACGCTCCAAGCAATTGTCGGTGGTGGCCGGCCAGGACGCGCCCTATTTCTTCAGCTACATGGTGACGGACGCCGAAACGCTGCGGATTTCGGCTTCCATGGGCGCCGTCGTGACGGTTTCGCGAAATCATTTCCGCTCGCCGGCCACGCAGGTGCGCGTCGGCAGTTACGATTTCGACAATACCGGGCATATCTACAGCGGCATCTATTCCGGGTCTCGTTATGACGGAAACTGGCCTCTGGACGACGATTACGGCAATTTCCGCTCTGAGCTTTGGCTCAGCACGGATCGAGCCTTCAAGGCGGCGGTCGAATCTATGGCCCGGAAGCGGGCGTCGCTCAACAATTCCGCGGCGTCAACGGCGGAACCTCTTCCTGATTTTGCCAAGGTCACGCCAG
Source organism: Bryobacterales bacterium (assembly GCA_037916615.1). Classification (GTDB taxonomy): domain Bacteria; phylum Acidobacteriota; class Terriglobia; order Bryobacterales; family Bryobacteraceae; genus Palsa-187. The sequence goes on from JBAIXM010000168.1 coordinate 3,242, forward strand.
TGATCAGCATCGGAAAAGTTGTCCGTCCCAAGGTAGACGACGAAGCCTGGAAGATGCGCGCGGCACGGCTGGCAGCGGCGTTCAACAACTATAAGGAAGTGCTGTCCTCGGGCCTCGAGTTGCAGTTGATCCAGGGTCCAACGACGTTCATGGATTCGGAAGGAACCGCTGTCCGGTACAACGACGATCTGTATTGGGTTTACGCCAAGGCGGAAGGGCAGGCGCCGGATGGGATGTTGCTGCACGATGCGGCCTCGATCCAGGCGCTCGAACTGGACAAGTTTGCTCCGGAAGCAGAGATGACCAAGGCTTTAGCGCAAGTGGGCGAGAACGTTCGCGCCCTGGTGCATGCTCCGGCGGGCGAAACCTACAGCGGTCCGGTGCTGCTGGAGCCGCGCGCCGCCGCGCAGCTCATGGCGCAACTGCTGGGCGATAATCTTCGCGTTCCGCGCCGGCCTTTGAGCGATCCCGGCCGCAACGTCAATTTCGTTCCCAGCGAATTGGAAGGGCGAATCGGATCGCGCATCCTGCCTGACTCCTTCGATGTGACCGACGACGCAACGCAATCCACGTTCAACGGGAAGCCGCTGGCGGGATTCTACCCGTTCGACATGGAAGGTGTGCCGCCCAAGCCTGTAAACGTTGTCGAGAAGGGCGTGCTCAAGAATTTTCTGACTACACGCCAGCCGATCCGCGGATTCCCGCAATCCAACGGGCACGCGCGCTTGCCGGGAAATTACGGAACGTTTGCAGCGTCGATCGGAAATCTGTTCGTCAAATCGAGCGAGGCGACGCCGCTGGCGGACCTGAAGAAACGCCTGATCGAGATGGCCACGATGCGCAACAAGCCTTACGCGATGCTGGTCCGGAAGCTGGATTATCCGTACTCGGCCAGCGCATCGGAATTGCAGTCGCTGGCGCAGGCCAGTGCCCAATCCGGCGGCTCGGCGCGTCCGGTGAGCCCGCCGCTGCTGGTGTATCGCGTTTATCCGGACGGGCGCGAAGAATTGGTCCGGGGATTGCGGTTCCGCGGCCTGACCACCCGCAACCTGCGCGACATCCAGGCGGCTTCGGCAGAAACCGAGCTGTTCGATTACGTGAATGTCGCGGCGCCGCTGGCGATCCTGGGCGCGGGCGGATATCTGGCTCCCGCCAGCGTGGTTTCGCCGGGGCTGTTGTTCGACGAGCTCGAACTCGAGCCACCGCAGGATCAGTTGCCCAAACAGCCCACGGTTCCGCCGCCGAACGCGAATTGATGGGAGGCGGCCGCTCTCTGCCGCGCGCGGTTCCGTTCAGAACCACGAGCGAGAGCGAGTGGCTTATCGAGATGAAACGGTCTGACACCGGGTGCCTATGCGCCTGCTAAGCCGCACGCTTTTCTTCGAAATCTTTTCGAGTGCGCTGCTGGGATGCACGCTGTTCACGTTCGTGCTGTTCCTGGACCTGACGCGGACGTTGTTTGCATTCCTGGTGCGCGACTCCGGGTCTCCGCGGCTGGTGGCGGACCTGTTTGCGCTGGTGTTGCCGCAGGCGCTGCCCTATGCGATTCCTCTGGGAGTCCTGGTGGGCACGCTGATCACCCTGAGCCGGATGTCGAGCGACGGCGAGATCACCGCCATGCGCGCCGCGGGAGTCTCGGGGCGCCGCGTAGCGCAGCCCATCCTCGCGTTCAGTTTCCTGATGACGCTGGTGGCTGCCGCGGCCTCCCTATGGCTGACTCCCTGGTCCATCCGCGAGCGATACAAGATCCAGAACCAGCTCATCGCCGGCCAACTGACGGCCGACGTTCAGCCGCGGGTCTTCCAGGAACAGTTCCCCAATTCGATCCTGTACATCACGGACATTCCTTCCAGCACCAGCACGCGCTGGTACCGGATCTTTCTTGCGGACGTCAGCCCGTCCACCGAACGCGGCGACAGCCCGCTCGTGACTCTCGCAACGGAGGCGATCGCGGAACCCGATCCGGTGCACAACCGGATCCAGCTTTCGTTGAGCAACACGAGCACGTATGACACCGGCAAGGATCCGGTCGCGGAGTACAAAGTGTCGTCGGCGCCCGGTCACGATCTATGGCTCGAAGCGCAGCGGCCCGGACCCGTTGAGCCGTCGAGGCCGGTCATCGAACTGGATACGGGCCCGCTATACCGGCTGGCGTATCGCGAGAACGCCGACCGGGAACGCGCACTGGAAGCTCGCATCGAGTTAAATCAGCGCGTGGCTTTGCCATTTGCGTGCATGCTGCTGGCGCTTACGGGAATTCCGCTGGGAGTCGGATCGCGCAGATCCGGAAAATCGTCGGCTTATGTGCTGACGGTGCTCCTCGCGCTGCTGTATTTCATCGGTTTGATCAACTGCATCAACTTCGGCAGGCAAGGGACGATACCGGCTGGGTTCGCCGTATGGATCCCGAACCTGGCGTTTGCCGTCTTAGGGTTCGCAATGCTCGCGCGCCTGGAGTCTCCGGGTGATCGCGACTACATCGGCCGCGCGAGCCGGCTGTTCCGGTCCGCGAGCCGCGCTCACCAGGAAACGATTCCGCGCCTGCTCGATCGGATCCAGCCGCGTTTGTGGAGACCGCGCTTTCCTCTGCTGCCGCAGATCCTGGACACGTATCTTTTTTCGAGCTTCCTGTTTTACTTCGTGCTGTGGCTGGTGAGTTTCGTGCTGATGTTCCACGTGTTCACGTTCTTCGAGCTTCTGAGCGACGTCATCAAGAACCATATTCCGATGAGCCGCGTGTTTGCGTACCTGTTTTTCTTGTCGGCGCGGCTGATCTATCGCTTTACTCCGGTGAGCGTGTTAACCGCCGTGCTGGTGGTATTCGGCGTGCTCACCAAGAACAATGAAGTGACAGCGTTCAAGGCCAGCGGGGTCAGTATGTATCGTCTGACGGTCCCGATTCTGGTGGGGGGAATCCTGCTCAGCGGCGGATTGTTCGCGTTCGATCATTATTGGGTCCCGGAGGCCGACCGGATTCAGGACGCGCTTCGCGCGGAGATCAAGGGGCGTCCGGCGCGGACGTATCTGGATCCGGGCCGCACCTGGTTCTACGGCCTGGAAGACCGGATCTACTATTACAAATATTTCGATCAGAAAGCCGGGGTGATGGGCGGGGTGAATGTTTTCGAGATCGATCCTCAGACATTCCGCCTGAAGAAACACATCTCCGCCGAACGCGCCAACTGGGTTCCGGCGTTGAGCGCCTGGGTTTTCCAGAACGGCTGGAGCCGCGAGCTGCGAGGCAGCGAAACCGGCCCGGTGAACAATTTTCGAGGTTCGGTCCGGGTATTCCCGGAATTGCGAGAGACGCCGGATTACTTCGTGAAGGAAGCGCTTCAGTCACATCAGATGAATTTTCTGGAGCTTCGCTCGTATATCGACGAGCTGAAGCAAAGCGGGTTCGATACGATCGCGCTTCAGGTGCAGCTTTACAAAAAGTTCTCGGTTCCGCTGTTCGCGTTCATCCTGGCGCTGGTATCGGCGCCCTTCGCGTTTCTCGCAGGCAGCCGCGGCGGGATGGCGGGCATCGGAATGAGCTTGATTATTTTCGTGGCCTACGTGTCCATCGACCAGTTTTTCGAGCAGTTGGGCAACCTGAACGAGTTGCCGCCGCAACTGGCGGCCTGGTCGCCGGATGTGGTGTTCTCGCTTGTGGGACTATATTTTCTGGCCCGCATGCGAACCTAAGCTTGGGCCTTGAGGGATTTTAAAGAGATGGGTGAAGCCACTTCAGCGGTGCGGACACGTCCGTTCACCGGCCAGGAATACATCGAGAGCCTGCGCGACGGGCGCGAGATTTACATCTACGGCGAGCGCGTCAAGGATGTCACCACGCATCCGGCGTTTCGCAACACGGTTCGCATGCTGGCGCGGCTCTATGACGCGCTGCACGATTCTTCCCGTAAGAACGTATTGTGCACCGACACCGACACGGGCAGCGGCGGCTACACGCACAAGTTCTATCGCGCCTCGCGCAATGCAGACGAACTCGTCGGCGCGCGCGACGCCATCGCCGAATGGGCGCGCGTGACGTACGGTTGGATGGGCCGCAGCCCGGACTACAAAGCCGCGTTTCTGGCGACGCTCGGCGCGAATTCGGCGTTCTATGAGCCGTTTCAGGAGAACGCGAAGCGCTGGTACAAGAAGGTGCAGGAAGAAGTCACTTTCGTCAACCACGCGATCGTGAATCCGCCGGTGGACCGCAACAAGCAACTGGACGAGGTCCGCGATGTGTACATGCACGTCGAAAAGGAGACCGACGGGGGGCTGATCGTGAGCGGCGCCAAGGTAGTCGCGACGACATCCACACTCACGCATTACAACTTCATCGCCAACAACGGGGCCCTGCCCATCAAGACCAAGGATTTCGCGTTCGTATGCATCGTGCCGACGGACGCGCCCGGCGTGAAACTGTTCTGCCGGCCCTCCTACGAGCTGGCAGCCGCAGCCACCGGCAGCCCCTTCGACTATCCACTCTCGAGCCGGCTGGATGAGAACGATTCGATCATCGTTTTCGACAAAGTTTTTGTGCCCTACGAGAACGTGTTCGCCTACGGCGACATCGACAAGGTCAACAATTTCTTTCCGCGCTCGGGATTCCTGCCGCGCTTTATGTTCCACGGCTGCGTGCGGCTGGCGGTGAAGCTCGACTTCATCGCGGGCCTGCTGCTGAAGGCGGTGGATGCGACCGGGACGAAGGATTTTCGCGGCGTGCAGGCACAGGTGGGCGAAGTCCTGGCGTGGCGCAATCTGTTCTGGGGACTCACGGATGCCATGGCGCGCGCGACGGTTCCATGGACGCCCGGGCATGTGCTGCCGAACCTGGATTACGGCCTGGCATATCGCGTGGCTGCTAGCACGCTCTATCCCAAGCTCAAAGAGATCGTCGAAAACGTACTGGCCAGCGCGCTGATCTATCTTCCTTCGCACTCGAGAGATTTCAAGAATCCGGAGATTCGGAAATACCTGGACCAATTCGTGCGCGGCTCGAACAACTACTCGGCCGAGGATCGCGTCAAGCTCATGAAGCTGATGTGGGACGCCATGGGCACCGAATTCGGCGGGCGGCACGAATTGTACGAGCGCAATTATTTCGGCAACCACGAAAGCATCCGGTTCGAAGTGCTGATGGTGGCCGAGGCGCTCGGGCAGACGGCGAAGTACAAAGGCTTCGCCGAGCAGTGCATGGCCGAGTACAACCTGGACGGCTGGACCGTACCGGATCTCATCAATCCCGACGATGTGAGTCTGGTGCTGAAGCAAGCCGCCGGGAAGGGCTGAAGCGCGGTCACTCGGATACAATTGAAGTATCCCGTGCACCGTCATCTTCTCCACAACGACGACATCCGCGATACGAACGCTCAGGATCTCTCCGCGGGCCAGGTCGGCCTGCTGAACGGCTGGGGAGTTTTCTCCACCATCCGCGTCTACGACGGCGTGATGTTCGCCTGGGAGCGGCACTGGGCGCGGATGCACACCGATGCCGGCCGCATGAGCGTTCCCTTTCCCCAGGATCCGGAGTGGCTGGCGCAGCGATTGCTCCGTTTGATCGAGGCGAACCATGCCTTCAACGCGACACTGCGCGTCGCTGTCATTCGCAATCGTGGCGGAATGTTCGAGGGGCCGGGGCCGATGCGCGAGTTCGATGTGGTCGCCTTCACCGCCGATGTGAAGGATTGGGGCGAAACGGTAAAGCTGGGCGTAATCCCCAACGCGCGGCACGCGGCCAGCGAGTTCGCGGGCACCAAGAATCTTTCCTGGTCGGAAAACCTGACCTGGTATGAGCGCGCGCACGAACGCGGTTTGGATGAAGTGATCCTGCTGAATGAGCGCGGCGAGGTCTCCGAATGCACTTCCGCCAACGTCTTCGCAGTGGAGGGCGTGGAAGTATGGACGCCGCCGCTCAACTCCGGATGCCTGCCGGGGGTCACGCGGGCGCTGCTGCTGGAAGAGATCCGCGTTCCCGGATTGCGCATCGGCGAGAAAACCCTGATGCCGGCCGACCTGGAGCGCGCCACCGAGATTTTCATTACGTCCTCGACGCGCGAGATCCTGCCGGTGATTTCGATCGAGGGCCTGAAGTTCGCGCCGCAACCTGGCCGAAGCTATGCCATGCGCGAGCAGTTGCAGCGAGCGTTCACTGCGTATGTTCAGTCCTATATTGCGCCCCGCAAGCGCGCGGGGATAGCCGTCTAGCTCCTCCATGCAACTCGCCTGCCCGGATTGTGGGACCCGCGATTTCCGTGTTTCCAGGCCGAGAGGATGGAGAGGGCGTCTAAGATCCTGGCTCGGAATCTCGCAGCTGCGCTGCCGGCGGTGCAACCGGGCTTGGCAAGTCAGCACCTGGGGAAGCGGGTTCTGGAAGTACGCGCGATGTCCGCGGTGCTACCGCCAGGAACTGGCCAAGTGGAGTCCGCATCGCTACAACGCCCGCCGCTGGATCCGTATCCTTTTACGCCTGGGAGCGAAGCCCTATCGTTGTGAAGCGTGCCGCTGCAATTTCGCGGCGTTCAGACCGCGTAGGGGCGTCTACTGGCGGCAGCATGAGACTCGAGTGGAAGTTCCAGCCTCGTCCAGACGCACCCCGCCCGGGGAGGAATCTAAGGATCAGATGCCATAACTTGCCACACGCTCAAAGCGGCGGTAGGGCGGGCGGGATAGAAAATGGTTCCAAGTGACCCTCCGGCAGCTTGCTCCCCGACGGGCATGCACCGTCAGAACGTGGCATCCGGAACCGGCGAGACCTGAGCCCTTTGCTCCCCACCGCCGGTTTTGGCCGGCTGCGGATCAGTGCGCAGGTGCGTGTCTGCGTCCGTCCCGGTAGAAGCCCGCCTCTCGATGCGGCCTTTCGCTCTGCACCTGCGAGGATTGGCCTTGCGACCGATCCCCACAACTGCGTCAACGCTCCTGGCCTACATCTTCGAAGCGATCCCTAAGCCTAACCCAGCCCGTTCGGTTTCGCACTCCTGTTCCCGGTCCGCCTTTTATAGCTTCGCGGGACACAATCATCGTGCGAAACCCGTTACCGGATCACGCCTCAGGACTTACGATTCGGCTTCGAGCCTCGGCTCCCCTCCGGGACCTCACAATCCCTCGGGATCAACACGTTGGCTCGACGTGCGAACCATAAAGCTTACCCTTGCAGGTTGCCCGATCTTCCTTCGCTCCCCGCAGCGCGGCAACAATTTTTGTTATCGCTTGAGCGCCACGGATCATTGTTCCGGATCCGCTACTCCTGCCAGGCTCGCTGCCCTTCGAACCTCTTGGAACCACACTCATCATGCTCCCAATCCGTTTGAGGGTCAACCGGAAAATCGCACTTTCCTCAGAATTTAACGCCTTCAAAATCTAAGCGTTACCGGGTTTCTCTGTGGAGGAGCTGTGAATAAAACAGAGTCCCTGCGCTCTGTTTCCGGTCTAGCCGCGACGGGCCGGGCTCATCACCAGATCCAGAACGTGGGACGTGTCGAACGCCTTCAGATCGCTCTGCGCCAGTGCCAGCAGGCATCCCAGTTGCTCGCCCACGGTGGTGAGCAGCTCCATCTCCCCGCCTGAGTGAAAATGCGGCTCGCGATGCTGAACGTTGATGACGCCGGCCACGCGATCGCGGATCATGATGGGCGCCGATAGAAACGCTTCGTAGGTGTCTTCGGGCAAATTGGTGAACAGCTTGAAGCGGGTATCGCCGTAGGCCTCGCGGGAGATGGCCAGCAGGCGGCGCTCCCGGGCCACCCAGCCGGTGAGCCCTTCTCCGAACTGCAGCCGGACCTTGCCGATGGTTTCCGGGTGCGGATTGTTGGAAGCGCACAGTACCAACTCACGATCGTGAAGCAAGTAGAGCAGGCAGGAGTCGCAATCCATGAATTCGACCACCAGGGAAACCACTTCCTGGAGAGCCGTGCCGAGGTTCATCTCGCGAACCATAAAACGGCTGATCTTCTGAAGCAGCCGAAGCTGGTGCTCGGTGTTTTCGAGCCGGGATTCCAGCTCTTTTACTCGTGACACAGTGCCCTTATTATGCCAGATCGATGCAAACACGCAGCCCGCGCCAGCGAATCCGTCAGCTCTGAAAATCGTTTCTCTGGATTCTTCAAGTTCTTCGCGCCGAACGTCGCAGCCAACTCACCGAGCGCATGGGACACAGGAGCCGAAGGAGGAGTATGGATCCTGGGTCTGTAGTTTGGTTGCCCGGAACGGGCTATGACGAGAATGACGCATGTGCGGCCGCCTACGGCAACTATTATGCCTGCGGCGATCAGCCCTACATGGACGGAATTCTGGTGCACTGCTGCCCTTACTAGGAGCCGCCGGATGCGGCGGCCGTGCGTTTGGCCGCCGTTTCCCCGAAGGGTCAAGGAGCAAACATGAATTTCGCTGATCAAGAGCCGGTGGTGGTCATCTCCGGTCCAAGCGGCAATCCCGAGGAAGCCTGTGAGGCGTTCTTTTACGGCAGCTATCATTACTGTGGCGATGCGGGGTTCGGCTTCGTCCTGTGTTGTCCGGAGCCGTCGGCGTCGGGTCCGCAATGAGCCGCGCTCTGGTCTTGCTGGCGGCCGCGCTCATCCCGGGCGCTTGGGCTCAATCTCCGGTCCCGCGGCCCGCGCCGGAATTCCGGATTGCCGAGCTTTCGGGCCGTTCAACGCTGCTGTCGAGCTTGCGGGGGCGCATCACTGTGCTCGCGTTCATTTCCACAGAGTGCGTGCATTGCCAACGAGCCTCCGTGGTTTTCGAGCGCCTCTCGCACGAGTTTTCCGCGAAACTGCAAGTCCTCGAAGTGGCGTTCAACGAGGGAGCGGACCCGGCGGCATTCGCCCGGCGCTTCGGGCTGACGTTTCCAGTGGGAACGTCGTCCAGCGCTGAAGTGCACCGATTCCTGGGAATTCCGGCCGGAGAACGGCTGGGCACGCCGCAAGTGGTGGTGATCGATTCGAAGGGAATCATCCGGGCGCAGAGCGAGCGCCTCGGAACACCGCTCCTTCAGACGCCCGAGTACCTTCCCAGCCTGATACGCGCCTTGCTGAAGCGGGAGCTTATGCCGTGATCGATACCTCTCTTGTGGTTTCTCCCTTTCCGGGGATCTTCTTTCATCTCAAGCAGACGTTTTGGCTGTACGGCTGGCCGTTCCTAATCGGATTCCTGACGATTGCCGGATATCAGATCGTAGGCCGGGTTGTCATCTTGGGGGCGGTGAAATGGCCGACGGTCTTCTGTCTGGCTAGCCTGGTCTCGATGACGTCGCTGTTCGGCTGGGTCACGATGGTTCGGAGGGTGGAGATGATCCCGTTCTACGGCTGCGGAGCGGGTCTGGCCAGTGCCGTCATGTCCAGAATTTACGCCATTACCATGCCGGTTCACCCGCGGCTCGGGGTACGCACTCCCAAAGTGATCTGGCGAGGAAACAAGGAGGATATTAAGCGTTTGCAGGAGGTTTTGCGGGGAAGCCGATCCGTATCAGATCCCGGCTGACCGGGGCAAGCCGTAATTCATCCAAACATTCTCATTTTTTTCTTGGCAGAATCCATTAATTCTGGTAGTATCTTACTGCTCAAAAAGTAGTAATCGACGGGTGAGGGTGGCTTGGCCGGTTTCCTCCGAGGCCTTGGCCTTGTCCTCATCATCAGTCTGGCTGCGACGGATCCTTCGTCAGCCATACGAGTTGGGCCGCTTGGTCCCAGCCGGTGGTGGGAGACTGACAATTTCAGAGACCTGATCGAAGCCGCGCAAAGGCGGCGGGCACAGGGAGATTTTGCGGGTCTTGCATCGTTATACGCTGCCGGGTATCAGCGTGCGATCGCGCTCGAAAATATTCCTGCACAGATCGCCTACCTTAGCAATCTCGGCTCTGCGCATTCCGTTCAGCTTGAATATGCCCAGGCCCTGGACGCCTATCTCAAAGCAAGCGCGTTAGCCGAGCGAACAAGCGACTGGCCGGCTGTAGGCGCGCTTGCCGTTAATTTGTCGCTGATTTATGAGCGGATCGGGGACGCCGACAGCGCTGTGAGTTCTCTGGAGCGAGCCAAGACAGCCGTGGGCCGTATTCCAGGCGCGCCCCCATTCAAAGCCCAGTTGCTGATGAGCCTTCGGGCCGTGCTGGCCGACTCCAATCGGAACATCGGCGAACCGCGGTATACGGAAGCGATCGACGCAGCCCGCCAGAGCGGAGATCCTGAGGCGGAGGCCACTGCATGGGATCTGCTGGGACAAGAGCAGGCTGCCTCAGATCAGTTCGATATGGCCGAGGGATCCGTAGGCCGGGCTCTGCGCCTTCGTTGGGGACATTCCAGGAAAACTCTGAGTTTCTCCTACGCGGCGCTAGGATCTCTGCGGCTCCAACAGGCTCGCCAGGAGGACCGCCAAGGGAACCGAGAGATGCGCAACCGTTTTGCCCAAGAGGCGGAAACATTCACTACTAGGGCAATTCTGGGTCGAAACGGGTCAAGTCCGGCGAAATACGTGCTTTTTCACCAACGCGGCCTCGCACGCGAATTGTTAGGCCGAACGGAACTGGCTTTGCAGGATTTCCAGGACACGGTGAAACAAGCGAGCACATGGAACGGCTCGGTGCCGAGCGCGCTTTCGCTGATCACCGGCGCCAATGCCGCGATGCAGCAAGAAATGTTCGATTCCTTCATCGAAGCAGCGTCGCGCCAGGCGCTCAGGACGAAGGATCGGCGGTGGGCGGAAGAGGCCTTTCTTGCCCTTGAGTCCAATCGCGCGGCCAGCCTGAGAGAAAGCCGCGAATTGGCGCAGATTTGGCGCGAGAAATTACCGCCAGCCTACTGGGGGACCTTGGCCAAATTGAATCAGAGCGGTGAAGGGCCTCGAGAATCGAAGCGTCTTCATTTGGAACTTACCGAAATGGAATCCAAGGCCGGAGTAGGTTTTTCTGTGACCCTGGCGGAGAATTTTCGCACTCGGAATTCACTTATTCATTTTCAACACGGCTTAGGTGAATCGGATTTGGTCCTGAGCTTTTACCTAGGCCAACGCGAATCTTACGTTTGGGCAGTGACACGCCGCAGGCTGGAGCTACACAGGCTTCCGGCGGGAGCAGAACTCCGGGGAAGTATCAGCAGGTTTCGGGAAGCAGTGATGGCCGGCGGTTCTGCGATTTCGGGGGAGTCTCCGGGAGATAAATTGGGCGAGGATCTTTATCAACGGTTATTCGGTTCCCTGGATCAGAGGGTTACCGCAAAGACTTCCTGGCTGCTGTCGCTGGACAAAGACCTGTTTGAACTACCGTTCGCGGCCCTGGTGACCGGGCGGGAAAACGGAAGGCCGGTTTACTTTGCAGAGCGGCACACATCTGAGGTGATCCCGGGAGCGATGTTTCTAGCCAACGTGGGAGGCGCGCAGGGTGGTTACTTGGGCGTCGCAGACCCGGTCTATAACTCCGCCGATTCGCGCTGGGCCCGGTGGGCCCCTGCCCCGAAGTCAGAAAACGCCCCATTGAACCGGCTGGTGAACAGCGCCCAAGAACTCCGGCGGAGCGCCGATACGTGGCGAACCGTTTTCGATGGCCAGCCCGTAACGATTCTGGAAGGAACCTCGGCAGGACGGGACGCCTTTCTTCATGCGCTCAACCAGCAGCCCAAGACGATCCACTTAGCCACGCACGTGTTGACGCCGCGCCAAACGCCGGGACAGGCATTCGTGGCCTTCTCGCTCGATAAACAGGGGGAACCCGGTCTGCTGTCCACGCGAGATATCGGCCTGTTGCATGTGCCGGGAGCCTTGGTCGTGATGACCGGTTGCGCGGCGGCACCGGCGACGCAAAAGCAGGAGCCGGACTCATCGGATTGACGCGGGCGTGGCTGATGGCCGGAGCGAGCACGGTCGTAGGGACGAACTGGCAAATTCCGGATGCGGACGGCGATCTGATTCCTGCCTTCTACAGGAATCTCCAGCACAGTTCGGCGCCGGAAGCCTTGCGGCGAAGCCAGGTTGAAATGATCCATTCAGGGACGTGGCAAGCTTCGCCAGCATACTGGGCAGCCTTCCAGGTGACGGAGAGCGGCCGATGATCCGGACGCGGCGTCCCGTCCTGAGCGTGGCCGAAGAACCGTTGCCGCGCGAGGCGGTCGAGTCGGCCGAGCCCGTCGAATCCACTCTAGGGCCCGCTCTCGAAGAAGATCTTGCGGTCCCGGACGGTTTGGCGGACGCAAGCGCAATCCACGCCGGGTGGGCCAAGCTGGTGGAACGAATCCGATCCGGGGAGACCGACGGGATGGAGGAACTCTATCAACTCTTCTCCCGAGGCATCCGATTCCATCTGTGCCGCCAGTTGGGACCGCAGGAACTGGACGACAAAGTCCACGACACGTTCGTGGTTGTCGTGCAGGCGATTCGGCGCGGCGAGTTGAGAGAGCCGGAGCGCTTGATGGGATTCGTGCGGACGATCGTTCGCCGGCAAGTGGCGGCGCACATTGACCGGGTGGTGCAGAACCGGCGCGACCAGGCAGAATTCGATTCCAGCGTGCGAGTACCCGATCCTCGCGGAAACCCTGAAGAAACCGCGATCTTCCACCAGAGGATTGCGCTCATCCGTCGGGTTCTCGCCGAGCTCTCCGAGCGCGATCGCGAAATCTTGACTCGTTTCTATATCGACGAGCAAAGCCAGGATCGAATCTGCTCCGACATGGGGCTGACAGAAACGCAGTTCCGGCTCTTGAAATCCCGCGCAAAGGCGCGGTTCGGCGAGCTCGGACGAAAAAAACTGGTCCACAAAACTCGACACATGATTTCCGTGAGAACTTCCCGGAGGATATCGCACTAAAGAATAGTCCTAGTTTGAAACGGACGTCTTGCATGATGCTCCGTTTTGGGAATCCTAGTGGATCTAGACCAGCGGCCCAGTTCCCACCCCACCGAGGAAATCCTCGAGGAATTCGCGCTTGACCGTCTTCCGGAAGCGCTGGCCGCAGTCGTCGAAGAACATCTGCTGATCTGCCACGAGTGTCAGGACTCGGTCGCCGAAATCAACCGATTCGTATCTTCTCTCAGAGCCTGCGCAGCCGAATTGCATCCGCGCCAGACCCGATGGCGTGACGCCGTGTGCGCGCTTCCTCGGCTTGTGATGACGAAGACGAATTCCGCGACCGCCGTGGCCCTAGCCGTTCTAGTACTCGCGATTCTCCAGCCCAGCCCTCCGCCCGGGACGCCGCCGGCCGGCGTGAGCCTTTCCTCGATGCGCGGGTCAGATCTGCTTTCGCAGGCACCGGCGGGTAAGCCCCTGCGACTCAGTATGGAGGCTCCCGGAATCCCGCCGGGACGGGGCCCTTTTCAGGTCCAGATTGTCGATGCTGCCGGAAACACGATTTGGAAGGGGACGGCGGCGCCGGTAGGGGATAAAATAACGGCGCTGCCGCCGAAGCCGCTGGTGCGGGGCGTCTACTGGGTACGGCTTTACGCCGGGAATTCCGAACTTCTGCAGGAATTCGGCTTAGCCGCGAAGTAACTCAGATGCGCAAATCGTATCCGGCGGCGCGCATTCCATCGATAACCCGCGAGCGGATTGCTCCCACTTCTTCCGTCGATAAAGTTCGATCGGGAGCACCGACGGTCAGACGGTAGGAGAGGCTGCGGTCCCCGTTCGGAAGCGCGAATTCCCGTAAAAACTCGATCGAGAGCAACGGTTCGCCCGCGAGCTTTTCCAAGGCCGACTGCACTTCGGCGATGAGTGCCCGGCTGCCTGCGACGACGGATAGATCAAAGGCGCTTTCCGGGAACCGCCGCAGCGGGCGATAGCGCGGCGGGTCTGGCTGAAGGCGCAACAGACTTTCGAGGTCCAGGTCCAACACTGCGGCTCGGCCTGCTTCGACCATCCGCGGATGGAACTCGAACAACCGCCCGATTTTCTTCTCCCCGTGGCACACGTCGGCCGTGCGGCGCGGATGCTCGTAAGGCTGGGCGCTCGCTGCGGGACGCACGGCCGCGCCGGGCAAAAGACACTCAGCCAGGCGCTTGAGCTCAAACAGCGCGGACGCCCCGTCGTCCTTGGCGAAGATCGCGGCGGCGAAATGAGGCACTTCGCGGTCAGGATAGATCGCGCGTCCGATTTCGAACAAGCGGAACCGGTCGAAGTGGCGGGAATTGTCGTTGACGTTTTTCCAGATGCCCGGCAGCAAGCTCGTGCGGAGCAGATTCTGGTCCGAGGCGATGGGATTGGCGACCTGCACGTGCGCAGACGCATCCACCGAGAAAACTCGCGCCATCTCTTCGCTGATGAAGGAGTAGTTGTGGACCTCCGTGAATCCCTGCGCGGCGGCCATCTCGCGGACGCGGTGGTGGAACTCGCGTTCGGGACTCGCCGGAGGAACGCGGGCGGGCGTCAGCGGAGCCGTGGGCGGGATCGAAGCGTAACCGACCATGCGTCCGACTTCCTCCACCAGGTCGTCTTTGATGGACACGTCCTTGGTCGCGCGCCAGCTTGGCACGAAGACGGAAAATATCCGAGGCTCAATTTCCTGGACGCGGAACTCGAGCGACTCCAGAATGCTCCGGACCTCGGTTTTCGGCACGCTGCGGCCGAGCTTGCGGTCCAGCCAATCCAGAGGCAGCACGATCGGGGCGGGTGCGGGCAGCGGACGATGGTTATCGGCCAAGCCGCCCACGAGCCGGATGCCGGGGGAAACTTCCTGAAGCAGCGCGAAGGCGCGCTGAAGACCGCGAGTGGTGTTGACCGGATCCTGAGCTTTTTCGAAGCGCATGGAAGCGTCGGTGCGGAGCTTCAGACGCGCGGAGGTTTTGCGGATGCTCGACGCATTGAAATTCGCACTTTCCAGAACGATACGAGTGGTGGAATCCGAGATGGCGCTGTCGGCGCCGCCGATGATTCCCGCGATCGCGACTGCCCCGCTGGGATCCGCAATCACCAGGTTCGACGGATCCAGCGTGTAGCTTTCATCATTCAGCGCCTTGATGGTTTCGCCCGCATCGGCGGGCCGAACGATGATTTCTTTGCCCTGAAGTTTCGCTGCGTCGAAGGCGTGCATGGGCTGCGCGATCTCGGCCAGGACATAGTTCGTCACGTCCACGATGTTGTTGATCGGGTTCATGCCGACGGCTTCGAGCCGCTGCTGGAGCCACTGCGGCGAGGGCTTGACCGTCACATTTTCGAATACGAGCGCGGAGTAGCGCGGGCAAAGCGCATGATCGTCGATCCGCACACGCACAGGAGCCTCGCCCGCAAACTGCACCGGGACCACGGGGTCGATCAGCTTACGGCCGAGGATCGCGGCGACTTCGCGCGCCATGCCGTGGTGTCCCCAGAGATCGGGGCGATGGGTGAGCGATTTGTTGTCGATTTCGATGACGTGATCGTGACCATGCGGTTCGACGCCCTCGGACTCGGCGGTTTTGAGCGTGATGAGCTGCGCCAGTTCGCGCGGAGGCGTATCGAGTTGGTCGACCAGGTCGCGCAGCCAGTTGTAGGAAAATTTCATCGCGTGTCAGAACTGCTTGAGGAATCGCAAATCGCCGCCGGCGAACAAACGAATATCGTCGATGCCATAGCGCATCATCGCCAGCCGCGTGAGGCCCAGGCCGAAGGCAAAGCCGTTCCACTGATCCGGATCGACGCCGCCGTAGCGCAGCACGGCCGGATTCACCAGACCGCAGGGGAGCAGTTCCACCCACCCCGACTGTTTACAGACAGGGCAGCCTTTCCCTCCGCAGATCAGGCACTGGATGTCGAGTTCGAAGCCGGGTTCGACGAACGGAAAGAATCCTGGGCGCAGGCGCACGGTGACGTCGCGATGGAAGATCGCCGAAAGCAACGTCTTCATGAAGTAGAGCAGGTGGGCGACGGAGACGTCGCGGTCGACCATCATGCCTTCGAGCTGGTAAAACGTATGCTCGTGCGAGGCGTCCACTTCCTCGTTGCGGAAGACGCGTCCGGGCGCGATCACCTTGAGCGGCGGCCCCAGCTTCTCCAACGCATGCACCTGCACCGGCGAAGTGTGGGTGCGCAGGAGGCGGCCGTCTTTCAGCCAGAACGTATCCTGCGCATCGCGCGCGGGATGATCGGCAGGAATGTTCAGCGCGTCGAAGTTGTAGTACTCGGTTTCGACCTCGGGGCCATCCAGAATCGCGAATCCGAGCGAAAGGAAGAGTTCTTCGAGTTCGCGCTGTACTTGTGTAATCGGATGGAGACTGCCGGGGCGGACGCCGGGAGCGGGCGCGGTTAGGTCAATCCACTCCGATTCCAGCCGCGCGTCACGGGCGACGGACGCTAACGCGTCCTTTCGTTCCTCAAGCCGCGTTTCGAGCTCTTGCTTGACGGTGTTGAGAAGCTTTCCGACGCGCGCGCGTTCCTCAGGAGCCAGCTTTCCGAAAGTCTTACTTACTTCGGCCAGCTTGCCTTTGCGTCCGAGCGCTTCGACGCGCACAGCTTCCAGGGCCTCGATCGTCGTGGCTTGCTCGAGGGCGGCGACCGCCGCCTTGTGCAACTCGGAGATAACCTGTTCGGCCGCGGACACGCTAGAGCGTCGCTCCGTTCGCTTCGAGAAATTCGACCATCTCCTGGCGCGCCGCGGTCAGAGCGAGGTCGAGCGGCATCTGGTTGTTATCGGCGCGCGCCGAGACATCGGCTCCTCCATCCAACAGGGCTCGGGCGGATTCCAGGTCGCCATTCTGCGCCGCAGAGTGCAAGGGGACCCATCCGCCGTTCTGACGGACATTGGCGTTGGCGCCACGTTCGAGCAGCAGCTTCACAATATCGGGATGCTTTCCGGCAGCGGCGGCGTGCAGGGGCGTGTTGGCCATCTGGTTGGTGGATCGCGCGGTAGCCGATGCGCCCTTATTCAGCAGCAGACGCACGGCATCGCTTTTGCCAAAAAACGCCGCGAGGTGCAGAGGCGTCCAGCCATCGGCGCTGACGGCGGCAACCAGCGAACGGTTCCCGGTGATCAGTTCCTCCAGCCGCGCAGCGTCGCCCAGGATCGCGGCGGCGAAGATCGCGAGCGATGGATCGGCGGCCACCAGGCTCTGAACGCGCGCGATATCTCCGGCGCGCACGGCCTCGAATAGTTCTTTCATGCGGCAGGCTGGAATACCTGGCCGGCTTTGGTGATCTCCCACGCCAGGTGATTGATATAGAATAACAGCGCCGGCGCGGGGTACACGCTGTGGAACTTGTCCCAGACCTGCTGCTGCCAGCCTTCCTTCAGGTGACTGGCGACGTCGGCGTCTTTCGGAAAAAAGCCATCCTCATGCGGAATTCCTTGGAAGTCCAGTACCGCGCGGATCATGTCCAGATGCGAAATCAGAATGGCCTGCGCGATTTCGGAAGCGAAATCATCATCGCGTTCGCCGATGCGCGCCCAGATGCGCGGCTCGGCTTTCCGAAGGTGCTCCGAGTTGAGCTTGTTCAGATGCAGACGGGTTTTCAAGCGGTCGAAGAGCTGGTACGTTTTCAGCCGGCCCATCGAGATCGAGCGGAGCAGGCTGTTGAAGTTTTCCTCGCCCAACTGGAGGAAGATATCGGAAAGCTGCATCAGAGCTATTGTAACGATTCTCGAACATTTCACTGGTACAATGGAGCGCTGGGAGCACGCGGACCAACTCCGATCGCGCGAGCAGCACCCAAGGGAATGATGAGTCTACAGTCGAAGTCCGATGTGTGCGGTTAAGCGCGGTTCAACAATATGAAAAATGTAATCGTCCTGGGCGCCCAGTGGGGCGACGAGGGCAAGGGCAAAGTCGTCGATCTCCTGGCCGAAAGGTTTGACGTGGTCGCGCGATATCAGGGCGGGCACAACGCCGGCCACACGGTCTATATCGGCGAGAAGAAATTCATTCTCAAGCTGATTCCGAGCGGGATCCTGCGGCCGGGCGTGACGGCGGTGATTGGCAACGGTGTGGTGGTCGATCTGGCCGCGCTGGCCGAGGAAATGGGAACGCTGGAAGCCGCGGGAATCGATGTCCAGGCGCATCTTCGCATCAGCAACCGGGCGCACGTGATCTTTCCATTTCACCGGCTGGTGGAGAAGATGTCGGAAGCGCGGGAGAACCGGATTCCGCTGGGCACCACGGCGCGCGGGATCGGGCCATGCTATGAGGACAAAATCGGCCGCCGCGGAATTCGCATCGCGGATCTGTACGATCCAGCGAGTTTCCGCGAGCTGTATGACGTGCTGGCCGAGGACAAGAGCACGCTCGCCGAGACGTTCCATTTGGAGGGGCCGATCGATTACACGGCCATCCGCTGCCAGACCGAACAACTCGCGGCGAAGATCCGTCCGCTGGTTTGCGACACCGCGGCGCTCCTGTCAAACGCGATGGCGTCGGGCAAGCGCGTGCTGTTCGAAGGCGCGCAAGGAACCATGCTCGATGTCGACCACGGAACGTATCCGTTCGTTACCTCATCGAGCGCGGCAGCCGGAGGGGCGTGCACCGGCCTGGGCGTGCCCCCGACGAAGATCCAGGGCGTGATCGGGGTTTCAAAAGCCTACATCACGCGCGTCGGCACGGGGCCGTTTCCGAGCGAAAGCAAGGACGCCGCGGGCGATCTGCTGCGCCGCGAGGGCAACGAATACGGATCCGTTACGGGCCGGCCTCGCCGCTGCGGCTGGTTCGATGCGCCGCTGCTGCGCTACACCGCGATGGTCAATGGCTTCGATTCCCTGTTCATCACCAAGCTGGACGTGCTGGATCAACTGGCCAAGATCCCCGTGTGCGTCGGATACTGGCTCGATGGCAAGGAAATCGAGGATATGCCGGCCACGTACCGATCGCTCGAGGGTGTCGAGCCCCTGTACGAAAAGCTGCCCGGCTGGCAGACCTCGACGCGCGGGATCACGCGTTATGAGGACCTGCCCGAGAAGGCGCGGGCGTATCTGAAATTTATCGAGGAACGCGCGAGAGTCGAGATCGGAGCCATTTCCACGGGTCCCGAGCGGACTGAAACGATCCTCCGCCCGGGATCGAAGCTCGAGCGTCTGATTTCGTAGCTTGGCCGCCTGCTCAGGCGATATTCCGACTTCCCTAGGGTAGCCGCGCCTACCCTCTCAAGGTGGATAATAGAAACACAAGAGGTAGTGCAATGAAGAAGTGGCTGGCATTTGCCACGCTGGCTCTCGCCGGTGTGTCGCTAGCCGCCGATATGGCGGCTCCGAAAGCGGGGAAGACCGAGATCCTTCCACTGAAGGATGTAAAAGCCGGGATGCAGGCTACAGCCTGGACCGTGTTCTCGGGAACCGAACCGGAGCCGATGCCCGTCGAGATCGTCGGAGTCTGGAAGAACTATCTTGGCCCTCGCCAGGACGTGATCCTGTGCAAGCTTGGAGGCAAGGGTAAAGTCACCGGCGTTGCCTCGGGCATGAGCGGCAGCCCGGTGTACTTCGACGGAAAACTGATGGGCGCGATTTCGCTGCGCATGGGCGTGTTCTCGCCCGACGCGATCTGCGGAATCACGCCGATCGAATCGATGCTGGAGATCCAGACGTACGACACGTCGCGGCCGGCCGACGCCCTGACGCCGGATAAAGTTGTCGCGCAGCTTTCGGATCTGCCGGAGGTGCCTGCGGATGTTCGCAGGAGCTTGCTGAACTCGGGCGTGCAATTCATCGACACGCCCATGACGTTTTCCGGATTCAGCTCGGCCGTGCTGAAACAGTTCGAGCCGATGTTTTCGCAGATGGGCGTTACGGCAGTCCAGGGCGGCGCCTCCGCGGGAAATCTTTCGGCCAAGCCGGCAGCGGGTTGGGAGAAATCGCTGAACCCCGGCGAAGCCGTGAGCGGCGTTCTTGTTTCCGGCGACATGTCCGCCACCGGAATGGGCACGGTCACTTATAACGACGGCAAGCGCGTGCTGGCGTTCGGACATCCGTTCTACAATCTGGGTCCGATCGACATGCCCATGGCGAAGAGCGAAATCATGATGGTTTTCAGCTCTTCCTACCAGCCGACCAAGTTCGGCAGCGCGACGGAAGTAGTTGGAGCGCTAAAACAGGACCGCTACACCGGAATTATGGGCGAGCTGGGAGCGGAAGCTCCGACGGTTCCGGTGCACGTTCGCGTGCGTTCGATTGGCTCCGCCGGCACGGTGATCGGACAAAAAGATCTGAATTTCAACGTGTTCGTGCACCAGAAGTGGACGCCGCTGCTGATGAATATGACCCTGGCGAATTCCCTTCAGCAGATGAACGAGTTCGCCGACGAGATTACCTATCGCCTGAGCGGCGATGTGCAGCTCGCGGGCGCGGAAAAACTGCACGTTTCCACCGTGCAGACCGGTTCGGATGCGATGGCTCCGGTTCCGCTCACGCTCGGTGCGTGGTGGGGCGATAAGTTCACGCGGCTGTTCCAGAACAACGTGACCACGCCGGATCTCAAGCAGGTGGAGTGCACGGTGGATCTGCTGCCGGATCGCCGCATCATGTCGGTGGATACCGCCTGGACGCCTTCAAACGAAGTTACCGCCGGAGCCGAGATTCCCGTGAAGGTGTTTCTGCGGCCTTATCGCGGCGAACGTATTGAGCGGAATCTTACAGTCAGAATTCCCGAAGATCTGCCAAGAGGCGAGCACCGCATTTTGTTGAGCGACGCCGCCACTCTGAACCGCCTGCAATCGACAGCCGTTTCGGCAAACCGCTACCTGGATCTGCCTGAGACGGTTTCCCTGCTCAATCAGGAGCGCGGCAACAACCGGCTGTACGTATCGGTGGTTCAGCGCCGTCCGACCTACTACTCGGAAGACAAGACGCTCCCGGCTCTGCCTCTTTCGGTACTCAACGTGCTCCAGGGGCAACGAAGCGCGGGGCGCGCCCTGACCGGCATTGCTGAGAGCGCGGAGGAAGAGTTTTCCATGCCGTTCGATCAGATGGTTACGGGCAGCTTTTCGCTTCCGATCACGGTACGTTAAGGTAAGACTCGATCCCCATGCGACCGATCCCCCTTTTTTGCGCGTTCGTGTGCGCTTGCACGCTCCTGTCTGCTGTCCAAACCAGGTTCTGGGCACAGGACTCGATGGAAGATTTCGACCAGGGCACGCTGCGCAATCTTTCGATTTCGAGTGAGGGCCGCCTTACAGTGGCGCCGCGGGTGCGGCAAGTCTACGATACGTCGATGGCGTTTCTGTGGGCCGTGGCTCGGGATTCGAAGGGCACGATCTATACGGGCGGCGGCAGCCTGGGAAGCTCGCGCGCCAAACTGTTCGCCATCGATTCTTCGGGCGCAGGCAAGCCGGTCGCCGAGATGGACGGCATCGCGGTGCAGGCGATCGCCATTGACCGGCAGGATCGGGTTTATGCCGCCACATCGCCGGACGGGAAAGTGTACCGGATCGACAGTTCCGGCAAGGCCGAAGTATTTTACGATCCCAAGGCGAAATACATCTGGGCGCTGGCTTTCGCGAAGAATGGCGATTTGTATGTCGCTACCGGAGATCGAGGAGAGATTCACCGCGTCACGCCGGCGGGCGCCGGATCGGTATTTTTCCGCACGGAAGAGGCTCATGCGCGGTCGCTGGCCATCGACGCGGCCGGCAACCTCGTCGTCGGAACGGAGCCGGGCGGCCTGATCGTGCGCGTGACACCGGCCGGCCAAGGGTTTGTGCTTTACCAGGCGCCGAAGCGCGAGATCACGGCCGTGGCGGTGACGCCGGATGGCGTGATTTACGCGGCGGCCGCGGGAAACCGGACCGCCACGCCCGCTCCGGCGCCGACCGCTGTGGGCGCGCCGCCGCAACCGGCTCCAGCAACCCCCGCGCCTCCCGGAACAGTCCAGATCGTGCCCCCATCACCCACGCCCGCGCAACTCCCGATCGTCAACACGCAGTCCGTTGCCAGCGGATCGGAGATTTATCGCATCCAGGCCGATGGGTATCCTCGCAAAATCTGGAGCCACTCGCAGGATCTGGTGTACGTACTCGCGTTCGATGCGCAAGGGCGTCTGCTGGCGGGAACCGGAAATCGAGGGAATCTCTATCGTATCGATAGCGAGTTTTCCTACACGCGCCTGCTGAATGTCGAGCCTACGCAAATCACAGGACTGCTGCGGATGCCGGACAATCGCGTTTACGCGATCACCGGAAACATCGGCGAGGTGATCTCCATCGGCCCGGACCTGGAGCCTTCCGGAAGCCTGGAGAGCGACATCTTGGACGCCGGTGGATTTACGTATTGGGGGCGCTTGCGCGCCGAGCCGGACGTGCAGTCCGCGGCCACTTTTGAAACGCGCTCCGGAAATGTCGGCCGCGCTCAGGGAAACTGGAGCGCATGGGCTCCCTTGAACCAGGGCCGGGTGGCGTCCCCGGCGGCTCGTTTTCTGCAATACCGAGTCAGGCTGAACGGAAACGCCGAACTCTCGGAAGTGAAGATCGCCTACGAAATGAAAAACGCGCCCCCGGTGGTGGACCAGGTCGAGATCACACCTCCGAACTACCGTTTTCCCGCGCCTGCAGCCACCACCACTCCCGCCAGTCCGTCGCTTTCGCTGCCTCCGATGGAAGGACGAGCGCGGACCTCTACCAACTCCGCATCAGAATCGGGCGCTGCGCCCACGATGACATTTGCGAAGGGGCAGATCGGCGCACGCTGGCTCGCCGAGGACGACAACAGCGACAGCCTCCAGTTCAAGGTCGAAATCCGGGGCGCCAATGAGACTGCCTGGAAGCCGCTGCGGGACAAAGTACGCGAACGTTATCTCAGTTGGGACTCGACTGCGTATCCGGACGGCAAGTACGTGCTGCGCGTGACGGCCTCCGATGCTCCTTCGAATCCTCCGCAAGAGGATCTCACGGGGTCACGCGAGAGCGATCCGTTTTTGATCGACAATACGCCGCCGGAAATCACTTGGGGCGCCGTCATCGGTTCACTCGGCTTGACTGTGCCGTTTCACGCTAAGGATGCGCTCAACACGCTCGGGAAAGCGGAGTACTCCATCAATGGCGGCGACTGGATCATAGTCGAGCCGAGCACGCGGTTGACCGATTCCAACGAGCTCGACTACCGGATCGCGCTCGCCAACCGGCCGCCGGGCGAAGTCACGCTTGCGGTTCGCGTCGAAGACGCGTACGGGAACCAGGCGACCGCGAAAACCGTCCTCAAGTAGCTCAACCAGGCCTGGGGCACGGATTGGGACGAACGCGTCTGAGCCGCCGGGCTGCCCGCTCCGGGCTCGAATCTCAGACCTTCCACCAGGCTGGTAGGGATCACTTCCGTGGTCGGAACCATTCCATCGCGCTCAAACCAGATCTCGGTTTTTGTGCCGCCGATGTAGCGTCCCGTAAACTCCGTGCCGTTGCGTAGCCGGAGTACGTCGCCTTTCGCGAATCCGGACAAACAACAAAACAACAGACTGAGTGTGAAGAACTTCATTTCACGCCTCAACTTTCTCGAGGGTCTAAATGGGAACCCGCCGGTGGACGCAGGGACTCCAGCGGGTTCTCTAAGTACTGCTCTATGCCAAGCCGCCTAGCGGACGCTGATCGTATCCACCTTGACGGTCTGGCCTTCCATCGTGCCCGAAACAGTGGCGGTCATTCCCTTGGTATCCGAGCGTCCCTTCAAAGCGGTGGAAGCCTTGGCGTCTCCCGCGGAATCCAGCTTGTATACCTTTCCGTCGGAGGTCTGAATTCCGAAGGAAGTGGTGGACGCGGTCGGTTCGCAAGCTTGGACTCCACTGGTCTGAGGCTGCTGTTTTTCAGCGGGATTCTGTTGGCTTCTCTCTTGGCAGGAGTAGTCAATCAGTTTCCCGGTCCATGTTTCGGCGTAGCTCATCGCGGCAAACACGCCCAGAGCAAGCCCAAGTTTCCCGATGGTCTTCATAGCACTCATTGGTTCCTTCCTTGAAAATGAGCCGGTGAACCAGCTTGGCAGGTACCAGGCAATCGCCTTGCCAAGGGTTTGTAGCTCTAACCGCTGGGTTTGCGGAGTCCGAGCCGCCGGCTGCCGGATGGCAGGCAAAACGCGAACGTATTTTTTTCTGGACCCGTTCCAGGTCTGGTAAAAACAACTAAATCCGGGCCGCCTCGCCTAGCAGGCAGAATTTGCGCACTCGCCTCGCGAACCGAAGCTCGCGAACTAAGATAGACACATGGGTCATTTGCGGCGCAGGCTGATCCTTATCGGATTGGCTCTGGCGCTGGTGTTGTCATTCGGAACCGTAGGGTTCATGTCGATCGAGCACTATCCGGTGTTCGACGCCTTCTACATGACTCTGACAACGGTCACCACGGTCGGCTATGCCGAAATTCGCGCGCTGAGCCACGCAGGACGGGTATTTAACTCGTTCTTAATTCTGTTCGGCGTGACCACCATTTTCCTGGCCGTGGGCGCGATGACCCAGACCGTGATCGAGCTCGAGTTGAATCAATTCTTCGGAAAGCGGCGTGTGAAAGGTATGATCGACAAACTGGAAAATCATATTATCTTGTGCGGATTCGGCCGGGTGGGCCGAGGCGCCGCCGAAGAATTGCGAAAAGCCGGCGCTTCGTTTGTCGTGATCGATAATAACGAGGAACGCGTGGAGCGCGCCATCAAAGCCGGGATGCTCGCGGTGCTGGCCGACGCCAGCCGCGACGAAACTCTGCGCGATGTCGGGATCGCGCGCGCCAAGGGCCTGATCGCGACGCTGGCCTCGGACGCCGACAATCTGTTTGTGATTTTGAGCGCGAAGACCCTGAATCCGGATTTGCAGCTTTCCGCGCGTATCGCCGAGGAGTCCTCGGAAGTGAAAATGCGGCGCGCCGGAGCCGATTTTGTATTCGCTCCCTACAACAGCACCGGGCATCGCATGGCCCAGGCTCTGCTGAAACCCCACGTGCTGCAGTTCCTGGATTTCACCACGCAAAAGGGCGTGGAAGTCGAAATCGAACAGGTGCGCATCAGCGAGACCAGCGCGTTCGCGGGACGCCAGTTGGGCGATATCGACGTCCGGCGCGAAGCCGGAGTCGCCATCCTCGCCGTCCGCAAATCCAACGGCGACATGCTCGCCAATCCGTCTTCCGATCTGCACATCGATGCCGGCGATCACCTGATCGCCATGGGCGAAGGGCGAAACCTGCGCAAACTCGAGCAGCTTCTCATGGGAGTTGTCTCGGCATGAGAGTGCTGACAGCCGAGCAGATGCGCGAGGTGGATCGCCTCACCGTCGAAGAGGGCGTTCCGAGCATCGCGCTCATGGAAAACGCCGCGCACCGGGTGGTGGAAGAGATGGTGCGCGAGTTCGACCCGATCGACCGCAAGAACATCGTCGTGCTCTGCGGCAAGGGCAACAACGGCGGCGACGGATTGGCCATCGCGCGGCTGCTTCATGAATACAACGTGCAGCGCCTGCGCGTGGTGTTGGCCGCGGATCCTTCCGAATATAGGGGCGATGCGGCCGAGAATTTGAAGCGGCTCCAGGAACTCGGGATTCCGCTCGCCTTGGAGGTTCCCCAAAAGCTTCGCGAGCGGCGGGAAGTGAATATCGTGGTGGACGCACTCCTGGGAACCGGCCTGAAGGGTCCGCCCGCGGGCCGGACGGCCGAGCTGATCCGCGCCACGCGAGAGTTTCCGCAGGCGAAAATCGTCGCGGTGGATCTCCCGTCGGGACTCGGCGGCGGCGGCGATTGCGTGCGCGCCGATATCACGGTGACGTTCACCGCGCCGAAGGTCGAGCACTATCTCGCTCCGGGAGCCGAAGAGCACACCGGAAGGCTGGTGGTCTCGCAAATCGGAAGCCCGCCGTGGCTAATTCCCGCGGGTCTGGAAGTTTCCGCTCCAGCCGACTTCCGGCATCTGTTCCAGCCCCGCAAGCCCGAAGCGCACAAGGGCGATTTCGGACATGTGCTGGTGGTCGGCGGCGCACCCGGAAAGACGGGAGCGGCTGCGATGGCCGGGCTCGCCGCGCTTCGCGCCGGGGCTGGGCTGGTAACGGTGGCATGTTCGGATTCCTCGCGCCTCGCTCCCGAATTGATGTGGCAGTCGCTCGACGATATCTCTCTGGAACGTATGACGGTGTTGGCAGTTGGTCCAGGTCTTGGCGAGCGGCGCACGCTGGTACCGGACCTGCTCAGGCGCGCGAATATTCCAACGGTTCTCGATGCCGACGGATTGAACGCGATCGCGGGCACTGAGTTCCGCGGGCGCGGACTTGAGACCGTGCTGACACCGCATCCTGGAGAGATGGCTCGGTTGTTGGGAACGGGGCGGGTCGAGCCGTGCGATCGTTTGAAGGTCACGCGGGCGTTCGCCCAGGAGCGCAACGTGTGCCTGGTGCTCAAGGGATATCGCACGCTGATCGCGCTGCCCGACGGCAACGTCTGGATCAACACCAGCGGTTCGCCCGCCATGGCGACCGGCGGCACGGGCGACATTCTTACCGGAATGATCGCGGGCCTGATCGCCCAATTCCCCGGCGAGATCGACACCGCGGTTCGAGCAGCCGTGTGGCTGCACGGGCGCGCCGGGCAACTCGGCGCAGAGGAATTGACCGAGCAGTGCCTCATCGCGACCGACTTGCTGCACTCTCTTCCCAAGGCGATTCGTGAAATCGTTTGAGACTCGCTCGGAGGAAGAAACGATCGAGCTCGGCCGGCAGATCGCCCGCGAGCTGCCCCGCAAGGCCGTCGTTCTGCTGATCGGCAACCTGGGAGCCGGGAAGACCACGCTGGCCAAGGGGATCATTTCCGAATTAGGCGCTGTTGAGCCGGAAGAAATCACCAGCCCCACCTTCACGCTGATTCACGAGTACGCGGGAGGCCGGGTCTATCACGTGGACTTGTACCGGCTCGACACAGCCGCACAAGTCGCCACGCTGGGGCTGGACGAAATCTGCGATCGCGAAGCCGTCGTGCTGATCGAGTGGGGCGAAAAGTTTGGCGCACTGCTCCCGTCTCCTCAAATGGAGATCACGCTTCGCCCCTCCGACTCCCAAGGCCGCCGAATAACGATCGCCGGCGAGAAAGCCTGAGAGAAATCGCCGCCCGCCACCACTATACACTCGAGTTTTGCTCTCAGACGGGCCCGGAAACCAATAACTCAACCCATTTAGAATGAGTTGTTTAAAAAGAAATCTTGTCACTCCTCCCAGGAGTGTGCTAATAATATGGCTTGGGTCATGGCGTTCGTCCCTGACCCAGTCCGAGCAAGATTCTCTCAAACGTAAAAACTGTAATGGAGGGTGAACTATGAACATTCGACCGCTCTACGACCGGATTGTGGTCAAACGGATCGAGGAGGAAACCGAGAAAACCGCCGGGGGGCTGTTCATTCCCGATTCGGCGAAAGAGAAGCCGCAACAGGGTGAAGTTGTGGCGGTGGGACAAGGCAAGCGCACCGAAGAGGGGAAGCTGATTCCGCTGGACGTCAAAGCCGGCGACCGCATCCTGTTCGGCAAGTATTCCGGATCGGAGATCAAGATCGACGGCACCGAGTACATGATCATGCGCGAGGATGAGGTTCTCGGAATTCTGGTGGACGCTCCCAAGCTGGCCAAGAAGTCGGCCTAACAAGATTCTGGAGGAAACAAAAAATGTCAGCAAAGCAAATCGTATATAGCGAAAATTCCCGCCAGGCGATCCTGCGCGGTGTGAATCAATTGGCCGACGCTGTGAAAGTCACGCTCGGCCCCAAGGGCCGCAACGTCGTGCTCGAAAAGAAATTCGGCGGACCGACGATCACCAAGGACGGCGTGACGGTGGCCAAGGAAGTGGAGCTCAAGGACCCGCTGGAGAACATGGGCGCGCAGATGGTGCGCGAGGTCGCTTCAAAGACCTCGGATGTGGCCGGCGACGGCACCACCACCGCGACCGTGCTGGCGCAGTCCATCTTCCGCGAAGGCGTGAAAGCCGTCGCGGCGGGCGCCAACCCGATGCAGCTCAAGCGCGGCATCGAGCGGGCCGTTGAAGCTGTCGTCGAGGACGTGAAGAAGCTCTCCAAGCCCGTGTCGGGCGACATGATCGCGCAGGTGGGAACGATTTCCGCCAACGGCGACGCGACCATCGGCAACACGATCGCGGAAGCGATGAAGAAGGTCGGCAAGGACGGCGTGATCACGGTCGAGGAGTCCAAGACCATGAACACGGAGCTGCAAACCGTGGAAGGTATGCAGTTCGACCGCGGCTATCTCTCGCCGTACTTCATCAGCGATCCGGACCGGATGGAGTGCGTGCTGGAAGATCCCTACATCCTGATCCACGAAAAGAAGATCAGCAACATGAAGGATCTGCTCCCGTTGCTCGAGCAGATCGCCCGCGCGGGCAAGCCGCTGCTGGTGATCGCCGAGGAAGTGGAAGGCGAGGCTCTGGCCACGCTGGTGGTCAATAAGCTGCGCGGAACGCTCAATGCCTGCGCCGTAAAGGCTCCGGGCTTCGGCGATCGCCGCAAAGCGATGCTCGAAGATATCGGCATCCTGACGGGCGGCAAGGCGATCATGGAAGAAACCGGCATCAAGCTCGAAGGCGTCCGCCTGGATGACCTCGGTCGCGCCAAGCGCGTGACCGTGGACAAGGACAACACCACCATCATCGACGGCGCCGGTTCGCAGAAGAACATCGAGGGCCGCATCAAGCAACTGCGCGCTCAGATCGACGAGACCACTTCGGACTACGACCGCGAGACGCTGCAGGAGCGGCTGGCCAAGCTGGCGGGCGGCGTGGCGGTGATCAAGGTCGGCGCCGCGACCGAGACCGAAATGAAGGAGAAGAAGGCTCGCGTCGAGGACGCACTGCATGCGACGCGCGCGGCGGTTGAGGAAGGCATCGTTCCGGGCGGCGGCGTAGCTCTGCTGCGCGCGGCTTCCGCTCTGGAAAGCCTGAAGGCCGAAGGCGACGAGAAGATCGGTGTGGACATCGTCCGCCGGGCCTGCGAAGATCCGGTGCGCCACATTTCCGCCAACGGCGGCTGGGAAGGCGCCATCGTGATCGAGAAGATCCGGGGCGGCAAGGACGCCAACTTCGGCTTCAACGCGGCCACCGGCCAGTATGAAGACCTGGTCAAGGCCGGCGTCATCGATCCGACCAAGGTGACCCGCTCGGCTCTGCAAAACGCGTCGTCCATCGCGGCGCTGATGCTGACCACCGAGGCGATGATCGCCGAGATTCCGGAGAAGAAGCCTGCTCCGGCTCCTGGCCCGCATGGTCCGGAGATGGACTACTAAGAAGCAGTCAGAATCCAGGAAGTTAAAAAGGCCGCCCGGCAACGGGCGGCCTTTTTTATCGCACTCGAAACCTACTCCGCGGCGCGCACCTGCGCTTCCGGCACGGGCGTGAACAGTTTCTTCGGATCGAGCTTCGCGTCCGCGATCACCGAAAAGAATCCCACCGACATTTCTTCCCAGCTCTGGAACCCGAAGCGGACTTCGGCTTTGGGATCGGGGTTGAACTTGTTGTTCGCCGAATTGTCGAAGTGCGCTACCGCAAACAAGTGCGTGCCTTTCGGTATCGTGATGGGCCTGACCTCCTCATAGCCGAGCTGCCAGTTGAAATCGAACTTGGCCTTGAGCAGCGTCTCCGATTCGCCCGAAGGATAGTAGGCGCGGATCTCGAAATCCTTCCCGCGCAGGTGCATGTGGGGTTGCATCCACACCAGTTGCACGTCGTTTTGCACGACCACTTCCTGGCGAACTTCCGAATTCGGGTCGCCAGGCTTGATCACGAATCCCAGGTTGAGCAGCGAATCGGAAGTAAAGTACCGCAGCTTGGGAGGAGCCTTGGCAAGCTGAATGCCGACCTTCGATTTATCCGTAGCGGGCTTGCCGATGGTGGTGTAGTGAATTTCGAAAACGATGTCCGAGCCCTTGGGAACGAATTTCGCCGCGTTATAGGAGTCGAAGGTCTGCTCGTTGAGCCCCGGGTTCCACTTGGTGAGAATCTCGCGCGACACGTCGAGAGTGTCTCCGGTGATCACGGCGTGCTTGGCCAGATCTTTCATGATGAACGGCACGCCCGGAGTCGCGCCGTCCACATAATGCGATCCCGGTGGCAGGATGTACGCGCGCGCGTGATGCACTACCTGACGGTTGCCGGGGCGCAATTCCGCGGCAGAGACCCACATGTCTTCCTTGAAATTCGTCTTCACCCAGATGTATTGATAGTCCACATCGCCTGTGGCCGGCAGATGGACCTCGTTCGGCATTTCGACCACAATGTCCGGGTTGATGTTCCAACCTTCGCGGAACGCGATAGGCTTGGGCATGTCTTTCGCGTCGCCTTCCGGCGCGCCGTTGTCCGCCCAGTCGGAGATCATTTTCACCTCGGCCTCGCTCAGTCGACGGTCGTTCGAAAAGTGTCCGTAGCGGGAATCGGCGAACCAGGGCGGCATTTTCTTGGTCAGCACGGCATTTTTCATGGCCTTGGCCCACGGCCGCGCGTCCTGATATGTGAGGAAAGGCATGGGAGCGACTTCGCCGGGCCGGTGACAGACCTGGCAGTTCTTTTGCAGAATCGGCAGGATGTCTTTGTTGAAAGTCGCCGGAGCCGCCGACGCGGAGAGCGCCGTGAGCACGCCGAGAATCGAGTTACGGAGCATCGTGTTCTCCTGTGAATACCGCGAAAACATTATAGCTCCAGACCATGTACAATCGGCCTGATAGGAGACTCTTCTATGTTCACCCGTCGTGACTTCGGTAGAGTTGCGCTCGCGGCGATTCCGGCATCCGGCCTGCTCGGGCAGAAGAACATCAATTCGACCATTGGCGGCGTGATGATCGGCGCGCAGAGCTACAGCTTCCGCGAAAAACCGCTCGACGGTGTGATCCAGGCAATGGTCGAGATCGGCTTGGGCGAATGTGAGCTTTTTTCGCCGCACATCGAGCCTAGGGGTCTCTCGCGCGAGGATCTTCGCAAGTGGCGCTTGACCGTGCCGCTAGAGCAGATCGGCGCTGTCCGGAAGAAATTCGATAATGCCGGAATCAATCTGTACGCGTTCAATCTCAGCTTCAACGACAGCTTCACCGATGAAGAGATCGACCGCGGGTTCGACCTGGGCAAAGCACTGGGCGTGGGAGTGATCACGGCCTCATCCACGCTGACTGCCGCCAAACGGATCGCGCCCTGGGCGGAAAAGCACAATATGATCGTCGCGTTCCATGGTCACTCCGATACCAGGGATCCGAACCAGTTCGCCAAGCCCGAATCCTTCGCCCAAGCGCTGGCGATGTCGAAAAAGTTCGCGATCAACCTCGATATCGGGCACTTCGAGGCCGCCAATTACGATCCACTGGAGTACATCCAGCAGCACCACGACCGGATTCTGGTGCTGCACCTGAAAGACCGCAAGCGCAATCAGGGTCCGAACACGCCGTGGGGCCAGGGAGACACGCCGATCAAGGAAGTCCTCCAGCTTCTCAAGAGAGAAAAATATCCGATGCGGGCCCTGATCGAGTACGAGTATCAGGGCGCGAGCGATTCGGTAACCGAGGTCCGGAAATGCTTCGAGTATTGCAAGCAGGCGCTGGCGTGATCGCCCGTTCCCTCG
>JBAIXM010000169.1:0-49612 GCA_037916615.1 Bryobacterales bacterium
GATGTCCAACCTGAGCGCCGCACTCAACTCTCTGGCGTCCACTACGGTGATGGATTTCCTGCGGCCGTGGAGTTCCTCTCATGCAACCGACGACTCCCTGTGGCTGAAACGGGCGCGCCTGGCGACCATCGCGTGGGGCGCGATTCTCGCGGCCGTAGCACTGCTCGCGCGAAACTGGGGCGGAGTGCTCCAGGCCGGCCTTTCGATCGCGTCGATTATTTATGGTTCTCTTCTCGGCGTTTTCCTGTTGGGTTTGCTGACGCGCCGCGTGGGAGAAATCGCCGCGATCTGCGGGATGGCCGCCGGACTCGCGCTTTTGCTCTACGTCCGCTTCGCCACGACGATCGCATTCACCTGGTACGTGTTGATCGGAACTTCAATGACGTTCTTGACCGGTCTCGCATTGTCCTTTTTCCTGAAGGAGAAACCTCGTGCAGCCGCATAAAGACCATGAACCCGCGCTGCGGCGGGCGCTCGGCCCATGGTCGGCGGTGTCGATCATCATGGGCACGGTGATCGGCAGCGGAATCTTTCTGGTTCCGAGCGACATGATCAAGGCAGTCGGGGCGCCGAGCACAGTATTTCTCGTGTGGATATTCGGGGGCGTGCTGTCTCTGTTCGGCGCGCTTACTTACGCCGAATTATCGGCTGCCCTGCCCCGTGCGGGCGGCGAATACGCATACCTCACGGCCGCGTACGGACCGTTTTGGGGCTTCCTTTACGCCTGGACACAGACCTGGGTGGCAAAAAGCGCTTCGATTGCGGCTCTGGCAACGGCCTTTTACTCCTATCTGGCGGACTTCCTTCCCGGCTTGCAGGCGCCTCTGTATATTGTCCCGTGGCCGATCGGACCGGGCGGAGGTCCTCTCGAGATTCGATACGGTCAAATCCTGGCGCTTTGCTTGATCCTCTTCCTATCCGCTGTGAATTATCGCGGCGTCAGGCTGGGCGGCGGACTCCAGATCGGCGTGACGGCTCTAAAAATCCTGCTGATCGGAGGAGTGATCGCGGTGGGATTGCTTTCCCGGCAGGCCAGCGTTTCCAGCCTTCATAGCTCGACCAGGGCGGCGCCAGGCGGGATTGCAGGTTTTTTTGTCGCGCTGGTCGCGGCGCTGTGGGCTTACGACGGCTGGAATAACGCCGGAATGCTCGGCTCGGAGGTCGAAAATCCGCAACGCACGTTCCCGCTTGCATTGATTGGCGGCGTCACCGCCGTCATCGGAGTCTATCTGCTCACGAATGCCGCCTATTTTTCGGTGCTGCCGGCGGGAGAAGTCGCATCCAGCAGCCGGGTGGCCGCCGATATGATGCGTCGTGTCGCGGGTCCAAGTGGAGGAGCGGCGGTTAGCGTCGCAGCGATGATTTCCATTTTCGCGGCCTTGAACGGTTCGATCTTATCCGGATCGCGAGTTCCCTACGCGATGGCACGCGATGGGTATTTCTTTCGGCATATCGCGCGCGTTCATCCCGTATTCCGCACGCCGTCTGCGAGCATTCTGCTTCTCGGGGTGTGGTCTTCTCTGCTGGTACTCAGCGGCCACTACAGTGACCTGTACAACATGGTTATTTTTCCGAGCTGGATTCTGTACGGAATGACGGCGGCTTCGGTGATCGTTTTGCGCCGGAAAAATCCCTCCTTACCTCGTCCTTATCGAACGTGGGGATACCCCTGGGTGCCGCTGGGATTCGTGGGAGTCACGATATTACTGCTCTACCAGACGCTGATTTCCGCGCCGCGCGCATCCGGAATCGGCCTGGTGGTTATCGTTCTGGGGGTACCATTCTTTCTCTATTGGAAACGGCGCCGGCAGAATCCGGCGTGAATGGGTCGTGAGATTTCCAATCTCCGGCGAGTAAAGTATGTAAAGTTTTAATTCGAGACGTCGAATTCCGGTACTCTTTGTGAGCGTAAGTATTGAAAGGCGCCGAAGCCTTCCGCTACACTTCTAGACGGGCGTGCGGAAACTATATGGTTCCGCAGCACCGCGATTGACATTCTTTTTTGGCTTCGGCCGTCGTGCCTTAGCTCAGAGTCATTCGCGCACCTGTTGGGGACAACCCGGGGAGAACTTGGAGTAATTATATGGACGTGATTAAAATGCTGGCGGAACTACGCCAGGAACGTGAGCAACTCGAGGAAGCAATTCTGACTTTGGAACGCCTGGCGCGCGGCAGGGGGCGTCGCCGGGGCCGGCCACCCGCCTGGATGACCGAGATGAAGCGCCGAGGGCGGCCGCCAGGAAGCAAGAACAAGCCGAAGGAAAGCGCTGCGGCGTAGACCGCATCTCGCGAAACTTCACGGGTACACTGATATTCAGTGTCTGCTGAAACCCAAGTGGCCCCGAAAACTGAACCGACCGCTTCCAGCCGCCTGATCATCGCGCTCGACGTTGAGACGGCGGCGGAGGCGCGAGCACTCCTGAGTGCTCTTGGCGGAGCTGCATCGTTCTATAAGGTCGGCCTCGAGTTGTACACGGCCGCGGGCATGGATTTTGTCCGCGAACTGAAGCGCGAAGGCCATCGTGTCTTTGTCGACCTGAAGCTTTACGATATCGGCGAGACAGTCAAGCGCGCTGTCGCGCAGGTGTCCAAGGCCGGCGCCGATTTCCTGACTGTTCACGGAAGCCGCGCCGTAATGGAAGCGGCTGTGTCAGGACGCGGCGAGTCCCCTCTCAAACTCCTGGCCGTGACCGTGCTCACCAGCTTCGATGAGAGCGATCTTCGCCAGATGGGCTACCCTTGCGATCCGAGAACACTCGTCGAGTTGCGGGTTAAGAATGCCATGGAAGCCGGCATCGACGGCATCGTGTGCTCGCCGCTCGAGGTGAAGCGGGTGCGCGAGATCACAGGGACGCGCGCGACTTTAGTCACTCCGGGCGTTCGCTCGGCGGGCGCATCCGCCGGAGACCAAAAGCGAGTCGCCACCCCGGCAGAAGCGATCGCAAGCGGGGCGGATTACCTGGTAATCGGGCGTCAGGTGACGAGGGCCGCCGATCCGCGTGCGGAATTTCTGAAGATCTGCGAGGAAATCCGCGGCTGAGAGTTGGGCGTCGCTGACGCTACCGGTCGGCTCTGCCGGCGCGGTTGCGGCGCAATGCGTCCTGGCCCGGATTGTCGTCCAGCTTGAACACCAGCAGGAACACGTTGAGGCTGCTATCGGGTGGCGCCTTCGCTCCCATTCCTCCGAAGACATCGCCCAGCACGGTGCCAGTCACATAGATGTTGCCTTGGGCATCCAAGTCGACGCCATAAGCCACCTGATACCCAGGACCCGTGATATAGCTCGAATACACCAGGCCTTTCAGCGGCGCCGCTGCCGGATCGATTACCGCTACGAATCCGTCCAGACTGTTGCCCGGATAGGATGACGGCGCGATCGCGTTCACTACCGGAAAATCAAGCGACAGAGTGTAGCCGCAAAGATAGTATTTCCCGGCGCTATCGCGACGAATATCGTAAGCCACATCGCCATCACTTCCGCCAAAGTACGTCGAGTAAATCAGCGACTTGGTGAAATCCGGGGCCGCGGGGTCGAGAATCGTGAGGAAGGCATCGCCGTTTCCCGCCTGGGAGCTCTGCAGCGCGTTGGTGGTGACTGGAAAATCGGTCGACAACGTGAAACCGGTGATCGCGACGTGATTTGACGGGTCGACCAGGATCTTGGTGGCCTGGTCCTGGCCCGAACCACCCAGAAAAGTCGAATACGTCAAGTGCATCGCATTCAGATCAATCCTTGTCAGGAACGCGTCTCCCCCGCCTCCGTAGAACGGCCGGAAGGAGTTGGGAGTCGTCGGATAATCTATCGAACGCGTGTAGCCGGCCACATACGCCTGGCCGTCCGGCGCGACGGCAATGGTCCGGGGAAGATCCTGTCCGGCGCCGCCCAGGTATGTGCTGGCGATCAGCCCCGCCGTGCCGGATTGAGACGGATCGATCTCCGCGACCCAGCCATCCGAAGTTCCGCCCGGTCGCGTGCTCTGATACGCGTTCGCTGTGACCGGATAATCGTCGGAGCTCGTGAACCCGGTGACATAAATCTTGCCGCCGGATACCGTGATTCCGGTTGGTTCGTCGGTCTTGGTCCCGGCGAAGAAAGTCGAGTAGGTTAATCCGGACGTTCCGGGCAGCTTGGTATCGATCACGGATACAAAGCTTCGCCGCACGCCGCCGTTGCTGGTGAGATACCCGTTGGGCGTCACCGGAAAATTGGCGTCGTCCGTAACACCGGCCAGATAGAACACCCCCTCGCTGTCCACGGCCATGGCTCTCAGAAAATCGCCGAAGGTTCCGCTGAAATACCCGGAATAGGTGATGACATTGTCGCCGGTACTCAGCGGATTCATGACGGTGGTGAACGCCTGCTGGCCGGTGCTTAGGAAGAATCCGGTGTACGCCGTGCCTACCAGCGCGAAATCCGGTGAATACGTATAACCTGCGATGTAAATGGATCCGTTCTTATCGTGTCCGATGCCGATGGGCACGTCCGCGCTGGTCCCAGCCAGATATCCGGTGAACAGGATCGTCGGATCGACGATGAGAGGCAGGTTTTCGTCGTACGCACCCAGCGCAATTCCGAACGAGCCATCCTCCTCCGGCACGTACGAAGAGGAAACGGCGATCACCTGATCCTGAGATTCGCGCTGATAAACCACCGGCGGATTTTGGGTGACCTCGCGGGCCCCCAGCGCCAGCAGCAGTTCGCCGTGCTGGCCGATCTGAATCGAATCCGCTCCTTCAAAGCGCATGCGGATCTGCGATGGATCCGCGCCGGCCGCGAGCTCGAAATCGTACTCGATCGATTGCCCCTTGCCGTAATAGAGCACATCGACGCCCGGATAGACTGCTTTCTGCCGAAGCCGCGCAAATGCATCCACGCTGCGTGCGTTGCGGCCGAAGTAGTTGCTGGGGGCGGCGAATTTGTGCACGCCCTCAAACTTCGATCCTCTCCGGCCTTCGAAGCTCAGCCGGAGTCCGCGGTTGCCGAGCTGAAAGAAGGTTCCGTCCTGGCCGAATGCAGCCCCGAACCCGGGCCCATGCGCGAGCCAGTTTCCGGCGCCAGCGGCCTCAAAGCGCAGCGGAAGCTTCGCGTAGATTTCCGAGCCGGTGGCGGACGGGGCAGCCGAGGCTGCCAAGCTGACGAAGCACAGTCCGCTGGCCAGGCCTAAAATTGACACACGCATGAAGGTGAGACGTACTCCCTGAATGGTTCGGTTGCGACGAATCTAGAGTTATAGGATAAACCAGATCGCCGCTTACGTGCGCGGCGCGAGCTCAGATTCGGGATCGCTCGCGAATCCGGCTATTCAGGCCGGAAGCCGACCGTCGCCACCTTCCCCTCGGTATCCAGCATGATTCTCCATTCCGACGCGCCATTGGCGAACTTCACATCGTAAATGTCCGCCCCTGCGGGGCCTACGCCTTTGAACGTTACCGATTGCACTGCTCCAAACTGATTGATGGTCGATTTGAGCTGGGGCAACTGCTGGCGGGTGACATTAGCGAAGGCGGCGGTCATCAAGTCGTATCGGGGCTCGCCCGATCGAAGCTCTTCGACAATGCGGCGCAACGCGGCTTCGGTTCCCGGCGCGCCTGGGTTTGATCTTTGACTCTCTTCGCTGTGGCGGCCGCCGCGTCGAGCAACTTCTGCGCCTCGGCGTCGTCCAGACGCGTACCGACCACATCTCTCCCGCCCTGATGCAGCGTGAGCTGCGTGGCTTTCGCCTGGGGAGCGGTCGCCGGAAACTCGATCTGCGCGTTGACGGCTTTCGCAAAGAACATCGTCTCCGATTCCGGGAAAATCGGCAGAGGAGGCTGGCCAGTGAGCTGAGCGGACACTTGGCTGCCTTGGACCGTCACCGTCATATCCCCTCCGGGAGCCGCCATCCGGTACACGCCTACGTAGCGCGCCAGTATGGATGGATCCAGAGTGATTTCCTTCCGTTCGCTCTGCGTGACAACGGTTCCACCCTGCGCGACCGTCGCTACTTGTGCAGCGATCTGGTTGGGTGCCTGGCTGTTGAGATTGCCTAGCACGACGACCGTGAGTTTGTCGTCGGGATAGTAGGCCAGCATCGTGTTGAATCCTTCGATGCCGCCGGCGTGGTCGATCACCTTGTGTCCGTTCACGGTGTGGACCTGCAACCCGAAGGCGTAATCGCTCTTGAACGGCGTCGTCATCTTCTGAAGGGACGCTGGCGATAGCAGCTTCCCCCCGAAGAGCCCTTGCTCCCACTTCAAGAGGTCCTCCGTCGTGGAGTAGAGCGCCCCCGCCGAAAACGGGATGCTCATGTGAACGAAGCCCGAGTTCACAATCCCGTTCGGACCGGACGTATAGCCGGAAGCGCGGCGCGCGATCACCGCCGAATTCGAATCGTATCCGGAATCCTTCATGCCCAGCGGAGTAAAAATGTTTTCCTGCACGAATTTTTCATAGCTCTCGCCGCTGACTCGCTCGATGATGTACCCCAGAAGAACGTAGCCGGAGTTGCTGTAATTCCACTTCTCTCCGGGCTCGAAGTCGAGCGGCTTGTCCCGGAACAACGCGACCAGTTTCTCAGGAGTGATCGCAAACGGCTCCAGTTTCGGATATTCCGGAAAGCTGGTGAAATTCGGGATGCCTGCGGTATGGGTCAGGACGTGGAAGACGGTCATCTTGTCCCAGGCAGCGGGAGCGTCCGGAACGTATTTTTTGACGGGATCTTCGACTTTCAGCTTTCCGCGCTCTTCCAGCAGGAGAATCGAGGCCGCGGTGAACTGCTTGGTAACCGATCCGAGCCGGAACTTCGTGGAAGGCGTGTCCGGAATGTTCCACTCAAGGTCGGCCGATCCGTAGCCTTTGCTGAGCAAGACCTGATCGCCACGCGCAACCAGCACCGATCCCATGAACTGCCTACCGGACACGTAGGACCGCACGATCTGATCCATTCGGGAGTCAATATTCTGTGCCAGGCAGGCGCCCGCCAGCAGGACTGCAACGGTGACTCGTAGAAGCATATCTCCTCTTTCTCTCAGCGCTCGGAACGGAAGCATACAGCGCTCAATGACGTGGAGTCACACTGATCCTGTTTTGTATTGACTCGCGCGCGCGAATAAAGTTCCAATTTTTCGCCGCTTTGCGTGGGTCGAGTGAAGTAGCATGAATGTTTGCGATCCCGGAAAGCCATCGCGCTCCTCTCGTTCCTGTTCACGTACGTGTTCTTTTTCGAGTACATTCCCCCGGTCCGCTGGGTCCACATTCCCTATGATTTGAACGGATTCCATTACCCGCTGGCGGACTATGCGTTTCAGAGCCTCCGGCGTGCGCGGTTTCCGCTGTGGGATCCCACCATCTACTCCGGAATGAGCTTCGTGGGCAACATCCAGGCGGCGCTGTTTTATCCGCCGACCTGGCTGATGTTTCTGTTCAGTTGGGGACGCGAGCGGCTCTCCTATCAATCGATGCAGGACGTCCTGCTGCTGCATGTCTGGGCTGCGTTCCTTCTGTGCTACCTCTGGCTCAGCGGGAAACGCCTGGCGCAGATGGCGTGCGTGCTCGGAGCCGGCGTGTTCGCTTACAGCGGATACGTCTGCACCCAACTCCAGCACTTCGGCCTGATCGGCGGATACACCTGGATGCCGCTGGCTCTATGGGGCATCGATCAAGCCATCGAGCGCCGTTCCTGGCGGCCATTGTGGAAGGTCGCTGCTGCCTCGGCGCTGGCGTTTCTGGCGGGCTATCCCCCGACCTGGATGGTGTTTGCCATGGTGGTTGGCGTGTATGCGATCGCGGGCGCCTGGCGCTGGAAAGCGGCGGCCGGCACGATCGCGGCTCTCGCGTTTTCGCTGATCCTGTGCGCCGTACAGATCCTGCCCACCTGGGAGACGATGAGGCTCCGAGAACCCGAAGCGCATTACGGCCTGGGAGTGAAAGATCCCGACACGGTCCTCTCGTATCTTTTGCCGAACTACTTCGACTTCGGGCTGAACAGGCCGGTCGAAACCAACCCGTTTAAGGACTACTTCTATCTGGGTGTTCCAGCCTTGCTGGCTCTGCCGTTTCTGATCCGCCGGAAATTCCGCGATTTGGTTCCTGCACTCTTGGTCATTGCGGCGACCCTGATCATGGCCGTGAATCCGTACGACATTGTCTGGGATGTGATTCAGCATTCGAGCCTCCTGCCGGACATTCTTCGTGCCTGGTATTTTTTGGCTGGCGTGACCCTGGCGTTTGCGCCGCTCACGGCTTACGGGCTCGATCATTTTCTGGCTCGCAAGGGCGCTCCGCGGCCGTGGTTGCTGCGCGTTTCCGTCCTCGCCATGGGACTGTGGGCCATATCGGAACTGGTACGCTGGAAGCACCAGAGCTTCGCTGCCGGATGGCGCAGCGGGTTGGATCTGCTCGTCACACTGGCGATCTTTGCGGCGGGTATGTGCGCGCTCCGCAGTTCCACCGGGATTCAGCGAGCGGGGTTAGCCGCCGCACTGGTCCTGTTTGTAGGCGTTGACTACAAAGCTTTCGGCACGAGCAAACGATTCGACGCCGGAGCCGGCGACGCCCAGCGGTGGTCCTTCACCTCATTCCCCGGGATGGCTCCAGAGGTTTACCAGCAACTTCGCGCGGACAATGCTTACAGGGTCATAGTCGATCAGGACACCGGACCCCTTCCTGATGATTTCCGGCACATCGGATTGATCACTCCCCAAGGATTCGATCCGTTTCTTACGACTCCCTACCGGAAGCTGGCCGAAGCCAACGGCCACTTCCGCACAGACCGGACGTTCGAGATCGACCCGGAGAATTACGACGCCCTGAAACTCTTTGGCGCGAAGTACGTGATCAGCTCCGAGTACAGCAAAACGTATCCGAAATTCAAGGAAAACCCGCATTACAGGCTGCTCGGTTCCGTTTCGACGTTCTACAAGGTCTACGAATACCTCGATGCGCAGCCGCCTTTCAGTTGGTCGGGATCGCCCGACGACCACGTGGATCGCGTCCTCTGGGAACCCGAACATCGAAGCTTCACTGTGCGGTCGGCGGGGGGCGGCGCGCTGGCACTGTACGAGCAATTCTTCCCGGGCTGGACCGCGAGCATCGACGGCAAGGAAGCGCCGGAGAAGCCCTGGATGGGTGCGTTTCAGGTTGTGGCCGTCCCTCCCGGTGAACACACAATCGAGTTCCGCTACCGGTCGAGACTCTTAGCATCCGGAGGGGCGGTCAGCGCGCTGGCCCTGATCGGTTTGGGTTTCTGGATCTGGACGGCTCGCCTCAGGCCCTCGGTCCCATAACCTGGACGCGGTAGCCATCGGGATCGCGCAGATCCGGCGCGCCGGCAACTTCCGGTGAATCCAGCTTCACGCCAGCCTGCTGGAGTCTCTTCACCGCCGCGTCATAGTCGAATTTCTCCACGGAAACACAGTAATGATTCACTCCGGCTTTCGCACCGGCAGGCGTCTGCAACAGCCCGATCCGGCCAGAGCCCGCCTGGAACCAGATGCGGTTATTGTTCCGCTGCGTCACCGGCCCGAGAATCTTTTCGTAAAACGCCGCCGATTTCTCGGGATCCGTGACGTTCAGCAGAATGTGGTCGATGCCCTTCGGACGGAAAATCGGCTCGCTTCCGATCGAAATCGTTTCGGGCGAAGCGGTGCCGCCTAGCAACTGCGCCCAGCCGTTGTCGATCGCCAGTTGCAGCCGGGTACCATCCGGATCGGTGACTGCGAGGTCCTTGCCGCTGGGGAAATCGCGATAAAAAATGCCCTTCGATTCCAGGAAGCTGTGCGTCTTCGCGACATCGAAGGAAGGAATGCCCGCGCAGAAATGATCCACATTGACGGCGCCCTGCGCGTTTCGATCCATGGCGATGTAGCTCGCGCCGAGCTTGACGTACCGCCGCGTGGTCCGGTTGTTCTTAAGTACCGTGTCGCCGAAGATCCGCACGTAGAAGGCGGCGGATTTTTCGACGTCCGATACCAGGAACTCCACGTGATCCAGTGCCGCAAACCGCAGCGCTGGATCCGCTGCAGCCGCGTTGCGGATCGCCCACGCACCTGCGCCGAGCAACCCGAGCGCCTCCCGGCGGCGAATAAGGGCAGCCATGATTCCTCCCGTCCGGAGTCGAGTATATATCACCTGGGTTGGAGCAACTGTGCTCCGCATTTGGTGCAGTGCGACCATTCCGGTTGGACCGCGCTGCGGCATTCCGGACACGCACGCGACAGAGCCGTTCCGCACTTCGGACAAAACGCGTAGCCCGAGCTTGCCGTGTGACCGCACGCCGGGCAGGGCCGCAGCAGCGGATCCCGCATGATGAAGTACAGAATGATACCGATGGCATTGGGAACGAAAATCGCCAGCAGCGTCCAAAGGACGTAGCGCATACCTCGACGCTGCGCGTCGGCGTAAACGTAGCCGGCGATCAGAACGTAAACCGACAGGAACAGCGGGACCACGCCGGCGAAGATCACCAGCGCCGGCGGCGCCCAATACCTGAAGTTCTCATCGTGGGGAATGAAAACGAACCAGGTGAGCGCGATAAAGCCCAGGTAAATCAGAATCGCGATGGCCCACGCCAGCTTCGGAACGACTCTCATCTCTTCGCTAAAACGGCTCACAGGAACCTCCTCATTTCGCGCCTGCCAAGCACCAACGCCGCAGTCCCGGCCGTCGCCCAGGACAGCGCAGTCGAAGCGCTCCACCAGGCCCATCCGTTCAGAACGCCGCCCGTCGTTTCGCGCACAAGAACCCAAAAAGCCAGGCTGGACATCCATCCGAAAATCGCCAGCGCGCCAAGCAGCAGCGCCTGATGGCGGTGGTCCGCGGCTGCTGTGCGCTCCTGCAATATCCGCGCGCTCGTTCGCTCCAATAAGCCCTCAGGCGCAGGAGGCTGCGGAAGTCTTCTCAGGCCCTGCGTGTACGCCGCCCAGGCTTCGAGTTCCGCCCGGCATGCCTCGCACATGCGCGCATGCTGTTCGATGCGGCGAACTTCACCCGCGTCCAGCACGCCCGCTGCGGCCAACGCGAGCATCTCCCGGACCGATTCATGTTCCGTCATACGTTCCCCTCGATCTTCGTTCGCAGACTCTCCAACGCCCGGTGCAGCCGGCTCTTTACGGTCGAAAGCGGAATTCCGGCGACCTCGGCGATCTGCTCCAGCTTCATTTCCTCTTCGAAGCGCAGCGTCAGTGCCTCGCGATGGATCACCGGCAGTTGCGCGATCGCGGCCGCCAGTATTTCG
Source organism: Bryobacterales bacterium (assembly GCA_037916615.1). Taxonomy (GTDB): domain Bacteria; phylum Acidobacteriota; class Terriglobia; order Bryobacterales; family Bryobacteraceae; genus Palsa-187. The sequence goes on from JBAIXM010000169.1 coordinate 11,214, forward strand.
CCACGCTCGAAATCGAGCAGCCGATCCAGTACGTTCGGTCCGCCCGATCTTAGGCGCTCGGATGCAGCGAGGCCGGAATCGTCGGTTTCATCCAGGCTCAAATCCCGGCGGCGGCGCAGATGGTCGATCGCCAGATTGCGTGCGATGGCGAACAGCCACGCCTCAAAGTTCCGCCGCGTATCGTAAGATCCGATCTTCTCCAGCAGCCGGATCCAGGTCTGCTGGAACAGATCCTCGGCGGCAGCAGGCTCCTGAACCATTCGCACCAGAAACCGGTAGAGCCGGTGCTGATAACGCCCGACCAGCGCGGAGACGGCATCCGGATCGCGCTTTTTCAGAAGGGCGATCTCCCGGTCCGTACCGAACGCCTCCAGGCTCATGGTTGCGGCGAGCATAGCACTAAGCCGTATACGGATCGGGCCGACAAAAAGACCCCCGGCCGGCCAGCCCAGGCCGTGATCCGATGTATGATAACGAACCATGAGGACTTTGTTGCCTGTTGCCGGAGCCGTCGCTCTCGGCTCGATTTCCCTGGCTCTGTTTGCGCAAGGCCGAGGCGGCGGACCGCCGCCCCCCCCGATGCCGGAGATCCTCCAGAATTATCGGCCGGTGACACCACAGCGACTGCTGAATCCGGAGCCGGATAGCTGGCTCATGATCCGCCGGACTTACAACGGCTGGGGCTACAGCCCGCTCGATCAGATCACTCCGGAGAACGTCTCGCGCCTCAAACCGGTGTGGATCTTCGCCACCGGCGAGCCTCGCGTGCATGAAGCGGCCCCGATTGTGAACAACGGCGTGATGTTCGTCTCCACGCCGAATAATCAGGTGATCGCGATCAACGCCAAGACCGGCAACGTGCTCTGGCGTTATCGCCGTCCGCGCCCCACCGGCGCGAGCGTTCCGCACGACACCAGCCGCGGCGTCGCTCTGCTCGGCGATCGCGTCTATTTCGCCGCAGGCGAGGCGGTTCTCGTGGCTCTTGACGCAAAAACAGGCCGCGAGGTTTGGACCACAGACGTCGCCGATAACAAGAGCGGTTACTACATCTCGCTCGCTCCGCTGATTGCAGGCGGAAAGATTATGGTCGGCGCTTCGGGCGGCGAGTTTGGAATCCGCGGATTCGTCGCTGCGTTCGATCCGGAAACCGGCAAGGAGCAGTGGCGCACTTACACAATTCCTGCTCCGGGCGAACCCGGCAGCGAAACGTGGCCCAAGGGCGATCAGTGGAAGAACGGCGGCGGCTCGGTATGGGTCACCGGCAACTACGATCCCGATACGAACATCGCCTATTGGGGCGTCGGCAACGGCGGCCCGTGGATGGGCGACAAACGCCCCGGGGATAATCTCTACACCTCCTCGACGATCGCGCTGGACGTGGCGACGGGAGCCATCAAAGGCCACTATCAATATCACCCCAACGACTCCTGGGATTGGGACGAAGTCTCGCCGCCCATCATTGTCGATTTCCAGCGTAACGGCCGCACGGTCAAGGGACTGATCGACGTCGCCCGCGACGGGTATCTTTGGTTCATCGACCGCAGCGTGGTCGGACGCGATGGACGCCTGAAATTCGTCGAAGGCAAGCCGTTCGTGCACCAGAATGTTTTCCTGAAACTCGATCCCGAAACTGGCCGGCCCGAAATCGATCCCGCTCACAAACCCGGCACCGGCAAGCAAGCCGATTTCTGCCCGAACCTGCACGGCGGGAAGAACTGGCCTCCCATCGCCTTCAGTCCTAAAACGCGGATGATCTACATTCCCGCGAATAACAACCTGTGCGGCACTTCCATGGGCGCGGAGGAAGTCACCTACACGCCGGGCCGCAATTATACCGGCACCACGCAGGTCCGGAACGCTCCTTCGCCGATTAATCCAGGCGCGGATCACTTCGGCGAAGTGCAGGCCTGGAATGTGGACACCGGCCAGAAAGTCTGGACCCACAACTACGCGAAATCGCCCAACTGGGGCGCGATGCTCGCCACCGGCGGCGGGCTGGTGTTCACGGGCGGCACCAACGATCGGAAGATTCACGCCTTCGATGCCACGAGCGGAAACCTGCTGTGGGAGTCGCCGACCGCTTCCGGAATCCTTGCTCCGCCGACCACGTTCACCGTCGACGGGAAGCAGTACATCGCCGTGCTCTCCGGCTGGGGCGGCGACTCGCGAGGGATGCAGGCGACCCTTAACGGGGCGTTCCCTGGCGAGTATCCCGAGGTTCCCGAAGGCGGGACAATCTGGGTCTACGCGGTGGAGTAAGCGCCTAGTTTCCGCAGCCGCGGGCCGCCTCATCGAAGTTATCGAACAGCCGCGCGGCGCCCGCGCCTTCAAGCGTCTGCATCACGTGTCCCTGGCCTTTTTCGATCGAGAATTTCACTTTCATGCCCTTGGCCCGGAATGACGCCGCTTGCAACTGCTCGTCATCGGCCCAGCCAGTGTCGCGCTCGCCCGCGTACATGTAAAGGCACATACCCTTCAGCGCGTCCACACGCTGCGGCGTCGGATCGATCAGGTAACCCGGAAAGCCGGTGACGGACAAAAAATACTTCGGATACGACGCCGCGATGTGGAACGCGCTCAGTCCGCCGTTCGAGATTCCGGCGATGTGGAATTTGCGGCCGCGGATTTTGTAATCCGCGAGCATCTTGTCCAGGAACGCCGGGAACACCTTCGATCCACCCTCGAAGAACAGCCCTTCGGCGGGCGCCGATAGCGCCGCCACGATATAACCGCGCTTCGATGCTTCGGCCGCATAATTTCGGGCCAGAATGCCGTCCACCATCGGCATGGTCTGCCCTCCCCCTGGAAAAGCGATCACGGCAGGATATTCTTTCACCGGATCGTAGTCGGCCGGGAGAGCCACCTTGTAGCGCAACATTGTGCCGGCGATCTTCTCATCCTTTGCGATAACCTTGGCGAACAGCGCCTGGCTGGCTAGTACAACTCCGATCGCGAGCGTCCGTATTTTCATCGCAGCCTCCTAAGTTCTTCCGTGTCAGGGCCTACAGGGACACAATTTTACCGCCGATAAAACCGGCAGAGGAAGTGCATCCGATGATTCCGGTTCTCGATGCTATTGAAACACAAGGGTTTACCCCGGCCGTCCCGGTTTCTATCGAAGACCTCGGGATTTCCTCCTCGGCCATCGAGCAACTCATCCTGAAGCACCTCTACTTCCGCGGCGAGATGCTGGGGCGCGAATTGGCGGTTCAGCTCGGGCTGCCATTCAGCTTGATCGATCCGCTGCTGGAGGATTTGAAGCGGCAGCATCACGTGGGCGTGAAAAAATCCATGGGCATGGGCAACGCCTCCGGGATTTTCGCGTTGACGGAATCGGGGCGCAACCTGACTCGCGAAGTGCTGGAGAACAACCAGTACGCCGGGCCCGTTCCCGTGCCGCTCAATCAATACTCGGAGGCGGTGCGCCAGCAGCGGCTTCCGGAAAACTGGCTGAGCGAGGACTCGCTCGACAAGGCTTTCGAGCATCTGGTGGTAGCCGAAGACATTCTGGAGCAGCTTGGGCCGGCAGTAAATTCGAACAAATCGTTCCTGATTTACGGGCAGCCCGGCAACGGGAAAACGGCCCTGGCGGAAGCTTTTCTTCACATCGAAACAGATCCGATTTACATGCCCTACGCAATCGAATGCCAGGGCAACATCGTGCAGCTCTACGATCCGATTTATCACAAGAAGATCGAGGCCGAAGAGCCCAGCATCTTGACCGTCGCGAATCCCAGCGAATTCGATGGGCGGTGGTTCAAATGCCGCCGTCCGTTCATCATCACGGGCGGCGAGCTGACCCTGGATATGCTGGATCTCAGCTTCAACAAAGTGTCCAAGGTCTACGATGCTCCGTTTCAGCTAAAAGCCAACAACGGAATCTATCTGATCGACGACTTCGGACGCCAAAGGGCGACCCCGGCCGAGGTTCTCAACCGCTGGATCGTTCCCATGGAGCGCCGCGTCGACTATCTCAGCTTTCAGACCGGCGGAAAGATGACCGTGCCGTTCGAAGCCTTCCTGGTGTTTTCCACCAATCTCCGGCCGGATCAGTTGGGCGATGAAGCGTTTCTGCGGCGCATTCAGTACAAAATGTTTCTCCGCAGCCCGGACGCCGCCGAATTCATCGAGATTTTCCAGCGCTATGCGGAATCGCGCGGTTTGGACTGTGCTCCCGGACTGGCCGAGCATTTCGTTCGGAAGCATTACGTGGACGGCAGCAAACGCCTGCGCCGCTGTCATCCGCGCGACGTGATCTCGCACGCGATCGACGTGATCCACTTCAAGCGGCTGCCCATGGTTTTGACGGAAGGGCTGCTGGACCGCGCTTTCCGGAGCTGCTTCGTGGAACACTCCGACGTCAACGATTGATCCGGCTCATTCGCCGATGATCTTCACGAGCACGCGCTTGCGCCGCCGGCCGTCGAACTCGCCGTAGAAAATCTGTTCCCACGGGCCGAAATCCAGGTCGCCCGCGGTGATCGCCACCACCACCTCGCGCCCCATGATCTGGCGCTTCATGTGAGCGTCCGCATTGTCTTCTCCCGTGCGGTTGTGCTGGTATTGCGAGACCGGCTCGTGGGGAGCGAGTCCTTCCAGCCATTTCTCATAATCCTGATGCAGGCCGCGTTCATCATCGTTGATGAACACGCTCGACGTGATGTGCATCGCGTTCACCAGCGCCAGGCCTTCACGGACTCCGCTCTCTTTCAGACACGTGCGGACTTGCGGCGTGATGTTGATAAAGGCGCGGCGTGTAGGGACCTCGAACCACAGCTCTTTCCGATAACTTTTCATCTCCAGCCAGAGTAACAATCCCGCTCGCTTCCGCGGCTCGCCGGGCGTATACTTGGACCCATGAACCGCCCATGTATCTGTGCCGTAATCGGGATCAGCGCCCTGATCGCCTTCGCGCAGGGACAGGATAAGTCTTCCAAAAAAGCCTGGACGCCGCCGCTCGCCGCCGACGGGCATGTGGACATTTCGGGGTCCTGGGCCAACAACATCGCGACTCCGCTGGAGCGGCCCAAGGAGCTTGCCAATCGCCCGTTCCTCACCGAGAAGGAAACTGCGGCTCTGCGTCAGAAGGCGCGGGAGCTTTTCAGTGGCCAGGGTGACGCGGCCTTCGGAGATTCGGTATTTCTGACGGCCCTCGCGAACGTCACCGGAACCAAATCGGGCTTCAAGAGCGTCGACGGCGAAACCGGGGATTACAGCTCTGTCTGGACCGTCGAACGCGAATTCGAGAACCGCACGTCGCTGATCACCGATCCGGCCGACGGGCGGATGCCGGCGATGACCCCGGAGGGACAGGGGAGACGCGCCGCCAATGGATTCGGAATCAATCGCCCGGCCGACAAGCCGGAAGACCGGCCCTTGCAGGAACGCTGCATCACCTACGGAACACCGTCGCTAACGGCTGGTTATCAGAGCGGCTACCAGATTATCCAGACGCCGGCATCCGTGGTCGTGGTCACCGAGATGATTCACGACGCCCGCGTAATTCCGCTCGATGCGCGGCCGCATCTTCCATCCGAGATCCGCCAGTGGACCGGGGATTCGCGCGGCCACTGGGAAGGCGACACGCTGGTGGTGGAGACCAGCAATTACAAACCACGAAGCTTCATGAGCATCTCGAGCGACCAGTTGCGAGTGGTCGAGCGCTTCTCCCGCGCCGACGCCGAGACTCTGAAATACGAAATCACCATCGACGATCCGGGGACCTGGACAAAACCGTGGAGCCTGATGATCCCTCTGCGGCGGTCTACAGATCCGCTGTATGAGTACGCCTGTCACGAGGGTAATTACGGACTTGCGGGCGTCCTGGCCGGGGCGCGAGCTCAGGAGCGTTCCGCCGCGTCTGCCAGCCGGCAGAAGTAACAGTCGCCCCTTTCCGTACGTTGGCGCTACACCAGCACGCCCGAGGCCCCCGCGCTGCGCGATCGCGTGCCGCCACCCTGCTTTTCGCGATACATGCGCTGATCGGCCGCGGCCAGCAGGGCTTCGGCGTCCTCGCCGTCGGCCGGATAATACGCGACCCCCACGCTGATTCCGAGATAACCGGCGCCCACGGTGTCGTAGCCGGCTTGCGCCACCGCTCGGCTCAATTGCTCGACTTTGGTTGCCACCGACTCCGGTTGCTGCCCCGGAAGGACCGCGACGAACTCATCGCCGCCCAATCGCGCTACCGTATCGTACTCGCGGCAATTCGCTCTTAAGGCGCGCGCGACGGCTCGCAGCACGCGATTCCCTTCCAGGTGGCCGAACCGGTCATTGATCTGCTTGAATCCGTCCAGGTCGCAAACCAGCACGGAAATCGTTTCCCCGGTGCGCTTCGCGCGCGAGAGTTCGGAATCCAGATGTAGAAACAGCGAGCGCGCGTTGGGCAGATCCGTCAGCATGTCGGTCACAGCCGAGCGCTCCACCTGCCGGTACTTGAGAGCGTTCTCGACGGCGATGGCCACTTTGGTGGCGACCGCGGATAGGACACGCAAATGGTCTTCCGTGAACGCGTTCCTTTCGCGGGCATAAAGGCACAGCACGCCCGCCACGCCGCCAAAGCCTTCAAGCGGAATGGCCAGAGCCGAATGCAGCGATGTCGCTCCGCCGGCGCCCGATCGGGACAGGTGATCGGCGGGATCCGCATTCAGGATCGGCGTCGCCGTGGCGGCGGCGCGCCCGCAGATTCCTTCGCCCCACGCCACTACGGCCGAACCGACCTGAGTGCAATCGACGCCGCTGGCATATTCGGCTTGCAACTGATCGTCGCAGCGGATATACACAGCGAGCGCATCGTGAGGACACAACTGTTTCAGATGCTGGGAGAGAACCGAGAAAGTCTCGTCCAGGCTGAGCGAGTTTCCCATGTCCTGTGCCAGCGCCAACAATTGCTGGGCTTCCTGGCGCGCCGCAACGATCGGCGAAACGAATTGCCCATGCGCATTCTCCGCTGCTTTCTTCCCGTCGCGGCCGAGCCCCGGAAGCAGCATAAGCGGACCCGAATTCCTGGCCGTGCGATTATCCGAAGCAGTTTCCGGCTCGCGGTAATGCCGCTCCAGGATCTCGATCACCTTCGGATCGAAGCTTCGCCCGGACTCGGATTTCAGGTGCTCGATGCCTTCCTGAAGCGTGTAGGCACGCCGGTAGCTGCGCGTGGAGAGCAGCGCGTCCAGACAGTCTACTGCGGCCAGAACGCGCGCGCCCAGCGGAATTTCCTCTCCACGCAGGCCCGCCGGATAACCGGTGCCATCCCATTTTTCGTGGTAGGAGCGCACGATCGGCGCAACCGGATATGGAAACCCGGCCTGCTCGGCGATCTGTGCGCCGGCCTCCGGATGTATCTTCATCTTGTCGAATTCGGCCTTGGTGAGTCGCCCCGGCTTTGAGAGTATGTGCTCCGGGACCGCCAATTTGCCCACGTTCCGCAACACAGCTGCGGTGCGGAGCGCCAACAGCTCGGATTCCCCCAGTCCCATCTGACGCCCGATCTCCAGGGCGTCGCTCCAGACGCTCCGCTGGTGTTTACGATGTTCCGGATCCCGGCCTTCAATGGCGACTGCCAGCGACTCGATGGTCCGAAAATGCAGTGCGCTGAAATCCTCCATCCCGCGCCGCTCTTGCTCGATTCGCTCCAAGTACAACTTATAAGCGTGCACCATCCAATACAGCATGGGAACAACCAGCAGGGTGATCTCCCAGCCGTTATGGCGATCAGCGACCGTCAACAGGCCTGCCGCGCTGCCCCCAGCCACATAATGCGGGAAGGTCCAGAAGGATTGTTTCCAAGGATGTTCCTCCCGCGCCATTGAGAACTGGACAGCGTTGTGGACCAGGAAATACACAATCGCGGCCAGAACCATCAGGAGCGGGGTATCCACATTGGTTGGCACGCGATAGATCGCGCACCCAGCCCCAGCGGCCAGCGTCGCGCTCGCACAATGTCTCCCGATGGCCCGGCTTCGCGGACGAGGCTTGGTCCAAAACACATCTTCCGCCAGCGCGCTGATGACGCCAATTAGAATCGCCTCCGGCCAGCCCAGTAGCGCTACACCAATCAGCACTACAAAGAAGCGAAGTGAGATGCAAGCGGCAAGCGTTCGCAGACGGATTTGCAGCATCCCGGCCAAACAGGCCAGAAGGAGCAAGCCGGCGAACCGGCCCGGATCACTGCTCAAATAGAAATTCGGCACTCAGGTTGAGCCGTGGCAAATCACGGGCCACTCGGAAAGGGCTGGCGGAATATTCGTGCCCGGGCAGTAAGATGCAGGATTCACAGGGTTTGGGCGCGATCTCGCCACCCTGTCGCGCAGCCGGAAAACGTAGCCGGGAGACATTACGTCTCGCTATGCGGCGTCATCTTGTCTACGCATGTGTCCTGATGGCACCTTAGGACACGCCTAGGCGCTTTTCGTTTTCGAACCCTTGCGGGACTGGTAGGTTCCAGGAACAGTTCTGGCGGAGATCGCAAGCCGGTTCCACGCGTTGATAGCGGCGACCGCCACAGTGAGGTCCGCAAGTTCCTTTTCGGAAAACTCGCGCCGGGCATCCTGATACACCGGATCCGGCACGTGGGTCTCCCGGATCATCGTTACGGCTTCGGTCCAGGCGAGTGCTGCTCTTTCTCGATCGGTGTAATACGGAGACTCCTCCCTCAGATCCAACAATGGCTCTTCGATGTCCGAGGACTGGTGCAGATATTTTTCCAGGCCCAGCATGGCCTCATATACTCCTCGAGCCTTTTGGGAATAGTCGATTCGCGGCTCCATAAGCACTCCTCTGCGTATTCGTGAACGAAAGTCGGAGTTTCCGGTTAAGAACGCGCCTGCCGCATCCCCGATCCGCGAACGAAGCCCGACATCGGCGGAGGAGGAAGCGGCTCGGGCGGCGGAGCCACTTTCTTCGGCCGCGCATCCAGGCGTGTGAGGATCATCTCTTCCTTGGCGCGCTGGAACTTCGGCGTGCCGGGCGCCACCCCGGCAGCCGCTACGACTTCGTTGGTGATTTCCAGCGCGGCAGGCAGGTACTTCTGGAAATAGTTGCGAATACGATCGTGCACAATGCGCTGGCCGGAGTACACAGCCAGGTACAGAATCTGTTCGCCCGGAGTTTTCGACAGCAGCGTATAGAGTTGCGATGCTTTCTGCAGCTTGGGGCTCTTCAGATCGCGTTCGAGCTTCTTGGCAGCCGCCGCCAGCTTCTCCGGAGCGGCCATTTCCGGCTTGGTCAGTTCCGTGGCGCTCGCCAGGGCGCTGCGCTCTTTAGGATTCAGCTTCTCAAACAGAACATACAGGAACAGCGCCAGGTTATTGCTGCGGAATTCGATCCCGAAGGGCACCATGTGCCGCGCCTTTTGCAGCTTAGAGAACACCGGCAGATTCAGCTTGGGTCCAGTGAGCGCGGGTGAAAACAGCTCGATGAGCTTCTCCTGCTCCAATGCCGCCAGAAGATCGTGCGAATCGGGCTCGGCCGCGATGTTCCGCAATTCCCGGCCGAGCGCTTCTGGAGAAATGCGCGCCAGCATTTCCGCCTCGCGCGCGTTTTCGTATTGCAGCCGGGTGCGCTCATCGATAGCGTACCCCAAGCGGACTTTGAACCGGATCAGCCGGAGCATCCGGGACGGATCGTCGTAGAAGGAATAATTGTGAACCGCGCGCAATTCCTTGCGCTCGATATCGCCTACCCCGTTGGTGGGATCCACCAGCAATCCCAAGGAGGCTTTGTTGAGCGACAAAGCGATGGCATTGACCGTGAAATCGCGGCAGCGGAGATCGTCGTGAATCGTGGCCGGCTCGATCACCGGACGCCCGCCGGACTTTGGATAGCGCTCCGACCGGGCCATGGCCAGCTCGACAGTGACCCCGCCCTCGAAACGCAGTTGCGAGGATTTTTTCGCTTCATCCGTGGAAATCAGCGCGCCGCCATTTTTCTGCGTCAGCAGCTTGATCATCTTGGAGGGACTGCCCTCGACTGTAAAATCCAGATCGCGCACCGGGAAACCGCCCAGCACGTCGCGCATCGCGCCACCGCTGAGGTACAAGCTTAGGCCTATGGCGGACGCGGCTGCTTGCATCTGGCCCACCACCCGGAATTGTTCCCCCGTCAGGTGGCTTTCCAGCATGAACATGTAATCGCTCATTCTGTCCTCGCCTTCTCGTCCCGCCGCGCCGGGGTCTTCATGCGCGCGGGTGGTGCCGATCGATCACTTCCCGGAGCCTGCGCCGCGCCACGTGCGTATAGACCTGCGTGGTGGAAATGTCGGCGTGTCCCAGCATGACCTGAACGCTGCGCAAGTCTGCGCCCCCCTCCACCAGATGCGTGGCGAAACTGTGCCGGACCACATGCGGCGTCAGACGCCGGAAAATCCCTGCCTTGCGTCCGTATTTCCGCAATAGGACCCAGAACGTCTGCCGGGTCATCGCCGAACCTCGCGCGGTGACGAACAGAAACCGGCTGGCGCGGCCTTTCAGCAACCGTGGACGACCCTCACCCAGATAACGGTCGAGCGCAGCTCCCGCAGGTTCTCCGAACGGGACCACGCGCTGCTTGTTCCCTTTCCCGGTCACCTTCAGCACGCCCATGCGCCGTTCCACCGCGCTAAGTTCCAGCCCGCAAAGTTCCGAGACCCGGAGACCGGTGGCGTAAAGCAGTTCGAGCATCGCCCGGTCCCGAAGTGCCCGGGGGCTATCGGGCGAAGGGTCGGCCGACGACGCCGCGATGAGCCGCTCCACTTCCTCCCGGTTGAGATATTTCGGCAGGCTGGACCATTGCTTCGGCGATGCCAGGAACTCGGCGGGATCTTTCGCGATTTCACCTTCTCGAGCCAGGAAGCGGTAGTAATTTCTGATGGTTGCGATATGTCTTGCGATGGATCGTGGGGCCAACCTGGACTGGTATAGAGACTCCACATACGCCGCGAGGTCCTCGGGCGTTGCGTTTTGCTCGGTCCCCGGAAACCTGGAATTAAACCGTTCCAGATCAAGCCGGTATGAAGACAGCGTGTGATCCGCCAAGCCCTTTTCCACACGGCAAAAATTAAGAAAAGACTCCGCCAGGGCCGAAAGTGGCTTCGCTAAGCCGGAAAGTGGCTTCGCCACGGGCGCCAGCGCCTGCATCCTGCTAATGATACAATATTTGCAAAATTGTTTGGAAGGGCTGCAGCCGCAAACAAGAAGGTTTGGATCGCCCGGTTCGACCGCGCTCCATTGCAGGGATTTGTGCAAACGCCCGGCGGGGTGCAGTCCGATGCCGTGGAGCTCTTGACGCCCGACGGAACCCTCCTAAGAGTCCCCTACGCGGAGACAAAAGCTGTTTGTTTCGTTCGTGATTTTGAGCATCCTGAAACCTGGAAGCGAAATCGCTCCTTCGCGGCACGCCCGAAATCGCCGGGCCTATGGATCAAGCTTCGGTTCCGCGACGGCGATACGCTCGAAGGGCTGATTCCCAACAACCTGCTCCAGACCGAACCAGCAGGCTATAGCGTGGTTCCTCCCGATCCGAAGTTTCAAAACCAGCGTGTGTTTGTCCCCCGGGAAGCGCTGGAAGCAGTCGAGGTGCTGGGGGTGATCGGCAGCCCGCTGCGGCGTAAAGCCAAGAAGCCCGTCACTGCGGCCGACAAAGAGAAACAGCTGGAAATGTTCGACTAGATTCGAACGGGAACTTGCAGCTCGAATTCGCCCAGATTCGTCCAGCGATTTTCAGTGGTGTTCTGCACCAGCGTGAGGTGATCCACTAAGAAATCCCGCCGGCCCGCGTATTCCTTCCAGCGGCGTTGCGCCAGGTCGGCGACGCGGGTCACAACTTCCGAACTAAGATCCTGCGCAAGAGTGACATGAGGATGATATTCAAAGCATTCCTTGCAGCAAAGATCTCCCTGGTGCAGCCGTTCGTGAATCTGAACGGATTCGCTCCAGCCAGCGCCTAACGAGAGATGCACTACTTGGGAAACCGGGAAAACGCAAACGTCACAAAGCTCCACGCGGAAGGCTTGCTGGTCGCGCAGACCGGCCCGTAGCTGGATGCGGACCTGCTCGAGCGGTATCCCCAGGGGCCTGGGTGGCAGGAAGGTTAGATGACTGCGCGCCGTACAGCCCGGCTGGATTTCTTGCCGGACCTGTTCGATGAACCCAGCCAAAGGCTCCGGAACGTAAGCCACCAGCGAGAAGGAATTGATCGCGGTTCCTTCTCCGCAAAACTCTTGCATTGCTCCCTTTCAGTGTACCGCGGGAGGCTGGCCGTCCGGCAGGGGAGGACTCGGGAGTACCGGTTTCGGTTCAGGCAGCACCCATTGGGCTTCCTCGAATCCGACGAACTTGAAAATACGGAGGGTCCCGTCTGGCGCTTCGAGCAGATCCCCGATTTCCAGGGGCGCCTCGCCGTCCCGCAGAGCGAAAAAAGCTGCGTAGGGCGTGGGAGCCTCCACGATCTCGCCCTGGTCCGGGCCGTCCGGGCCGGCCACATGGTAGTCGCGGGGTTTTACCATTGCGGTCCCGCTTACGTGTGGTGCGAAGCGCACCTGCTGGCGCAGGTGATCTCTCAATCGATGGATGCGGTACGTCGGCATAGTCGTCCCGGCTATATTATGCATCAAACCAATTCAGAACGAAAATGTTTTTTCCGTTACGGCGCGAGCGGCATCTTCGGCTCCCTGGTCAAGCCAGCGTTCGATATTGTCGCGCTTCCATTGGATGGTGTCGCGAACGGAACCGAGCCGCTGCCCGGGGCGAATCTCGAACACTTCGATACCAGGCGGCACGGAAGGATTGTGGCCGGCGACGCCGCGAAACGCGCGCACGAACTGGTGCAACCACCAGGAGGGCGATTGCGGCAAGGCTTGCAGGCCGATCATGCGCGCCGCACCCAGTTCGGCGGCGGCCCACAAGGGCAGCGCGCCCAGAAGCCCGCCATCGGAATACCAGTGGCTTCCGATCCGTACCTGCGGCAAGGCAAACGGCAGCGCGCAGGAGGCGGCCAGATGCTGCCACGTGATTTCGGAACCGCGAAAAATGCGGGGTCTCATTCGGGGCAGTTCCGTGGCCGTGACCGCAAACGGCATGTGCGGGCTATAGTACGCCATCATCCGGCGAATGTTGGATGCAAGATCGTCGAAGCGTCCCAGCGCAGGGTCGAGCCACATCTCGCGAAGTTTTTCCGGCGGCGCTCCGCTGGCGATCAGGTACCCGTTCAGCGATCCGACCGAAGCGCCAACCACCAGATCCGGACGAACCCGCCCGGCGAGGACGCTCCAGGCGCCCGCCTGCCACGCGCCGAACAAGCCTCCGCCGGAAAGAACCAACGCGAGCATGAGAATATGTAGTGTAACGCCTCATGAAATCTGATCCTTGCAAGAGACCCGGGGTGGTCCGCGAGTGAGAAAGCGTTTCTGGATCACGCTGATTGTGTTGGCGATCGCCGGCACAGCGTTCTGGAGGCTGGAGCTACAACGCGCGCAACCGCCGCAGATCACGTTCGCACGGGCCCAGCGCGAGAGCATCTCCAGCCTGGTCTCGACCAACGGCAAGGTCGAACCGGTGGAATCGGGCCAGGCGCGCGCGGAACGGTCCGGCGCAGTCAAGCGGATTCTAATCCGGCAAGGCGAACGCGTTACCGCCGGTCAAGTTCTGGTGGAGCTCGATGACGCGGATGCGCAGGCCGAATTGAAAACCGCGCAGGCCCGCGAAGCGGCAGGCAAGGCCGAACTGCAGACCCTGGCGCAAGGCGGAAGATCGGTGGACCGGGCAGGGCTCGACACCGCGCTCGACAAGGCCCGCCTGGAACTGAAAATCGCGCAGGATGCCCACGCCTCCAAGGTTCGGCTCCTGGAGAAGCAGGCCGCCACGCAGGAGGAAGTCCGCCTTGCGAAGGAAGCCGTGGACCGCGCGCAGGCGCAGATCGACGCGCTACAGAAACAGCGCGTCGCCTTGGTAGCTCCGACAGACCGCAGCGCCGCCGAAGCCCGGCTTGACGAGGCGAAGACCGCGATTCAACTGGCCGAGGCCCGCATCCGGATGAGCGTCGTGCGGGCGCCGATCGCCGGAACCGTTTACCAGTTCGACCTCAAGCCTGGCGCCTACCTGAATATGGGCGATCTGGTGGCGGCAGTCGGGCGTCTGGACCGCGTCCATGTTAAGGTCTACGTCGATGAGCCTGATCTGGGCCGCGTGAACATGGGAATGCCGGTGACGATCACCTGGGATGCTCTGCCCGGACGGCAGTGGAAAGGATCCGTGGATCGCACTCCCAGCGAAATCGTGACCATGGGAGCGCGCCAGGTGGGAGAGGTGCTGTGCACGATCGAGAATCCGGACATGGATCTGCTGCCCGGAACCAACGTAAACGTGGTGATTCTCTCGGAAACGGTCGAGAACGCGATTACCATCCCGAAACAATCCGTATTTCGCCAGCAGGGCCAGACGGGAGTTTACTTTTTGGAAGGAGACCGGCTCCGCTGGCGCCCGGTGACACTCGGGATCGGCAACACGACCCGAACGCAGGTCAACGAGCTAAAAGAAGGCGATGCCGTCGCGCTGCCTTCGGAAAAGCCGCTGAAAGACGGGATGATGGTCGAGGCAGTGTTCCTGTAGGCTGCTGGTGGAGGGACGGCAATATGGCAGAACGTCTCTTGATCGTATACGCCACGCGCGAAGGGCAGACGCGCCGCATCGCCGAACACCTGGCGGCCACGGCTCGCGCTCGGGATACAGATGCCGACGCGATCGACGCCGGACATCTTCCGCACAACTTCTCGCTCGAGCCCTATGCGGCCGCGATCGTCACCGGATCAGTTCACGTCGGCAAGCATGAAAAGGAACTGGTCGCGTTCGTTCGAAATTACAAGGAGGCGCTCGAGCGAATGCCGGCGGTCTTTCTTTCGGTTAGCCTCTCGGAGGCCGGCGCGGAAGATACTCACAGAACTCCGGAACAGCGGGCTGCGGCCGCTGAGGACGTACAAAGAATGATCGACGCTTTTTTGAAGGAAACCGGCTGGCACCCTTCCAAAGTCCGGGCCGCGGCGGGAGCGCTGATGTACTCGAAATACAACTTCCTGGTGCGCTTCGTAATGAAGCGAGTCGCGCAGTCACAAGGAGCGACCACGGATATATCGCGTGACCACGAATTCAACGACTGGGAAGCGCTGGACCGGACTGTGGATGAAGTGATTCCGCCGGCCGGGAGCCCCGGCAGCTAAGATAAAAGCATGTCTGCGCAGCCGCAACCGCGCCTGACGCCCGAGCAGTATCTGGAGCTCGACCGCGCCTCGGAGTTCCGGCACGAATACTATAACGGCCGGATGTACCTGATGCCCGGAGGGACGCATCCGCATGCGATCGTCATAGCCAACCTCAGCGGCGAACTTCGGAACGCTCTCAAGTCGCGTCCCTACATCGTGACCGCGAGCGATGTGCGCGTTCGAGTCTCCCGTGAAGGGCTTTACACGTACCCGGACATCGTCGTGGTCTGCGGCACACCAAAATACCTGGATGACCGGCGGGACACGGTTCTGAATCCGGTATTGCTGATCGAAGTTATATCCCCTTCGACCGAGGCTTACGACCGCGGCTTTAAATTTGCCCAATACCGGACGCTCGAATCGTTGCAGGAATATGCCCTGGTCTCGCAATCCGAGCCGCGCGTCGAGATTTTCCGCCGCCAGCCGAGCGGAGAATGGCTGCTATCGGAGTCCGCCGGAATGGACGCGGTTTGCCGCTTCGACAGCGTCGGCTGCACGATCCAGGTGCGGGACGTTTTTGACAAGGTCACGTTCGGCGAAGCAGAGGCTGCGAACGAGCATCCCTCGCCCGGGTCCTGACAACGCATGGCGCGGCCCAATCAATGATCGCAACCCCTGAAGACGCCCGGCTCCTGTTCGACCGTTGGATGGAGGATTCCCGTCCGCTGAAAGTGCGCCTGTGGACCTCGGGTGTTTTTTTTGACGCGATCGGAATCGTCGCCGGATTCCGGCCTGAAAGTGTTGAGCTGCGCGGAGACTCCTGGAAAATTACGATCCCTATCGCCGGCGCTCAATTTTCTTTCGCGGACCCTCGCGAAATTCCTAACCCCAGCGTCCGCGAACTCGAATCGGCCCAGTACGAATTCGGGATTGCCCTTGATTTGCCGAACGGCGACCGGCTCGTCATAATGGAACTAAAGGGGTCCCCTGAACCGAGCCTGGAACCGGATGCCGAAACATAATCCCTCGGTACTGTAAGTCCTAATCTTTTCAGCACTTGAATTTCTCCGGGATTTCGTGTGAAACACAATTCTGAGGGTCTGCATCGCTCCCTAGGACGCCTGGATTCTGAACTCGCCATTTCGACGAATGTACAGACAACCCAATACTCCCCCGCGTTACGGCCGGCTGGCACGCTCGGCGATGCTCGGCGTACTGGCGTGCGGGGTCATGGCAAGCGATAATACGCTTCCCCCCCAGGATCCCCGCAGCGAGCGGCTGGAGGCTTTCTTCAAAGCCTACGATTGTCCAGGGCCGCTCCACATCGATGAGTATTTGCGAGCAGCCGATTCACACGCCATCGATTATCGCCTGCTGCCCGCGATTTCGCTGGTGGAAAGCACCTGCGGCGCTTTCGAAAAAATGAACAACCGCTGGGGCTGGGATTCGGCACAGACCGGCTTCCCGTCCGTATCGGCAGGCATCGAGTTTATCTCCTCCCAGCTTGCCGAAAACCCGCGTTATAAGGGAAAAAATCTTCAACAAAAACTGTTCACTTATAATCCTTATCCGCCGTATGTGCGCCAGGTACAACGGCTCATGCGCGAGATCGAGGACTGACCTGCTGGGGAAAGCCCCTATTCCAAGGAGGGGCGTTTCCATAAGGCTCTGTTGACAAGGCCATCCGCGTCGGCTATAGTTCTGAAGTACTGAGCTATCAACGATTTGTCGAGACTTGGCGATGGCAAACGGAGCAGATGAACGGGATCTGGAAGTCGGCTTCCCTCCGGAAGACGATCTCGAACACCTCATCGAGGACTACAGTCATCTTGCGCCTCCCTCAGAAGGAGAACTGCTCCGCGGTCACGTTGTAAAGATCACCCCGTCAGAAGTGATCGTTGATTTTGGATACAAGCTCGAAGGAATTGTTCCCATCGAGCAGTTACGCCAGCCTGACGGCACAATTTCCGTAAAACCCGGCGACAACATTGACGTGATGATCGACCGGCACGGGCCGCAGCCGGAAGGCTACGTACTGTTGTCGTATTCGCGAGCCGCCAGATTGCGAATCTGGGACACGCTCGAGCGCGCCATGCGCGAGCAGTTGCTCATCTCCGGCCACGTGATGGAGCGAACCAAGGGCGGGCTGATGGTGGATGTCGGAGTCCCCGCGTTCATGCCGGGATCGCAGGTGGACATTCGCCCGGCGCACGAGATGGACTCGCTGGTGGGACAGGATATCCCGGTCAAGGTGATCAAGCTGAATCGCCGCCGCGGAAACGTTGTCGTTTCGCGCAAACTGGCGATCGAAGAAGATCTGAAGGCGCGCCGAAGCGGAGCGTTGGAGCGTTTGTCTGAAGGCGCAGTGGTGCAGGGCGTAGTGAAGAATCTAACCGAGTACGGCGCATTCGTGGATTTGGGAGGCATCGACGGTCTGCTGCATGTAAGCGACATGTCACATGGCCGGGTTGGCCATCCCTCCGCGGTGGTGCAAGTGGGCCAGGAGATCACGGTCAAGGTTCTGAAGTTCGATCGCGAGCGCGAGCGAATTTCGCTCGGCATCCGCCAGCTTCGGCCCGATCCATGGGAGACGCTGTCGGAGCGCTATCCGCCCGGCAGCCGCGTGATCGGCCGGGTGATGACCACCACCGATTACGGCGCGTTTGTCGAGATCGAGCCGGGCGTGGAAGGCCTGATCCACATTTCGGAGATGACCTGGAGCCGCCGCATGAAGCATCCCACCAAGCTGGTGAAGGTGGGCGATCAGGTGGAGGCGGTGGTCCTGGAGGTGAAACAGAAAGACCGCCGCGTGTCTCTAGGAATAAAGCAATTAGAGCCGGATCCCTGGACCACGGTGGGCGACCGTTACAGCATCGGCAGTGTGGTTGAAGGCCGGGTCCGGAAATTGACCGATTTCGGCGCGTTTCTGGAGATCGAGGAAGGCGTGGACGGCCTGGTGCACGTCTCCGATCTTTCGTGGACCAAGCACGTGAAGCATCCCTCGGAGGTCGTGAAAAAAGGCCAGGTGATGCAGGCGGTCATTCTGAATATCGACGCGCCCAACCGGCGGCTGTCGCTGGGCGTAAAGCAACTCCAGCCCGATGCCTGGGAGAGCTTCTTCCGGTCGCACGAGGTCGGGGATCTGGTGCGCGGACGGGTGTGCCGGGGAGCGCAGTTTGGAGTGTTCGTGGAACTGGCGCCGGGAGTGGAGGCGCTGTGTCATAAATCGGAGATTCCGGCCATGCCGGACCGGGGAGAAGCGAGCGAGACGCCGTTGCCGATCGGGGATGAGTACGATTTCAAGATCATCAAGATGAACGAAGCGGAAAAGAAAATCGGGCTAAGCTTGCGCGCCGTGGCGGAAGACGAAGAACGGACGCGCCTGGAGGATTACCAGCGCCAGGCCGCGGCCGCAACCATGACCATCGAAGAAGTTATGAACCTTAGAGGAAAAGGGGAAGGCCGGTAGAATGACCAAGGCTGAATTGATCGAAGAGGTCTCGCGCGTGGTCGAAATGACGCGCAAAGATTCTGAGGTGATCGTCGAGGCCATTTTTGACAGCGTGGTGCGGGCCTTGCGAGGCGGGGACAAAATCGAAATCCGGGGATTCGGGAGCTTTCGGACGCGCCAGCGGCAGCCGCGCGTGGGCCGGAATCCCAAAACGGGCGCGCGAGTAGACGTGCCAGCCAAGCGCATTCCGTATTTCAAGCCGAGCAAGGAGCTCAAGGACCTGGTCAACGGGGACGGATCCAGCGCACCGCCCAGCGTTCAGTAACTCGACCAAACTGCAATGGACCGTCTGTGGACACCCTGGCGCTATCGCTACGTCTCCACGGCTGGTCCGGGGAACGCCTGCATCTTTTGCGAGAAAGCGGCCTCGTCTGATGATCGCGGGAATTACGTCGTGCTGCGGGCCGAGCGGAACTTCGTCATCCTCAATTTGTATCCGTACACCAGCGGGCACCTGATGATCGCGCCCTACGAGCATGTCGCGACACTCGCAGGGGCTCCGCAAGAGACCCTGCATGAAATGATGCGGCTTACGGTGCGCGCAGAGCGGGCGCTGCGGGATCTCTACAATCCCGATGGGCTGAATATCGGGATGAACCTGGGCGAGTCGGCGGGCGCGGGCGTGGCCGGACACATCCACATGCATGTGCTGCCGCGGTGGACAGGCGATGGCAGCTTCATGACGACGGTCGCGGAGACGCGCGTGCTGCCGGAGACGCTGGACGTTACGTACGAGCGGCTGAAAACGGCGCTCGGCGAGATGTGACCTATCGGGCTTCCCCGTCGCTACCCGAAGCGTCTACGATGTCTTTCTGGTACTGCATGAACAACGTGAGGAACTCCTGTTGTTCCGGCTCTGCAACACCGTTTTTCTTTAGGGCGGCGCCGGGTGTTGTCTGACTCAACGCAGCATCCACGCGCCGATCGCGATGGTGATCAGCGCTACCGGAATCCCCGCGCGCGAGTATTCCCAAAATCCGATCTCCACAGCGCCCCGAGACCGTTCGACCACAATCAGGTTCGCAATGGATCCCAGGATGGTCAGATTTCCGGCCAGCGTCGAGGCCATGGCGAGGCGCAGCCAGCCCAGCACGGGATCGGGAAGATGCGGGATGAACGGCTTGAACACCAGCACCGCGGGAACATTGCTCACCAGATTCGAGAGCGCGGCGGCCGCGGCGCTCAGCACGCCGGCATTTTCAAGATGCGCGCGCGAGGCCCAACGGCTGAGATCCGCTTCGAGCGAGCTCTTCTCGACACCCGCAATCACGATGAACAAGCCGGCGAACAGCACCAGCAGCGACCAGTCCACTTGGGAGTAAACGCGCTCGGGATGTACGCGCCTGGTAATCAGCAGCAGCGCCCCTGCGATGATCGCCACCTTCGCGATGGGCCAACCGATGAAGAAGAAAACCACCATGCCGAAGCTCACAGTCAGCGATTTCGCGAGCAGGACTCGATCCACTTCGATCGCGCGAGGCTTCGTGTCAACCTGCTGGTACCCGCCGAACTCTTTGCGATAAAGAATCGCCAGAACCGCAATCATGACGATCACGCCAATCACCGCCACCGGCGCCAGGGCACGCGCAAAAGTCCCGTAGGCGATTCCCGAATAGCTGCCGATCAGCATATTCTGCGGATTCCCGGTCAGCGTCGCCACGCTTCCGATGTTCGAACCCATGGCGAGCGCCAGCAGGTAGGGAACAAGATTGCGGCGAAGCGCGCCGATCACTTCCACCACCAGAGGAGCCATGGCCAGGCAGACCGTGTCGTTCACGAAGAATGCGGATAGGATCGCGGCGGTAATTCCGGTCGCGGCCAGCAGCGTGATCGGGCGGTGCGCGTGTTCCAGCGTCCATTCGGCCACCAGACTGAAGAACCCGGACAGCCGCAGGTTGGCCACCACGATCATCATGCCGAACAGCAAAACGATCGTGTCCAGGTGAACGGCCTGATACGCCTCCTCGAGCGTGAGCACGTTGGTTGCGACCATCAGGCTGGCGCCTATGATGGCCGCGCCCGTTCGGTCGATGCGAAGCCCCGGCATCCGCCCCAAGGCCAGCACAACGTAAGTACCTAGAAAGATTGCAGTAGCAAGCACGCTGGACGTCTTTCCAGTATGGACCATCGGCCGAAACCAGATCCCCGTTGCCCGCGTCTATGGACCGGGGTAAAATCGGATTCAGGTGGATAAACCTATGCGGTCTAAAGTGTTGCTCGCGTTTTGCGCGATTCTGGCCCTGGTCGTGATCTCAAGAGCGGCTGACGATAAGAAAAAAGCTGCTCAAGACAAGAATCAGAAGCGGGAGACCGTCGCCAAGCCGATGACCGACAAGCAAAAGCGGCAGGCAGAGGAACGGCTGAAGAAAGAGCTGGAGTCGCCTTATAAGAAGTGGCTGGACGAGGAAGTCGTCTGGATTATCAGCGACGAGGAACGCGCGGCATTCAAACGCCTCCAGACCGATGACGAGCGGCAGGCTTTCATCGAGCAGTTCTGGCTGCGCCGCGATCCGACACCGGACACCGAAGAGAACGAATATAAGGAAGAGCACTACCGCCGGATCGCCTGGGCCAATGACCGCTTCGCCTCCGGCGTGCCTGGATGGAAAACCGATCGCGGACGCATTTACATCATGTACGGTCCGCCGGATGAGAACGATTCCCATACCTCCGGAGGTCCCGGAGAGCGTTCGATCGAAGAGGGCGGCGGAGAGACGACCTTCTTCCCCTACGAGATCTGGCGATATCGATACCTGGAGTGCTGCGGCACGGACGTACAGATCGAGTTTGTCGATCCCTCGATGACGAACGAGTACCACATGACCATGGATCCGTCGGAAAAGGACGCTCTGGCGCGCGTTCCGGGCGCGGGCCTGACGCTGTACGAGCAGATGGGTCTGGCGAACAAGGCCGACCGGTTTACGCGCACGGACGGAACTCTGTTGGGAACCGGCACCATGCCGCTGCCCGCTCGCATGAACCAGTTCGATCGCCTGCAGCAGTTCACCAATCTTCAGAAGGCGCCGGCAATCAAGTTTAAGGATCTGGAAGCCGTGGTCCAGTCCAGCATCAAATACAACCTTCTGCCGATGAAAGTCCGCACGGACTACTTCCCGCTCACCGGTTCGTCCGTGCTGACCAACCTGACGCTCCAGTTTGAGCGGAAGGACCTTCAATACAAGCAGAAGGACAACTATTCGGAAGGCGCTGTCAACATTTACGCGAAGATCGAAACGATGACGCACCGGCGCGTCATTCCTCCCATCGAGGAGGTTGTGACGATCCCGCCTGTGCCGACCGAAATGCTCCAGCAGGCCACAAAGGGGTCGGCGATTTACCAGAAGCAGATCCCGCTCGCTCCCGGAACGTACCACTTGACGGTTGCCGCAAAGGATGTAATCAGCGGAAACACGACGACCTACGAGCAGCGCCTGGATGTTCCTCGGACCGACGACGACCGGCTCGGCATGAGCTCGCTGGTGCTGGCCGATCAGATTGAAACCGTGGACACCAAGAGCATTGGAACCGGTCAGTTCGTGGTCGGCGCGACCAAGGTCCGGCCTCGCGTAAATACGACGTTCCGCAGGGACGAAAAGATGGGAATCTATCTCCAGCTTTACAACTTCCAGACGGACGAGAAGACCCACAAACCGGATGGAGAGGTTCAGTACGAGATCGTCAAGAACGGCACGAACGAGAAGGTTCTGGACTTCACCGAGGACCTTACGGGACTAACCGGGGGCGCGGCGCAGATGATCGTGGAAAAGCGGCTGCCGCTCGCTAATTTCGCCCCGGGGGATTACACGTTGAGGATGAAAGTGACCGACAAGAAGCGGAACGAGTCGCTGACGCCCACAGCGACGTTTACTGTATTATAGGGTGAGCCGGAAGAAACTGACCGCAGGCCTGTTCCGCGGTCCGGAAAGCTCCGAGGCATGAGCTTGCAGAAGTTCGCTATCAAGTTCGGCCTGATCGCAGGCATGGTTGGCCTGGCCGGGGCGGCGCACGCCGCGGACCGGTTCTCTCCTCCCAGTCTCACCGGCCAAATCCTTGGCGAAGTTCGAAATTCCAGCGGAGTGGTCCAGATGGGGGCGGCAGTGTCGCTCTACAACCGCTACGACGAACTGGTCCGCCATGTGCTGAGCAACCAAGACGGTAAATTTGTTTTCGAAGGCCTGAAACCTGACGTCTATTCGATCCGCGTGAACCTCGCGAGCTTCGTGCCAGCGCTGCGGCGCAATATTTCGGTGCTGGCGGGGTCGGAAAACTTATTGAAGATCCAGTTGGCGAGCGCGTTGAGCACCATCGAACTGGTTCCCTTGAACACACCCGAAGGCGCGTTGATGAGCGATTCGTGGAAGTGGGTGCTGCGGTCGTCCCATGCCACGCGGCCGGTTCTGCGCCTCGCGCCGCAAACCAGTTCCTCGCGTACGGCGCTTGCATCTTTGTTTTCGGATACCAGCGGCCTGGTCAAGCTCTCTGCCGGAGACAGCGACCCGTTCAGCGGCGCTCCGCAGGATCTGGGAACTGCGTTCGCGCTGGCGACATCGGTGAACGGAGCTTCGCGGCTGCACGTGAGCGGCAATGTCGGGTACGCCGCCAGCGGCCTGCCGTCGGCCGGTTTCCGCGCAACCTACCGCCGTGTCGACGAAGCCGGCGATGGTCCGCAGATGGCCATGACGGTGCGCCAGATCTATCTGCCCAGTCTGATGGGGTCCGGGCCGGCCGGCGCGGATACACCCGCGTTGCGTACCGCGTCCCTCTCCACGTTCGACAAGCTGGATCTCGCGGATTTAATCCACCTGGAATACGGCGCCAGCGTCGAATCCGTCTCGCTTTTCGGGCGAATGAACTACGTGAACCCGTTCGCGCGGGCAACTTACGATCTGAGCGACGACAGCAAACTTCAGTTCGCCGTCAGTTCGGGAACAGAACCGGTACCATTGCTTGCGAATGGCCGCGAGGGTAATCCCGCGGCGAATTCCTATCAGGACTTGAGCGGCGATCTTCTCGCTCTGGGACGCATGACGCCGATCTCACGGCGCGCGAATCGGGCCGCCCTGGAGCGGAACAATGTGGTCGAGGCCGGATACAAGCTTGTGAAGGGTTCCCGCACCTACCGCGCCGCTGTGTACGGCGAGGAGGTTTCCAACGCGGCGTTTCTGCTTTCCGGCGAATCGGGCTTCGTCGATCCCGGAGATCTTCTTCCGGACCTGGCTTCTCGCGGGATTATTTTTAACCTCGGCGACTACCGGCGGATGGGATATTCCGCATCTGTGACCCAGGCCCTCAGCGACCGCGTTGAAGTTTCGCTGGCGGCCGGACATACGGACGCCTTGCAAATCCAGACGTCGCCCGAATCGCTGCCGGCCAGCGGGGATGCCCTGCGCGCCTCCGTGCGGAATACTCCGCGGCCATGGGTGACAGCCGAGGCCGCTGCCTCCCTTCCCGTCACGCGAACTTATCTCGCCACCAGCTACGGCTGGACGGATCCTGACGTACTGATGCCCCTTCACGTTTCTCTCACCGGGAGAAGCGATCAGCAGATCGGATGGAACATCTATGCCCGCCAGCCGCTCCCCGCGATCGGCGGCATGAAGATGGAGGTGACCGCAGACTTGCGCAACCTGCTGGCGCAGGGTTATGTCGGGCTCCAGTCCAACGGGCGGCGCGCCGTATTGACGAACGTTCCACGCATGGTCCGCGGCGGCGTCAGCTTTATTTTCTAGCCTTCAAGCCGGCTGCTGCTGCGTCATGCAGTGCAGCGTTCCCAAGCCCAGAACCAGATCGCGGCACGGAATTCCGACTACTGCCCGATCACGAAACAGAGCCTCCAGCGCGCACAGCGCCGGGGCGTCATTCTTGTCGCCGAAGGTCGGCACCAGCACCAGATTGTTAGCGATATAGAAATTCGCGTAGCTCGCAGGCAGGCGCTGTCCGGCGAAATAGACCGGCTCCGGCATTCGCAGCGGCGTGACTCGAAGGTCCTGGCGGGCGAGTAAGCGATCAAGGTTCTCCTGAAGCGGCTCATGATTGATATCCGACTTATCCAGCTCGACCATGGTCATTACCGAATGGGCCGACGTGAACCGCGCCAGATCGTCGATATGGCCGTGCGTGTCATCCCCGGCGATGCCTCGATTCAGCCAGAGGACTTCTTTGACGCCCAGATACTGGCAAAGCGCGCGCTCCAGATCCGCGCGGCCCAGAGCCGGATTGCGAGCCTGCACGTCCGACAGCAGGCACTCTTCGGTGGTCAGCAGCTTCCCCGCCCCGTTCACGTCGATGCTGCCTCCTTCCAGCACTAGTCCAGTCTCGAAGCACGGAAGCTTCAATTTGCGCGCGATGAACCCCGGCACGCGCGCATCATTGCGGCAATTTTCGTACTTGGCCCACCCGTTAAAGCGCCAGTGCGAGATCGCCGTCTCGCCAGAAGGGCTCTTTACGAAAATCGGGCAATAGTCGCGAGTCCAGCTTCGGTCGGTGGGGTGATGAAAGAATTCAACTGCGGCCAGCTCGGCGTGGCACTTTTTCAAGATCCGGCGGGCGGCCTCTTCCGCATCACGATCTTGAACCAGAATGCGGACGCGCTCCACTCGCGAAAGATGCCGGACAATCTCGCCGTACAACCACGGAATGGGCGCGAACTTTCCCGGCCAGTCGGATTTCTCATGAGGCCAAGCCAGCCAGGTGGCTTCGTGCGGCTCCCATTCAGCCGGCATCCGGAACCCGGCCGCGGGCGCTTTGCCTGCCGAGCCGGGGGCTATTTGTCGAGCCATCGTTCCAGAATCGGGGCGTAGGCGTCGATGCGGCGGTCGCGCAGGAAAGGCCAGTTGCGCCGCACTTCCTCCATGCGGCGGGGATCGCAATCGGCGACCAGGATTTCCTCCCGGTCGCAGGAAGCCTGGGCGATCACTTGTCCGAACGGATCGGCCACAAAAGAAGATCCCCAGAATTCGAGTCCGCGCTCGGGCGGCCCTTCGTAGCCGACCCGGTTCACGGCTGCCACATAGATTCCGTTGGCGATGGCGTGGGCGCGCTGGATGGTGCGCCAGGCGTCGAGCTGCGCTGCTCCGTATTGCGCTTTTTCGGAGGGATGCCAGCCGATGGCCGTGGGATACACCAGAAGGTTCGCGCCCGAGAGAGCGGCGATCCGCGCCCCTTCGGGATACCACTGATCCCAGCACACCAGAATTCCAAGCCGCCCGAAGGGCGTATCGATGCTGTTGAATCCAAGATCGCCCGGCGTGAAATAGAATTTTTCGAAGTACAGCGGATCGTCCGGAATGTGCATTTTCCGATAGAGTCCGGCGATCTCTCCATGGGTGGAAAGGACGGCGGCGGTGTTGTGATAGAGCCCCGGCGCGCGCCGCTCGAATAGGGACGCCACGATGACGATTTTCAGTTCACGGGCCAGCTTTCCCAAAGCATCGGTTGACGGTCCGGGGATCGGCTCAGCCAGAGCGAACAGCTCGGCGTTTTCTTCCCGGCAGAAATATTGGGACCGGAACAGCTCCTGGAGGCAAACGATCTGCGCGCCTTTCGAAGCAGCTTCGTGGATCTTCCACTCCGTCTTGGCGAGATTCTCGTTCGGATCGACCGAGCAACTGCACTGCACCAGGCCGATCCGGAAGGATTCTTGCATAAGCTTCTATTCTCGCCGATACTCGGCTTATGCGCGCGGAGACGGTCCGAAACCTCGCTCGCGAATGCGGATTTGAAATCGCCGGCATCGCTCCCTGCTCGGCGCCGGAGGATTTTGCGCGCTACCAGCAATGGATCGAGCGCGGGATGGCAGGCGAGATGGCGTACCTGACGGATCGCCGCGCCGAGCTTCGCCGGGATGCGCGGAATCTGTTGCCGAGCGCGCGGTCCGTCATCTGTGTCGGGAAGCTGTACAACACCGGCGAGCCTTCGCGAAATCCGGGTGACGCGCGCATTTCCTGCTATGCCCATGGGAACGGCGACTATCACACCCTGATGCGCTCCGCGCTCGAGCAGATGATCGCGCGGCTGGCCGGACTCGAGCCTTTCGAATGGAAAATCTGCGTGGATACCGCGCCTCTGCTGGAGCGCACCTTCGCGCGTCTCGCCGGGCTCGGCTGGATCGGGAAGAATACGTGTCTGATCAATGAGCCGCTCGGCTCGTGGTTTTTTCTCGGCGAGATCCTGACCTCTCTTGACCTTGAACCGGACACGCCGCCGCCGGACCGGTGCGGGACTTGCACTCGATGTATCGACGCCTGTCCCACTCAGGCCCTGGTGCCGGATGGAGACGGGTGGACGCTCGATGCTCGCCGCTGTATTTCGTATCTGACCATCGAGCTCCGCGGTCCGATTCCAGTCGATTTGCGCGCCCGCATGGGCGATCACGTCTTCGGTTGCGATATCTGCCAGGATGTCTGCCCCTGGAATTCGCGCGCGCCCTTGACGAATGATCCGGCTTTTGCAGCTCTTCCGGCGTCCCTGGAGGAGCTCGCTCACTTGTCACCGGAGCAATTTCATGAGCGGTTCAAGA
This sequence comes from Bryobacterales bacterium, assembly GCA_037916615.1. Taxonomy (GTDB): domain Bacteria; phylum Acidobacteriota; class Terriglobia; order Bryobacterales; family Bryobacteraceae; genus Palsa-187. The sequence continues at coordinate 38,409 of JBAIXM010000169.1, forward strand.
ACACGCCCGTGTCACGAGCCAAGTACTCCGGCTTGCTGCGGAATGTCGCGGTCGCGATGGGGAATCGTGGCGGCGAGCATCGAGAGGCGCTGGAGCGCCTGGCACAAACCCCAGATCCGCTTATTCGCGAACACGCCGAGTGGGCCCGGAGGCAGGCACACACTAAGCTTCCGCAGATCTAGTTCGCGTCGCCAGGATCACCAGCAGAGCGCACAAGTACATCGCCGAGCCGGCCAGCAGCGTCGCGCGCAGGCCGATATAGATGGCGAGGAAGATCGCACTCGCCGACCCGAGCACGCTGGCAGCCGCATTGATCGACCAGGCCCAGCGCACCGATGGGACATGGAGTTTTTCCAGCCGCCGCAACCCGCTCGGGAAGGGCATGCCCATCAGGAACGCCGCAGGAGCCACGGCTAAAGTCGTCAGCAGGACCTTGGCCGGCGTGGGCCACCCGGCCGCTGCCGCGACCAAGGGAGTGGACACAAACGCCAGGGTTCCGACCAGAACCGCTACAGCGGCCAGCACACGCACGAGCCAGGCGTCGTCTCCGGCGACTATACGGCCGCTTAGATAGCTGCCAATGCCACTCGCCACCAGCATCGAGAAAACAATTACGGTGAGCGCGTAGGTCGGATGGCCGAGAAGCAGCACGAATTTCTGGATCAGGGCAACCTGCACCAGAATGTAGCCGACACCCAGGCATAAGAAATACCACAGGAACGTGAGCACGCTCTTCTCTTGCGGAAGTCTGGTTCCGAGCATCAGGCGCGGCAGCAGCAAGATCAGCGCCGTCACCACAATGCTCAAACCCATCAGCCCGAACAGAAGGGGCACAGCCTTGTTCACCTTGTAGTCCGCGGTCTTGTCACTGGCATTCCTCACGAAACTCCACAGATCGCGCGGCTGGACAGTATAGAAAAAAAACGGCCGGTCGTCGCCGACGGGAGAAACGTCATACTGATAGTTCCTCCAGAACTCAGCCGGATTCGGGCTCGACAACAGCTCTCCAAAGGCGTTGCGTGCGGGCTCGCCGGGAACATAGACGATTTCCATACGCGACTCGGCGGTGAGCCGGCGCGCATTTTCGATATCGACTTTCGAAAAAGGCTTGCGCGAGATGAGCACCGTGTCCTGCGCTCCCCACCCATTGAGCCTGGTGGCATCGTCCCGCACAGCGATCACGTGCAGCGCCGCGTTCGACTCTCCCAGGCGGTTCAGGGCATCCATGGCCAGCGAAACCAGCCGCAGCGATTCGCGGGGCGGTTCGAATCCCCAGCGGGTGAACACGAGGATGCCGTCGTCCGTCAGGTGCGAGAGATAGTCGAAGAAGGCGTCCGAGGTGTAGAGGTTGTTTTCCGAAAGCGCAAACGCCCCGGCTGCGGTAGAAGCCCAGGTGTCCACAAGCGTGGCCTGCAGCACCTGATACCTTTCCGTGCTGCTGCGGACAAACGATCGGCCGTCTTCGACGTGCAGATGAACTTCGGGAAGGAAATAGATGCCGAAATTATCTTTCGCCATCACGTCCTGCATGATTTTGTTGGCGATCAGCGGATTGATCTCAACAGCAGTGACATCTTTGCTGCCTCCCGCAAGCGCGCGGGAAACGTCGTAGCCGCCCCCCGGGCCGATGATCAGAGTCTTGGCGCCAGGCCGGAGCGCGTAGGGCATTCCCTGCCCCTGCCGCAACAGGCCGGCTCGATTGTCTTCCGTGAGTCCGTGCGGCCAATCGTAGGTGGCGATCCCGGTGGCGGCGTCGGCGTCGATGCGGATCAGCCAATACGGGCTGCCGTTCGGATTGTGCTCCTGGATCACTCCGACGCGCGAAAAACTGTTCCAGGCCGAATAGCGCTCTTCCGGAATCTTTTCCCCCTTCGCCCAGCGGACATCGAACCAGCGCGTCTTCCCGTTGACGACCATCAGGCTGACCATCAGGAGGGCCGCCAAGACGGCTACGATGCGCAGGCTGTCCTGCCTTGCCTGGTTGTACCAGAGCGCGGCGGCCACGGCGTACACGGTCGCGGCGGCAATCACCGCGCCCGGCCCGCCGGCCACGTCCAGAAAAAGGATCAGCAGGAGGCAGCCCGCCGCCGCGCCCGCCAGATCGAAAAAGTAGACGCGATGCACGCGCTCGATCGCTTCCGAGATTGCAAGGGACACAATCGTGCCGGCCAGAAAGAAAGGAACGGCTGCGGCGAAATAGACTCCAGCAAGCGTCCAGACGTCATTGCTTTGCCTGGAAAGAATGAACCAAAGGACGCCCAGGACCGAGAGGCTCGCCGCCAGGGCCAGGGATCCGAGCTTTTGATACACGTTCCCGCGCCGCGCCGCAACCACATAGGAAAACACGCCGCCGGCTCCCAGGCCGAACAGCGCGATCGAGATCGCCAGAAAGGCGAAATGATAGTAAAAGACGACCGAAAAAATTCGCGTGAGCGCCAGCTCCAAAATCAGCGTGGCCATGGTGGTGAAGCCCAGACCCAAATAGAGCTGGGTCCAGAGGACACCGCTGGCCGAACTGGAGGCGGGGGAGGAAACGACGCGTGGCAATTTTCTACTGTATCAGGTGAGTCGCCATCATGCGCCTACCAACCCGCGCGCGACTCCGATGATCTGCTTTAGAAAATTCAGGCCGATGCGGGCGTCCACCAGGGCCGCAGGTCCGAATGCAAGGCGGGGCCGGGTGTCTTCCGCGGCCAGCAGGACCATCAACGGTGTCGCGACACGTCCATATCCAAAGGCGTCTTCCCAAACGCTCCGGCTGCCGATCAGGGCGATGGCGGCCGCGAAAGCGTATATGGCCGCCGCACGCGCATTCCAGCGGCGCTGATACGCCAGCCAAAACGCGTGCCCCAGCATCAGTGCAACCCCTGCCAGCGCGATGTAATCCAGCTCGATCGCCACCAATGCTTGCAGACGCGGCAAGGGGTACGAGGCCGAGTGCGCTATCCGCTCCAGCCATCCGGCAAAGGGAATCGATGTAAGGTCCGCCGGGCGCGTCCGACTTCGCGCATAGTTGCCGACGTAGTTCCACCACCAGAGAGCCGGCAAGAGTGAAGCCGCCGTCCAAGCCAGATCCGCAAAGCGCCTCCGGGAAAGCAGGAAGAGTCCGAAGCCCGCGTGCAGCAGGATTCCGGTCTCGCGCGCCAGTGCGGCGCAGGCCAGAATCGGGAGGACCTTCCAGCGAGACTCCGAGTACAAGGCGAACCCGGCAGCAAGGGCGGCGAGCGACACGTCCACGGTCATCCGATCCATCGACACCACGCTGGCGGGCATCAGCGCGAACGTGAGGCCCCAGTCCGGATGCATCCCCTGTTTCTGCATGACGCGAGCGAGCCAGTATACGCCCAGAAAAACGAACCCGAGAACAACGCCGAAGTATGCGGCGTGAATCGCCGGATCGCGGCCGAACGCCAGCGTCCAGGCCAGCATCGGAACCAGAATGCGGTGATACCGCAGCGCGGGATCGTCCATCCCTGCGATGGCGCCGCGCCGCATCCACGGATCGTGGGCGATGAAGTGATACATCTGCCCGTCGTAACCCAGCGATTCGGACGGGAATTTATACAGGTTCTCCGATTCCAGGAAGGGAGGCACGGGCCATTTTGGCGCGGTGCAGAATAATGCCGTCCAATTCCCGCCGTAGTTGAAATGAACCGTGGCGAGCTGCCATAGCCACATGGCACAAACGGCAGCCAGAGCGAGAACAGCCGGACGCCGGGACATCTCCTACATGATCGCCGCGGGCGGCGCGGGATCTTCCGGACGGCCGGCCTTCGAAAGCGGCAGCAGAATCATCATGAGACCCAGCAGCCCCATGACCACCAGCCCAGCCACATACGAAGGATCCTTGAAGATTTGCGGGAAATCCAGATCTCGGAATTTGAAGTACGCGACGACCAATCCCGTGAGAGCCTCGCCGGCGATCAATCCGCTGGCAATCAAAATACCCACGCTCTCGACGCGAGCGTTTTGCGCTGCGTTATAGCCGCGGCGGCGGGCGATCGCGTCCGAAGCCCATCGTAACAAGCCTCCGATGAAGATGGCGAAGGATGTTTGCAGCGGCAGGTACATGCCGACCGAGACCAGCATCGGGCTGCGTACTTGCAGCAGGATCAGGGCGATGCCGAAGAGCATGCCGGTGACCACCAGCGGCCAGGGCATATCGCCCCCGACGATTCCCTGCGCGAGCAGCGCCATCAATCCGGCTTGTGGAGCGGAAAGCTTGGGATCGCCGAATCCCGTGCCACCGCTTTTGAGATTCCCCTGGTAAAGGATGTACAGCGGATAGTACATTACGGCGCTCGCCAGCAGCACGGCGATCAGCTCCACGATCTGGATCGTACGCGGCGTGCCGCCCAGAATGTAGCCGACCTTGAAATCCTGCAACAGCTCCCCCGCTACGGCCGAAGATACGCACACAACCGCGGCAACGCCCAACACCACAGCCACGCCGCTGGGCCCACGAATTCCGAGAGCGACCATCAGCAGCGCCGCGATGATCAGCGTCGAAAGCGTCAGGCCCGAGATCGGGTTATTTGAGGATCCGATCATGCCCACCAGGTTTCCGGAAACCGTGGCGAAGAAGAATCCGACGATCAGCATTACGACTGCGGCAACGGCGCCCGCGACCCAATTGCCAGAGATGTAGATATAGAGCGCGATCATCAGCAGGAACATCACGCCGATCAGCGAGAGTACCGTTTTGGAACTCATGTAGCGCTCAGTCCGCGCCATGGATTCGAGCGGCGGAGCGCCGTGCCGCACTTCCGCCAGCGCTCGTCCCAGGCTGGAGGTGAGGTTCTTGCCCATGCGGAAGAGCGTATACGCCGCGCCCACCAGCATCCCGCCCACGGCGATTGGCCGGACGATATAGCGCCACACAGCGGCCGCCTGCCCCTCCCATCCGCCCGTGCCGGCGCCCGCTGGGATGAATTCCTGAATCCGCGGGCCCAGGAAATACATGAACAGCGGGACCAGCAAGCCCCAGGCCAGCACTCCTCCGGAAAATTGAAGCGCGCCAAGCTCCGGCCCGATCACATATCCGACGCCCATGTAGGCGGGGCTCACCGTCGGACCCGAGAACATCGAGATCCCGCCCGTGGCGACCGTGTTCGTACTGCCGGCGGGGCCAAGCCGCACCGCGCTTCGCCCGAGATCGCCAATCGCGACCGGAATGTCCTTGTCCGTCGCGTAGAGGTTGAACGTGCCGAGCAACTGCACTGCGGCGCCTACGCCGATATTCCAGAACAGGTAACGCGCGGCTTCGGCTCCTCTCTGGCCGGCCTTGTGAATTTCGGAAGCAGCCAGCGATTCGGGAAACGGCAGAGTGGGATCCTCGACTAACACCCGCCGCACCAGCGATACGAACAGCACGCCGATGATGCTGCCGACCACCATCATCGCGGTCGATTTCCAATACGCCTGGCTCGGATCGAAGCTGGACCACGCGCCGGAAATCAGAAACGCAGGCAGCGTGAATACCGCGCCGGCAGCCACGGATTCGCCGATGGATCCAGCGGTCCGCGCAATGTTTTCCTCGAGAACGGAACCCTTCCAGATGCGCAGCACCGCCATGCCGATCACCGCAGCCGGATACGTCGCCGCGATGGTAACGCCGGATTTCAACCCCAGATAGGCGTTGGCCGCGCCCAGGATCACGCACATCACCAATCCCAGCAGGAGCGCCCGCAGCGTGAACTCCTTCATCCTGGCGTTTTCCGGGACAAATGGGCGATGTTTAGGAGGCGCAGGGCTGGTCACCGGACGATGATATCATCCCCCTGCGCTAGAATTAGGTTCTTCATGAAAGCCGTTTGCCTCCTTAGTGGAGGTCTCGATTCCTCGACTTGCTTGGGTGTCGCCCACCGCGAGGGCTTCGAGTGCTACGCGCTTTCCTTCGACTACGGCCAGCGCCACCGGATCGAACTCGAAGCGGCGACGCGCGTAGCGCGGTACTTCGGCGCGAAGGAGCATCGCGTCGTGAAAATCGACCTGCGGGCCTTCGGAGGGAGCGCGCTAACGGCCGATATCGAAGTTCCCAAGGACAGACTTGCGGCCGGCATCCCGATCACCTACGTCGCTGCGCGCAACACCATTTTCCTGTCGTATGCGATGGCATGGGCCGAAGTGCTCGAAAGCTCGGACATCTTTATCGGCGTGAACGCAATCGACTACTCCGGTTATCCCGACTGCCGGCCCGAGTTCATCGCCGCGTTCGAGCGCATGGCGAACCTGGCGACCAAGGCCGGCGTCGAAGGACGCACTCACTTGCGTATTCACACGCCGCTCGCGCATCTGAACAAAGCGGGAATCGTGAAGCTGGCGGCCGAAGTCGGCGTCGATTTCGCGCTGACGCATAGCTGCTATGATCCGGATCAGGAAGGCCGCCCGTGCGGGCACTGTGATTCCTGCCTGCTGCGACTCAAGGGGTTCGCGGAAGCAGGATTGCATGATCCGCTGCTGTATCGCGAATGAAAATCGCCGAAATCTTCTATTCGATCCAAGGCGAAGGAACCCTCGTTGGCGTACCGAGTGTCTTCGTGCGGACTTCGGGCTGCAACCTGCGCTGCGTCTGGTGCGATACGCCGTACACGTCGTGGACGCCCGAAGGCGCAGAAATGAGCGTCAGCGAAATTGCGGCGGGTGTGGCAAACCATCCCGCCAAGCACGTCGTCATCACCGGAGGCGAGCCCATGATCGCTCCTGGAATCGTCGAGCTGACGCAGGCGCTTCGGCAGGCCAACCGGCACATCACCATTGAAACTGCGGGGACCATTTCCCAGCCGGTTGCATGCGATCTGATGAGCATCAGCCCGAAGCTCGCAAATTCGACTCCGCGCGAGCGTGACGGCGGGCGCTGGGCCGCGCAGCACGAACGGTTCCGGTATCAGCCGGAGGTGCTCAAGCGGCTCATCTCGGAGTACGACTATCAGCTCAAGTTCGTCGTCGCCTCGCCCGGGGATATGCCGGAAATCATCGAGCTCATCGATAAAATCCACGCCGCGCAAGATCGTGCGCTCCTGATGCCAGAGGGCACGTCGCCGGAGACGCTCCGCGAGCGTTCGCAATGGCTGGCCGAACTCTGCAAGCGCGAGGGCTTCCGCTTCAGCCCGCGTCTGCACGTCGACATTTGGGGCAACCGCCGCGGCGTCTGACTTATCGCTTCACCGTGAGAAACGCCGGACCCTGCTGTAACGGCTGGCCGCCGACGGTCATGTTGATCTGATAGTCGCCGTCCGGAACGTCGGGCACCGTCACGATGAAGAAGTATAGCCCCACAAACGTCGGATAAAGACCCGAGCTCGTGACATTGGCCGGAGTCTGGCCGAACTTCACCGTGATCGGCGCTTGCACTTTCTCCTGTCCTGTTGCGATCACGCCCGGAGTAATCGTGTCCCCGAATCCGATTCCATAAAGCCAGAGCGAATCGCCGGGTTTGGCAGTCTGGAACAGTCCCGGCGCGCCTGGATTCGGATTCCCCACGTATAGCGCCTGCGGACCGAACGTCGCAACCAGATACTGCTTGCCGTTCGCCGTGAAGAAAGGGTTCAGGTCGGCCGGAGGAGCCAGAAGGCCGGGCGCGATTGAGGCTCTATTGAGGGTCGCCGGGGCGCTCGTTCCCGAGCAATTCGTAACCGTGACGCCCACCGGACCCGTGGCTGTATCGGCGGGCGCCTGAACATTGATCTGGGTCGAGCTGATGTATGAAATGAAGGCGGGTTTCCCGTTGATCGACACGGACGTGCCCTCGACGCTTGTGGGGGCGTTGTTGCCATCGAAATCCGGTCCCAGCCATTGTCGCGTCACGCTTGCGAGATTGGAGCCGGTGATCTCCAGATAGGAGCCGGATGTGAAAAAGTTATATCCGCCGAACCCGCGCGCCGATTGCACCTTGCTGATCACCGGCAGGCTCTGCGTGCACGTCGCCGGCTGGAGTATGTAGCTGTTCGTGTAAACGTGGTCCTGAGGACCGTTGGTCGCATCTCCGTTGACCGCGTTCCCGGCTACGTAGAAGTGAACGGGGCCTTGGTTAGCGGAAGGCGGCATCCAGCCGAAGGTGAACGTACCCGTGCTGGGCGCGCTGTGCTCGATAAACTCGACTGGAAAACTCGACGAACAGTTCCCGGTCCGCGTTCGCGGGACATTGTTATCGCACAGGACAAACACACCTGTTCCGGGATTGTAGGTGAAGCGTCCCGCTTGCGCCGTCGAGAGATTGCTCTCCAGGCGGGCCGCCATCTGAAAACCGTGCAATGCGTTCACAGGATCGGAGACGTTCACCGTGACCACCACAAGCTGTCCAGGAGTGTACGTGTTGCCGCTCGAGAAGGTCGCGGTCACCGTTCCGCCCGCCGCGTTGATCGGACCACCCTTCGCCGACCCCGTATGACAGCCAACAGACGCACATGCCAGCGGACTATCGCCCGGCGCCGCCGTATATCGCGGATCCGGTCCGCTGGCGTACGCGTAGAGCAGCAGCGGCACCATGGCCGCAAGAAATGCGTAGACGATCTTCTTCCCCGTGCTCATTGCAATCTCACTGTTCCTGTAAACACCGCAGCGCCTTTTTTGCTGCGGTGCTTAACAGGATTTCACCCAGTTTTCTTTCTTCCCACCATCGGCAGTTCTGCGGCGCGGCCCCAATCCGCGCCTCGCGAACCTCGAAGTAATATTGACTGCTCGTGATGGCGTGGCGAAACTTACCTAGCCGAGCCCCCAGGCGAACACCGGAGAACATTTCGGGAAGCTCCCAGAATCCCGACACGCGAGTGCTGGGTGTCAGCAGAATGCATCCCTTTCGCCGGATCACCAGCAGAATCCGCTCCTTCCGTACGATCCGTGCCTTGTTGCGGGGTGGCGGCAGATCCCGCTGAATGCCTCGCCGATGGGCTTCGCACTCTCGCGACACGGGGCAGGCGGAGCACAGAGGCTCGCCTGGCAGGCACACGGTTGCGCCCAGTTCCATCAGTGCCTGATTCCACCTGCCGGGCCGGCGACGATCGAGAAGCCGATCCGCGGCCGCTCCGATGTCCACCGCCGCGTTTCCAGTGAGCCGCACGATCACCCGCCGAACATTTCCATCGACAGCAGCATGCGGCAAATCGAATGCAATGCTCGCCACGGCGGCCGCCGTGTAGTCTCCCACGCCTCCCAATGCACGTATGGATGCATACTCGGGTGGGAAGGTTCCACCCGCAACGATCTGGCGCGCGGCTTTCTGAAGATTCCGCGCGCGCGAGTAGTATCCCAGACCGCTCCACAACTTAAGCACTTCGGTCTCGGTGGCTTGCGCCAGGTCCGCCGGGTGCGGAAATCGGTTCAGAAACCTTTCGTAGTACGGAATCACCGCTGCGACCCGCGTCTGCTGCAGCATGATCTCCGAGACAAGAATCGCGTAAGGATCTTTCGTCCGCCGCCACGGAAGATCGCGCCGGTCGCGCTCGTACCACTTCACCAGCTTCTGCCGAATGGTCTTTACATCCAATTTTCTATACTAGTAGGTAATCCTCCCTTGAACGACTCCATCAGTATCCGTGGCGCCCGGGTTCATAATCTCAAGGGCGTTTCTCTGGCGATCCCGCACGATCGCCTGACCGTGGTCACCGGTGTGTCCGGATCGGGGAAATCATCGCTGGCGTTCGATACGATCTACGCCGAGGGCCAGCGCCGTTATGTGGAATCGCTCTCGGCCTACGCGCGCCAGTTCCTGGAACGAATGGAGAAGCCCGATGTGGACGAGATCGACGGCATCGCGCCGCCGGTAGCGATCCGGCAGAAAAACACGACCAGGAATCCGCGCTCAACCGTCGCGACTTCCACCGAGCTCCACGATTTCCTACGCCTGCTCTGGGCGCGCGCAGGCCGGACCTTTTGTCCCAATTGCAGCGTGTACGTCGAGCGCGACTCGGTGGATCAGGTCGCCGCCCGCATGCTCGCGCAGCCCGAAGGATCGCGCTGGTATGTCCTGTTCGCGCTCCCGCAGGAGAAAAACACCGAGGCGCTGCGAGACCGCTTGTTCGACTTGCGCAAGCGCGGCTTCAACCGCTTGTATCAGGGCGGGGAGACCTTCGAATTTTCCACGCCGGAATCCCTTTTGGACGTCGATTTCTCGAGGCCGGTTTTCATTTTGGTAGACCGGCTGGCGATCGCTCCCGACATTCGCCAGCGACTGGTGGATGCGCTTGAGATCTGCTATCGCGAATCCGGCGAAGCCCTGTTCGAACTGGCCGGCGGCGGGCAGGCGCTGCGTTTCAATGAGAAATTCGCCTGCAAGATCTGCGGCAAGACCTTCAATGAGCCTGAGCCGAGCCTGTTCAGCTTCAACAATCCGTATGGCGCGTGCAGGCGCTGCCAGGGGTTCGGCAATACCATCGATTACGACCTCGATCTGGTGATCCCGAACCGGGCGCTTTCCATCCAGCAGGGGGCGGTAGATCCCTGGACCAAGCCGCAGTATTCGGGTTTTGGGGTGGACTTCAGGCGATCGGCAAAGGGCAAAGTGCGGCTGAACGTCCCGGTCTACGATCTGCGTGAAGACGAACTGGCCGTCCTGCATCACGAGATTCGCGAATTCTTCCGTGAGGTGGAGAGGAAGAAATACAAGGTCCACGTGCGCGTGTTTCTCAGCCGCTACCGCGGCTACACGCTGTGCCCGGATTGCGGCGGATCGCGGCTGCGGGCCGAAGCGTTATGGATCCGCGTCGGAGGCAAAAACCTTGCGGATGTTTCCCGCATGAACATCGCGCAGGCGCAGGAATTTTTTCTGTCCCTCGAGCTTTCGCCGGAGGAGATGGCGATCGCCGATAAAGTCCTGATCGAAATCCGTCAGAGGCTGAAATTCCTGAATGATGTCGGCCTCGAATACCTGACGCTCGACCGTCTCTCAGCCACGCTATCTGGCGGTGAAGCGCAGCGCATTCAACTTGCGACGTGCCTCGGTTCACGGCTGGTGGGCGCCTGCTACGTGCTCGACGAGCCCTCGATCGGGCTGCACAGCCGCGATACGGCCCGCCTGGTGGGAATCCTTCAGGAATTGCGCGATCTGGGGAACACCATCCTGGTGGTGGAGCACGATCCGGATGTGATGCGTTCGGCGGATCACATTGTCGATCTAGGGCCGGGCGCGGGCGAAAACGGGGGCCATATCGTTTTCGAAGGTTCGTACAAGCAGCTTGTAGGGGACGGGGCTTCCTCGCTCACCTCCA
>JBAIXM010000170.1:0-34846 GCA_037916615.1 Bryobacterales bacterium
GCCGTTTAGAGATCTCTATAGGAGGGATGGGGCATGGCGGCTGCAGATGGGGAAGGCAAAGAGATAGAGCTTCGGCCGGCGATGAAGCAGCTAGGCACGACCAAATGCCCCATCTGTCGCCGCGATGTCGCTGTCTTCCTCACGAAGACCAAGCGGCCGTTCATTAATTGCGGTTACTGCTCGGCCCGAATCTTCTACAACGGTGCGGAGTCCATACGGCGGCTCAAAAGGAAGATGCGCGCGGCATGAACGAGGTCGGAAACACTGTGGGTCCGGAGCAACGCAAAACGGCGGCCATCTACGCGCGCGTCAGGACGCTGGATCAAAGCTGCGAACTACAGCTTGCCGATCTGCGCCGCTATGCCAGCCAGCGTTTCACCCTCCACAATGAGTACATCGATACGGGCGTAAGCGGTGCTCAGCGCCGGCGACCGCAGCTTGACGCACTCATGAAGGATGCGGGTCAGAGGCGGTTCGATGTGGTGCTGGTTTGGAAGTTTGATCGGTTCGCGCGCTCTCTGAAGCATTTGATCGACAGTCTGGACGAATTCCGCTTGCTCGGAATCCATTTCATTAGCTACACGGAGCACATCGATACGACCACTTCCAGCGGACAGCTCCTGTTTCACGTCATGGGCGCGTTCGCTCAGTTTGAACGGGACCTCATAGCGGAGCGGGTGCGGGCGGGGATGGCCCACGCGCGGGCAATGGGGAAACGGATCGGCCGCCCGCGGGCCGTGATTGATTCGGAGAGAGTGAGGCAGTTCCGAACCCAAGGGAAGTCATTGCGCCAGATCGCAAAGGAGCTGGACGTTCCTGTTTCTCGCGTGCGGCGCGCGCTTACCGGCATACACGCAAAAGGGGAGGATTCAGACAATGCAAACTAGCCGAACGCGGCCAGTCCCGCAACTGAATCGCCCTGAGCACCTCAGACAGCTAATCGACATTGACGCGTTGTCCACCCTCTGGAGCGTTCCGAAGGCGACGCTCTACAACTGGGTCAGCCAGGGCAAGCTCCCCTATGTCAAACTCGGCCGATCACTCCGATTCGACGTGCTCGAAATCGAACGGTACCGGGAACACAGTACAATAGCCGTGGCTGGCAAGAGGTAGAAGGAGCAGATGTAAATGGCACTCTACCGACGCGGCCGAATCTGGTACGTCGATTATTATGCGAAAGGTGAGCGGGTCCAGGAGAGCACGGGGACCGCTAGCCGACGTGAGGCGGAGAAGTTTTACGCCCTGCGAATTTCAGAAGTCGAACGCGGCGAGTATTGGAAGCCTGTTCGAATCACACTTTCTGAATTCGGCAAGCGGTATCTGGAGTACGCGAAAGCAAACAAACGATCCTGGCTCCGCGATCAGCAGATGATGGAGCACTTGAACGAAGTTTTGGGGTCCGCCGTTCTGTCCGATATCGGCCCCTTCGAAATCGAGCAGTACAAGCTGGCGAGGGTCCAATCGGTCAGTCCGGCGACCGTGAACCGCGAAATCGCTTTGCTCAAGCACATGTTTAACATGGCAGAGCAGTGGGGACTCTATCGCGGGCGCAACCCGGTTCGTTCGGTGAAGTTTCTGGCTGAGGAGAATCTTCAATGCCGCTTTCTTTCGAAAGAGGAGGAGGAGAAACTTCTGAGCGCATGTTCTCCATATTTGCAGGACCTTGTGATGTTCGCGGTCAATACCGGATTGCGGCTAGGCGAAATCTTGAATCTCAAATGGGAGGAGGTGGATCTAGAGCGTGGTGTTCTAAAGGTGCTGGTTCGAAAGAACCGGCGCTTGCTCGAATTGCCGTTGAATGATCGCGCACTTGCGGTAACGCGGGCGTGGCGGGGAATGCGAAAGTGTGAGTACGTCTTCTATAACCCGGAAACCGGCGATCGTTTCAAGGACCTCTGGCTCGGCTTGCAGAAGGCTTGTCGCAAGGCTGGGCTCGAAGGGATCACGTGGCATACATTCCGACACACGTTCGCGTCGCGGTTAACGCGGGCGGGCGCTGACTTGGTGACGGTGAAGGAGCTGCTCGGCCATTCCACGATCTCGGTGACGATGCGCTATGCGCACACGAACCAGGATTCGAAGGCACGGGCGGTAGCCTTGATCGGTTCGGGTAGTGACAAAGTAGTGACACTGCCCGATTCGAGCAAGAAAACCGCATAGTGACAGTGTTTGTAAGTCTAGGGAATCAGGTACAGTAGAAGTACGGTGAGGTGCGAGAGTGGTTGAATCGGGCGGTCTCGAAAACCGTTGAACCTTTACGGGTTCCGTGGGTTCGAATCCCACCCTCACCGCCACGAGAAATGTTCCCCGATCCCCGGCTCCGGCCGCTTCCAACCTCGACACGGGGATGAATACTGCGGCCGAAACTTCCGCTCCCGAACTGATCGTCCGGGCCGACGAAACCGCTCCGTATCCGGGCGAGGTGGAAATTGTAGAACGCAAAGGGATCGGCCATCCCGACACGATTTGCGACGCGCTCGCCGAGGAGATTTGCCGCGCGCTCTGCCGCGCGTACTTGGATGCGTTCGGCCAGATATTGCACCACAACGTCGATAAGATTCTGCTCTGCGGCGGAGCGGCACGTCCAGCTTTCGGCGGCGGCGAGGTGCTCGAGCCCGTCGAGCTCTACCTGGCCGGCCGGGCTACCGAAGAATTCGAGGGTCGGCGCGTCCCTGTGGCCGATATCGCGACTGAAGCGAGCCGGCGCTGGTTGCGCGAGAATATCCCCGCGCTCGATGCCGATCGAGACGTTAGGATCATTCCGAAATTCCGTCCCGGCTCGGGCGCTCTGCGCGCCTTATTTTCGAAGGGCAAAGCAACCGCGCTTTCGAACGACACGTCTTGCGGCGCCGGATTCGCTCCGCTGACGCCGCTCGAGCGCGGAGTGCTCGAGGTCGAGAAAGCATTGAATAGCTCCGAGGTGAAGCGACTGCATCCGGCATTGGGCTGCGATGTTAAGGTTATGGGCGTGCGGCACGGATCCCGCATTCGGCTGACGGTTTCCTCCGCGATGATCGGCCGGCACCTCGCGGGCGTCGCGGACTACGTTCGCGCGAAGGACGCCGTGCGGCAAATCTCGCTTTCCGCAGCGAAGGCGATCGCAAATTCAGAGATCGAAGTCGCGGTCAATGCCGCTGACGACGCGGAGAAAGGCGAAATCTTCCTCACCGTGACAGGAACCTCGGCCGAATCGGGCGATGACGGAGAGGCAGGACGCGGCAATCGGGTCTCGGGACTGATCACGCCCTACCGGCCCATGACGCTGGAAGCCGCGGCGGGCAAAAATCCCGTCAGTCATGTCGGCAAGCTCTACAATCTTGCGGCCTCAAGAATTTGCGACAAAATCTTTGTCGCGATTCCGGGAGTTGAGGACGCGTCCTGCCTGATGGCAAGTCAAATCGGCCGCCCCGTGAACCGGCCTCAAATGGTGGATCTCAGGATTCGGCCGAAACCCGGCGCGCGTGTTGCCACGATGATTCCTGCTGCCACAAAATTGATCCTGGGCGAACTGGAAGACCTCGGCGCGCTGCAGGCAGAGCTGCTCTCGGGACGGGTGAACGTCTACTGAACGCCTCCAAGCTTGTTATGCCGTGTCGCGGATCACCAGGAGAATCTTGTTCCCTCCGATCCCCTCGTAACTGAGTGGATATGCGCTGAGCAGGATTGCCTGGCTTCCGTTCTTCCGCACATCCTGCTTCAGCTCCAAGTTTGTAATCGGTTTTCGCTGTGGCAAGACGTTCTCGATCTGTTCTTTAAGCCCGGAAACGTTCCATCGTCCATCGCCCAGTTCGAACAGGACCCGGTGCTCGGTTTCCGCAATCGTCGTTTGAAACTTCTGATAAAAGGCCGAGTTGGCCGAGAGCACGCGAAACTCAGGATCGAGCACCACGATCGCCTCCGGCAACGTCTCGACGATCGCGGCCGAAAACTGCTGCTTATCCCGGATTTCGATAACCGCTACCAGGACGCCCTCGACCTGATCTTTGACCGTTTCATAGGGCCGGATCCGCAACGCATACCAGCGACCCTGCAGATCCCGCGTTTCCAGCAACATCGGACGCCCGGTCTCGATCACTTTCGAGGCGAGTTGCGTCAGATCCGGTAAATCGAGAGTCGGCCGAAGCTGGCCGATGGGACGGCCGACATCGGATGGGATCAGATTGAACAACTTCTCCGCCGCGGGAGTGAAGCGGCGCAGGCAAAGATCTTTTCCCAGGATGACGACCGCGATATCCACGCCGCCCAGCAGCCCGCGAAGATCGCTGGCTGTCTGGGTCAGCTCCGCATTGCGGTTCTGCAAATCCTCGTTGAGCGTGGTCAGTTCTTCGTTGGAGGATTGCAGCTCCTCCTTGGCGGTCTCGAGCTCCTCATTGGTGCTTTGAAGCTCCTCGTTGCTGGAAAGGATCTCTTCGTTGGCGGCGCGCAGTTCCTCCGCCGACGCCTCCTGATCCTCGACAAGGTCCCGAAGATTACTCTGCGTGGAGGCCAATTCCCGCCTGAGCCGCTCCAGTTCTTTTTCCGCTTCCGCTTTCTTTGAGCGAATGGCCGTGGCGGATTGGCGCTTTTCGGAGGTGTCGCTTTGCAGGTTTTGAAACAGAACCAGGAAATCGGAACTTTTAGGTTTCCGGCCCTCGATGGGCACCACTTCCAGATCCGCGACATTGGTATGCCCGTTTTGCTTGAAGCGGACGCGTTCCCGGCGCACCGGCGCTCCGGACTTTTTCGCTTCCTGAATTGCGCCGCGAACCTCCAGCATCAGAGGCGGCGCGATGAGTTTCAAGAGGCTGAAGCTGGCTTCTCCGGTCGCCGGTCTGATCAGCGGGCTGGTGTCGCCCTGGAAGTGAACGATCTGCAAGCTTCCGTCGACCACAAATCCGGGCGGAGCATACCGGTCCATGATCACGCGGTCCACTTCTTTCTTCAGGTCAAAATTGAACGCGCCTTGCAGGGGTTTGGGAGTGGCGGTTGCAAACTTATCCGGCTCGAAGTCCCGAAATTCCGTCAGAACGCGGCCGGGCGAGGCTACCTTGGAGTACACGTTCGCCTTGCGGTCCTCCACGGAGTAGAGCTCGGCCGCCGCGCTGACCGTCTCAGACTTCCCCAGCGCCAGCCGTCCGGACGGCTTCAAAGCATAGTGAAAGAAACTGAGGACTTTCTTCTGAAGCACTGAGTTCAGATAGATCAGGACGTTACGGCAACTGATCAGATCCATCCGGGAGAACGGTGGATCCCGGGTTACGTCGTGGCGCGCGAACACGCACAGATCGCGGAGCGCCTTCGAGATCTGATACCCCCCCTCCACCTTCAAGAAGAACCGGCGCAGTTGTTCGGGCGAAACATCGGTGATCGCGGATTCCGGATAGATGGCGGTGCGCGCCTTCTGAATATCCGAGTCGCTAATGTCCGTGGCGAAAATCTGGATTCTGGTTTGGTTGGCGGCTTCTCCCAGGAACTCATGGAGGACGATCGCGATCGAGTAAATCTCCTCGCCGCTGGAGCATCCCGGAACCCAGATCCGAACCGCTTCTCCGGGTTCGAGCGAGGCGCACACTCGCGGGAAAACGGAGGACTTCAAGTACACGTAATACTCCGGGTCCCGGAAGAAGCTAGTGACGTGAATCAGAACGTCCTGAAAAAGAGCCTGCACTTCATCCGGATGCTCGCCCAGATATTGCGCGTATTGGGCTAGAGTGTCGCAGCGGCGCACGAGCATTCTCCGGCTAATCCGCCTGCGGACTGTCGTTAGCTTGTAATTCGCGAAGTCCACGCCCGTGGCCGCGTGCAACGAGCGGAAGATCCTGCGAAGGCTTCCATCGTCCGCTGAAATATGTGCCGATTCGACAGCCTGCGGCGCAATGCGCAGGTACGGATGGCGGATCATCCGTGCGATTTCCCGGGCGAGCTTGTCTGGCGGCAGGACCAGGTCCACGCAGCCGGACGACACGGCGTAGAGGGGCATACCCGGATAGCGCGACGATTCTTCGTCCTGCGCGAGCGTGATGCCCCTTCGGCCTTGATCGCCTCTAATCCCTTGGTTCCATCCGAGCCAATTCCGGAAAGAATGACGCCGATCGCCTTTGGTCCCTGGTCCTCAGCCAGGGAGGTGAGAAAGGTGTCAATGGGAGTGTGGCGTGCCACGCCTCCGGGCCGCGCAACTAACTTGAGGACGCCATCGTGAATTGTCATTTCCGTGTCCGGAGGGATGACATACACACGATTGGGCTCAACTGACATGCCGTCCTGTACCTGGCTTACGGGCATGGCCGTATCTTTCGCCAGCAGGCGATGCAGCATGCTTTCGTGCTTCGGATCCATGTGCTGCACCAGCACAAACGCCATTCCCGTATCTGCAGGGAGCGCTTTCAAGAAAGCGGTAAAGGCCTCCAGACCGCCCGCCGAGGCGCCGATTCCGACGATCGGGAAAGATTTGGCCGGGGACCGCTCCGGTGTGTCAGGAATTACCGCCTCCTGCGGGCTGTTGGTCGCCTGCTGAGTGGAAACGGCCTTGGAGGGTTCGGCCGCCGGCAGAGGAGAACTCGCCGGTTCGGGTGTCTTGCTTCGAGCGCTCCGGCTCGTCCGGACGGATTTCTTCGGCATACGCTCTCCTGTCGCTCGGGTCTGATGGCTGCTCTCTGAGCATAGCCCACCGGGGCGTCGATAAATTTGAGCGGCCAGAGTGGGGCCGATGATGCCCGGACCCGCCTTGACAGCCTTTTCGTCCCGGTGGGATGATATTTCTCGGAAAGATTCTCTGAGAGGGCGAGGGGAGGGTACTCCCGGCAAGCGGCTGTAAACAGCCGGCCCTGGAAGGTTCTGAGAAGCTTCCAGCCTCCTGCCATCGCGAGTCTCTGCTCCCGTCTTCTCGTCTAAATCCGACGAACGAGGTACGACAGCATGTTGAGAACAAGAGTTAGCGGGAACGATGCGGGACGGAGTGTCCTTTTTATTGCCCTTGCCGTTCTGCTGGCGTCGGTTCCAGCGAGCGCCCAGCAAAAGCAGCAGGCGCCGCCGCCGGCTACCAACGACGGATTGGCATGTTTCGAAAATTTATCCGCGCCGGAGTATCCTAAGAGCGCTCTGGAGGCTCACGTGGACGGCTCCGTCTGGACCTGGACGGAAGCGAACGCTCAGGGCGCTCCCGACAAAGTGGACACCCAGATTGTCTCGGCCTGGAGCGACGGGGCAAAGCTGCTGACGCCGCCCGTCGAAAGGGCGATTCGCGCCGCCAGGATCAAACCCGGATGTGCCGGCAAGAAGGTTTCCGTTGTGTTCCGTTACCAGCTTCACGGCGAATCGACGGCGAATCCCCAGGTAACGTCCCGCATCGACCAGCCAAACATT
This sequence comes from Bryobacterales bacterium, assembly GCA_037916615.1. Lineage (GTDB taxonomy): Bacteria > Acidobacteriota > Terriglobia > Bryobacterales > Bryobacteraceae > Palsa-187. The sequence goes on from JBAIXM010000170.1 coordinate 7,342, forward strand.
ATTTACATCGAGAGCCAGCCGGAGGCCCCGGCCACCGCCGTCAGCAAGGCAGGGAAACCCTGACAGGGAGGAAAACAATCATGTGGAAAACGTGCGTATTCCTAGCGGTTCTAGGCGCGCTGACAGCTTGGCTCTGAGCCGCCAGCGACAATTCTGAAACGAAGGTCCAGGGTGTTTTGATCGATAAGATGTGCTCCTACAAGGGAGAAAGCCGAGTTGCGCCAGGCCCGAGAATCGAGGGAGGTATCCTGGCTATATACCCGCACACAAGACAGTGTGCGTTAATGCCGGATTGCCAAAAGAGCGGGTATGGCGTTTTCACCTATGGGCAAAAGTTTCTGGCTTTTGACGAAGCCGGGAACAAGAAAGCTCTGGCTTTCTTCAAGGAATCGAAGAAAGAGGACGATTTCCGCGTGGAGGTTACAGGCCAGATCCAAGGCGATACGATCAAGGTCGCCAGTATCCAGCCGCTGCCCTGAGGCGGCCTGCTATCCCGGTCTCCACAAGCGACAACCGTCGACGCCCGTGCATCTTCCGAAAGAATACCTCCCGGAATTTTTTTCGGAACGGACGTTCCCAAAAAGGTATCTATCTTAAGATCTCCAGGAGGTGAAGTGTGAGCGGAACGGGCACCCAGGCGCTCTCAGCGTTTCTCAGCCGGGGCGTCGAAGCCAATGAAGCTTTCCGGGAAATGATCGAAGCGCTTCCGATTGCGCTCTACGGGACGGATGCCGAAGGGCGGCTCACGTTTTTCAACCCCGCCGCCGTGAGGCTTTCGGGTCGCGTCCCGGATCTGGGAACGGACCGATGGTGCGTGACCTGGAAGCTATACCTCGCCGACGGGACTCCTTTGCCCCATGAGCAATGCCCTATGGCGATCGCCCTGCGGGGAGGGGAGGTGGCGACGGGCATCGAGTGCATCGCCGAGCGGCCGGACGGCTCAAGATTTTGGTTCACCCCATACCCGGCAATCCTGCGCGACGCCCAGGGGCGGGTCACGGGCGGCATCAATTTGCTGGTCGACATCACGGAACGGAAGCTCGCGGAAGCCGAAGTACAGCGGTATTTTGAGGCCATCGTGGAGACCACGCCGGAGTGCGTGAAGGTAGTCGCGCGCGACGGAACACTCCAGCTCATGAATTCCGCCGGGTTGGCGATGGTCGGGGCAAATGCCGCGGACGAGGTTTTGGGCCGAAGCGTGTACGATCTGATCGCCCCCGAGTACCGCGAGCGCTTCCGTGAATTCCATGAACGCATCTGCGCGGGGGAAAGGGGTTCTCTGGAATTCGAAATCGCGGGATTGAAAGGAACCCGCCGGCGGGTGGATACACACGCCGCTCCGCTGGTCCAGTCCGACGGGACGACCATCCAGCTCGCGGTCACGCGCGACATCACCGAACGGAATCAGGCCGAACGCGCGGGTTTGCTGTTGCAAGCCATTGTCGACTCGTCCGATGACGCCATCGTCAGCAAGGATCTAAACGGCATCGTCACAAGCTGGAACAAGGGCGCGGAGCGGATTTTCGGATATACGGCGGAGGAAGCCGTGGGGCAGTCGATCACGATCATCATTCCTCCGGACAGGCTGGACGAGGAGCCGAAGATTCTGGCGCGTCTCCGGCGCGGGCAGCGCGTGGATCATTTCGAAACGATACGCCGCCGCAAGGACGGAACTCTGCTAAATATTTCCCTGACGATTTCTCCGGTGAAGGACCCAAAGGGCAAGATCATTGGCGCTTCCAAAATCGCGCGGGACATTACGGATCGCAAGCGCGCCGAGGCGGCCCTGATCGCCAGCGAAGCCAAATTCCGCCAGCTTGCTGATTCCATGCCGCAAATCGTGTGGACGGCGCGTCCGGACGGGTACCTCGATTACTACAACGAACGTTGGTATGAGTACACCGGGTTCAGCCGGGATTCCTTTGGCGACGCGAGCTGGCAGCCGGTGATCCATCCCGACGACCGGCAACGCTGCCGCGATGCTTGGTATCAAACCATAGGATCGGGGAAGCCGTATGAGATCGAGCACCGGTTCTGGGATCGGCGAAGCAACCGGTGGCGGTGGTTCATGGGCCGTGCTCTTCCGGTCCGCGAAGCGGAAGGCCGGATTGTGAAATGGTTCGGGTCATTCACGGATATTGACGATCAGAAGCGGGTGGAGGAGGAGCTTCGCCGGGCGAATCAGGACCTGGAGCAGTTTGCATTTTCCGCCAGCCACGACTTGCAGGAGCCGCTGCGCACGGTCAAGATATACAGCGAGCTACTGGTCCAGACTCTTGGGGGCAAAGTCGAAGGCGATACGGAGGAATTCCTGCGATACCTCCAGAGCGGCGCAACCCGCTTGGAGTTGCTGGTCCGCGATCTGCTGACGTATACGCAGGCAAGTACTTTCGAACCTCCCACGAGAACCATCGATGCCGGGGCGGTCCTAAAAACCACGCTGGCAAGCCTGGCGGGAAGGATTTCCGAAACCAGTGCCGAAATTGTCTCAGGAACTCTGCCGGCTGTGAGGGTCCACGAAGCCCATTTGCAGCAGCTCTTTCAAAATCTGCTTAGCAACGCGATGAAATATCGCAGTCCGGAACGTGTGCCTGCGATAAAGGTGACGGCCGAACCTCGGGGCGAACAGTGGGTTTTCGCTGTCAGCGATAATGGCATCGGCATCAATCCGGAATACAAGGAGCGAATTTTTGGCCTGTTTAAGCGTTTGCACTCCAATGAAGAATACTCAGGCACCGGTATTGGACTGGCCCTGTGCCGACGAATCGTGGATCGGTACAACGGGCGGATCTGGGCCGAGTCCCGGCCGGGACAAGGATCAACGTTCTCCTTCACCCTCCCGGGCTGAAGAGCAGTCCGGCTCACGGCGGCAGATCTTGGTCGTCGAGGACAACGCGGCCGACGTGTTCCTAATACGAGCCGCCATCAGGGCCGCCGGTGTCGATGCGGACCTTTACGTGATGAAGGATGGCGAGGAGGCCATCCGGTTTATCGACCGGCTCGAAGCGGATCTGGAAGCGCCTGTCGCGGATCTCATCCTGCTGGATATCAACTTGCCCAAGAAGCAGGGCGGCGAAGTGCTCGAGCACATCCGGAAGACCCGCCGGTCCGCGAACTCCCGCGTCATTGCAGTCTCCACATCGGACTCAGCCAAAGACCGGGAGAACATGACCCGGCTTGGCGCCATCGGCTATTTTCACAAGCCTTCCCGCTATGAGGATTTCCTGAAGCTGGGCGGACTGATCAAGCAAGTCCTGGGTCAATGATGGCGAACACACCGGTTCCTTCGGAAGGACGATTCATCTTGTTGGCGGAAGACAATCAAGCCGACGTGTATCTCGTCCGCAGATCTCTGGAAGAACACGGTATCGGCCACGAACTTCGCACTGTCCAGGATGGCGAGGCTGCGCTCCGATTGATCGCGCAGATGGGATCGGTGGTCCGCTGTCCCGAACTCGTGCTCCTGGACCTGAATCTTCCGAGAGTCAGCGGGAGCGAGATCCTCCAGGAGTTGCGTGCGAATCCGGAATGCGCTCACGTTCCGGTGATCGTGCTGACGTCCTCGGACTCTCCGGACGACCGGGGCGATACGTCCCGTCTGGGCGCTCGAGCCTACTTCCGGAAACCGCTGCAATTTGACGCATTCATGGAACTCGGAGGATTGGTCCGGAGCGTGTTGGGAGAAGCTCCACGCACGACCTGACGCCCCGTTGTTCCGGCGGCCCGCAGTTGGTATCGTTTCAAATACGCCATGGTTAGCACTCGGGGAGAGGTGTCCCAACTCCTGGAACTGATCCATGAGGGCGACCGGTCCGCGGAGGGCCGATTGTTCGATCTTCTGTATACGGATCTTCGCCGCATGGCCGCCCACCAGTTGCGGAACGAACAGTCCGGCCACACGCTCCAGCCCACGGCTCTGGTTCACGAAGTTTACGTAAGGGTGTTCGCGCACAACCCGCCGGAGACGCGAACGCGCTCGCATTTCATGGCGCTCGCGGCTCAGGGGATGCGGCGTTTTCTCGTGGACCACGCGCGGACGCGAAGAGCCGAAAAGCGAGGGGGCCGCCAGGAAGAGCTGCCGCTGGATCGGGTCTTCACCTATGACGCCCGAAAATCGGGCGAGTTTCTTGCCGTCCACGAGGCTCTGGAACGCCTGCGGCAGTGGGATCCGCGCCAGAGCCAGATCGTCGAACTGCGCTATTTCGGCGGGATGTCGGAAGAGGAAATCGCGGAGTACCTCGGCATCAGTTCCCGGACGGTCAAGCGCGACTGGGCGATGGCGCGAGCGTGGCTGCACGCAGAACTATCGGCATGACCCCCGAGCAGTGGAAGAAGCTCCAGGAGCTGTTCGAAGAAGTCACGCAAAAACCGCCGCAGGAGCGGGAGACCGCGCTTCAGCGCGTGGCGGAAGCCGTTCCGGATCCTTCTCTCGTCGAGGAGCTGCGCAGGCTGATCGAGCACTCGGAACCCGATCCCGAATTCCTTCGGCCGATTCAGGGGCTCGGCGCCGAGACCCTGCGGCCGGGAGACGTGATCGCCGGACGTTTCGAAATTGTGCGGCTCATCTCGCGCGGAGGAATGGGGGCGGTGTTCGAGGCGGTCGACCGGAAGCTGGGCGAGCCCGTCGCAATTAAAGTCATTGCGCCGGAATATGCGCGCGACCGCAAGCTGTTGGAACGTTTTTTGCGCGAAGTGCAGATTGCCCGCCGTGTCAGCCATCCGAATATCTGCCGGATTCACGATCTGGGCGAGCACGCCGGCGCTCCGTATCTGACCATGGAACTGCTCGAAGGCGAGACCCTGGCGACGCGATTGGAGCACGGCCCGGTTCCGCTGGAAGAGTGGGAGAACCTGGCCCGGCAACTGTTTGACGGGCTTGCGGCAGCCCATGCCGCAGGCATTGTGCATCGCGATCTCAAGCCTTCCAATTTGATGTTGGCCGGCCCGCGGCTGGTGATTCTGGACTTTGGACTCGCGCGGCCCGTTCTCAACCAGGAAGATCGTGGCCTGACCCACAGCGGGATGTTGGTGGGAACGCTGGACTGGATGGCTCCGGAGCAACTGATGGGGGAGCACGATGAACGCAGCGACGTCTACTCGGCGGCGCTCATTCTGGTGCGCATGCTCAAGCAGAAACCTTGGGAGAACTCCGGCGGCGGACTGGTCAATGCGTTGCGCCGGGCCACCAGCGACACGGATTTTCGAAAATTCCTGCCTCCCGGCGTTCCGGCTCGCTGGCGTTCCGTGTTGCAGCGCTGCCTGGAGCGGGAACCGGCGCGGCGCCCCGCAAACGCCCGGACGGTCCTGGATCTGGTGGCGCGGCCGCGCAATATGGCGGCCGTTTCTGTGAGTCGCTTCGTTCAGGGCCGCGCGCCAAGAATTTCCGCGGCAATTGCATTTTTTCTGGCACTCATTTTTGTCGGATTCCGCTATTTAAGGCATCCGGGATTTCAAACCGGTTCTTTGATCATGGTGGCAGCCGCCAACAACGCGACGGGTGAAACGAGGTTCGACGGTATTACGTCGGCCCTCCGCGCCGATCTGGCGCAGTCCTCCGACCTTAACGTATGGGACAACCAGCGTCTGGGAGAAGCGCTTCGTCTCATGCGCTCGGATCGTGCTTCCCGGCCCGACGCCAAAAAATGGCGCGAAATCGCATTGCGGGAACATGCCACTTTTCTGGTGTTCTCGACGCTGAGCCCTCTGGGCGACGGGTATGCGTTAGAAGTTCGCGCCGAAGAGATCGGCTCAGCGCCGGAGCCGGTGGAAAGCTGGGATCGCACCCTTCACGCCACGGGACCAAACGCGCTCTTCGATGCCGTTCACGAGGTTGCCCGGTGGATTCGTTCTACGGCGGGCGAAAACGCAGTCGATCTTTCGGCCTACAACCGTGCGCCTCAGGACATTACAACCAGCAGTTGGGAAGCGCTCCAGCTTTTCGATGAGGCACAAGGTTTGAGCGCGGCCGGGAGCGACACAGAAGCGATTCCGGTTCTGGAGCGGGCGTTGCAACTGGATCCAGAATTCGCCATGGCGCGGATGAGGCTCGGGGATATCTTGAATGCCCAGTACAGAAGCGAAGAGGGTTTCGCGAACTGGCGTCAGGCCGTGGATCTGGCCCGCCGGCAGCACCTGTCCGAGCACGAGCGGCTGAGCATCGAGAGCCGTTATGCCTTGGAAATCCGGGATTTCCGCAATGCCGAGCCGGTGCTGCGGGAGTGGGTGAGCAAGTTCCCGAACGATCCGCTTGCGCCTCGCCTGCTGGCTTCCGCCTTGCTGGGCCAGGGGCACAGCGATGAAGCCGTTGCAATCGCCCAAAGCGCGCAGAACCGGTTTGGGCCGACTGTTTTTGGAACATCCATTCTGATCCGCGCCTTAGCTTCGCAGAATCGAGTTGCGGAGATCGAGCCGCAGATTCAGGCGCTGGAACGGCTGTCGGCGCATTCCCTTGCTCTGATGTTTCGGGGAATGCTCGCGGCGATGCAGGAAGATTACGATAGCGCCGCGCGGGCTTTCCGCGAATTGGCGGCATCGCCGTCGGCGGCGGTTGCGTCTCGCGGTGTGGGTTTGCTCGCGATTTCCGAGGCGGATCGCGGAGCGCTGGATGTGGCTCGAACAATCTTGCGGGATGGGATCACGAAGGATCGTGCCGCCGGGCAAGAGGGACTCGCGTCGCAAAAAGCGGTTGCTCTGGCGTTCTTGGAGGGCCAGGCGGGAAATAAGGTTTCTGCAAGGGCCCTGGCGGAACAGGCGGTATCCATTGGGGGCGCTTCCCCGCAAGTCATTCTGGGGTCGGCTACGGTCCTGGCCCGCAATGGCGATGCCGCCGGCGCGGCGCGACTTGCGAAACGGTTCCCTTCTATCGCGGGGCCGAAATTCGACGTGGCGCGGTTGCGTATGGACGGGGAAATCGCGGCTGCGCGTGGCGATTATCGTAAAGCGGTCGGGCTGCTGGAGCGCGCGGCACAACAGGACCGCGCCTACGATCCGCGGCAATATCTGGCGCGCGCGCTGGACCTGGCGGGAGACCGCGATCGCGCCCGCCTGGACTACCAGCGCATCGCGGACACGCCCTGGCTCATCTGGGATCTGGTGGAGGAAGAGTGGCCAGGGACGCGATTCTTCGCCAAACAGCACCTGAAGAAGTAAAGAAGGAGAGAATGCCGTGAATCAAAACTACGGGACGACTGGGATCAAGCATGCAGTCGCGATGCTGCTGATGATGGCGCTGGAGGATGAGAATCACCAGCATCAGAACATCGGATACGTCGCCTCGACGGCGACGCCGCCCGAAGTGAGCACCGGCGCCGAAGCCAAGTGGCTGCGCGATTTGATTCTGGTGGTCGATCCGAAGGTGTACGGGCAGGTTCGCCAGTTGGTGAACGGCGGCCTGGCGGTTCCAGGCGGAGTCGTGGACCGGCAGCTTTTCGAAGACACCGCCAAGAACATCAGTTTGATTCTCCGCGGACTTTCCGAAAGTTATCACGCGCAGTATGCCATCACTGCGGCGGACGGACTCACGCTGTGGGACCCGACCTGCTTCCCGCACCCCTCCTGCTGGAGAATGCGCGAAGCCGTGGGCGCCCTCTTGGCCTGAGGAATAAAATCAATGCGCCGCAGCAGCCTTGGCGCAGTCGCAGCCCTGCTGCTGAATTGGGGCGCGGCAAGCAGTATCCATCCGGAAACGCCTTCCGTAGACCAGGTTCGCCAGACCGCGTGGCGGATGGCGAAAAACGCGATTCAGGAGAGTGACGACCGGCGAATTCCGCAATTCGTGAATTGGCTAACCGCGCGCGAAATCTATCCTTGCCTTCGCGGGGCCGAATCAGGAAGACTGCCGCGGCCGCGCGATTTCTTGGACGAGAGCTTCCATTACAACGCGAAGGCGGCTGTGAGGATGTGCGAACCGCTGGTCCGCACGCCTGGTGCGCCCAGCATGGACCGCGCGCTCAGCTTCTGGGAGCATTCGAATCCGAAGGCGCTCTCGATTGATCCGCCGTTTCCTTCGGGCGCCCGGCTCGGCGCGGCGTTCTGGAATCCGGTGCGGTTGCCGGCCGATCCCACGTTCGGCAAGATCGTAGCCCTTCAAGTGCGCGCCGGGGATCACGCAATCACGCGCCGCATCCGGATCACGATCCCCAGCCAGGACCGAACCGGTTCCGAACCGTGCGTCGCGCCCAAGGCCACGGGAGATCCGGCGGCGCCGGACGCGCAAGACGTGTCCCTGGACGAATTCTTCTGGGTTCGGCTGGGCGCCGGCGAGCACTACAATGGCGCTTCCTGCGGCGACTTTGCGGTGCTGGTCGCCTTTCATCTGGTCCACAAGGACCACGGGAAGTGGTTATGGACCACGTTCTGGTGGGATCCGGAATCGAAAGAGTTCGGCCGCGGTCGTCCCTCGAGCTTTCAAGGCGCCGGAGAGCATCCTGAAGCCTGGGCCAACTACGCGATGGACGCCGCAACCGAGCCCAGCGCGGTGATCTTCAATCCTTGGCGGGTCGAGGAACGAGGATCGAATTGCGCCAAGTGCCATGCGGAGGTGGCGGTTCATCCGGGCGCAAGTGCGGCCGAACGCATCTCTTTCGATTCGGTGACCGCGGCGCACGCCCACTTCAAATAAGTTTTCAAAATTTCGTGTCCCGTTTTGCGCGCCGTTTCCGCTATATCAATGTATGGCCTCTTCATTCACGCCAAATCGCGGACGGCTCATCGCGTTTCCCTTACGGGAGCAGCCAAAAAACCGCGGCCGCAAACCGGCCGAGCTGAACCAGGAACTGTCGCGCCTGCGCGGCGAGTTGCGCTTTGTCGAAGAGGCGATTGCAGCGCTGGAGCGCCTTGCCGCGATGCGCCTTCCAAAGCAACTCAGAGGGCATCGTCAGGCCGGCGGCGGAGCTTAGGCGCGCCTGCGCCCGCAGTTCCGGGCGGCCGCGGAGGAGGCGGTGCTGCCCGGGTGAAGGGTATGCAGTTCGCTTCCACACGGTTCTGTACTACAAAGAAGTCCGGAACAAAATGGGCAAGAAGCAGGACGACTTAATGGCGCACTGCCAGGGCGGCCCGGGGCCCGATCAGTTCAACAAAATGGGCGTGATCGAGCGTTGGCGGGAAGCAGGCCAGGCGCCGGAAGCGATCCTGGCATCGCACGTAACCGGCACCAGGGTGGAAATGACGCGTCCGCTGTGCCCGTATCCGCAGGTTGCGGTTTATAAAGGCGTGGGTAGCACGAACGACGCGGCCAATTTCGCCTGCAAGCTGCCGTAGGGAGGGCGGGCTTCAGCTCCGCTCCGGCCTTCGACCCTCGAACGCGTTCTCGAGCAGTTCGCGAACTCCCGCGCGGGTGACCGGACGCGGATTGTAGTACGGATTCTGGACCGCCAGATCGGCGGCTTGATCGAGATGCTCGCGGCGCAGACCCAGCGATGCGAGCGAAACCGGTGCGCCGAGCGACGCGGCCAGGTCGTACAGTCCGGTCGCCGCGGATTCCGCTTCAAGCGCGCGCGCGATGCGATTCATCGCTTCCGGAGCCGCGGGCGCGTTGAATGCGATGGCGTGCGGGAGGATGACGGTGTGCGTTTCCGCATGCGGCAGGTTGAAGGTTCCGCCGAGCGTGTGGCACAGCTTATGGTGCAGCGCCATTCCGACGGCTCCAAGTGACACGCCGCCCAGCCAGGCGCCGTACAATGCCCGCGAGCGAGCGTCCATGTTTTCCGGTTGCTTCGCAACCTCCTGAAGGGCGGCGGCAAGTGCCCGAATGCCCTCTTCGGCGATCAGCGAAATAATCGGGTTCTCGTCCTTGGAATACAGTGCCTCGACGCAGTGCGCGATCGCATTGATTCCGCTGGTGGCGGAAAGCGAAACCGGAAGCGACAGAGTCAGCGCCGGATCGTAAATCACCGTTTTCGGCAACACCCGCGGATCGCGCCCGGTTTTCTTGATTCCGCCCTCGGTCAATCCCCAGATCGGGGTCATTTCCGATCCGGCGTACGTGGTTGGAACCGCCAGCACGGGCAGTCCGGAAGTGAGCGCGATCGCTTTCGCCAGCCCGGTGGTGGAGCCGCCTCCGATGGCCACACAGCAGTCCGCACCCACGCGCTGGGCCCTCTCCCGCGCAGCCTGCGCGACTTGGATGGGCACGTGCATCGCTGCGCCATCGAATACTCCGGCCGAGCGGATGCCGAGCTTCAGTACGATTTCCGCTCCCATCGCACGCTGTTCAGGCGTGCACAACACGAGGGCGCGGGACGCTCCCAGCCTGGCGACTTCTTCCGCGACTGTATCGAGAGCGCCGGATCCGAACACCACCCGCGCAGGAAGCGCTTCATATACGAACGACAGAACGGATTTAGGCGCGGATGTGAGCATCGACCTGGCTTTCCAAGATTTGCAACGGGACGCTTCCGGCGCGCAACACGATATTGTGAAACTCGCGCAGCGAAAAGCGATTCCCCAGCGCTTTCTGAGCCTTGTCGCGAAGCTCGAGAATCTTCAACTCGCCGATCATGTAGGAACACGCCTGCCCGGGGAACACGGTATACCGCTCCACTTCGCTGGCTTCGATGCCGTAATCGATGGACTGCTGCCGAGTCCAACGCTGGGCGTGGAGACCCGTATCGATCACCAGCCGCCGGGCGCGCATCAGCTCATAATCGAGCTGGCCGAGTTGGCCTTCGATGTCGCCCTCGTACCATCCGGATTCGGACGCCAATCGTTCGGCGTAGAGTCCCCAGCCCTCGGTGATCGCGGAGATGCCGCCGAGCGCGCGCACCTGCATGAATCGCGGCAATTCTTTATTCTCCACCTGGAGGGCGATATGAAAATGATGTCCGGGGACTGTTTCGTGGTAGACCACGCTGCGCAGGCCAAAGCGGGTCATCCATTCGATGCGGCGGGGAAACTGAAAAATTCCGGGACGCGAGCCGTCGGGAGCCGGCGCGTTGTAGTTGGCGGCGGCATTGGCCTCGCGGAAGCGGGGGAACGGCTGCGCGATCACCGGCGCTTTCGGCCGCAGGTCGAACAGCAGTGCCGCGCGTTTTTCGGCATCGCGCAAAATGCCTTCGATGTCGCGCATCACCTGCGCGCGGCTTTCCTCGGACGTAGGGTTGGAATACTGCAGATCGAGCTTGAGCTTCGCGATGCGCTCTTTCACCGGTCCGGCGGCGCGGCCCAGGCGGCGTAGCAGCGCGTCCATCTGCGATTCGATGCGGGAAACCTGGTCGAGGCCGATCTGGTGAATCTGGTTCGCGGTCAGGTTCGTGGTGGTGTACCGGCGGAGGAAATACGCGTAGGCTTCGTCCCCGCCTTTCAAGCGCCACAGGCCGGCATCATTGGTGGAGCGCGGCAACTGCGATTGCAGCGTGGCGATGGCCTTCTTCCACGCCGGATAGATCTGCGCCGAGACGATTTTCTCCGCATCGCCGCGCAGCTTGTCGCGTTGCGGCGCAGGAATCGCTTCGACCGAGGCCATCTTGTCCGCGAAAGCGGTCACGAACGGATTCTGGGCGGGCGAAGGATCCACGAAATTCTGCATCTGCCGGATGGTGGCCTCGAGGATGAAGCGCGGCGGGATCACGTTCTTTGCCGCCAGCCGCCTGGATTCGGTAATTGCTTCGTCCATGCGCGCGCTCACCTGGCCGAGCGCCGCGACATAGTTTTCCGCATCGCGCGGTTTCGCGAGCGGCCGGGAAACGGTGAACCGCTCCACAGCGGAAACGTTCCAGCCGTTCATCTGCTCCAGCGGAAAGGTGTAATCGAAGTAGGGCTCTTCCGCTGCGGCGATTTCCAGCTGCCAGTCCATGACGCCGGCCGCAATGCGCTGCGTTTCCGTCATCGCAGCACGGTCGAACCTGCGTAAATCCGCCAGACCCTGCCGTGCGAGCTGAATTCGCGCGCGAGCCGCGGCCGGAGTGAGCGGCGTGAGTTGCCGTTCCAGCCGGTCCTGCTCCTCGCCGGCGAAGTAGCGCAGCGTGGTGGCGAGATTCGGGTTTGCGCGGACCCATTCCGCGGTGAAGTCGCGGAAGAAATCGTCGACCGTGCGAGTTGCATTTTGCCCGGCCGCGTATTTCGCAGCCCCGGCGCCGGCGATCGCAAGACACGCGTCTCTGCGGGTCAACATGGTCCCTAGTAAACAGTTTATGCCTGACCGGCGTGGGCCCGCGCCGTGCGCTCATTCAGATCCCTCAAAGTGCGGAGTTCGTCGGGGCTCGGCGGCGCGGTTGTGTCGAGCTTCGCAGCGACCTTCAACGGCCAGCCCGTTGCCGCGACCGCCTGTTCCGCCGTGATGCCCGGATGAAGGCTGGTGAGCGTAAGTTCCTTCGTGACGGGATCGGGAGTGAGGATCCCCAGATCGGTGATCACGTTCGTCGGCCCCTTGCCGGGCAGTCCGAGTTTCTGGCGGCTGTCGCCGCCTTCGAAATAGCCGCCCGAGGTCAGGAAATCCAGTTTGTTCACAAAGGCGCGGTTATTGTGGCGGAGCGTGATGAGAACCTCGCCGCAGAAGGCCGCGATCTCCTGCGCGCCGCCCGCGCCGGGCAGACGCACTTTGGGTTTGTTGTAGCCGCCGATCACGGTGCTGTTGATATTGGCGTACTTGTCGATCTGCGCGGCTCCCAGAAATCCCAGGCCGATCCGGCCGGCTTGCAGCCAATAGGAAAAGATTTCGGGAATCGAGACCACGGCATCGGCGGTTTCCGAAAGCTCGCCGTCGCCGATGGAAAGCGGCAGCACGCTCGGCTTTGCGCCGATGGTTCCGGATTCGTATATCAGCACCGTATTCGGGGCGTGCGTGAGGCGGGCAAGGTTGGCCGCCGCGCTGGGCAGCCCGATGCCGACGAACAGAGTCACGCCGTCGCGGATCATCCGCGCCGCCGCGATGGTCATCATCTCGTCGGAGGTGTAGCCGGCGTCAGGCATGACTTGTCGCAGCCTCCAGGCTTTGTTTGAACTCGGCGAAATTCTTCGTGCCGAGCACGTGCCGCCCGATCCACGTTTTAAACGCATCGCGCTCCCGCGCGATTGCGTCCCATGCTTTGTAGAACGCGTTATCGCGCTGATAGTAGCCCTGCGCGTATGACGGGAACGCTCCGCCTTTCACTTCGCACACGGCGCTCAAGACCCACGCTGGCAGCACGACGGAATTCGGAGGAGCTTGCAGATCGTCGACGATCTCTTCCACGGTCACGATGGACCGCCTGGCCGCGAGCACGGCTTCTTTCTGCACGCCGACGACGCCCCACATGAGCACGTTCCCTTGGCGATCCGCTTTCTGGGCGTGAATGATCGTGACGTCGGGCCGGTGGGCGGGGATCGCCGCCAGCTTCTGGCCGGTGAACGGGCAGTCGATGAACTTGATGCGCTGGTTATACTTCACCAGATCGGTGCCGATGTAGCCGCGCAGCATTCCGAACGGCAGATTCGCAGCACCGGCGCTGTACGCTGCGGCCATTCCCGCGTGAGCGTGCTCCTCAATTTCGATGGTCCGGGGCCAGCCGTTTTCGACGGCATCCCGCAGCCGGTGCAACGACCCGACCCCCGGATTTCCGCCCCAGGAAAAAACGATTTTCCTCACGCATCCGGCGCCGATGAGCTGGTCGTACACCAGGTCGGGCGTCATGCGGATCACGGTGAGATCGCGCTTGGCCTGCCGGATGATCTCATGCCCGGCGGCAAATGGAATCAGGTGGGTAAACCCTTCGAGAGCGACCGTATCGCCATCGCGAACGGTTTCCCGGATCGCTTCTGACAGTGAAATTATTTGGGCCAAACGTTCTATTGTGCCACGGGGAAGATAGTCCCGCTCGGACTGATTAGGTCCAAAAATGATCTGCTATAATTCCACCCGGAGGGACGGACATGTCCTTGGTACGAGGATTACATCACATCACTGTGTGCGCAGGGGGCGCCCAGGAAGACATCGACTTCATGACCCAAGTCTGCGGGCAGCGCCTGATCAAGCAGACGGTTCTTTTTGACGGACGATACGCGCACTATCATCTGTATTACGCCAATGCGGATTGCGAGCCGGGCTCGGTCTACACGACGTTTCCTTATAACCGCGTGAAGGGCCGGCCGGGATCGGGCCAGATCCAATCCACGGCTTACACCGTGCCCAAGGGATCGATCAAATTCTGGGAAGAGCACGTAAAACGCCACAAGGTGCCCAATGAGGGCGTGAAGGAACGCTTCGGAACAAAGTATCTGCGTTTCAGCCATCCATCCGGATTGCAGCTCGAGGTCATCGAGGACGATTCCGATAAGCGCAAGGGCTGGACCACGGATCAAATCAGCTCTGACGTGACCATGCGCGGCTTCCACGGCCCGGTGCTTTCCGTTCGGGAAATCGCCGAGACGGAGCGCTTCTTTGTGGATGCCCTGGGGTTCAAGAAGACTGGCACGGAGGGCAAGTTCCACCGGTTTGAAGTCGCCGGCGGAGGCCCCGCGCGGACCGTCACGCTGATTCACGAGCCGGAGCGTCCCTCCGGAAGCTGGACCTTCGGAGCCGGTACCGCCCATCACGTCGCCATGGATCTGGAGAGCGACGAAAAGCTGGCCGAGCAGAAGGCCATCTACGAAGAGCTCGGCTACACCGATTGCTCCGAGATCAAAGATCGCAACTACTTCCACTCGATCTACTGCCGCTGCCCCGGTGGGATTTTAGTCGAATGCGCAGCAACAGCACAGGGCGCGTTCGCCCGGGACGAAGACCCGTCCGAGCTCGGCACGCACATGCTGCTGCCGCCGTGGTTCGAAGAAAAGCGTGCGGAAATCATGGCGATGCTCGATCCCATTCGCGTTCCCGAAGGCAATATCCCGAAGGACGCGAAAAAAGTCGCTGCGGCCACTCTTCCGGATCGCGGACCTTCCGGCGCGACCGATTCGGGAGGCTCCCGGCGTAAGGCCGAATTCATCGGCGGCGACAAGTCGAAGTAATCCCCAGTGGTTCCTCATGCCCCGGTGGTCCGCCTGCGCGAGGCGGGCCAGCCGAGGGGTCAGGCGGAACGCGCCGGCATTCTGCTTCACGGCCGCTCCCGCACCAAACAGGAAATGCTCGATCTGGCCACCGGCCTGGAGACCGGAGGCACGCGCTGGATCGCGCCTTACGCGGATAACGGACTGTGGTATCCAGGCCGATTCATGGAACCGCTTGCATCGAACGAGCCGCACCTGACCCGTTCAGTCGAACGGTGCCATCGACTGGTGCTGGATGCGAGCGAAGACGGGCGGTTGGATCCTTCGCGCTTGTTCATTGTCGGGTTTTCTCAAGGAGCGTGTATCGCAGTGGAGTACGCGCTCAGGCATCCGGGTAGCGTAGGCGCGATCGTCGTGTTCAGCGGGTGCCTGATGGGCCCGGCGGGAACAGCCTGGCGTCCCGCAGGCGGGCAGACGCTTCGGGGACTGCGCGTCTTCATCACAGGCAGCGATATGGACGAGTGGATTCCCGAGGATCGTTCACGGGAGACGGCGCGCGTGCTTGCAGGGCTGGGGGCGGAGGTGGAATTGCGAATCTATCCGTCGCGGCCACATATTGTCAGCGATCTGGAACTCGCCGAGGGCCGGTCATTCCTGCGGTCTCAGGAGGCTGTCGTCCGCTAGGGTGCGATCCAGCCGTTCCTAAGGCGAGTTCACGCCGCTGCGCGCTTCCTAGACGTGTTAGCATTTTTCCAAAATGAGTCCTGAGGCGATTTTTTCTCTGTGCCTGCTGATTCCCTTCCTCTACGCAGGGCTGTACGCGCTCGCCGCGCCCTCTGACGCCATTCGCGTCTTGAACAAATTGATGGCCGATACGCATCGCATCGAGGCCAACACGATACTGGGGGAGATTTTCGCCGCGCCGACGCCGCTGGCGGACAAGGGATTCACGCGCCTGTGTCTGCGCTTCGCGGGCCTGTTCATGATGGCGGCGGGACTGTTCCGCTTATACTCGCTCTAGCATCACGGCCATTCCCTGGCCCACCCCGACGCACATGGAAGCGATGGCGCGGCGGGCTCCGGTGCGCTTCAAGTGCATGGAGGTGGTCAGCACCAGACGCGCTCCGCTCATTCCGAGAGGATGTCCGAGCGCGATGGCGCCGCCGTTCGGATTCACTTTCTCGCTGTCGTCGGGCAGCCCGAAGGCTCGCGTACAGGCCAGCGCTTGGGCGGCGAACGCTTCGTTCAGCTCCAGAAAATCGACATCGTCCATTTTCAGATTCAGACGCGCCAGCAGCTTTTGGATCGCGGGAATGGGGCCGATTCCCATGTAGTTCGGATCGACGCCGGCGGCGGCGGCTCCCACGAAGCGGGCCACGGGTGTTAATCCGAACTTCGCGGCAGCTTCTTCAGATGCGACGAATATCGCTGCGGCGCCATCGTTGATCCCCGAGGCATTGCCGGCCGTGACGGTGCCGCCCTTGCGAAACGGCGTGGGCAACTTCGCGAGACCCTCCAGAGTAGTGTCCGCGCGAGGATGCTCATCATCACTTACCACGGCCGCCGGCGCGGCCGACCCTTTTTTGCCGGGAATGCAGACGGGTTCGATCTCTTCGGCGAACACGCCCGCGGCTTTCGCCTTGGCCGCCTTCTGCTGCGATGCGAGCGCGAAGCGATCCTGCGATTCCCGGTCGATTTTGTGTTTCTCGGCGACGTTTTCCGCCGTCTCGGCCATGGAAATCGTGCCGTACTTCTGCTCCATCACGGGATTCACGAAGCGCCAGCCGAGCGTCGTGTCGAAAATCTGCGGATCGCGCGGGAACGCCGCGGAAGGTTTCGGCATCACCCATGGCGAACGGCTCATGCTCTCGACCCCGCCGGCGATGGCCAGCGACATTTCGCCGGTTCCGATGCCGCGCGCGGCCACCGTGACCGCCTCCATGCCCGATGCGCACAGCCGGTTCACGGTCACGCCCGGAACGCTCATCGGAAGATCGGCCAGCAGCAATGCCATGCGAGCCACGTTGCGATTATCTTCGCCGGCCTGCGTGACGCAGCCGAAATAGACTTCATCGATCGATGCCCAATCGGCGTTCGGAAACCGCCGCTTGAGCGTTACCAGAGGGTGTGCGGCGAGGTCGTCGGTACGGACCCCCGACAACGCTCCGGCATAGCGGCCAATGGGCGTGCGTACGCCCTGGCAAATATAGGCTGTGGGCATTCTTACTCAGGTTAGCAAGGACCGGCGGGAAGCCTCTTTTGCAAATGTGGTGAAATAGAAGAGACTCTTCCCCCGGTCTGGAGGCAACACCCGATTGAACCTAGCAGTCCTCGCCCTGGAAGATGGCACGATCTTCGAGGGACAGAGTTTTGGTGCGCCCGTCGAGCGAACGGGCGAAGTCGTTTTTAATACTGCGATCACCGGATACCAGGAAGTCTTCACGGATCCATCCTATTCCGGGCAGATCGTCGTTTTGACGAATCCGCAAATCGGCAACTATGGCGCGAACGAAAACGATAGCGAGTCGGCGCGGCCGTATATCGAAGGGCTCGCCGTCCGCGAGTTTTCGCCGCTGGCCAGCAACTGGCGCTCGGACGAGACGGCCCAGCAGTTTCTGACCGAAAACGGCGTTCCCGTAATCTCCGGAATCGATACGCGCGCGCTGGTTTTGCATCTGCGCTCGCGCGGCGTCATGCGCGGCGTGCTTTCGTCGGTTTCGACGGACGCAAAAGAACTGATCGAGCGCGCCCGGAAATCGCCCTCCATGGCCGGACTCGACCTGGCGACGCGCGTTTCCACGCCTCAGCTTTACGCGTGGAAGGAGGGAGCAGTCGCCGGATCGCCTTCGGAAGACATCGGCGAGCCTCCCGAGCCGCGCTTTCATGTAGTCGCCTACGATTTCGGAATCAAGCGAAACATCTTGCGGATGCTGGTGCAATCGGGGAGCCGCGTAACCGTGGTTCCGGCCGGCACGAAAGCTGAAGATGTTCTGGCGCTGAAGCCGAGCGGCGTATTTCTCTCAAACGGCCCTGGCGATCCGGAGCCGCTGACGTATCAGGCCGAGCAAGTGCGCAGGCTGGTCGGCAAGACGCCGATTTTCGGCATCTGCCTGGGGCACCAGATCCTGGGACTGGCGCTGGGTGGGAAGACTTACAAACTGAAGTTCGGGCACCGGGGCGCGAATCATCCGGTGCTGAACAAGATCACGAACCGCGTCGAGATTACTTCACACAATCACGGGTTCGCCGTGGATCCCGATTCGCTCAACCTGAACGAGATCGAGATCACGCATATGAATCTGAACGATCAGACTCTCGAAGGATTCCGGCATCGCAATCATCCCGTATTCTGTGTGCAGTATCATCCGGAAGCGGCTCCGGGGCCGCACGATTCGCATTATCTGTTCGGAGATTTCGTGAAATTGATGGAGGAAGCAAAATAGCTTGCCGCGGCGCAATGACATTCACCGCATTCTGATTGTTGGGTCGGGGCCGATCGTGATCGGACAGGCCTGCGAGTTCGATTATTCCGGCGCGCAGGCGTGCAAGTCCCTCCGCTCGGACGGATACGAAGTCGTGCTGATCAATTCAAATCCGGCCACGATCATGACGGATCCGAACCTGGCGGACAAGACCTACGTCGAGCCGCTCAGCGTCGAGTTCGCGGCGGAAGTGATCCGCCGCGAAAGGCCCGACGCGCTGCTTTCGACCGTCGGCGGCCAGACGGGATTGAACCTTTCGGTCGCGCTGGCCGAAGCGGGCGTGCTGGAACAGTATGGCGTGGAGCTGATCGGCGCAAAGCTGGACGCGATCAAAAAAGCCGAAGACCGCCTGCTGTTCAAGGACGCGATGAAGAAGATCGGCCTGGACCTGCCGCAGTCGCAACTGGTGAACTCGGTGGAAAAGGGTCTGGAGTTCGCCGAGCGCATCGGCTATCCGGTGATTCTGCGGCCGAGCTTCACGCTGGGCGGCACCGGCGGCGGCATCGCGTATAACCGCGAAGACCTGGTTGAGATTCTCGAAAAAGGGCTGGATCTTTCGCCGGTGCACGAAGTGCTGATCGAGGAAAGCGTGCTCGGCTGGAAGGAATTCGAGCTCGAAGTGATGCGCGATCAGGCGGACAATGCCATTATCGTCTGCTCGATCGAGAATTTCGATCCCATGGGCGTGCATACCGGCGATTCAATCACGGTAGCTCCCGCGCAGACGCTGACGGACCGCGAGTATCAGATGATGCGCGACGCGGCGCTGCGGTGCCTGCGCGAAATCGGCGTGGATACCGGGGGATCGAACGTGCAGTTCGCCATCGACCCGGCAACGGGGCGCATGGTGATCGTGGAGATGAATCCCCGGGTTTCGCGATCCTCGGCTCTCGCTTCGAAGGCCACGGGATTTCCGATCGCGAAGATCGCGGCGAAGCTGGCAGTGGGATATCGCCTGGACGAGATCAAGAACGACATCACGCGCAAGACGCCGGCGTGCTTCGAGCCGACCATCGATTATGTGGTGGTGAAGATCCCGCGCTGGCAGTTCGAAAAGTTTCCGGGCGCCGAGCCGGTCCTGGGCACGCAGATGAAGAGCGTGGGCGAAGTGATGGCCATCGGCCGGACGTTCAAGCAGGCGCTCGGCAAAGGCATGCGGAGCCTCGAAACCGGCAAGTCGGATGGCGCCGTGACATTCCAGGACGACCTGATCGAGCCGCGGCTGATTACACCGAATCCGGACCGGCTTGGTTACGTGCGATTTGCCTTCGAGCGCGGCTATAGCGAGGAGCAGGTTCACGCCCTGACGTCGATCGATCCGTGGTTCCTGCGGCAGGTTCGCGAAATGGTGGACCTGGAGCGCGACATGGAGAAGGTTTCGCTGGGTTCGGTCACGCGCGAACAGTTTCTGAAGGCGAAGCGCGACGGCCTCTCCGATACGCGGCTGGCCCGGATATGGAAGGTCGGGCCGCTGGATGTGCGCGCTCGGCGCAAAGAGCTCGGCGTCGGGGCGGTGTTCAACCGTGTGGATACGTGCGCGGCCGAGTTCGAAAGCTTCACGCCCTATCTGTATTCGAGCTACGAGTCGAACTGCGAAGCGTCGCCTTCGGACCGCAAGAAAGTCATGATCCTGGGCAGCGGTCCGAACCGGATCGGGCAGGGAATCGAATTCGACTACTGCTGCTGCCATGCTTCATTCGCCCTGCAAGGGTTCGGCGTCGAGTCGATCATGGTGAACTGCAATCCGGAGACGGTTTCCACGGATTACGACACCAGCAACCGCCTGTATTTCGAGCCGCTGACTCTGGAAGAAGTACTGAATATCTATGAGACGGAGAAGCCGGACGGTGTAATCGTGCAGTTCGGCGGGCAGACTCCGCTGACTCTGGCGCTTCCGCTGAAGCGCGCGGGCGTGCCGATCATCGGGACCGATCCTGTGAATATCGATCTGGCCGAGGACCGGAAGCTGTTCGGAAAATTGCTGGAGGAGCTGAATATTCCGGCTCCGGAGAACGGTTCGGCGACGACCGTGGAAGGCGCGTGCGATGTGGCGCGCCAGATCGGGTATCCGGTGCTGGTGCGTCCGAGCTACGTGCTGGGCGGGCGCGCCATGGTGATCGCCTACGACGAAGACACAGTGCGCCGCTACATGCAGGAAGCGGTGATCTTCTCACAGGACCGCCCGGTGCTGATCGATCGAGTCCTGGAAGATGCCACGGAAGTGGACGTGGACGCGCTGGCGGATTCCGCGGGAACGGTTTTGATCGCCGGAATCATGGAGCACATCGAAGAAGCAGGCGTGCACTCGGGCGATTCGAGTTGCGTGCTGCCGGCGACTTCGCTTTCCGAGGAGACGCTGGCAACCATCCGGACCTACACCGAGCAACTGGCGCGGGCGCTGAACGTCATCGGCCTGATGAATATCCAGTATGCGGTCAAGGATGGAATGGTGTACGTGCTGGAAGTGAATCCACGGGCCTCGCGCACCGTCCCATACGTCAGCAAGGCGACCGGTGTGCCGTTGCCGAAGATCGCAGTGGGGGTGATGCTGGGCAAGAAGATCGCGGATTTTACGGACGCCAAGGGCGTGCTGAGTGTCCCGCAATTCTTCGTGAAATCGCCGGTGTTCCCGTTCAATAAATTCCCGGGTGTGGATCCGTCGCTGGGACCGGAGATGCGTTCAACCGGCGAAGTGATGGGCGTGGGCGAGAATTTCGGCGAAGCATTCGCCAAGGCTCAGTTGAGCGCGGGAACTCCGCTGCCCGGTAAGGGCCGCGTGTTCATCACCGTGAACGATCGCGACAAGCTGGTAGCTGTGGCGCTGGCGAAGCGGCTGACCGAGCTCGGATTCGAGATCACCGCGACGCGCGGAACGGCCAACGCGATCCGGGCGGCGGGTATTCCCGTGAAAACCGTGTTCAAGGTGAACGAAGGGCGTCCGAACGCCGTAGACCTGCTGAAGGCCGGCTCGATCAGCCTGATCATTTACACCGGCACGACCGGCGCGCATGCGTTCGCCGACGAGAAGGCGATCCGCCGCGCGGCCGTCGCGTATCGAGTGCCGTGCATTACCACCATCAGCGGGGCGCGGGCCGCAGTGGAGGCGATTGCTTCCAAGGGGCGCGATCCGATCCGCGTATGGAGCTTACAGGAGATTCATAAATCCATCGCAGCCGGCCGATAGGCAGGTTATGAGAATCGCTGTGCCGCTCGCAGCCTTGTTCCTTCTGACCTTGCCCGGGGGCGCGCAGCAATCCACCGCACCACGTCCTCCGCGGCTGCCGCTGGTGGACGAAAACGCGTGCCCGTTCGAGGGCTGCACGTTCGGAAAGTGGATCGTGAAACAGAACACAGCCACTTATTCCACGTGGAAGGAAGGCCGCAAACCCGCGGTTGCGCTCCGCAAGGGCGAAATCGTGACCGGGCTCACTGGCGTGCACCTCACGCTTCAGCCGGACCGGATCCAGGTGCTCCAGCCGATTCCGGAGCTGAATGCCGTGCCGGGCGAGATCATCCTGCGATATATGTACCGCGGTGAAGGCTTTGCCGATATCTGGGTGAACGGAAAATTCTATCGCGAGTACGATTGCAGCTTTATTGCGGAAAGGATGGACGGCGGTTGCTCACGTAATTGCCAGGCACGCGTGGTTTCCGATGGCCGCAAGGAGTGGTGGGTCCAAGTGAGAAGCGCGCCGGGCGCGGTCGCCTGGGTCAAGGTGGACGGCCAGTTCGACTGCATGGATGTGCTGGGCAGCGACGACCGCTGCGAAGCTCTCCAAAAATAGCCGCTGCGTTGATTTCCCCAGGCCAGTAGTGTGGAATGGAAGACCACATGACCGGCCTGATGATGGACTACCCGTTAACGCTTACGCATATCCTGGAGCGGTCGGCCAAAATTTACCCGCGCAAGGAAATCGTGAGCCGTCTGCCGGATGGCTCGATGCACCGCTACACCTACGCGGACTTCTACCGCCGCGTGCACCGGCTCGCTCACGTGCTCCGCAGGCTGGGATTGAAAGAAGGCGAGCGGATCGGTACGCTGTGCTGGAACGGGTACCGCCACCTGGAACTGTACTTCGCGGTTCCCTGCGCGGGATTCGTGCTGCACACGCTGAATCTGCGGCTCGCGGCGGACCAGTTGGCGTATATCGCGAACCATGCGGAAGACAGCGCGATCTTTGTCGATGCGTCATTGCTCCGGGTGCTCGAATCGATCCGCCCCGAACTGAAAACCGTGCGGCACATTATCGTTCTGAACGATGCGGGAGAGCCGCTGCCGCCCGATATGCTCGACTACGAGTCGCTCCTGGCCGAAGTACCCGATCAGCCGTACGCTTGGCCCGCGCTTGAGGAAAATACGGCGGCCGCGATGTGCTACACGTCCGGGACCACGGGGCATCCCAAGGGAGTCCTTTACAGCCACCGCTCTCTGTTCCTACACAGCTACGGGACCTGTATGGCGGACAGTTTCGCGCTGAGCGAACGCGACACGATTCTCCAGCTCATCCCGATGTTTCACGCCAACGGCTGGTGCATTCCCTTCGCGGGCGTCATGACAGGATCAAAGCTGGTGCTCAGCGGGCGCCAGATGCAGCCCGCCGACATCGCCCAGCTCATCGAGCAGGAGCGGGTCACGTTTTCCGCAGGCGTGCCGACACTGTGGATGGGACTCTACAGCTACCTGGAGTCGAATCCCAAAGACATCTCGAGCATCCGCAGCATTGTGGTGGCGGGCGCCGCGTTCCCGCGGCAGTTTGTCGAAATGTATTACAAGAAGTACGGCATCCGGTTCATGCTGGCCTGGGGGATGACGGAGATTACGCCGATCGGCACGGTAACGGCGCTCAAGAGTCACATGGAATTGCTGCCCGAGGAGCAGCTTATCGACGCGATGACGCGGCACGGGATTCCGCTCGCCGGGGTGGATCTGCGCATCGTAGACGCGGAAGGAAAGGAGTTGCCGTGGGACGGCGTGACCATGGGCGAGCTTCAGGTGCGCGGACCGTGGGTCGCCGGGAGTTATTACAACGATCCGACTAGCAATCGGGCGTTCATGGACGGATGGTTCCGCACGGGCGACGTCGCGACGATCGATTCAGAAGGCTACATCCAGATCACGGACCGCACCAAGGACCTGATCAAGAGCGGCGGCGAGTGGATTTCGAGCGTCGACCTTGAGAATGCCATCATGGCGCATCCGAAAGTTGCCGAGGCGGCGGTGATCGCCGTGTTCCATCCCAAGTGGCAGGAGCGCCCGCTGGCGTGCATCGCGCCGCAGCCGCAGTACCGGGATCAGGTCACAAAAGAGGAAATCCTCGAGTTTCTGGCAGAGCGGGTGGCTAAGTGGTGGCTGCCGGACGAAATCGTATTCATCGAGGCGGTGCCAAAAACCAGCGTGGGAAAATTCAACAAGCGCGCGCTGCGGGAGCAGTTCAAGGATTACAAGCTGGCGGTAGCGGGTATCGGAGAATCGTAGTCGTATGGCTAGGGCAAAGCGGGACGACGGCAGGCAGATCGAGCGGGTCCGGCGTATCTGCGGATCGATTCCGGGGACGACGGAAAAGCTATCTCATGGCGAGCCCACTTTCTTCACGCCCAAGCGGGTTTTCGCGATGTTTTCGAACGACCACCACGGCGACGGCCACATCGCGCTGTGGATCCCGGCGGCTCCCGGCGTCCAGGAGGCGCTAATTGAGGAGGCGCCGGATACTTACTATCGGCCTCCGTACGTGGGCGCCGGCGGATGGGTAGGCGTGGAACTATCGAAAGTGGACGACGAGCAGCTCGGCGCGCTGATTCGCGAGGCGTTTCGCTTGATGACCGCGAAGACCAAAAAAGCCGTTCGTTAGCGTGCGGGCTCGGCGGCGGCGTCGCGGCTGCGCTTCTTGCGGTTGCGCTTGCGGGCCAGAGCGGCCTTCACGCGCTTCTTCTCGCCGGGCTTCAGATAGAAGGAGTGGCGCTTGATCTCCTTGATGATCTCTTCGCGGAGCACCAGGCGCTTGAACCGGCGCAGGGCGCTTTCCAGAGTTTCGCCGTCTTGTAAATGAATTTCAGCCATTCTTGATCACTTACTACTGTAGCATCGGCGGCGGCGTCAGCGCTTGAGGGTGGCTTCCCAGTTGGTGACGACGGTGATGGGGGTCTGCGCGCCCTGGTCGAGGGGCGGAGCCAGGAGGAATTTTTGGCCGGTCTTGTTGGGCGACCAGCCGCCCGGAACTGTCAAGCGGATTCCCAGCGCCACCGGCGCACGGGGACGGAACGCGCCGTTGGAGGTGTCGATCTCGACGGCCATGAGTGTTCCGTTGCCCTCGAAGAATAGCTCCTTCCCGTCGGCGCGCCATTTGGGGGATTTTCCACCCTCGCCTGACATCGGGATCACCGGACCAGCCGCACTCGTGCCAGCCCCGGGAGCCGTAAAGGGCCGAACGTAGACCTCGGGGCGGCCGGACCGGTTGGATGTGTATGCGACCCATCGGCCATCGGGAGAAATCCGTGCCTCGGCCTCGGCTGCTTCGGTGACCACCACCGGCGCGGGTTCGCCGCCCTGGGCCGGGATGGCGAATATGTCTCCTCCACCGCCCCCGTTCGTCATGTAGATCAGGAACTTTCCATCGCGGGTCCAGTCGGTAACCCCAGCCGGTTGACCCACATCGTTGATTAACTTCGCGTCGCTTGCCCCGCCCACATCCTTCACGTACAGGTTGGTGCCGGAAGCGTACGCCACCTGCTTACCGTCGGGAGACCAGACCGGCCCGTTGGCGATGGAAACCTGAACCCGCTGGGTCGTCGTGAGGGGAGCCTGGATGTTGTTGCGCGACAGATCCAACAGCCAGATATCGCCGATCAGGCCCACGCCACTGGCAGCCATGTTTCTCTCGTTTTGGAATAGAGCCACTTGCGACTCGTCCGGAGACAAAGAAAGAGACATCATTTTCCCGGGATCGCCGATCTTTTGACTCGCGGTCCCGTTACGGTCTAGCCAGGCAAGCTGGGCGTTCGATCCCGCCCCGGTTCGATACGCCATCACGCCGCTGGAAGTGACCGAAAAGTGCGCGTGCGACGGGCCGGACCCGATTTGCTGGACCACTGGAACCGGATCGCCGGCCAGGCTCAAAGCCTTGGGATCGAAGGGCTGCGCCATCAGCGTGCCATCGCGCACGAAGAACAGAACGCCGCCTGCCGAATTATTGGCTTGCGCGAAGGTGGCTCCGAGTTGCGCGGGAGCCACCTGCTGCCGCGGTTGTTGATCGGGCTTGTTATCGAGAGACCCGACGAAGATCCCTCGCTTTGCTGGAGTCGAAAGCAGGTAGAGGAAGTGGCGGCCATCCGGCAGCAGAGAGGGCAATGCCGCAACAGCTTCATCTCCCTTCAACGCCACGACCGGCGTGGGCACGCCGCCGGCCGCCGAGACTTTGTGCAGAGTCCCCGCACCACGGGGTCCGAAGACGATCTCGCCGTCTTTTGTCCAGAAACCGGAACCGACCTGAAATTGAAAGCCGGAATTGCATAAAACCTGTGGCGGGCCGCCCGCGACGTCTACGCGCATGAGCCGTTTGCCCGAGCCATAGGCCAGGGACTTGCTGTCGGGCGACCAAAATGGGGCGATCGCTCCCTCCGTGCCTGGGAGCAGGCGGGACTCGACGGATTCCAGATCACGGATCCAGATGCCTGCCTTAGCGCCGGACGAAGTAAAGGCCAGCTTCGTTCCATCAGGGGAAATCCGGACGTAGAAGTCGGCAGGGTTGATCTGTAATTCCGGCGGCAGGGCGACTTCGAAGCGCGTGACACGCGCGGGCGGCTCGGATTTGGGCCAGAACGTGTAGGCAACTCCCGCGATGGCGAGAAGTGCGACCGCGGCGACCGACGGCCACAGCCACCGGCGGCGCGAAGGAGGCGGAACGATCGGCTCGCTGCTGGAGGTGGACGCGCTGGTGGGCGCGTCGAGATCGATCAGCTCGAGCGTCGGTTTCAGATCGCGCGCCGATTGCCAGCGGCCGTCCGGTTTCTTCTCCATGCACTTGCGGACCACGCGCTCGAGCGAGCGGGGGATCTGCGGCTGGCGCTCATGCATCGGCGAGGGCTGGTCTTTCAGAATTGCGGCGAGGATCGCGGCCTGTGTATCGCCCGTGAACGCGCGGCGGCCGGTGATCATTTCGTACATCACGACGCCCAGGGCGAAAATGTCCGAGCGCTGGTCCGTATCCTTGCCTTCCACCTGCTCGGGCGACATGTAATGCAGCGTGCCGAGGATCGCGCCGGCCCCGGTGATCGGCTCGGTCATGGTGGCGACATCGGTGGAGCCGGAACTGCTCGCCGGTTTGTCGGAGCTGAGCTTGGCCAAGCCGAAATCCAGAACCTTCACGCCGTTTTTCGTGATGATGATGTTACCGGGCTTGAGGTCGCGGTGGATGACACCCTTAGCGTGCGCGGCGGCGAGCGCATCGGTGATCTGCACGGCGTACGGCAGCGCGCGGTCGAGCGGGATGGGGCCCTGGTCGATGAGCTTCGAGAGCGTATCGCCCTCGACAAACTCCATGACCAGGTAGTTGGGACCGACGTCGTAGAGCGTGCAGATGTTGGGATGGTTCAGTGAAGAGATGGCGCGGGCCTCGCGCTCGAAACGGTCGCTGAACTCGCGCGCCGAGACTTTGATGGCGACGGTGCGGCCCAGGCGGGTATCGTTGGCGCGGTACACCTCGCCCATGCCGCCCTTGCCGATCAAAGCGGCGATTTCGTAGGGGCCCAGTTTGTCGCCGGCCGACAGTTGCATAAAGTTCCCCAAGTCTATCGCAGCAACGGGCGGATTTGTAAATCTGCCGCTGGCCGGAGCTTATCTGCCATGAATCAGGGAACTTTTCGGCGCATTGGGAGTATATAGGTAAGAACGAGGTTTGTAGTGCGTCTAAATGTGAAAAGGAGCCGGCCATGAACAAGCTGGTAAAGAACCTGGTGTGGTGCTTGAGTTTGCTAGCAAGCCCCGCGTTGTTCGCGCAGAACATCGTGGGAACCTGGCAGGGATCGTTGCAGCCTCCGCAGGCGCCGCAAGCGCTCCGGATCGTCATCAAAATCTCGCGGGCCGACAACGAGAGTTTGAGGGCGGCCTTCTATAGCATCGATCAAGG
>JBAIXM010000171.1:0-26137 GCA_037916615.1 Bryobacterales bacterium
AGAACGGAATGATGATCAAGGCGACCGAGCTGCTGGAACAGGTGACCGCGCCCTCCGTAGCTCAAATCAAGGAAGCGTTTACGACTTCGGGCCCATCGGCTCATCTTTGCCGGTGCGGAAGCTACACGGCGATTATCGAAGCGGTCCGGCGCGCGAGCGCGGTGATGGCGCAGGGGAGATAGTCATGAGCCAGAAAAATACAGATCGCAATGTATTTGGCGCGGCTTTGACGCGCCGCGGCTTCGTCAAAACCGGCGGAGCGCTCTTTGTCGGATTCGCCATGGTCGGTGCCGACGGGCTGAAGAATTCCGCTCAGGCCGCCGCTACAAAGAATTCGCTCGACCCGACGCTGCCCGAGTCGTGGATCGAAATTCATCCCGACAACACCATCCTGATCCGTACGGGCAAGAGCGACTTCGGGCAGAGCACGACGTTTACCGCGTATCGGCAGATTGTCGCCGAGGAGTTGAGCGCCCGGTTTGAAGACATTACCACTGTGGTGATGGGCGATACCGATCGCACGCCCGACGGCAGCGGCGCTTTCGATTTCCTGGGAAGCGGCATGCCGAATATCCGCAAGGCGGCGGCCTACACGCACCAGGCCCTGCTGGATCTGGCGTCCCAACGGCTGGGAGTGCCCAAAGGCCAAATCTCCGTCAAAGACGGCGTCGTATCCGGCGGCGGCAAGAGCATGTCTTATGGGGATCTCGTCAAGGGCCAGCAGTTGAAGCTGACGATTCCCGTGAAGGGCGACCTGACCAGCGTCATGGGATTGGCGGTGGACGGCAATCCGCCCATGAAGCCCGTGAGCCAGTACACCGTGATCGGCAAGCCATTCAAGAACTCGGTGACGGCTTCCAAGGTCGCGGCGAAGGAACAGTGGGCCACTGACGTGCGGCTTCCCGGAATGCTGCACGCGCGCATGGTGCATCCCAAGAGCCTGGGCTCGACGCTTGTATCCGTGGGCGCACTGGACAAAGCAAAATTTCCGAACGCACAGGTGATCGTGAAGGGCAACCTGGTGGGTGTGGTCGCGCCGACGGAGTGGGAAGCGATCAAAGCCGCGCAACAGGTTGCCGGGTCTACCAAGTGGAAAGACTGGAAGGGCCTGCCGACCAACACCCGTCTCTTCGATTACTTGAGGCGGGATGCCGACTGGAAGACCACGCGCGTCACGCAGAGCGAAAAATCCAAGAGCGACGTCGCGCCCTCAATCTCGGCTGCGCCTAAGAAACTATCCGCAACCTATCAGCTTCCTTACATGAAGCACGCGCCGCTGGGGCCGACCATGGCCGTGGCCGACGTGCAAAAGGACGGGACGGTCCACGTCTATACCCATAACCAGAATCCGCAGGCGCTGCGCGGCGAAATCGCGCAGATGCTCTCGACCTCGCCCGATAACGTCATTGTCAGGACCTTCTCCGGTCCCGGGCACTACGGGCGATCGAACGGCGGGAATGCGGGCGCGGAAGATGAAGCCGTGATTCTGTCGATGGCCGTGGGCAAGCCGGTGCGGGTGCAGTGGATGCGTCCGGAGGATTTTCAGTGGTCCACGCAATCGCCGGCCGCGCTTTCCGACGTCGAAATCGGCTTGGACGCGAAAGGAAAGATGATCGCCTACCAGGTGGATCACTACATGCCCGCCATGCAGGATGACCGGCCGATCGGCGCTGTACTCGCCGGCCTGCCGACAATGGCTGCTCCCAACGAGAAAGGTGTTTTCGTCGGGTCCACGGTGAACGATATTCAGGATCCGTGGATCTACGACGGCGTTTCCACGATCATGGAGCGCGGCCACGGGACGTTCCAGGTGGGGCAGAAGAGTTCGCCTCTGGCTGTGGGCCTGCGCGACCACAGCATGCGCACGCCCGGACAGTTCCAGCAGAATTTCCCGCGCGAGCTGGCCATCAGCGAAGCTGCGGCCCTGGCGGGCGCTGACTCGATCCAGTTCCGCATGGATCACGCCAAGGAGGAACGGGTGCTCGGCGTACTTAAGGCCGTGCGGGACGCCTCGGGCTGGGAAACGCGATCCGCCCCCAAGGCGAAGGGCGCCGCGAACGGTTCGGGTCCGCTGCGCGGTCAAGGCGTCTCGGTGATGTTCCGGTCCGCGACCTATTGGGCGTGCGTGAGCCAGATCGCCGTAAATCCTTCGACGGGCGCGATCACGGTTGAGAAGGTTACCGTGGCCGTCGATCCGGGCATCGTCGTGAATCCCCTCCAGTTGAAGCGGCAGGTGGAAGGCGGAACCGTGATGGGCGTGAGCATCGCGCTGTTGGAGGAGTTGGAGTTCGACGAGAGCGGCATCACAACCCGCGACTGGCGGACGTACCCGATTCTCAAGATGGCCGATCTGCCCGAGATTAAGGTGGTGCTGCTGAACCGGCCGGAGGTCGGAACCTACGGCGGAGGATCGGAAGCCGCGAATGCGCTGGCGGCCCCGGCGATCGCGGCCGCGCTGTTCGATGCTACCGGCAAGGTCGCTCGCCGGCTTCCGCTGAAGCCCGAGTACGTTCGAACCTTACTCAAGGCTTAAGTTACTCCCGTTTAGGGTTGCTTCGTGAAGCGTGATCTGAAGAACTCCTGGCGGCGGCCAAATTACCGAATTGCCGCTATGCAGCGGCGCCCATTCCGTCGCCCCGGACCTCAAAATAACCTGCTCACGCGCCTTCGCGCGAGCGGCGGTGTTGCGCCGCCGGCTAACTGTCCGGATTATCGATGTCCGCCACGACTCTCCAGTCTTTCGCCGCTTCAGCCGCGTTCCATTCTCGCGTGGCCGCACGAATGGCGGCTTCGTCCTCGGCACGGGTATCACGCCGGCAGGAAATCGCGGAACTGCACAGAGCAACCAGCAGGACTAGCGGGATCGGATGCCAGGCATGCAAATACGCTCGCGAGGGCCGGTCGGCGGTGTACGTTCAAGGATGCGTGGTTCCGATTCAAGGCTCTCATCGTATCACGCACGCTTCGGTCTGGAGCGCGCGTGGATTGCGCCCAGGCACCACGCCTGACCTAAGCAGGCGTGAGGCCGTGCCGGCGCATGATCTCCGCCATCCTGAGTCGGTCCGGCGGGCCGCCAGCCGCTGCTTTGATCACTTCGGCGGCCTCGCGGAAATATTGCGGACCAATTGCCGCCGGTGTGATTACGCAGAGCGCTTTCACGTCCCGGCTTCCGTGGTTATCGAAGCGGTGAACGGCGCCGCGCGGAATGCAGAGCGCCTGGCCTGGCCCGACATCGATCCGTTCCCCGCCGACCGTCCAGGTCAGCACCCCCTCGACGCCGTAGATTGTCTCCTCGTAGTGGTCGTGGCGGTGCGCTGGGGCCGGAAGGCTTTGTGCGGCTGGAACCATGAGCTCAAATGCCGCGATGCTGCCCGTCGAGTTCTCCCCGGTGAGCAAAAAGCGCACTGTGAGCGGACCGACAGGAATGGTTTCGCTGGCGGGGTTTACACGCGGAACAACGGTTTGTGGCATCATATTTCGTTTCCCATCGTAAACGATGTTTACTACCGTTTGTATAGTAAACTGAGTTTACAGAAAATGTCAATCCCCTCTTCGAAGACGAGGCCCCCGCTCCAAACCGGCGATCTGCTGATCGGCGCACTGCTCCGTGTTCCGGCTCAGGCGATCCATCGCCGTATTATCAAGGATCTCAATCAGGCGGGCTTTCCGGAGCTGAGCCTGCCGCACATTGCGGTGCTCCAGTTTCCCGGTCCGCACGGGGTTCGCCCGAGCACGCTTGCCGAGCGCGCCGGCATGAGCAAGCAGGCCATGAACCGGCTTCTTGGGAGCCTGGAAGAATCCGGGTATCTCATCCGGTCCGACGCGCCGGACGAGGGCCGTGCGCGGGTTGTCCGCTTTACGAAACGCGGGCACGCCGCGTACTCCAAAATCCATGACATCCTGCGGGACATCGAACACGAGTGGAGGATGGAGCTCGGATCCAGGGACTTCGCTCAGCTCAAACAGCTCCTGGCTCGCGTCTGGGATAGCTCGTTGATCCGCTAGCCGCGGACGAGTCCTGAGTCCCGCGCGTTCCTCAGGTACGCCAGCGAGAAATTTGCAACGTGCTCCACGATGGCGTCCCGATGTACGCGATTCATCCGGGCCATCTCCGGCCACAGCAAACCCAGCACCGGTTTGGCGTGGGCGAAATGCGCCACCTGGCCGAGAATGCTGTGCACGCATAGTCTGGTCTTCTGGTGGCTCGGCGGCAATCCCAAAATCCCGCCGACGATCTCGCGCAGACGGTCGTAGAGCGGCCGCATCACGACGTCCACCACGCGGCAGGTCGCCTCGCTGGGCCGCACGAATTCGTTCAGCATCAGGCGGAATCGGAGGTTCGCCTGTTCGCCCGTCTCGAAGGCCCGCTCGATCATAGCGCCGATAATGATCCGCAAGGCCGTCTCGGGTTGTTCGGTTGCAGCCGGCAGATCGAATCGGGCTGCGCCCGGCTCGGGTTGCAACGAGAACCGGAGCACCTGAGTATACAGCTCCAGCTTGTCTCCGAAATAATAGTTGACCAAGGCGAGGTTGGCGTTCGCGCGCTCGCAAATCTGGCGCACAGTAGCTTCCTGGTAGCCCCGCTCGGCGAATACAGCGGCGGCGGCTTTCAACAAGCGGATCCGCGTCGGATCGGCCGCGGCAGGCGGTCCAGGTTCGCACTTGTGCAACCGCGCATTCACGGCTAACTCGCCCTCTTTTCATGCAGCAGCATATCCAGGGCGTGCTCCATCGAACCCGCCAGAGTAACCTCTCCGGAATTGACAAAGAAGATTTGATCGACGTTGTCGATGGTATTCAGGCGGTGCGCGATGATCACCTTGGTGGTCTCCGGCGGCAGCTTGTCCAGGATCTCTTGCAGTAATTGCTCGGTGACCGTATCGATGTTGGCGGTGGCTTCATCCAGGATCAGCAATTCGGGTTTTCGCAGCGTCGCCCGCATGAACGCGATGAGCTGCTTCTGTCCCAGGCTGATGCTGTTGCCGCTGCCGGCGATCTTCGTGTCCAGGCCCTCGGGGAAGCGGGCCAACAGCGTGGACAGGCCGGACCTCTCGAGCACCTCCCGGATCTGGGCAGTCGAGTGGTTTTCGAATCCGTCATTTCCATAGACGATGTTCTCGCCCACGGTGCCGGTGAACAGAAACGGCTCTTGCGGAATCACGCCGACTTTGCGCGCGCGCTCGGCGGGCGGCATCGACCGGATATCGCGGCCATCCAGAAATACCGATCCCCTGGTCGGATCGTACAAGCGGGCCATCAGCGAGGCGGTTGTCGTTTTGCCGCCGCCCGTGGGCCCCACCAGCGCGTAGGAACGGCCCCTCTCCAGCTCGACGCTGACGTCCCGAAGCACGTCTTTC
Organism: Bryobacterales bacterium; assembly: GCA_037916615.1. Lineage (GTDB taxonomy): Bacteria > Acidobacteriota > Terriglobia > Bryobacterales > Bryobacteraceae > Palsa-187. The sequence goes on from JBAIXM010000171.1 coordinate 5,358, forward strand.
CCGCCCGGGTACTGGAAATGCACCTGCCGGAATTCCAGAACGGCCTTGGAATCGGCCGGTTCGGACCCGATCACCGGCATGTTCGATTCCAAAGCGAGCACCTCCGAGATCCGGTCCAGGGCCGCCAGCGCGAGTTGGAACGAGGACCACACCGTCGCAAGCTGGCGCATCGGACCGTAAAAACTGTTCACATAGAGCAGGAATCCCACCAGCAAACCGACGGTAAGCTGTCCGCCATCGATAAGAACAATTCCGTAAGCCACTACCAGCAACTGCGCAAGGTGATTCGAGAAGCCATAGAGCGGCATGAAAATGTTGTTCGCGAATCCGGCCGAGACAGACGCTGCATAGTTGGCCTCATTGGCGGCCTTGAATTTCCGCTGGAAGTAGTCCATCCGGTGGAAAGCCACGATCACTTTGAAGTTATGCAGGCTTTCCTGAATCTCAGAACTCAGGCCACCGAGACTCTGCAGGCTTTTGAGATTCTTGCGCTTGACCCAGCCGGAGGAAAGCTTGGTGACCGCGAAGACTCCGATGGCGGGCAGCAGGGCCGCGATTCCCATGCGAATATTCAGTGACAGGACGAAGATCGCCACGCCCGTCATCAGAAACAAGCTTCCCACGAACTGCATCAGCGCCTGGCCCACGAACTGATTCAACTTGTCGGTGTCGTTGTTGAGCCGCGAGATCAGGTCGCCGGCTTTGTTTTCGTTGAAGAACGCGAGCGGGAGATCCTGAAGTTTCGTGAATAGCGTGTTCCGCAGGCCGTACAGCACCCGGCGTCCGACGCCGCCCATCGTTAGGATTTGCGTGTAGCTTGCGGCGATCCCAATCAAGTAAACGCCCAGCAACAGCAGGGCCGACAGCAACAAGCCGCGCGTGTCCTTCAATCGCACGTAGGTATCGATCGCGCGCCCGATAATGACCGGCGCCACCAGCGTCGCGCCGGAGCTGGTGAGCATCGCGATCACCGCCACCAGCAGATGGCCCCGCTCCTCGGCTACCAGTGGAAGGAAGCGTTTGATTCCAGCCCGCAGGGAACTCTTGGAGCCGAACGGTTTTGCGCTTTCAAGCTTGTACTTCATAGAAGTTCGTGCTCCTCTGCGAATCGTAGATCTGTACGTATTCCGGCGAGGATTCCAGAAGCTGGCGATGAGTTCCTGTGGCCAGAACTTCGCCTTCCATAAGAACGACGACCTGGTCGTAGTTTTCTACCGAAGCGATCTTCTGGGTCACCGAGATCAGCGTAATTTCCGGATATTTCTTTTGAACGTTATCGAGAATGGCGCGTTCGGTGGTGGCGTCCACTCGAGCCGTGAAATCGTCGAGCAACAAGACTTTCGGATTGAGCGCCAGCGCGCGGGCGAGCATCACGCGCTGTTTCTGGCCGCCCGACAGACTGGTTCCGCGTTCTGAAACAACCGTGTCGAGCCCTTGCGGGAGCGTGCCGACAAAATCGTGCAGCTCCGCGGCTTCAATGGCGCGCTGCAAGTCTTGGTCCGTTGTCGATTCGCTGAAAGCGATGTTTTCCCGCAAGGTCATGTTGAACAGGACGCTGTCCTGGAAAACGAAACCGACCTGCCGGTGAAGAGCTTCCTTGTCGTAGGCCTCGATCGGCTCGCCGTCGTAGGTGACGGTTCCCGAAGAAGGCTGGAGGAGCCCGATCAGCACATACAGCATCTGAGTCTTCCCCGCGGCCGTGGGTCCGATGATCGCGGTCCGGGTGCCGGCCTTCGCCTTGAAGGAGACGTTCCTGAGCACTTCCTTGTCGCCCAGGGTGAGCGACACGTTCTCCACAGCCAGGTCGCCCCGGAGCGGCGCGCGAAGGGTGCCTGCGTTTTTCTCCTCAGGCGCCGAAAGGACTGCGCCGAGCCGCATGTACGACGCGCTGGCCTGCGCGATCACATTGCTCATGAAGCCCAGCATGATGATCGGGAAGATGAGGATCGCGAGGTACGTATTGAACGCCGTGAAGTCGCCGAGCGTCATACTCCCGGCGATCACGAAATTTCCGCCCAGCAGCAGAATAATGATCGTCGCCAGGTTCACGGCGAGTGTAATCGAGGGAATCATGGCCGACATGACCCGGAGAATCGCCAGCCCGATATCTCTTGCTTCCATATTGGCCGATTTGAATTTGCGGTACTCCAGATCCTGGGAATTAAGAATGCGGATCAAAGCGGCCCCGAGAATGCTTTCGTTGATCACCCGGTTTAGCCAGTCGATCGCTTCCTGGCCTCTTCGAAACAGCACGCGGACCTTCTTCAGCGCGAAATAAAACGTGCCTCCGACCACCGGAACCACGCCCAGGACGCTCAGGCCCAAACGCCAGTTAATCGTCAGCAGCATGATGCTCGCGCCGATAATAAGGAACAGGGAGGCAATGATCGAGGCCACGGCTTGCGAAACGAACAGCTTGACTCCATCGACATCCGAGGTCAGATTTGTCAGAAGTTTTGCCGGCGTGAGCTTCTCCACCGAGCTATAGGACTGCTGCGCAATCTTGGCGGCGAGCCGGCCGCGGAGATCTTTCGCCACGCGCTCCGATGCGTAGGTCTGCGCGATGCTTTGCAGATACGTCAGCGCAAACACGAAGAACGCGACGAGGAAAAACTGGAGCACGGTGGTGGAGAGTACGAAGGTACGCTGCGTGTACGAATCGATCGCGTGCGCGATGAGCTTCGGCACGGCTAAATTGAGCGCGTTGCCTGCGATCGTTAAGAACACAAGCGTCGCGACCAGAGGCCGGTAGGGCTTCAGGAGAACGAAAAGACCCGCGCCTGCCGGAGGCCGTTTTTTTGCGTTAACCATTTGCGGATTCATAGAAGAGACAACACGCCTGAAGACGTCGATGCGGGAGAACACACCTAGAATTAAACACTCGTTTAACGCTTGTCAAGGAGAGGCCGGATACGTGTGTGAGCGGTGGTAGGCGCGGCTGGACTCGAACCAGCGACCCTCAGCTTAGAAGGCTGATGCTCTATCCACCTGAGCTACGCGCCCGGATTTCACAATATATCGATATTACAACGCCCAAAAACATGAGTTGGCCGCGGCGCTCCCGAAATGATACTGTTGAGATTTTGGAGGGTGCCAATGACCGGGCTCGTTGTGCGGCGAGTCGCGCTGGTTCTGCTGGTGTCACTCAATCTGTTGCGCGCCCCGGCCTGGGCGCAGCAGCCTGTCACCGGACTCAGTATCACCATTGTGGAAGGCGAAGGCGCGATCAACAACATCCGCCAGAGGCTGAACCGCGACCCTGTAGTGCAGGTTGAGGATCAGGATCACAGACCCGTAGCGGGCGCCGCCGTGACGTTCTTTCTTCCCGAGCAAGGCGCCGGCGGGACGTTTCCGAACGGCTCACGGATGCTGATGGTCCTCACCGACGCTCAGGGTCGCGCCGTAGCTCGAGGCATTCGCCCCAATAATCAGAGCGGTCCGATGCAGATTCGCGTCACTGCTTCGTTCCAGGGCCTGACTGCGAGCTCGATTATCACCCAGACCAACGCGGCCACCGGACCCTCGACCTCCGGCGGCGGCATGAGTAAGGGAGCTAAATGGGCCATCATTTTGGCGATCGCAGGCGGGGCGGCAGCGGGAGGGATCGCAGCCGCCACACACGGCGGCAGCAGCGGCGGCGGATCCTCGACGCCGCCCGCGATCGTGATTACTCCAGGTACGCCGACCGTGGGAGCTCCATAAGATGAGGTCCTCTCGCTTCGTACTGTTTTTTGCCGTCCTGACCGCTGCTTCGGCGCAGGTCAGCGCGCCCGAGTTAGGTTTTATCCCTGACGGAGCCCGCATGCGGCCCGTCTCAGGACTCCCTGCGGCGGCGGCCGTCGGAGCGCCGGTTTCCACCGATACGGATTTCTCGCAAATCGTGCCGTCACCGGAAGGCAATTATGTGCTGGTTGCCTCGGCGCAATCCGGAGCCATCTCAATTTATTCCCCCGAAAACGGAATAATGCCGCTGAAGGGAGCTGAAAATGGCCCCGATCTCGTCGCCTTAAGTCCTCGCGGCACGGCTGCGGTGCTGTGGTTCGCCTCGACGAGCCAGGTGCAGATCGTCGCCGGTCTGCCGGACGCGCCGGTTGTCCGACAAGTCAGCGCGCCGCTTCTCGGATCCATTCCTGACGCGCTCGCGGTTTCGGACGATGGGGACTGGTTCGCCGGATCCTGGGCCTCCGGAGCCTATGCGTTTGGCCGAGCCGGTCAAGCAAGCCGCTTGCCGGTAGCAGACCGCGTGACCGCGCTCTCATTTCTGGAAGCGGCGCGCGATTTGGCGGTCGCCGGACCGGAGGGGATCAATCTCATCACGGGAATCGACAGTGTCGCGAAGGCGACCAGGCTGCTCGCGCCGGCGGGTTCTTCGCTCGAGCCTGTCGGCCTTGCGGCCGCCCCCGGCAATCGGACCCTGGTGATGGCCGAAAAGAGCGGGGCAGTGAGCACGGTCGATCTGGGTTCAAAATCCGTCGCGGCAGCCGATTGTGGCTGCCGGCCGGAGGGCCTCTTTCGATTAGCCGGATCGGCATTCCGGCTGACAGGTCTCGATAACGGAGCATTCAGACTCTTCGACGCATCCACCGGCGAAATCCTGTTCGCGCCAGTCGCGCTGAGGCACCGAAGCGAGCGCGGCGAAGGAGCCAGACGATGAGCCGGCGCGCAATCCTGGTCCTTGGCTTTGCCGTTTCCGCGCTGATCGCTGCCGGGCAGAGCTTCACGATCACCACCACCTCGTTGCCGACAGCGATTTTCGAGCAGCCTTACGCGCCCGTCCTTCTGGAGACTGCCAACGACCCGGGACCCGTAGCATGGAGCATCACCGGAGCGCCTTCGGGCTTCGTGGCCGGGCCAGCCCCTTCGAACCAGCCCCAAGCCGACGGGACGTTCTGTTACGGCTTCGTCACGCAAAACGGCCCGCCGCTGTGTACCGGAATCGTGGAGTCGGTTCCGGGCGTCTACTCGGTGACCGTGCAGGCGCGATCGCTTTCCACGAACCAAACCGCGACGCAGGTGTACACATTCGCCGTGGTCCAGCCGCTGAAGATCAACACAACCAGCTTGCCGGACGCAGCCGCCAACCAGCCTTACGCCTATCAGATTCAGGCCAGCGGCGGGACGGGCCAGTTCGCGTGGTCGATTAGCGCCGGAGCATTGCCCGGCGGCATCACGCTCGATCCCATGGCGGGAACGCTGAGCGGCACCGCGCCGAACGTCACGGCGACCTTCACATTCACCGTCCTGATCACGGACCAGGTGACGCAGGCCACGATCTCGCGCCAGTTCACGATCAACGTCATTGGCGGGATCGCAATCACCACCGCCGCACTACCGGACGCAACGGTGAATCAGCCCTACTCGTTCCAATTAACAGCGGCCGGCGCCACCGGTCTTGTCTGGTCGGTTCCCGCGGGCTCGCAACTGCCGCCCTCGTTCAGCCTGTCCTCGACCGGACTGCTCACCGGGTTCGGACTGGGCACAGGAACCTTCACGTTCGCAATCCAGGTGCGCGACCCGGTAAGCATGGTGGTCGCCCAGCGCGTTTTCCCGTTTAACATTACTCTCGGTCCGCTTCATATCGTGGAGACTTCGCTTCCGAACGCCAACCAAAACGTCGCGTATCGCGCGAGCTTGACTCCCTCTGGCGGAATCCCGCCGTACCGCTGGAGCTTCGATGTGGCCAATCCTCAGGGGCTCAGCATCAACGCGAGCACCGGCGCGATTACGGGAACGCCGCCCAATGCGGGGGTATTTGCGATCCCTGTGTCGCTGCGCGATTCCACGACGACAGTGTTTTCGGCGTCGCTGCAGTTGACCGTGTTCCCTTCGGTTTCCATCACGACAACCTCGCTTCCCAACGGCTCGCCCGGGGTCGCCTATTCCGCCAGCCTGTCGGCGACCGGCGGAGCGCTGCCTTACAGTTGGTCGGTCTCATCCGGAAGTCTCCCGGCGGGCTTGAGCCTGAACGCGTCCACCGGGCAGATCGGTGGCGTGCCGACGAGCCAGGGATCATTTCAGTTCACCATCCAGGTGATCGATTTCGGAGGCAACGTAGCGGCCAAGGCATTCACGATCGTAATCGGCACAGCCCAGGCGCTTACGCTCACCACGTCCTCGCTTCCGAGCGCAACGCTGAACCAGCCATATTCGCAGACGATAGCCGTTACGGGCGGAACATCCCCTTACAGCTTCAGCTTGCTTTCCGGGAGTTTGCCCGCCGGGCTGCAGTTGAACAACGTCACCGGACTCATCAGCGGGACACCTACGACTGTGGGGACGTCGGGCTTCACCCTCCAGGTTACCGATGCGGCTCAAGCCACCGCCAGCAAGCCTTTCAGCATTGCCGTTGTGAACCCGGCGAATCCCGTGGTGGTCACGAGCGGCGATTTCAGCGGAGGCGTGCTATCCCCATTTTCCCAGACGCTGACCGCCACGGGCGGAACTCCGCCCTACACGTGGTCGGTCAGTTCGGGCATTTTGCCGGCCGGCTTGCAGTTGAACAGCGCGACCGGCGTTCTCAGCGGCACTCCCGGCGGGCCAGGCTCCAGCCAGGTGGGATTCACCGCGGCAGATTCAAACGGGCAGACCGGAACCAAGATCATCACGATCACTATCTTTCTGCCGCCTGCTCCCGTAACCTCCGTCGGGCTCGGAAGCACGTCGCAGCCCGCTCTCAGTTTGTCGCTCAGCGCGCCTTATCCGCTCGAAATCACCGGCACGATTACTCTCACCTTTACCTCCTCGGCGGGCGGCACGGATGACATGATCCGATTCTCCGACGGCTCGCGCGCTCTGCAGTACATCGTGCGTCCCAACACAACCCAGGCGATTTTCCCGACCGCCTCGAACCCTGCGATCCTAACGGGGACCGTTGCAGGGACGATTACGTTGACCATCAACATGTCGGCCGGAGGCCAGAACATTACGCCGTCTCCGGCTCCCACGAAGACCATCACCATCGATCCGGCGGTTCCCTCGATCACATCCGTCGCTTTGCAGCAGGTTTCCGGGGGACTGAACGTGGTTGTTTCCGGCTATTCGAATACCCGGGAAATGTCGAGCGGAACCTTTACTTTCACCGCGGGCGGCAACACAATTTCGCCGATTACGGTTTCGCTGACATCCGCGTACGCGGCCTGGTTTGGCAACGCGGCATCGAATGCGACTGGCGGCCAGTTCAAGCTGACCATGCCGTTCACCGTGACGCAGGGCAACGCCTCCGCGGTGACAAAGGTCAGTGTCACGCTGACGAATGCCAAGGGTGGATCCGCGTCTGTGAGCTCGCAGTAGACATGCAGCCTGACGGGAAAACGGTTTCGGGCCGCTGGGTTGCGATCGTGATCGCCTTGGTGATCGTGGTCGCCGTTGTGGCCGCCTGCATCTGGCTGTATCTCGATTATTTGCACGCTCCGCGGCAGCCGTGATTATGCCGGACTGAAAAAAGTCAGGCAATTGTCGCCTTGCCGTAGCACCCGCCTCTGCCGAAGCGTCCCACACGACTCTTTCAACTCGAGCCGTATGTCGTGCTGGGCGATGACGAGCTTGGGTGCGCGTTCCCCAAGCTTCGCCAGCGCCGTTTCGTACTCGCGCTCCTGATCGTAGGGCGGATCGAGAAAGACAATGTCGGCGTCGATGGAACCAAGCAGCGCGGAAGCCCGGCCCTGCCGCACCTCGGCGCGAGGCTCCAGCCCCAGCGACTTGAGATTCTCCCGCAGCACGCCCAGTGCCGCGCGATTCTGCTCGACAAAAATCGCCCTCGATGCCCCCCGGCTCAACGCTTCAATCCCCACCGCTCCGGTGCCCGCGTAAAGGTCGGCGAACACAGTCCCCCCGATCTGAGGAGCCAGAACATTGAACAGCGCCTCGCGCAGCCGGTCGGGCGTCGGCCGCACGTTCAGGCCAGGAACACTCTTCAGCAGGCGGCTGCGGAACTCTCCCCCGATGATCCGCATGTCAGCCGACCTGAACGAGCCCGTAGCGGCGCTGCCAGTGATCGCGGATGAACTCGACCGCGCGGCGCAGGTCGCTTTCGGCCGGAGGATGCGCCACGAACGCGGCCGCCTCATTCCGGGCGATTTCCAGGATATCGGCGTCGCGCACGATGTTGCCGATGTGCAGCGCCGGAAGTCCGGACTGGCGCGTTCCGAAAAACTCGCCCGGGCCGCGCAACTTCATGTCCATCTCGGCGATGTAGAAGCCGTCGCTGGAATCCACCAGCGTTCGGATGCGCTCGCTTGCGGCGGGATTCAGCTTGCCTGTGACCAGGATGCAGTAGCTCTGCTCTGCGCCGCGCCCCACCCGCCCGCGAAGCTGATGAATCTGCGCCAGTCCGAACCGTTCCGCCTGCTCGATCACCATCACAGTGGCGTTCGGCACGTCCACCCCCACTTCGATCACGGTAGTTGCCACCAGGATCTTCGTCTCGCCGCGCACAAATCGTTCCATGGCAGCTTCTTTTTCGTCCGTCGAAAGCTTGCCGTGCAGCAGGCCCACCGCGACATCCGGAAAGACCACGCGCGAAAGATGCTCGTGCATCTTCTGCGCGGCCTTCATGGCCTGGGTCTCGCTCTCCTCGATCACCGGATACACCACGTACGCCTGAAATCCCCGATCGATCTGCTGGCGCAGGAAACTATAAACCTGCTCCACGCGCGCTTCCTCGAACTTGTTCGTGATAATGGGCTTCCGGCCCGGCGGCATTTCATCGATCACGCTTACGTCCAGATCGCCGTAAACCGTGAGCGCCAGCGTCCGGGGAATCGGAGTCGCGGTCATCACCAGAACATCGGGACGCGAGCCTTTTTCGAGCAGCTTCTGCCTCTGTTCCACACCGAAGCGGTGCTGCTCGTCGACCACCGCCAGGCCCAGCCTGGCGAATTCGACGTCGGCTTCAAGCAGCGCGTGCGTTCCGATCACCACCTTCGCCAGTCCGGCCGCGACCAGCTTCTTAAGCTGGGATTTCTCGCGCGCTGTATTCGACCCGGTGAGCAGGATGGTCGTGTATCCGAGCTTCTGAAACAGTTTCTTGAAGTAAAAATAGTGCTGCGCGGCCAGGATTTCGGTCGGCGCCAGAATCGCTACCTGATATCCGTTTTCGATGGCGATGATCGCGGCTTCGGCGGCCACCAGCGTCTTTCCGCTGCCCACGTCCCCTTGCAGCAGCCGGTACATCGGATGCGGCGAAGCCATATCGTGCGCAATTTCGGCCAGGACGCGCTTCTGCGCTCCGGTGGGCTTGAACGGGAGCATCTGCTTGATCCGCTCACGCACGCGATCGTTCAACTCGAACGCGATCCCCGGATACAGCCGCGCCTTGGCGCGCTTCAGCTCCAGGCCGCACTCCAGCCAGAAAAATTCCTCGAAGATCAACCGGAACTGCTCCGGCGAACGGAACGAGTTCAGGAGCCGCAGATCCGAATCCGGTGGCGGAAAATGCAGGCCGCGGATCGCGCTCCAGCGATCCGGAAGCTTCATCTGGCGCAGCACGTGCGGCGGAAGCGGATCGCTTACCGGCGGCACGCTCTCGAGCACGCGATGGATCAGCCCCCGGAACACGCGCGTGCTCACTTTCCCGGCCGCTTCGTAGATGGGAACCACGCGCCCGGTGTGCAGCGCGGCATCGCCCTCATCGTCGCCGGAAAGGATTTCGAACTCCGGATGCATCATGGTCAGGCCGCGCGTGTAGGAATCGTATTCCACTTTCCCGAACAGTGCGACTTTCTGCCCGGGCGTGAGGACGTCGTTCAAGTACGCGCCATGGAACCACTTGCCGGTAAGGGCCGCTCCGGACGCATCGGCGAAGGTAGCTTCGAACAGACCCAGGCCGCGACGCCGGAATCCGGAAAGCCTGGCGGTCCGCACTTCGGCCAGAACCGTCGCCATTTCACCGGGAGCCAGCGCGCGGATCTGCTTCACATTGCTGCGATCCTCGTACCGGAACGGAGCGTAGGTCAGCAGGTCTTCGACGGTTTTGAGGCCCTTCGCCTCGAGCATCGCCGCGCGCGCGGGACCCACGCCTTTCACATACATGAGTGGAGTGGAGAGGTCCAACGCGGGCAAATTCAAGTGTACAGCCCGGAAGCGGCTCTTGGTTCCACTTTAGGGAGCGTCATTTCCGTTTGAGGCCGGAGTGCTGCGCTAATTCGGTCCAACAAATCAAGTGGCGCATGCCGTGCAATGCTCCCCGGCCGGAGGGATCACATGAACAAGCTCGTCGCCAAGACACTCCTTGGCGCCTTATTGCTCCTGGGCGCCGCAGTTTCCTTATGGGCCTGGATTCCAGGCCGCATGACCGGCGGTGGCAGCTTTTTTCAAATGGAACAGGGCGTGCAGACCCGAATCACCCATGGATTCGAACTGCATTGCCAGCCGTCAGAAGGAGTTTTTCCAGGCCCGAACAATCTCGAGGTGAATTGGGACGGCGGCAACAATTTTCATCTGGAACAGCTCACGATGGGCGTCTGCACAGACGAGCACAATCCGCCCGGACCGGCGCCGCCCAACGCGCCTTTCACCGACTACTACGGAGCCGGCCTCGGCCGGTATAACGGCGTCCCAGGCGCCAGAGCGATCTGGCGTTTCACCGACCAGGGCGAACCCGGGGTGAACGATCAAGTGATTTACTTGATCGTTTTCGACGCCGATGGCCACCCGGTCCTGTCCACAAGCGGACCGGCTACCCTGACCTTCGGAAACCATCAGGCACACCGGGACACGGGCAACAACTGAGGCGAAAACTGTGGTCCTCCACCCCGGCCAGTACCTTTAGTACCACTGGCCGGGATGGCTCATTGCCGCGCCAACGATACCCTGGGTCCACAGGAGATCGACAATGGCAGCCCTACTCACAAACCTTTGGAATGATAAGCGTGGCCAGGATTTCACCGAATACGCTCTCATCGGCGGCCTGGTGGCTTGCCTCTCGGCGGCGATCGTGCCGGAGATGGTGGCGATCACGGCGCATATTGAGGAACTGCTCCTTTCTGCGCTCCAGGCCTGCGTCCAGCTCGCCACGCTAAAATAGCAGTTCATGCCTGAACTGCTCGCGGGGAAAACCGCGTTGATTCTGGGCGTAGCGAATAAGTGGAGTCTCGCCTATGCTATTGCCCAGGCATTCCGCCGCGAAGGCGGCAAACTGTTGCTGACCTACCAAGGCGAGCGCCAGAAGGCCGCAGTCGAGGAACTCGGTTCGGAACTGGGCGCGGCGGCAATTTTTCCATGCGACGTCAGCCGCGATGAGGACCTCGCGAATTTGCCTGATACTGTCCGCCCGCACGGCCGGCTGGACGTCCTGGTCCACAGCATCGCATTTGCGAACCGCGAAGATTTGAGCCGGCCGTTCGTCGAAACGTCGCGAGCTGGATTCCTGCTGGCTCAGGACGTGAGCGCTTATTCTCTTGTTGCCACGGCCCGCGCAGTCGCGCCGCTGATGACCGAAGGCGGTTCTATCATCACGCTCACCTACCTGGGAGCCACTCGCGTGGTGACAAACTACAACGTCATGGGCGTCGCCAAAGCCGCGCTGGAATCCTCGATGCGATACCTTTCGAGCGACCTTGGACCCTCGAACATCCGTGTGAATGCAATTTCGGCCGGGCCGGTGAAAACCGTGTCGGCTCGCGGTGTGGCCGGGCTCGGCAAAATGCTCGAGGCGATGCCCGAGCGCGCGCCTTTGCGACGCAACTGCACGCCCGAGGAAGTCGCAGACACGGCCGTGTTCCTGGCCAGCGACCTTGGCCGCGGCGTCACCGGAAACATCCTGTTCGTGGACGCCGGATACCAAGTGATGGGATTTTAGCCCGCAGCAACCGCGCCCGACGTCCGGTAATACATCATCAAATCGGTCGCCGGCGGGGCGATTCCCAATTGCCGGATCATCCCCATCACCTGCCCGCGATGCAGCGTATTGTGGTTCACCAGGTGCAGGACGACCTTTTCCGCCGGTACCTGGTACGTAATGCCATCCGGAGACTTGCTCGGGATCAGGCGCCCTAGATCGGCGTCCTGAATCCCCTCGGCCCAGGCTTCCCATTTCCGCTGGATCGCCGGCCATTCTTTTTCAAGCGTCGCCAGGTCCGAGTCGCGGATCACCGGCTCGTTCGGATCCACCACGCGCGAGTACCAGATCCGGTCGGCGAAGTGGATGTGCGAAAGCGTCCCGAGGATGCTTCCGTGCGACGCGCCAACGCTACGCGTCAGGTCGTCCGGATTGAGTTTCTTGGCCGCCTCGAAAACCCTCTGCGAGGCCCAAGTCGAATACTTCAGATGCGTTCGGATTTCAGCGGGAGTCATGTTTGTATTCTCTAATATGTACGCTCATGCCGGAGTTGCCCGACGTCACTGTGTATATCGAGGCTCTGGAGTCACGCATCCTCGGCCGGAAGCTCGAGAAGGCCCAAATCGCGGGGCCGTTTCTGCTACGCACGATTGAACCTCCCGCGGCGGCGTGCGAAGGACACGCCGTGACTTCACTGCGGCGGCTCGGAAAGCGGGTTGCGCTGGGTTTCGACAACGACGTCTGGCTGGTGCTGCACCTGATGATCGCGGGTCGCCTGCACTGGAGCGATCGCCCGGGGAAAGCGGACGGACGCCGCACGCTGGCCGCCTTCCTGTTCGACTCCGGCTGCCTGACGCTGACCGAAGCCGGGTCCCGGAAACGCGCGTCCTTGCATGTAGTAACCGGAGCCGGGCTACCGGGGCTCGATCCGGGTGGAATCGATGTGATGACAGCTTCTCTCGACGAGTTCTCGCGCGCGCTGAGGGCCGAGAGTCACACGCTGAAGCGAGCTCTCACCGATCCGCGCGCCTTCAGCGGGATCGGCAACGCCTATTCTGACGAGATCCTGTTTCGGGCACAGCTGTCCCCGGTAACGTTGACATCGAAGCTGACGGAAGAAGAAATTGCACGCCTGCGCCAGTCCACACGCGATACGTTGCAGGAATGGATCGAGCGGCTTCGCGGCGAAGCCGCGGGCAAATTCCCAGAAGGCGTCACGGCCTTCCGCAAGGAAATGGCCGTGCACGGACGTTACGGCCTTCCTTGTCCCCGCTGCGGAGCGAAGATCCAGCGCATCCGCTACGCCTCAAACGAGACGAACTATTGCGCTGTTTGCCAGACCGGCGGACGCCTGCTGGCCGACCGCGCCCTGAGCCGCCTTCTTCGCGACGACTGGCCGCGGACGCTTGAAGAACTGGAAGAATTGCGCTCGCAGTGATCAGGGTTCGCGTTCCGAGCGCGTTTCGCCTAATGTGAAGAGATGCAGGACAGCCCGACCTCTTCGGCCGGACGGGCCCAGCGGGTTCGCAAAAACCTCCGGCACGGCCTGGAACTCGCCTGGTCTGCCTCGCCGAGCTCGTTAGTCCGCTATTCCGTGCTCGGGATGCTGAGCGCGGCGATGCCGCCCATATCAGTCTGGCTTGGCGCGACGCTGGTGAACCGGATCGCCGAAGCCCGCCTGCATTCGCTGCGCTTCCGGGACGTGCTGCCGATCCTGGTCGGATTATGGCTTGCGACCGCCGTGCAGCGAGCCATTGGCGCTTACATGGGGTACGGGCGGAACCTGTTCGTCCGGCGCGTGCAGCTTGAAGCGGAGCGCCGGCTGCTGGCGAAGGCTTCCAGTGTCGACCTGGGCCATTTCGACAATTCCAACTGGCACGACCGCCTGGCGCGCGCCAAGCGCGATGTCTCCTGGCGGCCCGGCGACCTCACCTGGTCCGTCTTGGGACTCTCCGGAAATCTGGTGACCGTCATTCTCATGGCCGGGCTGCTAGCCAGCCTTCATTGGGTGCTGGTGGTTCTGGCGCTCGCTGCAGCCGCGCTTTCCCTGCTGCTCGAACGGCGCGTGACTTCGCGCCTGTACGAATTTTTCTACAAGGAAACACCGGAGGAACGCGAGCGCGAATATCTGGGCGATTTGCTGGTGCAGCCGCGCTCGACGAAAGAGATTCGGGCCTATGTTCTCTCCGATTATCTTCTGGGGCGCCACGGCAAACTATCCGAGGATCTGTTCCGGCAGCGCGAACTCATGTACCGCTCGGCTACGCGAGTCTCGATGCTTACCGGTCTGGTGGGCGGCACTACGCTTGCGCTGGCCTACGTGTTTTTGGCGATTCGCGGAGTGGAGGGGACTATCGATCCGGGCGGCGTGGTGCTGGTGATCGGCGCATTCACTGCGGTTGCCGGCACCCTCGGCCAAATCTCCAGCACCTTCGTGGCGGTGGACCAGCACACCACCTTTCTGGACGACTATTTTTCTTTTCTTTCGATCGAACCGCTGATCCCGATTCCGCCAGAGCCGCGATTGATTCCGGAAGGGCATCTGGGCACCGGCAGCGCCGGTATCGAATTCGACCGCGTCACGTTCACGTATCCCGGCGGAACATCGCCGGCAGTCGAAAATCTGAATCTGCACATCCGCGGCGGTGAGCTGATCGCCCTGGTCGGCGAAAACGGGGCAGGGAAGAGCACGCTGATCAAGCTGCTGCTGCGCTTCTACGATCCCGACCAGGGGGCGGTGCGCGTCGGCGGCGTCGACCTCCGCGATATGGATCCGGGAATGCTCCGCAGCCGCATCGGCGTCCTGTTTCAGGACTACGCGAGCTACGAATTATCGGTCCGCGAAAACGTCATCATGGGCCGGCCGGACGGGGCGGTAAATGACGGCCGGGTCATGGAAGCTTTACGCGACGCCCGTAGCGAGTGGCTGCTCCACAAGATGCCGCGCGGCCTCGATTCCAAGGTCGGCAGGCTGTTTGAAGGCGGCCACGACCTTTCCGGCGGAGAATGGCAGCGCTTGGCGCTGGCTCGCATCATGTATCGCGACGCCGATATCTGGATTCTGGACGAGCCCACGTCGTCGCTCGACCCGGAAGCCGAGGCGGCTATTTTCGCCGAGCTCAAGGAGAATCTGCGGGGCCGGATCGGGATCGTGATTTCGCACCGCTTCTCGACCGTGCGCATCGCGGACCGGATCGCCGTCATCGCCGGGGGACGCGTCGCCGAATTGGGCTCGCATCAGGAACTCCTTCAAGCCGGGAGGAGGTACGCGCAGCTTTTTGAGTTGCAGGCAGCCGGATACCGGTAACGGCTGGGGGGAAAGGATGGGCAAAAATACGCAGTCCTTCAAAAAAAGCGGGCTTCGGGTATGCGGAAACAACAACATGCGCGTTGGCACCTCACGTGCTAACTCATTCCCGGCATTATGAAGACCTTGCTGGTTGGATTCGTTTTCGGCACGGTTGCTCTGTGGGCGTCGTCCCCGGAAGCCCGCGACATCATGTCGCGCTCGGTGCGCGTAACCGAAGCGAACTGGAAGCAAGCGCCCGATTACTCCTTCACGCGAACCGAAATCAAGAGTAAACGCGATTCGATGCCGGCCCAGAACCGGTATGAAGTGCTGATGATCGAAGGCTCGCCCTACTTGAAGCTCATCGCTCAGGACGGACGCCCCTTATCGAGCGCGGAGGCGCAGGAGCAGGAGCAAAAATATCAGCGGGAAGTGTCGAAGCGGCAGCACGAGTCGCCTCGGGAACGCCGGAAGCGAATCGAAAAATACAATGAGGATCGCGACCGGGACCACAATCTCCTCATGGAGCTCTGCGAGGCGTTCGATTATTCGGTTACCGGCCAGCAGATCGTGAATGGCCGCGAGGTGTGGATCCTTCACGGAACTCCGAAGCCCGGCTACGTTCCGAAGAGCCGGGAAGCCAAGGTCCTTGCCGGCATGGAAGTCACCTTCTGGATCGACAAAAAGACGTACCAATGGCCGCGGATCGAAGCCGAGGTGAAGTCGCCGGTTTCCTTCTACGGATTGATCGGAAAGGTGAACCCGGGCACCAGGTTCCTGCTGGAACAGCAGCCAGTCGGGCCGAATCTCTGGCTTCCGAAGCATTTCAAGATGCAGGTGAGTGCGACGGCTCTTGGATTCTTTAACCAGGATTCCTCCAGCGACGAAACCTACACGAATTACCGCCGCACGGGCGACGCAGCGGCGGCCTCGACAGGCCTCTCGAAAGTCGGTTCCGGCGCAGGAACCGCGCAGTAGACTTCTATCGCCTGCACTGGCGGATAATACTTCCAGATGACCCTTCAGGGGCCGGCGTTCGCAGCCTGCGCCGCGGCGTGCGCGATCCTGACGGCCTGCGGCAGTGGCGCTAACGTCGGCAAAAGACCAAGCCCGATCGCCGCGATCAAGTTTGCGCGAAGCGGAGGGATCGCGGGATCCAAAGTCGCTGGCGCCGTCACCTTCTCCGCGAATCATGCATACGTCGATGCAGAGGGTGTCCGGTACCGCCGCGAGTTAACTCCTCAAGAGCTCAAACAACTCCGCGGAGACGCCGAAGCCGCGGATTTTGCGGCAGCCAACACCGCTCCGCGCCCCGGCGGGTATCAATACGAAATCACCGTGGTGACCGACGACGGAAATTCGCGGTCGTTGAGCTTCGGTGAGAATTCCACGGACCGCCTCAAGCAAGCATCGCCCGCAGCCTCGCGGCTCGCGGCTTGGGTCGAGCAGGAGATTTCGGATATCTCCAGCCGCCGCATCTAAAGTATGATTGATCGCATGAGCGATCAGGATTCCCGGGATTTTTCGCGCCGCGCTCTGCTGCAAAGCGCGGCATTCGTGCCCCTGGCCGCGCTGGTGGCTTCTGCCCAGCAAGCGCAAGCTTCGGCTCTTGCTCGCGAACAGATGAAGATGCTGGAGGCATTCATCGATCGCCTGATCCCTACTGACGAACTGGGTCCGGGCGCGGTGGAATCCGGAGCGCAGATCTATATTGATCGCGCGCTGGCTGGACCGAATGCCGCGGAGAAGGATAGTTTTATTCGCGGCCTGGAAGACGTGGACGCCTACGCGCGGCGTGTCCACGGCGCGCCGCTGGTTGAACTCTCCGCCGAGAAGCGGGATCAGTTGCTGACGGAACTCGCCGCCGGCAACCTTCCCGAGAGCCAATTCTTCAATCGCGCGCGGCGGCTGACGCTGGAAGGCATGTTCGGCGACCCGTATTACGGCGGAAATAAGAATTTCGCCGGCTGGGATCTGATCCGCTACCCCGGTCCGCGGCCCGCTGTGGCGCCCGAGGATCAGAAAATGAACGTCGAGATCCAGCCGTACCGCGTCTCCGCTTGGGGCGCGAAGTACGGTCATTGAAAAACATGGCGATTAATCTGAAGCCCGTGGATGTGGCCGTCGTCGGGCTGGGAGCCGCGGGGGGCGTTGCAGTGCTTCCGCTCGCCCGCGCGGGGATCAGAGTCGCCGGCATCGAAGCGGGCACCTGGCTGGATCCGCACCGCGATTTCCGCGCCGACGAGATCCATAACAACGTCCGCATGCAGGTCACCTCAGTGGCGAAGGCCAAGCAGGAGATCCCGACGTTCCGCACCAGCCCTCAGGAACGCGCTCGCCCTTGTAGCGGCACGCGCACTATGATGAACGCCATCGGCGGCACGTCGATTCACTACGACGCCAATAGCTGGCGCTTCGCGCCTTGGGATTTCAAAGCTCGCACGGAAGCGGTGCGCCGCTACGGACGTGCGTCGATTCCGGGGGGCTCCACCCTCGAAGACTGGCCGCTTGGCTACGAGGATCTCGAGCCGTATTACGACCTTGTCGAGTACGAAATCGGCGTCTCCGGGAAGGCCGGCAATCTTCAGGGCAAAATCGATCCGCGCGGCAATGTATTCGAAGGTCCGCGGCAGCGCGAGTATCCCATGCCGCCGCTGCGCGAGTCCGGCTACACGAACCTGATGGCGTCGGCGGCGCGGAAACTGGGCTGGAACGTACACCCTTCGCCGGCAGCCATCAATTCGGAGCCGCGTGACGGCCGTGGAGGTTGCGTATACCACGGCTTTTGCCACCTGGGCGGGTGCCACGTCAACGCCAAGAATTCGACCGCCGCCACCACCATTCCGCAGGCGCTCAAGACCAAGAACCTGACCATCGCCGATCGCGCCCACGTGACGCGCATCCTCTCGGACCCGCAAGGCCGGGTGACCGGCGTCCAATACCTTCGCGGAGGAAAACAATTTTTCCAGCCCGCCAAGGTGGTTTTACTCGCGAGTTACACGTATGAAAACGTGCGGCTGCTTCTTCTCTCCAAATCCAAGGCGTACCGGAACGGGCTCTCGAATAATCACGGCCAGGTGGGCAGACATTACATCGCGCATTGGGATGGGCGCGAAACCTTCGGCCTGTTTCCGATGGCTCTGAATATCTGGCAGGGCGCCAACGCGCAAGCGATGGTGGTCAATAACTGGGCCGACGACAATTTCGACCATGCGGGCCTCGGGTTCATCGGCGGAGCAAGCCTGACGGCCGGTCACGAGATGCGGCCGATCGATGCAGCCTCCATGCCCTTGTTTGATCGCGCGCCCGCGTTCGGTTCCCGATGGAAGAGGTTCGTGCATGACAACGCCTCCCGCTGGGCGGGCCTATATGCCCAGTGCACCACCTTGCCCTACGAGAACACCTATCTGGATCTTGACCCCGAAGTGAAGGATCCTTTGGGCGATCCGGTGTGCCGGATCACCAGCGGTCCCAAAGAGAACGAGTCGCGGATCCGGCGCTGGGTTGCGGCAAAGGCCGAGGAGTGGCTCCGCGCCGCGGGCGCGGTGGAGGTCGCGCGAATTCCGCTTCCGGAATCCGGGCCGGACCAGTCCTGGCACACCGCGGGCGGCACGCGCATGGGGGACAACCCCGAGATCAACGTGGTGGACCAATGGGGCTTCTCGCACGAAGCTTCGAATCTGGGCGTATTGGGCGGTTCGGTGATGCCGACGCATGGAGCGCGCAACCCGACGCTGACGCTCCAGGCGCTCGCCTGGCGCACCGCGGACCATTTGGTGAAAAGCTGGAAGTCGATAGCCGGGTAAAGGCGCCGGCTGAACGCATGGCCACGAATCTAAAACCAGTGGACGTTGCCGTGATCGGCCTGGGCGCGGCGGGCGGCGTCGCCGTGCTTCCGCTGGCTCGCGCGGGGCTGAAGATCGCGGGTCTCGAAGCAGGCACGTGGATGGATCCGCACCGCGTTTTCCACGCCGATGAGGTGTACAACAACGTTCGCCGGCTGGTGACGAGTTCGCAGAAAGCGCAGCGCGAGTGCCCCACAGTACGCATGACGCCATCGGAGCGCGCGCGATCCGCGGGAGTTCACCCGATGATGAACGCCATCGGCGGAACCTCGATCCACTATTGGGCGCAAAGCTGGCGTCTGAAGCCGTGGGATTTTCGGACGCGCTCGGAATCGATCCGCCGCTACGGACCCGGTTGGATTCCCGCCGGCTCCACCCTCGAGGACTGGCCGCTGAGCTACGAAGATCTCGAGCCGTATTACGACATCGTGGAGCAGGAGATCGGCGTGAGCGGCAAGGCCGGGAATATCCAGGGCCGCATCGATCCCGCTGGCAATATTTTCGAAGGCCCGAGGCAGCGCGAGTATCCGATGCCTCCGCTGCGCGGCGCGGGATTCACCGATCACATGATGGATGCTGCGCGGCGGCTCGGCTGGAAACCGTTCCGCCCGCCGGCGGCGATCAACTCGCAGCCCTATCGCGGGCGCGCATCGTGCGCCTATCACGGCTATTGCAGCGCAGGCGGATGCCACGTGAGCGCGAAAAATTCCACGGCCACGACGACGATCCCGGAGGCCATCCGCACAAAGAATCTCGCGATTTTCGACCGGGCGCACGTGACGCGGATTGTCTCCGATGCAAACGGCCGCGTTACCGGAGTCAGCTACATCCGCGATCGCCGGGAAGTTTTTCAGCCGGCCAAGGTTGTGCTGCTTGCCGGATACACCTACGAAAATTCGCGCCTGCTGCTGCTTTCGAAGTCCAAGGCATATCCGAGCGGGCTCTCGAACAATCACGGCCAGGTGGGTCGGCATTACTTCGGACATTGGGTCAGCAACGTCAGCGCGCTGTTTCCGAATGACATCAACGTATGGTACGGAACGCCTGCGCAGGGTGTGACCGTCGATGAATGGGCCGACGATTCCTTCGACCATGCGGGACTCGGATTCATCGGCGGCGCGAGCCTGCATGTCTACACCGAGCGGCACCCGATCGACGCCGCGGCTATGAATACTTACGGCCGCGCGCCGCTGTTCGGATCGGCGTGGAAGAAATTTGTTCGAGAAAACGCGGGCCGCGTGGCCTCGACCTATCTGCAAACCAACACGTTCCCGTACGAGACGACGTTCCTGGACCTGGATCCGGAGATTCGCGATCCGTTGGGCGATCCGGTGTGCCGCATCACCGCGGGAGGCGTTCGGGAAAACGAACAGCGGGCCTTGCGGCATGCGCAGGACAAGATGGAACAGTGGTTCCGCGCGGCGGGCGCGACCGAGGTCACGAAACCGCCCGCGAACGGCCCCGGCATCAGCACACATGCTTACGGCGGCACGCGCATGGGCGACAATGCCGAAACCAATGTTGTCGACCGATGGGGATTTTCCCACGAGGCCGCGAATCTCGGCGTGCTGGGAGCGTCCGTGATGGGATCGAGCGGCGCGCGCAATCCGACGCTCACCGTGCAGGCACTGGCCTGGCGCACTGCGGAGTATCTGGTGAAAAGCTGGAAATCCGTCGCGGGCTGACGATTTCCTGTGGGATACTAAGATGCGCGCTGGAGTGGCGGAACTGGCAGACGCACGGGACTCAAAATCCCGCGCCCTTCACTGGGCATGTGGGTTCGACCCCCACCTCCAGCACCATCGAAGTCATTGTAATCAAAGGACGTATTCTCCTCAACTCCTGGCTGTGCCCAATTTGTGCCGAAAAC
>JBAIXM010000172.1:0-1884 GCA_037916615.1 Bryobacterales bacterium
AGGTCAATATCGCCGCTTTCCTGCATCAGGCGTCGGAGTAATCGCCCGCGGCGAACCCAGTTCCACAGGCCAACTCCGGCCGGTTTCCCCAGCACAATCTGGGTGACGTTCCTCTCCCGGGCAATGCGCAAGAGGCCGCGAGCGAGATCCTGGTCGGCGGTGGTAATGACTTCAGCTCCCAATTCGCGCGCCGTTTCGAGGTTTTTCGCCAGGCGCGCCTGGGCCGTCTCGGAAACAGCTCCAGCCCCTTCCACGTGCACGGCCAACCAGGGACATCTGAGTTCGTCCGCCATTCGGCGGGTCCAGCGAATGAGCGGCTCCGAAAGCGGGCTGGGGCCCACTGCGACCAGCAATCGATTTCCCGTTTTCCACGGCCCGGTTGCCGGTTCGGAGCTGCGAAACTCGACGGTGTCTCCCCCGACATGATCCGCGACCAACCGCAACGCGAGCTCGCGCAGCACCGTCAGGTTGGCTTCCCGGAAAAAGTTTTGAGCTGCCGCCGCGGCCCGCTCGGGGAGGTATACCTTTCCCTCGTGCAGCCGTTGGACAAGTTCGTGCGGGGGCAAGTCCACCAACTCCAGCACCGCCCGATCCAGCACGCTGTCCGGCACTGTCTCCCGGATCTCAGCGCCTGTAATTTGCCGGACCGTGTCGGCGCGGCTTTCAACGTGTTGCACGTTGAGCGTGGTGAAAACGTCAATGCCCGCTTCGAGCAGTTCCTGGACATCCTGCCAGCGTTTCGGGTGCCTCGAGCCGGGCGCGTCGGTGTGGGCCAATTCGTCCACAATCGCGAGCTGCGGGCGTCGCGCGAGCACCGCGTCTAAATCCATCTCCGTCAGGGTCACGCCGCGATAGTCGAGGCTCCGCCGCGGAATGGCCGGAATGCCCTCCGCGAGAACATCGGTCTCCTTCCGGCCGTGAGTTTCCACGTAGCCGATTACCAGGTCCCGGCCTGTCTTGAGCTCACGCTGCGCCGCTTCCAACATGGCGAAAGTTTTGCCGACGCCGGGGCACATCCCGAGAAACACCTTGAGCTGACCGCGCTCTTGCCGCTCCGCCTCGCTTTGAATGGCGGCCAGAAGCACGTCCGGGTTGGGGCGATTAAGCTCGCTCACTCACTAATCATCATAGCGGCTTTAGGTGAAGTTGGGGAGAAAGTTAATCGTTTGAATGCAAAGTGCCTATGAGAGAAGCAATAATCCGGATATGAGGAGCAGCCACAGGAATCCGGCGCACACTAGCAGGCGAATCATGAATCTGCGCGTTGCGATCGGCCCGTGTTCCAGCTTTAACCACGAACTGCCCACCAGCCACTCCACAGGCGGGCCTTTATATGTTCTGTTATCTCCAAAGCACCTGTAGCGATCGGAAATGAAACCCTCCGCTTGCAGTTCGCGAATAAAGCAGACTTTCCTCTCCTCAGAAAAAGAATCGAGTGTAGCTCGAATCACCAGCCCGTCCTGAAATTCTTCCACCAGGAGGTGTGTGTTGAGCGCCGGCAAATGGAGCTCGGCCTTGTTTACGGCTGATTCCGGCGACTGTTTTGGTAAGTCCAGACTCCAGCGGCTCCTGGAACTACCCTGCGTGCGGTTATGCAGGTTCATAAATTCACGCTATCAAAACCGGACACGGTGCGCGCTCAATAATCCTTTTTCCTAGCGACGGACCGAGCAACCTGCCCAGTCCTCTGCGCCGATCTCTTCCAATGAGAATCAGGTCGATCCTGGATTCAGCTACCTCTTGCAGGATCACAGACAAAGGCTCTCCAATGCGCACGACACTTCTTCCGGGGTCGAGTCGCAGGCAGATCAGAATTTCCTCAAGCCTTCGTTGCGCATTCACTCGGAGTTCATCGGCCAGGCGCGTTAGCGGAATACCTCTTTC
>JBAIXM010000173.1:0-1950 GCA_037916615.1 Bryobacterales bacterium
CGTGGTCATGATCGCGGTCAGCTATATGACCAAAGAGCCGGAATACGAGAAGATCAAGAGCCTGACCTTCGACACTTCCACCGAGGAAGATCGAGAACGCACTTATCAGAGCTGGGATTGGCACGACTTGCTGGGGAGCGCTTTCGTCCTTGCCTGCATCCTCGGCGCTTACTTGTACTTCAGAGGATAAGAAAAAGTCCGTAGGACGGGTTGCGCTCCCCAAGCGCAACCCATCACCATGCGACTACGACGATGGGATGATCTGTCAACCGACAGATCATCCCATCCTACAGGCTATAGACTCGTTAGGCCGGCCGGAACCGGGCAGCCGGATGCGGCTTTTGCACACACCTCCACCTCCCATACCCTCTGGCCAGTCGTTCCTATTCGCAGCGCATTGCTCCGATCGGTTCCAGCGCTGCGGCACGGCGGGCGGGTATGAATCCAGCTACCGCGCCGACGACGGCGACGCATGTATCGGTATGCCACAAACATTCGGCGGTTACAGCGTACCTTTTACGTGCGGTATGTCCCCCACGGGCTGGCCGCCGCCGACGCTGATCTCCACCTTGGATTTCGGAATGTCATCGGCACCAAGAGTGAAACTCACTCCACGACTTTCGCCCGCACGCAGATGAATCCGCTGAAACCCGCGGAGATTGCGTATCGGCGCTTCGTCTCCGGGGCCGCCGCCGACGTAGAGCTGCACCACTTCGTTGCCATCCCGTTTCGAAGTGTTCCTGACCGTCGCGCGAATTTCCGCGCCTTTCGGAGTCCGCATGGCGCTCAGTCCTGAATATTGAAAGCTCGAATAGCTCAACCCGAAGCCGAAGCCGTAAAGGGGATCGCCCTTGAAATACCTGTAAGTGCGGCCCTTCATGTTGTAGTCGGTAAAGGGCGGCACTTGATCGAGGCTTCTATAGAACGTCACCGGAAGGCGCCCCGAGGGATTGTTGATTCCGGCCAGGGTCTCGGCAATCGCAGTGCCGGCCTCCTCGCCGCCGTACCAAGCTACGAGCAGCGCGGGCGCGTGCTCCGCGGCATAATTCGCGGCTATGGCGCTGCCGGCTGTCAGCACGACGACAACCGGTTTGCCGGTGGCGACGGCAGCCTCCAGCAGTTTTTCCTGGGTCTCAGGCAGGTCGATGCTGGTGCGGTCGAATCCCTCGTTTTCCAGCTGTGAATTCAAGCCGACGCAAACGATCGCCACGTCGGAGTCCTTCACGGTCCTCTCAGCCTCGACGAGCAGAACGTCGGCCGGCGGGATCCAGGTGAATTGAGCGCTGCCTCCGGGCCCGTTCTGCTGGTATTCGACCTTCACGGCGTACTTGCGCGCTCCCTCCAACCGTATGGGCGCTTGCGCAGTTCGCCGCAGCTCGGGCCCCGCCCCGGCAGCCTGATTGCGGAAAGCCCCGCCTGCGCTGACTTCATTATCGTCAAGGAACAGCCGCACCTTCCCTTCACGGTTCCAGATGCCGGTCCGCGCTGAAAGGACGTAATCACCCGTGGCCGGCGGAGTCAGCGTGCCGGTCCAGCGGATCGAATACTTGTCGCCATTGACCGCTGCGACCACAGCGGGTTCCTCCATGTTGGCATCGAAGTACAGGCGAGGCTCCTTCCGGCGCAGCTTCGGCTGACCCTGGAAATCCGGATTGTCAAAGTACTCGGCCAGCAGTCCCTGCCCGTCTCCGTCCGGCGGAGCGAGGACATTCGAGGACACCAGGGACCGCGTGGCGGCCGTATAAGTGGTGCCAAGAGCGTATTGCACCTTGGCCTTGGCGAACTGCTGCTTGATTCCTTCAAGCGGAGTCACCTGCTTCGAAGAGATGCCGTTGTAGTTGCCGAGCAGGCCAACCGGATCGTCCGCCGAGGGGCCAATCACCGCGATCTTAGTCACCGAGGATTTCAAGGGCAGCAATCCGCCCTGGTTCTTCAATAGAACAACAGCCT
>JBAIXM010000174.1:0-10969 GCA_037916615.1 Bryobacterales bacterium
CAGTACGAGGCTTGCGCACGGAAGAGTTCGAATTCTCATATGCGAAGCATAGAATCTCCTCCTGCCGGGGTCAACGCAGTGTTCAATCTATTGAACATATAGACTGGTTTAATGGCCCCGGCCGGAACCAGCTCTCTGGAACGCGCTCTGGTCTTGTTGAAGATCATCGAGCAAACACCCGGTGGGCTCCGAAACGCCGATATCAGCAAGAAACTGAAAATCCCCAAGAGTAGTTGTTCCTACATCGTGGCGCATCTGGAGCGCGAGGGCTATCTGGTCAAGGACGCAGCCTCGAAGCGCTACAAGATCGGCCTTACGCCGGTCGCTTTGGCGCACGGGGCGCTGCGCGAAGTCGGGATCCGGACCGTCGCCGAACCGGCCCTCTACAAGCTCACGGCCCAGACCGGACTTTCCGCGGGACTGGGCGTGCTGCAAGGCGGCCGCGTTCTGCTTGTTGACCGCGTCGAAGGGCGGGAGTTCGTGGACCGGGCGATTCGCGTGGCCGCCCGGCGGACGGGAGTTTCCTACCGGGCCAGAGCGCAGCGCGACATCGGTCGCGAACTGCCGGCGCATTCGACCGCGCTCGGGAAAGTGCTCTTGGCGTTTCTGCCCAGACAGCAGGTGAACGATCTGATCGTCTCCAAGAAGCAGTTTCTCGCCGAGTTGGATCGCGTGCGGGCGCAGGGTTATGCGACTTCCAACGGCGAAGTGTATCCGGATCTGCGCGCCTTGAGCGTCCCGATCTTCGACGCGGATGGGCAGGTGCGCGCGGCCGTTTCGGTCAACGGCAACCCCAGAGACCCGGCGTGGGATGACATCCCTGCTCTGGTCCGTATCGTAGAAGAGGCCGCTCAGGACATCGCCTGGCGCGCGCGAATCGTGACGCGCTAGTCGCCCATCGCCGGCTGCGGCTCAGGTACAGCTTCAACACGCTTGCCCCGCCGTCCGAGCGTCAGAACAAACCACACGAATGCCAGTTCGCCCAGCGCGAAGATCGAGTCGCCTGGCACCCGCATCCAACGAAGCGTCTGCATCGTGGGGGTGTGAAGGAACTCCGAGCTGCGCGCGTACCAGTAGCCCTGATCGACCGACGCCCAGGTTTGCAGCAGGCCGACGGGAAGCAGACTTCCCACGCACATCAGAAACAGGCCCGTGTTCATGGCCCAAAACGCGAACCCGAGCCGGCGCTCGTTCCACTCGATGTGCGGCATCATCGCGCGCAGGCACACCAGCGTCAGGCCGATTCCCAGCATTCCATAGACGCCGAACAGCGCCGCATGGCCGTGCACCGGAGTCGTGTTCAAGCCTTGCATGTAATAGAGCGCGATCGGCGGATTGATCATGAATCCGAAAAGTCCTGCGCCGACCATATTCCAAAACGCAACGGCGACGAAGAAATATACCGGCCACTTGTATCGCTCGGCCCAGGCGGTCAGCTTACTCCGGCGGATCTCGTCGATTGCCGGGAAGGCCACCAGCGTCAGAGGCACTACTTCCAGCGCGCTGAACACGCTTCCCCAGGCGAGGGCGACGGTGGGCGTCCCGGAAAAATACAAGTGGTGGCAGGTCCCGATGATGCCTCCCGCCAGGTAAATCGAGGTTGCAAGCAGCGAAGCCCTGGCTGCAATCGTCGGATGGATCAGCCCCAGGCGGCTGAAGAAGAACGCGATCACCGTAGTCGCGAAGACTTCGAAGAATCCCTCGACCCACAGGTGCACCACCCACCAGCGCCAATACTCGACCATTGAAATATGCGTGTGCTGGCCCCAGGTGAGCCCGGCGCCATAGAACAATCCGATCGCGGCGCTGGAAATCACGAACAGCCACAGCAGCGAGCGGTTCCCATTCTGCTGGCTCCTGAGCATCGGCATCAGAGGACGAAGCGTCAGGAACAGCCATAGGAACAAGCCGATCAGCAACAGCCACTGCCAGCCCCGGCCCAAATCGAGATACTCATAGCCTTGATGTCCCCACAGAAACGCGGCGCCGTCGGACAGTTTGTTTTCGATGCTGAGCCACTCGCCCGCAAGCGATCCGGCGACGACCAGCAGTAAGGCTCCAAACAGAACGTGAACGCCGAGCCGTTGGAACTTTGGCTCGTATCCGCTGACCAGCGGTCCGATAAACAGCCCCGCGGCCAGCCAGGCAGTCGCGATCCAGAAAATCCCCAATTGAACGTGCCAAGTCCGGCTGACCGAATACGGCAGAATTTTCGCCAGATCGATTCCGTAGAATCCGTTCCCTTCGACTCCGTAATGCGCCGTGACCACGCCCATGAGCATCTGCACCAGGATCAGAGCGGACACGGTCCAGAAATATTTCAGAGTGGCCTTCTGTGACGGCGTGGTCTTCCAGGCGCCTAGGGGATCGCTGGCCGGCAGATCCAAGGGTGGGCCATCGGGTTTCTCAGAGGCGTGCCACCAGACCAGGGCGCAGATTCCGGCCAGGAGCATGATGATGCTTACTCCCGTCCACATGACCATTTCGCCCGAGGGCTGGTTCCCGATCAGCGCTTCGTGCGGCCAGTTGTGGGTATATGTGAGATTCGCTCCGGGACGGTTCGTCGCGGAAGCCCAAGCGGTCCAGAAGAAGAACGCGGCCATGTCGCGCATCCGCTCCTCGGACCGGATGGTTCCTGCAGGAATCGAATAGTCCGCGTTCCCCGAAATGAAGACGTTGGAGTAATGCCGGAGTCCATCGCCGAACGCGCGGGCGCGGGCCGGATCGATCGTCAGGATGCCGGTGCGCGGATCGTAGCTGTTGGTGCGATAGGTCTGTTCCAGGCGGCCACGCAAGGCGGCTTGCTGCTCTGTTGTTAAGGAACCGTATTCTTTACCGAAATCGCGCAAGCTCCAGGCGTCGAGCACGAACAAGAGCTCGCGATGCAGCCAGTCCGCGGTCCAATCGGGGGCGACATAACTGCCGTGCCCCCAGATAGAGCCGACTTCCATGCCGCCCATCGACTGCCAGACGTTCTGGCCGCGCTCAATTTGACCCTCGGAGATGACCACCTGGCCGTCGGCGGCAACGACGCGCGTGGGAATCGGAGGCTTTTCCTGATAGATTCGAGTGCCGATCCATCCGAGCACGGAGAAGGACAGGAGCATCACGAGCGCGAAGGCGATCCATAACTTCTTCATATGTGTTTTGGTTCCTTGGTGAGTGAAATCGAATAAAGCCGCGCGTCCACCACAGGGGCAGCCGGCCGCGCCATCGTCAGCGCGAGATTCAGGGCAAACAGCGTTACAGCAGTGAGTTCCACCACAGCCGAGTACGGCAGCAGGAGCCAGGCTGCCTCGGCGAAACCCTCATAGGCCGGGATTTCCGAAGAGACGCGCAGCAAACACCCGAGATTCAGCAGCGAGCAGGCAGCGAGCATCGTCCCCCGGCTGAACAACGGACGCCCTCCGCAGAACGCGGGCAGGATGCGCGGGCCGATAGCGAAGATCATGCCGGCCAGAAATCCAACCGTGAGCGCGTGCCGGGAAGCGCCCCAGATCCCGCCGTTCCGATCGGCCGACGCGGCCCACGCGGATACAACAGCCGCCACCGCCAGCCAGACGTAACACAGCCTGACGAAAACCGGAAAGGTCGCATGTACGCCCTGAAGCTGCGCAGGTTTTTCAGCCCGCTCGAAAATGTTCAGCGCAAGCGGCGCAGCGGCCGCGGCGAAAATCAGGAAGGCCGCAGCGATCCGGAAATTGCCAGCGAGCGCCACCGTCACGCCAATGACGCACAACGCCAGCGCAGCCATCAATCCGCGCTTTGAGGCGGGCTTCAGCCCCATGAACGCCGGCAGCCATCGGGCATTAAACCCCCACACAGCCAACACCGGGAATCCCCAGGTGGCCAGCACCAGGAATCTTTGATCCAGACCGTGGGGAATTTCAGGATCCGGCGCCGATATCGCCAGGCGCGTAACGATTGCCGCATTCCAAATCACCAACGCAAGAAAACCTACCGTGGAGGCGATCACCAGCAGCATCCAGGCTTCGATTCCGCGGCGTTCGCCGTTCGCTCGATGCCTGCTGACGGTGCGAAAGAAGATCAGGAACGCCGCAAGCTCCAGGACCGCGGAAAGCGGCAGAAAAATTCTCCAGTTCCACGGGCTGACGTTCGCGGTCCAGCGCAGTGCGACTCCGCACGTCCACAGAGCCCAGCTTGTCCAACCGCGGCTTACCGCGAAAGGTGCGATGGCCCCCATCTTCGAAAGAGAAAAATACCCGATGCCGATGATGAAGGTGCCGATCCAGCCGAAGATCTGCGCATGCCCGTGCGCCTGGATCCAGGAAACGGAAAGCGAAGAGAGCGAGCGTTGGCTGCTGATCGAGATCAGGTTCCACACGCCCAGAAAAGTTCCGGGAAGAAGCATGAACAGCAGTCCCGCTCCGGCGTAGGCCACCAGTAGTTTCTGCAATCGCGATTCGCGCTGCGCATTCGCTGCGGAAATGGAATCGGGTGCGTCGCGCACGTGGCCCAAAAGGTGCACTGAACGGGCCAAAAAGGGGGCAGAGGAAACTCGCTGATAACCCAGAGTTTCGCCTGTTCCAAGGACACGATGGCGGCGTGCCCCTGCGCGGGTTCACGCGAGGCCCTTGAGGCAAATCGCGCAGTTGATCCCCGCGCGTGAAACACTCAGTCTGCGTTTACGTCCAATACATAGGGGCGCGCGTGAGGCAAGGAGGTGCGAACTATGGGCGCACTGGAGACAAAATCAGCACTGAATCTGTTGCTCGACTATCTGCAGGTATGCAATACGGCTATCGAAAAGCATCGCGACTCGCTGGTACACAAAGCGGTGATCGCCGCGTGGGACGTTGTGTTCGGCGGACGGGATGCCGGTATCGACATCTGCGATGACGACGATCGTGTCGAGACGTCCGCCACCATCCGGTTTGTAAATGACGTTTTCGTTCCCGTAGCGGATCCCCAGGCCGAGCCGTCCTTCCATCTGAAGGTGAAACGCAGCTACATGGAAGACGTGATGCTGCATCGTGAAGAGTATGTGCGTCATCCGGAAAAACTGGATTGGGACTGGCTGAAGAGCCGGCTCGGAATGGACGCCCATCACCAGCACGATGAGGCAAACATGCGGCCTCCGGAACCCGAAAAATATCCGCCGCCTGCGAAGGGCGCGAACATGCGCCCGAAATCCGGAAGAGTCACGGACGTCTAGCGAGGAGAGATTCCATGCCCAGAACAACGGTAGGCCTGTTCAGACATCCAAGCGAACTGGAAGCCGCAGTAAAAGAGATTGAGGCTATGGGATTTCCACGGCAGGAAATTCGAATCGTGGACGAACCCAAAACCTTTGATGTAACCGGTGTGATGAGCTTCGCCCGGCTCGAGTATGAGACCGAACTGCGGCGCGAGTTAAGCCGGATCGGCGCCAGCAAGAAGGAAGTCGAGGATTATGTGGATGGCCTCCGCAAAGGAGGTGCGCTGGTGCTGGTCACCGGATTCGACGGACAGGTAGATGCTGCGGCGGAAGTGATGAACCGGCATGGCGCGGTCCAGGTAGAAGAAACCAGTGGCCCGGAGCCGGATTTCCCGGGTATTCCGCGTGCAAGCGGAGCCGTCGGAATTCAGGAAACAGTCCTGGCCGGCCGCATCCGCCGGCCAGGAGGCGGAGCCTGCGTCTTCGTGTGGTGATTCGATCAGCGTCCCATGACCAGAATCTCGAAGCTGTCGGGGACCTGGCTGGGGTTCTTGCCCTTTTTGCCGTCTTTGCCTTCCGCCGGGGGACCTGATTCGGCGGCCGGCAGATACAACTTGTGGGCCTTCTGATCGGCGGCAATGGTGCGCGCGAACGACTGGGTTTGAATCGTCGCGACCGGCTCGTATTTGCCCGGCGAGGTTTCGCCAACCATCGTGATGTTGCCGTCGCGCCCGTTGGCGCTGAATGCGTAGCCGTCGTCGAACGCAACGCCGTCCGGTCCCGCGCCGATCGCCGGAGTCGCGAGCACCTTGCCGGTTGCCGGGTTGCTGACGATCATCATCCGGTTGCTGCAAACCGAGTACAGGATGTTCTTCTTCGGGTCGATGGCCAGGCCGCTGGGGCCGTCGCAGGGGGCGATCGAGTAGCGCTTCGATACCAGCGCATTCTTCGCATCCACCTCGATGATCTCGTTCTTATCCTCGATGTTGACGTAGATGTGTCCCTTGCCGTCGATTTGCGCGAATTCCGGTTTGCCGCCCACGGGAATCGACGCCGTGATCACATTGAGTGTCTTGGCGTCGATCGCGGTGGAGTCGCTGCTGCGGCCGTTGAAGGTGAAGATGCGCTTGGAAACCGGTTCGTAAATGATGGCGTCCGGATTCTGGCCGGTTTTGATCTTCGTCTTGACGGCGAGCGTCTTGAGATCGAACACAGTCACGTCGTTATCGGCGCCGTCGCTGGTAAATCCGATGCCGAGATCGTCGGCGACGGCGATCCCATGCACACCATTGGTCATTGGGATTGTCCCCACCAGCTTGTCGGTGTTCGTGTCGATGACCTCCGTCTGGGTTCCATGGGACACGTAGAGGCGGTGGGCATTGCTGTCCAGAAACGCGTAATCCCAGCGGTTCGCCCCGCCGATTTTGATTTTCGTGATGACTTTGTAGGTAGGAGTCGCGGCGAATGCGGCCGCAGCCGTGACGATCAGAAGAAGGGAAGCTTTCATGAGTTCAACTCCTTTTGTTTAACCGTTTCAGAACAGGGGGCACCCCTCAGGTTAATGGCCCAAGCTGAAGATTGGCTGAATCCTGCGCCGGCACCCGGGCATCTCGAGCCACAAAGTTGACCCGGAACAGAGAGCCTCTGCCCTCCTTACTCGATACTTCAATGGAGGCTCCATGGATGCGAGCGATGCTTTTTGCAAGCGACAAGCCGAGGCCGTGTCCGTCGCCGCCCTGCTGTGGATGGGCCCGGTAGAAGCGTTCGAAAATGTGCGGCAGATCGCTTTCGCGAATGCCGGCGCCGGAATCCTCGACGGCGACCGAGACCTGCGATTCGCTACGCTCCACTCGCACACGGACTTCGGATCCCGGCCGGGAAAACTTGATGGCATTATCCAGCAGGACGAGAAACAGCCGATGCAGAGCCGGCCGGTTGCCCGCGACCATGGCCTCGCATTCTTCGGGGTGCACGATCCGTATCTGCCGCATTTCCGCGAGCCCGCGCATCTCGTTGCACACGTCGGCCAGTGCGTCCCGCAGGTCCACAGGCGCGAGCGGCATTTCCGCCGGAGCCGTGTCGTTGCGAGCCAGCAGCAGCAGCTCCTCTACCAGGGAGGTCATCCGTTCCGCTTCAGCCGCGATCTCTTCCAGGGACTCGCGGTACGATTCGGCCGGACGCGGACGCCGCAGGGCCAGCTCGGCGTTGGTCCGGATCACGGCCAGCGGAGTGCGCAGCTCGTGCGACACATTCGCGACGAACTGGGATAGCGTTTTCACCGCCGATTCCAGGCGCTCGAACATCGTGTTCAACACTTCGGTGAGCCGCGCCAGTTCGTCTCCCGTGGCGGGAACCGGGAGCCGCTCGCCCAGATTCTCGATGCTGATAGTCAAGGCGGCCGCCGTGATGTCGTTCACGGGCTTCAACGCGCGCCCGCTCAGCCACGCGCCGCCCAGGCAGGCGATCGCGATTACGACGGGAATCGCGCTCAACAATAGAAGACGCAGGAGGTCGAGGGTGTGCTGCGCGCCGGCTACCGAGGCAGCCATCGTGAGGCTGTAACCCTCGCCTTTAACCGTGAACTGCCTGAGGACCGTCCGGGCCTGCGGCTCCAGCCTGGCGCCGGGAGGATAGAGGAACGAAAATCCTCGCCCGCCGCGCAGTTCGACGAAGCTCGATGCCGGAAGCGCCTGGCAGAATTCGTCCAGCTCATCGCGAAGCTGGGCGTCCGCTAGTTCGGACGACTCGACCGCAAAATACTGCTCCAGGCGGCTGGCTCGCCCTTGCAGATCCTGATCGATCTCGTCCATGAGGCGATGCCGGAGCGAAAGCCAGATCAGGACGCTGAACAAGCTCAATCCGCCGGCCAGAACCGCGGCGTACCAGACCGTAAGCCGAAAGCGAATCGAGCGGCGGTTCATTCTCTTGAAGGTTCCTGCATCCTGTAGCCGAACCCGCGCACGGTTTGAATGAGTTTCGGCTCGCCAGTATCCACCTTAAGCCGCAGGTGGCGGACGAACACTTCGACAGTATTTTCGCTGACTTCGGTTCCGGCGCCCCAGACCGACTCAAGGATGGTGTCCCGGCTGACCACACGTCCCAGGTTTCTCATGAGCAGCTCCAGAAGCCGGTACTCGCGGGGCGTGAGGTTTACCGGCTCGCCGTCTCGCGTCACTCGATGACCCGCAGGATCGAGCACGACATTGCCCACGCGCAAACGAACCGGCTGGGGGATCGCGCCGCGGCGGCTGACCGCCCGCAGACGCGCTAGCAGCACATCGATGGAAAAGGGCTTGGTGAGATAGTCGTCCGCGCCGGAGTCGAGTCCGGAGACGATATCGGCCGCCGTGTCGCGCGCCGTGAGCATCAAAACCGGAGTCTGATTGCGTTGCTCGCGGAGCTTGCGGGCGACCGTCATGCCATCCATGCCCGGGAGAGCGACATCCAGCAGGATCACGTCGAAGAGCGAGGTCCGGGCGATTTCGAACGCCTCGGGGCCGTCCCCGGCCAGCACCACCTGGTAGCCCTCCTCGCTCAGGGTGCGTTCCAGGAGGTCGGCCATGCGCCGCTCGTCTTCTACCACCAGAATTTGCATCCAACCTGAGCGTATCAGAGATGCCCCGAAGGGACTCAAACAGTGTAGGAACAGGCCCTTTCAGGGATTTTTCAGGATAGGATGGTTCACTTGAAAAAGGACGAAACCGAATGAATCGATTCTTTGGTGTTATCGTTTGTGCCTTCGCGCTGGCGGGATCGGGTTACGCGCAGGCGCCCGCTCCGCTCACGTTGACGCTGCAGGACGCATTGACGCGGGCCCAGATGAATTATCCCCAGCTTCTGGCGGCAGTCAATGAAGCCAATGCGGCTCACGAGGATGTGCTTCAGGCGCGGGCAGCGCAACGTCCCAGCGTGAGCTTCCGGTCGGAATATCTCGGAACCCAGGGGAATGGCGTCCTTCCCAGCGGGCGGTTTGTTACCAACGATGGAGTCCACCTGTACCGGGATTGGGGTATCGTTCATCAGGACTTCACGGCGGCCCTGACTCGAACCGGTCCTCAGCGCGCTGAAGCGGCCGAGGCACTGGCGCAAGCGCGCGCGGAAATCGCGCGGCGTGGGCTCGCGGTCACGGTGACCAAGGCGTATTACGCGCTTCTGACGGCGCAGCGAAAGTACGCCACCGCGCAGCAGGCGCTCGATCAGGCCAAGCAGTATCTCGACATCAGCCAGAGCCTGGAGCGCGGCGGCGAGGTTCCGCACAGCGATGTGGTGCGCGCGGATTTCCTGAATTCGCAGCAGCAGCAGGCGTTCTCGGAAGCCAAACTCACCATGGACAACGCGCGGCTGGACCTGGCTGTCTTGCTGTTTCGCGATTTCAGCCAGAACTTCACGATTGTGGACGATCTGGCCTTGGCCTCGGCATTGCCCGAATTCCCGGAAGTCCAGAGCTTGGCGGAGCGCCAAAATCCGGATCTCCGCGCCGCCAACGCCGCGTTGAAAACTGCGCAGCTCGACGTAACTCTCGCGCGCCAGGCGTTTCTGCCCTCGCTCACCGCTGATGGCGTGTACGGAATCGAAGCCAACGCGTTCGCGCTGCACAGCACTGTGGCGGCTGCGCCCGATAAAGGTCCGCTGCCGAATCTCGGATATTTTGTCACGATTTCGCTGAATGTCCCGCTGTGGGACTGGGGATCGAGAAGCAGCAAGGTCCGGCAGGCGCAGTTCCGGCGCGAGCAGGCCAGCGTGGAACTGAGCGCGACGCAGCGGACGCTGATCCGGAATTTGCAGGGCTTTTATCAGGAGGCGCAGACAGCTCGCGAGCAGGTCGATATTCTGCGGCGGGCCATGGATCAGGCCGCCGAGAATCTTCGCCTGAACGGTCTGCGGTATCAGGCCGGAGAGGCGACGATTCTCGAACTGGTGGATGCGCAGAGCCTGGTGACGGGCGCGCGCAACGCGTATGATGACGGTCTGGTCCGGTACCGCCTGGCGATCGCAAATCTCCAGACGTTGACTGGAACGTTCTAGGCGCGCCATGTTGCATCATTCCAGTCTGAAGTTCTGGGCGAGCAGTTTAGGTTTTGCGGTCCTGCTGCTCGCTGGGTGCGGGAAAGCGAAGCAGGAATCCGCGGAAGAAACCGAAGCTCCGACGCCAGTAACGGTCGAAACCGCCGTGCTCGGCGCGATCGATCATGTCGTGACAGCCGACGCCGTTTTGCAGCCGGTGAATCAGGCCAACGTAACGCCGAAAATCAGCGCTCCGGTGAAACGCATTTTGGTAAACCGCGGGGATCACGTTCGCGCGGGACAGTTGATCGCCGAACTGGAAAGCAGCGACCTCGCGGCGGCGGCGGAAGAAGCCAAATTTCAATACGAACAGGCGCAGGCCGCCTACGCCACCATGACCGGCGCAACAGTGGTCGAAGACGAAACCAAAGCGCGCGCGGACGTCCAATCCGCGCAAAGCGCCTACGATGCGGCCAAGAAACTTTATGACAGCCGGGTTGCGCTGCAAAAAGAAGGCGCTCTGGCGCAGCGGCAAGTGGATGAAACCCGGCTGCAAATGGTCCAGGCGCAAACCCAGCTTGAGACCGCGCAGCAGCATCTGAAGTCGCTGAACGGGGTGGGGCGGCAGGAAGCGATCCGGAACGCGCAGGCGCAGATGAACGCGGCCAAGGCGCACGCCGACACGCTGAACGTGCAGCTTTCCTATGCCCGGATTACCAGCCCGATTAGCGGAGTTGTCTCGGATCGCCCCATTTATCCGGGAGAAACGGCGACGGCAGGCATGCCGCTCATGTCCATCATCGATAT
>JBAIXM010000175.1:0-12729 GCA_037916615.1 Bryobacterales bacterium
CACACCGCGGGTGGCGTTGTGGAGCGCGTGACGGAGCAGGAGATTGCGGATGCGAAGGCCCTGATTGGCGCTTGCGGGATTGGGTGCGAGCCTGCGTCGGCGGCGACACTGGCGGGGATCCGAAAGCTGACCGCGGCGGGCGTGATTGCCGCGGACGCGGATGTGGTGGGCGTGCTGACCGGCAATGTACTGAAGGATCCGGATTACATTTATCGCTATCACACGGGACAGCTCGAGGCGCCGGGGGGCGTGAAGATTCAGCCGACGTTCGGGAATCAGGCGATTGTGGTGCCGAACGACCCGGAGAAGATTGCGAAATTGCTCCAGTAATGCGGACTAAAGTCCGGCGCAGGCTGAAGCCTGCCCACCTAGCCGCTATAGAATTCCGGCTTTGTTGCGGCCGATAACTTTCTCCACCAGAAACGACAGCGTACGCATGTCGGCCAGATCGGCGGCCTTGGCGTCGAAGTGCCCGCCGCCGGGCCGCGCGAAGGCGTGTCCGACCTTCGGATATTCGTAGATCGTCACGCGCGAATCCCCTTTGAACGCGGCGCGCACCTGCGCTACGGCCTCGGGTGGGGCGAACTGGTCG
The DNA here is from genome assembly GCA_037916615.1 of Bryobacterales bacterium. Taxonomy (GTDB): domain Bacteria; phylum Acidobacteriota; class Terriglobia; order Bryobacterales; family Bryobacteraceae; genus Palsa-187. The sequence goes on from JBAIXM010000175.1 coordinate 593, forward strand.
AGCTCGGCATAGTGCAGCAACAGCGGGCACGAAAGATTTTTGGCAAGGTCGAGCCGCTTGTCGATTCCCACTCCGTAATATCCGACCGCAGCGTCGGGTTTGTGACGGACCGCGGTCAAATAGGCGAGCATTCCGCCCCAGCAGTAGCCGACCACGCCGACGCTTCCGGTGCAAGCCGGATGCTTGCGCAGAAAATCGACGGCCGCGGCAGCATCGTCGCTTACCTGGTCGTCATTCATCTTGGCGCGCAGCGCGCGGGCCCGATCGGACTCGGATTCCTTCAGAGCTGCGCCGGGCTCGGCGCGCCAGTACAGATCCGGGCAGATTGCGGTGAACTGCCGGTCTGCTAAGAAGTCGCAGACCTTGCGCATGCTTTCGTTAACGCCGTAGATTTCCTGGAGCACGACGACTCCAGCGCCCTTGCCTTTCTTGGGCAGGACCATGTAGGCGGACATCTCTCCGCCCGCAACAGGGATTCGAATGTTCATAAGGCACCATGATACGGCAAAGCGCGCGAATCGCGGGCGATCGGAGCAGGCATGTATAATCGGTGGAGTGAAAACAATAGTGCTCGCGGCAGGAATGCTCGCCCTGGCCGCCTGCGCACGAAAAAACATCGAAAACAAAGAGGCGATACGCCAGGCTGTGATCGAGTACCTGAACGCGCGCCAGGCGCAGACCGGTCTCGATATCTCCAACATGGACGTGAACGTGACGGCGATGACGTTTGAGCGAGATACGGCTCGGGCCACGGTCGATTTCCGCGTGAAGAACAGCGACGCGGGCATGCAGATGAACTACACGCTGGATCGCAAAGGCGATAAGTGGGTGGTCCAAGGGCGGCCAGAAGGCGGGCAAGGGCACGGAGTCGTGACGCCCGGAAATGACGCGCCGCCTGGCGAGCTTCCGCCTGGACATCCTGCCGTTCCTGCGAGCCCGAAACAATGAAAACCGTCGCAGTATTGGGAGGCGGCCCTGCGGGGGCTTCGGCGGCGGAGCGTCTGGCGGGCGCCGGTCTGAAGACGATTCTGTTCGATGAAAAGCTGGCTTGGGAGAAGCCTTGCGGGGGCGGAATCACCTACAAGGCCTACGATCAGTATCCATACCTGCTCGAGAACAACACGCCTAAGAAGTTCATTCACGAAACCGTGGTGCATGCGTCCGGAGCGGGCGAGGCGAAGATGATGCTGACCAGACCCCTGCTCATCTACTCGCGGCTCGATCTCAACCGGATGCTCCTCGAACGCGCCGAGCACGCGGGCGCGGCCATCGAGCAGACGCGCATTTTGGGCATCGAGCAGCGGGAGCAGGGCTGGCGCCTCCGCACCCGCCACGGCACGGCCGAAGCCGATTTTCTGATCGTTGCCACCGGCGCGCGAAATCCCCTGCGCGAGGTTGGAACGCAACTTACCGCCGGTGACACGATGAGCACGCTTGGCTACTTCGTGCCTGAAGCGCGGGAGCGCATCGACATCCAGTTTCTGCCGAAGCTGGAAGGCTATATCTGGGTTTTTCCGCGGTGCGGGCATCTTTCGGTCGGGATCGGCGCCAAGGGCGAATCGGCGCAATCGCTGCGCGCGCGCCTGGAGGCCTACATGGACCGGCAAGGCATCTCGCGCAAGAACGCCATTTTTTACAGTCACGCGCTGCCATCGCTGGCAACTCCGAGCTGGAGCCAGAACCGGGTTTCCGGGCAGGGCTGGCTCGCGGTCGGCGACGCCGGCGGACTGGTGGACCCGATCACAGGCGAAGGCTTGTACTACGCCATCCGTTCGGGCGATCTGGCGAGCCAGGTAGTCCTGAATGACGCTCACGACCTTGCGAGTAAGGCTCTGGCTTATCGAGAGATCGTCGCGCGCGAATTCGCGCACGATCTGGAGTTCGCGGCGATGCTGGCGAGGCGCGTTTTCCTGGGGCGATTCCTGTTCCGCAGCGTTCCGCAGCGGATGGTGCAATTCATGCAGCGCAGCCAGCGCTTCCGCGACCTCATGCAGGATCTGTTCGCCGGCACCCAGCCGTACCTCAGTCTTCGATCGCGCCTGATGAAGAACCTGAACGGAACCTTGCAGGAAGCCTTTATGCAGTTTTTCCTGGAACGAGTAATTCCGGGCCAGTCGCACTTGTCCTCGTGAGTGCGCGGAGCGGCGGATCCATGAAAGAAGATCGTTCCGCGGCCTGGTTCGCGCGCGCCCAAAAGGTGATCCCGGGTGGCGTGAACTCGCCGGTTCGGGCGTTCCGAGGCGTGGGCGGAACGCCGCGCTTCATCGAGCGCGGGCAAGGCTCGCATATTTTCGATACCGACGGAAATTCCTATATCGACTACGTAGGATCGTGGGGACCATTGCTACTGGGCCACAGACCGCAGCCCGTAATCGATGCGCTGCGCGAAGTGCTCGAAGCCGGAACCAGTTTCGGCGCGCCTACAGAGCGCGAAGTGGAACTGGCCGAGTTGATCACCAAGGCCGTTCCGTCAATGGAAATGGTCCGGCTGGTGAATTCGGGAACCGAGGCGACCATGAGCGCACTGCGGCTGGCGCGAGGATTCACCGGACGCGACCTGGCGATCAAGTTCGAGGGCTGCTACCACGGACACGTCGATTCGCTGCTAGTGAAGGGCGGCTCGGGCATGGCGACGCTGGGGATCGCCGATTCCGCGGGCGTTCCTAAAGCGTTTGCCGAGACGACGATCGCCCTGCCGTTCAATTCCGCGCCGGCAGTCGAGCAAGCGTTCGCGGAACGCGGCGGGCAGATTGCGGCGGTGATCGTCGAGCCGGTGGTCGGGAACATGGGATGCGTTCCGCCCGTTCCAGGATTCCTGGAAACGCTGCGCGAAATCACGGCTCGGCACGGCGCGCTGCTGATATTCGATGAAGTCATGACGGGCTTTCGCCTGGCGCTCGGCGGGGCGCAACAGCGGTTTGGAATCCGCCCGGACCTGACGACGCTCGGCAAGATCATCGGCGGCGGTCTGCCGCTGGCGGCCTACGGCGGGCGCGCGGAGATCATGCAGAAGGTCGCGCCGCTGGGCCCGGTGTATCAAGCGGGAACGCTATCGGGAAATCCGCTGGCTGTGGCTGCAGGCCTCGCGATGCTACGGTATCTAATGGCGCACCCCGAGGTGTACGAAACGCTGGAGAGCCGCGCGGCGGAGCTGACGGCGTGGACGCCGCCCGGAGTGACGGTAAACCGCGTGGGGTCGATGTTTACGTTCTTCTTTGCCGGTGAGAAACACCGGGATCCAGTGACCGATTGGGCATCGGCCAAGAACTGCGATACGGCGCGCTTTGGAAAATTCTTCCATTTTCTTCTGGAACGCGGCGTGTACCTCGCGCCCTCGCAATTCGAGGCGGGATTTGTTTCCGCCGCGCACAGCCGGGAAGACATCCAAGCAACGGTTCAAGCGGCTCGCGAATTTTTTACATGAGCGCGAGGAGCAGAGCGTAGACCACGGGGATGCTGAACAGGCTCGAATCGATCCGGTCGAGCCAGCCGCCGTGTCCCGGCAGCGTCGTTCCGCTGTCTTTCATCCCCGCGCCGCGTTTCAAGGCTGATTCGCACAGATCGCCTAACTGTCCTGCGACATTCGCCGCGGCGGCGACCGTCAGCACAAACCACGGAGCGGCGGAGGGGATCAGATAGCGCGCGTAGATCCAGGCGGCTAAGACGCCGCCGACAACCGATCCAATGGCGCCTTCCCAGGTTTTCGCGGGGCTCACAAGCGGAGCCAGTTTATGGCGTCCGAGCGAGCGGCCGACATAGAGCGCCGCCGTATCGCCCGCCCAGCTCACCAGAAGCGCGATCATCAGCCAGTGCGGGTTGAGGGCGCGCAAGGCGGCCGCGCAGCGCCAGGCCCCGAAAATATAGACGACTCCCAGCAACGCTGCGGCCGCGCTGATCAGCGCTTTCGCCAAATCTGTCTGGCGGAGTTCAAGCGCCAGGAGCGCGACTGCGATGACCACGATCGCAACCCAAGCAGGTTCCGGCGCAAGCAGCAGTACGAGACCCGCCGCAAGCCCCGAAAATCCTGAGCGCGACACCCCTTGTGCGGCGGCGATGTTATCGAATTCGTGAAACGCCAGAAGGCCCGTAGCGCCCAGAAGCGCCAGCAGCGACCATTGCGGCCCCGCGAGCACGATCCCTACGACCAGCGGCAGCAGGACCAGCGCGGTCAGGATGCGCGTCATCGCGCCGGCACACTGATCGGCAGGCGAACGGGATCGAGGGCCGTTTCCGGCGAGGGCGCCCGAGCGGCGCCGGTGTCGCCCAGCCCTCCGTAGCGCCGGTCACGTTTCTGGTATTCGAGAATCGCGCGCAACAGGTCGGCACGGCTGAAATCCGGCCACAGCGTCTCAGTGACGTACAATTCGGCGTAAGCGATCTGCCACAGCAGGAAATTGCTGATGCGCATTTCGCCGGAGGTGCGGACCAGAAGATCGGGATCGGGCTGGCCGGCCGTGTAGAGCCGCGCCGATATCGCCTCTTCGGTGATCTCCGCGCCGCTCTCGCGGGAGTCGCGCACCAGAGTCTTGACCGCATCGACCAGTTCGGCGCGGCCGCCGTAATTGATCGCCAGGTTCAGCCGCAAGCCGCAGTTTGCCGAGGTTCTGCGCATCACCTCATCGAGCTCGGCGCGCACCTGCGCCGGCAACGCGTCCAATCTTCCGATCGCCGCGAACCGGATATCGTGGCTCATCATCAATGCCGTCTCGGACCGAAGGTATACGCGCAGCAGCCTCCACAGGGTGTCGACCTCCGGGCGAGGGCGTTTCCAGTTCTCCACCGAAAATGCGTACAAGGTCAGCGCGCCGACGCCCAACTGGGCGCAGGTTTCCACCGTAGCGCGCACCGCCGGAACGCCCGCCCTGTGTCCCGCCATGCGGGGCAGGTTGCGCTGGCGGGCCCACCGGCCGTTGCCGTCCATGATGATGGCCACGTGCGCGGGAATGCGTTTGGAGTCGATGGCTCGCGCCAGCGCAAAATCCTCCGACCCTGGCGCAAGGGTCTCCAGCCAAGCTTTCATTTTCAGTGACCATGGTATCAGTGGTATTACGAGGCGCGCAAAATGTAACGGACTCCCGGAGCGAGCCGTCTTTTTAAGATCCAAGTCCGCTCGAGGTTTCACCCAAATTGATTTCTAAAATCGCTTTAATGCTGTGCGCCTGCACGTGCTTCGCTGTGTCTGTTTCCGCGCAGCCGAACGACGAAGAGCCCGCCCCTGCCAATTCCAATTCCAGTGCCGCTTCTCCAAGCCGGGTCCTGGGGGTCCTGCCGAACTACAGGTCCGCCGAAGAGGACGGCCCGTTTTCGCCGTTGAGCGTGCGGCGCAAATTCTACATCGGATACAAGGATTCGACGGACTATCCGATTTTCTTCGTCGCCGCGGGTCTGGCCGGGCTCGGGCAGATCGCCGATCAGCATCCGCAGTTCGGTCAGGGTATGGAAGGATATGCGAAGCGGCTCGGCGGCTCCGTGGCAGACCAACTGATCGGAAACATGCTGACCGAATCGATCATGCCCTCGCTCCTTCGTGAAGATCCCCGCTATTTCCGGCGAGGCCACGGGGGCGTCTGGTCGCGGACCGGTTACGCGGCCACCCGGGTGTTCGTCGCTCGCAATGACCGCGGCCGCTGGACCTTCAATTTCGCCGAAGTCAGCGGCAACGCAATCGGCGCGATGATCGGAAACGCATACTATCCCGGGGAAAGGCGGCTTGGCGACAACTTCCAGCGCTTCTATTCCCAGATGGCCACAGACGCATTTTCGCAGGTCCTGAAGGAATTCTGGCCGGACATCCGGCGCAAATATTTCCACAGGCACGGGGACCGGTAGCTCTTCTTTTTATCGTAAAGTACTTGACAACACTCCGGTCCTGTTCTATGCTGGATCTTCATGGCGAGCATCCGCCCGATCCGTGAGGCTCCTCCCGAACCGATCCCGCTGCACACGCACGCGCTCGATAACCTGCGTTACATCCGCGAGACCATGGAGCGCGCCGGCTCCTTCACCGCGGTTCCCGGGTGGGGAGGCGTGCTGATGGGAGTAACGGCGCTGGGAGCGGCCGGATTTGCCTCGCACGCGGTATCGCGGGGAGTATGGCTGGCGATCTGGCTGGGCGAAGCGCTGCTGGCGATGATGGTCGGCACGCTGGCGATGCGCCGGAAGGCCCGGGCCGCGGGGCTACCGCTTTGGTCTGGCCCGACGCGCAAATTCGTATTCAGCTTCGTGCCGCCCTTGTTCGCAGGCGCGGTACTGACGCTGGCGTTGTGGCAGGCTGGAGCCGTTGCGGCGATCCCCGGCGTCTGGCTGATGCTGTATGGAACCGGAGTGATCACGGGCGGCGCGTTCTCGGTTCCGGCGGTTCCGGTGATGGGCGTCTGTTTTCTGGCGGAGGGCGCGCTTGCGCTGCTTCTCTTGCCTGGAATGTCGATGGTGTGGGCCGATCTTTGGCTCGGCGCAGGATTCGGAGGACTGCACGTGCTGTTCGGCGCGATTATCGCAAGGAGGTACGGTGGCTAGACAAAGCGCGCTGGCGCATTCCTCCGAGAATCGCTCCCGGCAAGTCAAGGCTCCGGAGGCGCTTCCGGATCTTGACCGCATCATTCACGAACGAATCCGGCTGGGCATCATTAGCGCCCTGGCCGCGAATTCTTCGCTCAGTTTCAACGACCTAAAACGGCTGCTCAAAACCACCGATGGGAACTTGAGCGTGCATGCCCGAAAGCTGGAAGACGCCGGTTATGTCGCCTGTTCGAAATCGTTCGAGGGGCGGATGCCCAAGACCGAGTACTCCCTGACAGCTTCGGGCCGCAAGGCTCTGGAGAAATACCTGAATCACATGGAAGCGCTGATCCATGCGATGCGGAGTCCGGATTCAGGCGGCAAGGAGCGTTAAGTGGATCGTTTTCACGTCGCCATCATCATGGACGGGAACGGCCGCTGGGCATTGAACCGGGGCCTGCCGCGCGTGGCCGGGCATCGCGCGGGGGCGGCGGCTGTGCGTCGCGTCGTGGAAGCCGCGCCGGACCTCGGCATCAAGACCCTGACTCTTTACGCGTTCTCGGAAGACAACTGGACAAGGCCCCCACGCGAAGTGACGGCCTTGATGAAGCTGCTGGGCCGATACCTGATGGAGGAAACCGGCCGGTGCCTCAAAAACGGCGTACGCCTGGAGGCGATCGGGCGCAGGGACCGCCTGCCCGCGCCTCTGGTGGCGATGCTCGAAGAATCCGAACACAAAACGGCCCGCTGTCGGCGTCTGCACTTGAGGCTGGCTCTAGACTACTCCTCGCGCACTGCGATTCTGGAAGCGGCGCAGCGGATGCGTGGCCCGATCACGGAAGAATCTTTCTCCGAGGCCCTGGGCCCGGACGTGGACCTGCTGATCCGCACCAGCGGCGAGCAGCGCCTGAGCGATTTCCTGCTTTGGGAGTGCGCCTATGCCGAGATGGTGTTCACGCCGCGCATGTGGCCGGCCTTCACCGGAGAGGACCTGGCCCAGGCCGTGGACGAATTCCACCGGCGCGACCGCCGCTTTGGGCGCGTCAGCACTCAGGACGCCGCTCGTACCGCCTAGAACACGCTAGACTCAAGGGGTGAAGCGCGCGCTGCGCATCGTCGGCATCCTCCTGGCGCTGGTGGTCGTCGTTATTTTCGCGCTGCCGCTCTTTATCAACGCCAATCAGTTCCGGCCGATTCTCGAGCAGCGGCTCAGCGACGCGCTGGGACGCCAGGTAACCATCGGCGATCTTCAGTTGTCGCTGTTCTCCGGAGGGGCTTCGGCGAGCGAGATCAGCATCGCTGACGATCCCGCCTTCAGCAAGCAACCCTTCCTTCACGCAAAGGCGCTGGCTGTGGGAGTGGAACTGTGGCCGCTGATCGTTTCCCGCCAGCTCAACGTGACATCGCTGACGGTCGATCAGCCGGAAATTGCGCTGCTTCAATCCCCGGCGGGCGACTGGAATTTTTCGAGTATCGGCGGCAAGACCGCCAGCGCTCCTGCCGGTCCCACTCCGGCTGCCAGCGGCTCGAACGGTTCGGCTCCCACGGAACTTTCGGTCAAGCTGATCCGCATCACCAAGGGCCGCGTTTCCCTGGACACCCTGGGCGGCAAATCCAAACCGCGGGTTATGGAGAACGTGAGCGTCGAATTGCGGGATTTCTCTCCCGCCTCGGCTTTTCCGTTCTCGACGACGGCCGACGTCGCGGGCGGCGGTTCAGTGAAGCTGGACGGCAAGGCCGGACCGATCCGGCCGGCCGATCTGATTCAGACTCCCTTTGAAGCGAGTCTCAACGTGGCGGGTCTGAATCTGGCCGGGTCCGGATTCGCGCAACCTTCGTCGGGCGTTGCCGGAATCGTTTCGGTAGACGGAAAAGCGGCGTCGGACGGACGCACCGTCAACATCAACGGAAAACTCAAGGCCGAAAATCTGAAGCTGGCCAAAGGGGGATCGCCCGCGAAACGGCCGGTCGAAATCGATTTGGTTCTCTCTCACGAGCTGGCCAAGCAAAGCGGAACCGTGCCGCGCTCGACCATCCACATCGGCGGCGCGCAAGCCAGTCTCAGCGGTGCGTATCGCTTGAATGAAGACTCGCCCGTGGTCAATGCAAAGCTCTCCGGATCGAAAATGCCGCTGACGGAACTTGCCGCGATTTTGCCGGCCCTCGACGTGGTGCTCCCGGCCGGATCCACCATTGAGCGCGGGACCCTGACCCTGGATGTGACCTCGGCCGGGCCTTTCGACAAGTTGGTCACCAGCGGCGCCATCGACGTGGACGATGCGCGGCTGAATAATTTCGACCTTGGCTCGAAGCTGAAGACCATCCAGCAGCTTTCCGGCATCCAGGGAGAGCCGCGCACCACGATCCAAAACCTGAACGCCAGCTTCACGGTCGCTCCCGAAGGAACGATGGTGCGCGATCTTAAGGTCGTCGCTCCTGCCGTAGGGGAACTGACCGGCTCGGGAAGCATCAGCCCACAGCACGCACTGAATTTTCAGATGCGAGCCGTCGTGAAATCCACCAGCCATCTGCTGACTGCACTCGGCCAGAAGTCGGACATACCGATTCCGTTCCGCGTAACGGGTACTTCATCCGATCCTATGTTTACTCCCGACGTCAAAGGCGCAGCGAAGGAAACGCTCCAGCAGTACACGAAAGATCCATCCAAGGCGATCGACGCCGCCAAGAGCATCATGGATCTGTTCAAGAAGCCCAAAGACTCGCCCGCGCCGCAGAAATAAGAGCGCCTTTCTTCCGGCTTCGTACCATAACGCTCCATGACTATGGATTTCCTGTTTTCAGCCGAATCCTGGGCCGCACTGCTCACGTTGACGGTGCTCGAGATCGTTCTGGGCATCGACAACATCGTCTTCATCAGCATCCTGGCGGGGAGACTTCCGGCGCACAAGCGATCGCGCGCCCGCACTCTGGGATTGGGGCTGGCCATGGGCACGCGAATCTTGCTGCTGCTCTCGCTGACCTGGACTATGCGGCTCACGCGGCCATGGATCACCATCGGACCGCAGGAAGTGTCCGGACGCGATCTGATTTTGCTGGCCGGCGGAATGTTCCTATTGTGGAAGAGCACGACGGAAATCCACGAGCGGCTGGAGGGAGCGACAGCGGAGGCTGCACGCCAGGCCCACGGAAAGGCGCACACCATGGGCGCGGTTCTTACGCAGATCGCGCTGCTGGACATCGTATTTTCGCTCGACTCCGTGATCACCGCCGTAGGCATGGCAAACGAGATCGCGATCATGATCGCGGCGATCGTGATCGCCGTCGGCGTCATGATGTGGGCTTCCGGCCCGTTGGGCGAATTCGTTGAGCGCCATCCGACCATCAAGATGCTGGCGCTGAGCTTTCTGCTGCTGATCGGGATGGCCTTGGTTGCCGAAGGCTTGCATCAGCACGTTCCCAAGGGCTACATCTATTTCGCCATGGGATTCTCTGTTTTCGTCGAAATGCTGAATCTGCGCGCACGCCGCGTCAGCAGGCCGGTTCATCTCCGGCCGTCGGAATGGGAACCGCCGCAGGGCTAACGCCTGCCCGAAGAGCCCTCGCGCTATACTCTGGAGCGTGAAGCGCAGCATCGTTTCGGTTCCGGTTCAGCGCGCCGGATCCCGCGAAAACAAGCACGCCGCCGGCGATCAGGATCTGCTCGCGGTCGAAGAACCGCTTCAGATCCGCCTCGGCGATCGCGATCTCGCGATCACGATGCGCACCCCGGGAAACGATGAAGAGCTGGCGGTCGGATTCCTATTCACCGAAGGTCTCCTCTCCGGGCTCGACGCTATCCAGACCGTGAAGCCGGGAGAGAATTCCATCTCAATCACCCTGAAGGGCCAACCCTCTCCGGATTTAAGCTCCCAGACCCGGCACTTTTATCTGACTTCTAGTTGTGGCGTGTGCGGCAAGGCCTCGGTAAATGCGCTGGTGGCCGCAGGCTGCACTGCCCCGCCCCGGAACCGGCCCCGAGTCAATACAGAAACGATTCTGAAGCTTCCTGAAACGTTGCGTGCGACGCAGCCGGTGTTCGATCGCACGGGAGGACTTCACGCCGCGGCGTTATTCGACGCCTCAGGCAAGCTGCAGGTGGTTCGGGAGGATGTCGGGCGGCACAATGCTGTCGATAAACTCGTGGGACGGTCCGTTCTGGACGGGCAGGTGCCTCTGAACGATTCGCTCCTGTTGGTAAGCGGGCGCGCGAGTTTCGAGCTGGTGCAGAAGGCGCTGATGGCCGGGATCCCGATCCTGGCGGCCGTGGGCGCGCCGTCCAGCCTTGCCGTCGAAACGGCCATGCGGTTCGGCATGACGCTGGCCGGATTCCTGCGGGACGGCCGATTCAACATTTACTCGGGCGCAGACCGAATCTACTCGAAGTAGAGGATCTTCAGAACTCCGTCCGCGTCTGCGCCGGCCGTCATAGGAGCGTATTCCAGCTTCACGTGCTCCGGACGCTCTTGCGGGCCGCAATTCAAATCGACCTTGCCGCCGGCACGGCCCACCACCACGATCTGTTTCGGATCGGAAATCAGGAACGATTTCCTCCCCTGCGCAGTATCGAGCACTATTTTGAAACTCTTCTCGAGACAGACGAACTCGATGAAAGAACCGTCGATTTCAGGCGACGGGAGCAGCGGCGGACGCTGGCCCGACGGCAAAGCCCGTACGAGCCGCGGCGCGCTTTCCATGTTCGTGCCCGGCGCGTCATCCTTCGGAGCCGCCGCGGCGGCAGTCGCGACCGGAGATGGAACGTCCGCCTGTTCGAGATAGTGCTGCATCTGTTCGACGCGCGCCCGGTCCTCCGGTGTTTTGACGTTCGCGGCCAGCTTTGCCACGGCGGCGCGCGCGCCGGCGCGATCGCCCATTTGCATCTGCGCGCTCGCAAGCAGCGTGAAAAAACGCGGCGCTTCGTCCGCGGTGATGCGGGTTACGTCCGCAAGCACGGAATACGCGCCGCCAGGACGCCCGGCATTCAAATTCAGCGCAGCGATTTCCAGCCGAACGTCCATGCGCTGCGGTTCCAGCCGGAATAGATCGTTGAGTGCCCTCAGCGCATCTGCCGGTCGATCCCGCTCCGCGAGGCGGCCGAAGTCCCACAACATTCCGGCGCTGCGATCGCCTAGCTGATAGGCCTTGGCGAGCGCGTCCGCCGCATCGGGTATCTGGCCGCGCCGCCATGCCAGATATCCGAGATTGACCCATGGTTCGGGCCGCCTCGGGTCCTCCCGCGCGAGCTCTTCAAACGTTCTCTGCGCCTCCGCTTCTTTGCCGGGCCGGTTGGTCAGATCGGCCAGCGCGAGCTTCACATCGAACGGCTCGGCGGGCTGAGAGGAGAGATTCTCTTTCGCGTTCGTTAGCTTCACGGGATAAGGACGCACGTAAAACTGGTTGCCGCGAATGTACGCCTGCAAGTCCTTTTCGACCGCCGCGACGCTTTTGCCGTACACTTTCTCGAGCGCTGCAGCGGAGTCGATGCCGCCCTGCACGGCTTCCAGGAACTCCCGGAACTTCGAAACATACTCGGGCGAAAGCTGGAGCATGTGCACCAGCGCCCATCCTTCGTTATAGAGACTGCCAGCTTTGTTTTTTTCGTTGTAATAAGGCGAGTCGGGGCCAGCCGATAGAATGACGGA
>JBAIXM010000176.1:0-42140 GCA_037916615.1 Bryobacterales bacterium
GATGTCGAGGTCGCGGTTGGTGATCACGCCGGTTTTGGGCACACTCGGACGCGCAAATTTTGTAAAGCTGGCCATAGGATTTTGAGAGACGGCTTACGCTGCCCGCGTGCCGTAGACGTGCCAGAAATGTGCCAAAATAGCGGTTTTGGCGGTTCTGGCTGAACGAAGAATGAATAAGTTACGTGCCTTCAGAAGGGTCATTTGATCGACCCCCACCTCCAGCACCAAAATTGATCCGGGCTGGCAGGTTTAACAGGTAATCTTCACCGGGAGGATTTGTGGCGCGACTGGCTCCGCGGTTCGGGTTTCGATCTTGTTGTGCTCTCGGCGCGTTCGGCGCTCTCATGGCTTCGGGGCAAGCTGCACGCTCTGTGGGCGCAGGCGTCTACTCCAGCGCACAGGCCACCCGCGGGCAGCAGGTCTATCAGGCGGAGTGCGCTTCCTGTCACGGTAACGCCTTGGAGGGCAAGGGCGGCCCTCCCTTGGCCGGCGACGCCTTCTTCGCCAGCCGGAGCGCGCAGCCGCTCAAAAATCTGGTCGACAAGATTCAGAAGACAATGCCGTTCGATGATCCAGGGAAGCTCACGCGAAATCAATCGATCGATATCGCAGCCTACATCCTTCAGGCCGGCAAGTTTCCGGCTGGACAAAACGAATTGAGTGAAACCGCGCTCGCGCAAGCTGTGTTTCCAGCCGCGCAGGGCCCGGCCGCTTCTGCCGCGGCGGGGCCTGGTCCGTCGTTTGTGGCGCCCGAGGGGAATCTGGCCGAGCTGATGCGCGCCCTCGCGTTTCCCAATTCGAACATCATCTTTAATGTCCAGATCCACGATCCTGGGAAGAAGGCAGCGCCGAAGCCCAATCCTCCGGAATTCGATTACGTCGAGTGGGGCTCCAACATTTATCCCGGCTGGATGATGATCGATCAGGCGGCGATCGCCTTGACTGAAACCGCTCCGCTGTATCTGACGCCCGGACGCAAATGCCAGAACGGCAAGCCGGTCCCGGTGGATCGCGAGGACTGGAAGAAATACGTCGCCGACATGGTGGATGTGGGCCGGCTCGCTCACAAGGCATCGCAGGCGCGGGACTTTGAGGCGTTCGTGGATATTAGCGAAAAGCTGAACGACGCGTGCGCCAACTGCCATCGAGTCTACCGGGATCGCGGAGGGCGCGACGGGGCGAACCGGTGCGTCGCTGCTGCAGCCGCTCCAGCCAAACCGGCGGCGAAACAATGAGGATCCGCAAATGACAAAATCATCCTTCGCCGCAATCGCCGCGCTCCTGGTCTGCGGCGTCGCTGGCCAGGCGCAGACCGGGCCGAGCGCGCCGGTGCTCCCCGTACAGGGCGGCAAGATTCGCGTCGTCACGGTGGCGACCGGCCTGTTTCATCCCTGGAGCCTTGCGTTTCTGCCCGATGGCAACATCCTGGTCACGGAACGCAATGGCAAACTGCGGCTGATCCGCAATGGCGTGCTGCTGCCGGACCCTGTGTGGACCGCGCCGGCGGCATCGTTGAAGGATCCGGCGCAGGCCAATGACTCGCTGCATTTCATCGCGATTCATCCGCAGTTCGCGCAGAACCGGCTGGTGTACGTCTCGTATCCGAAACGCGAGCAGCGCGGATTCACGCTGGCGGTCGCGCGCGGGCACTTGAGCGGGAACACGCTCGAGGATGTGAAGGAGATCTTCGTCGCCGACGCGTGGGAGACCGGAGGCAACCTTGCGGGACGAATCTTTTTCGGTCCCGATGCGTCGCTTTACGTGACCATCGGCGACCGTGATCGGATCTGCTGCAACGGCAGCGAGGACAACAGCCTGCGGATGAAGGCGCAGAGCCTGGATAATCACGTCGGCAAGACGTTGCGGCTCCGTGAGGATGGCAGCGTTCCTCCGGACAATCCGTTCGTCGGACGCGCCGGAGCGAAGCCCGAGATTTTTACCTACGGCCATCGGAACGGCTACGGACTGACGATCCATCCGGAAACGGGCCAGATTTGGCAAGCCGAAATCGGTCCCATGGGCGGCGACGAGGTCAACATTCTCCAGCCTGGTCACAACTACGGCTGGCCGCTGGTGTCGACCGGGCGCAACTACACGGGTTCGCTCGTATCCGATCAGCCGTGGGCGCGGCCGGGCATGGACAATCCCCGGATTCACTGGGTTCCTTCGATCAGCCCGTCCAGCTTGATGTTCTACACCGGCGACAAGTTCCCGAGCTGGAAGAACAACCTGTTCGTAGGCTCCCTCACGCAGAAGCAGTTGATCCGGATCGCGTTCAACCAGCCTTCCCAAGCCGAGAAGCGCGAGGGGCTGCTGATTCCCTTGGAAGTCCGGATCCGCGATGTCCAGCAGAGTCCGGACGGATACATCTATGTGGCCACCGAGCTCGCCTCGGGCGGCAATGCTGCGGACGGCACCGTCCTCAGGATCGAACCGGCGGACCAGTAAGATCCCGCGAGTCTTGTTATATTGAGGTTGGTGAAGGACTTCCGTTATTTGTGGCCGGCCATCACCGGCGCTGTTCTAGTGAGCGGCGCGCTGATCGGCTTGACGCGATTGGGCGCGCAGGCGCCCGCGGCAACAGCATCCACGCCTCCGAGTCCCCGGAAGTTCCTCGATACCTACTGCATCACCTGCCATAACCAGAAACTGCGCACTGCCGGGCTGGCGCTCGATGCGGTTGACCTCAGCAAGCCTGGTGCGAACGCCGAGGTCCTTGAGAAGGTGATCGGGAAACTGCGAGCCGGATCGATGCCGCCTCCGGGCATGCCTCGCGCGAATGAGGAAACGTATCACTCGATCGCGGTGGCTCTGGAAAACGCCGTGGATCAGTCTTGGGCCGCGAATCCGAACCCCGGCCGGATTGGCGCGGTGCAGCGCCTGAATCGCTCCGAGTACCAGAATGCCATCCGCGATCTGTTTGGGCTCGATTTCGACGTGAAAGCGTTGCTGCCCGGCGACGACACCGCCGACGGCAGCTTCGACAACTTCGCGGATGTGCTGTCGATCTCGACGGCGCACCTGGAAAGATACATGTCGGTTGCGCGGCAGGTCACGCGGCTGGCGGTGGGTTTGCCGCCCGCGAAGCCGAGTCTGGACCGGTTCGAAATTCCGCTGCACGTGCTTCAGGAAGACCGGATGGATGAAAATCTGCCGTTCGGTTCGCGCGGCGGGATGGCGATCCGCTACGATTTCCCGGTGGATGGCGAGTACCTCATTAAAGTCCGGCTTCAGCGGCAATATCAGGATTACCTGAAAGGAATGGGCTGGCCGCAGCAACTTGAGATCCGCCTGGATGGCAAACTGCTGAAGCGCTTCACCGTCGGCGGGCAAGGAAAAGGCCGGCCGGCCGCATCGAGCTACGCCGGAGACGGCGAGCCCGGGTTTGCAGGCGATCCTGAATGGGAAGAGTACATGCAGGTTAAAGGCGACGCCGGGCTGGAAGTCCGTGTTCCGGTCCAGGCAGGTTCGCGAGTGGTAGGCGTTTCCTTCGTGCGCGAAATGTGGGAACCCGAAGGTCTGCCGCAACCGATCCAGTTAGGCCGGGTAATTTCGAACGACCAGGTCTACATGGGAAACGCGAACGTGGGATCGGTGCAGATCGGCGGGCCCTATGAGGCGCAAGGTCCGCCGAAAGACACCGCCAGCCGCCGCGCGATTTTCGTGTGCCAGCCGCCGAAGGCCGTAAGCGAACAACGTGCCTGCGCCGCGACGATCCTCACCCGCATGTCCCGGCTGGCGTATCGCCGCCCGGTGACCAAGGCCGATTCCGATACGCTTCTTCAGTTTTACGATGACAGCCGCAAGAATGGCGGCAGCTTCGACGACGGAATCCAGTTCGCGCTCGAGCGCATGCTGGTGGATCCGGATTTTCTGTTGCGCGTGATCCGCGATCAGCCCGGAAAACAAGCGCCGTACCGCCTGAGCGATCTGGAACTCGCATCGCGCCTGTCCTTCTTCTTATGGAGCAGCATTCCGGACGATCATCTGCTGGGCTTGGCCGAGAAGAATCAGCTCAGCAATCCGCAGAACCTGGAGAAGGAAGTCCGGCGCATGCTGGCCGATCCGCGCGCGACCGACGCATTGGTTACCGATTTCGCCGCGCAGTGGCTGAATCTTCGTCAGGTGGAAGACGTCGTCGTGGATCCGGACAAGTATCCGACCTATGACGAGAGTCTGCTGCAAGGGTTCGAGAAGGAAACCGAGATGTTCGTGGCCAGCACGCTGCGCGAGGATCGGCCCGTGTCGGAACTGCTGGATGCGAATTACACCTATTTAAACGAGCGGCTGGCCCGGCATTATGGGATTCCGGGCGTCTACGGCAGCCGTTTCCGCCGCATCGCGCTTCCGAATCACGACCAGCGTGGAGGCCTGCTGGCGCAGGGCGCCCTGCTGGTGACTACATCGTATCCTGACCGCACTTCGCCGGTGCTGCGCGGAAAATGGCTGCTGAACAATATTTTCGGCACGCCGATTCCCCCGCCTCCGCCCGGCGTGAACGCGACGCTCGAGACCAAGCCCGGCACGATCCCGCCGACAATGCGCGAGAGGCTCGCCCAGCACCGGACGCAATCGACCTGCAACAGTTGCCACTCGGTGATCGATCCGCTGGGATTCTCGCTGGAAAATTTCGATGTGATCGGGGGATGGCGCACGATCGACGAGGCGGGGAAGCCCGTGGACGCAAGCGGAACCACCGCCAGCGGCATGAAGATCGACGGGCTCGCAGGTCTCCGCGCGGCTCTTCTAAAAGATCCCGAGCAGTTCCCTCGCACGCTGACGGAGAAGCTGATGGCCTACGCACTGGGTCGCCGTATCGAGTATTACGATCGCCCCGAAATTCGCAAGGTCGTGCGCGATGCCGCCGCGAAACAGTACCGCTGGTCGTCATTGATTCTGGGTATCGTGCAGAGTCCGGCGTTCCAGATGCGATCCGCGCAGAGCGCTCCATCGAGCGGCGGAGCGGCGAACTGATTTCCCCGATATGAAGACCGCCGCCAGGCTGGCGCTACTCAGCGCAGCTTTACTTCCCGCCCAGTGGCTGCACTATCCAACGCCGGGCATCCCAAGAACGCGCGATGGCAAGGTCAATCTTTCGGCGCCTACGCCTCGGTCGGCGGATCGCAAACCGGATTTTTCGGGGATGTGGTGGAACACCGGCACCGAGGCGCCTTGCCCGCCGGATATCAAGAACGAGAACGGCGAGTGCCTTGAGAAAGGTTTGGGAATCGGTGACGCCACGCTGGGGTTGCCCCGGCAGGCGTTCAATATCGCCGACGGACTGCCTGAGGGGTTGCCGTACCGGCCTGAGACGGCTGCATTGATGAAGGCGCGCGCGCCCGTCGCGGGCTTGCAGGATCCGCATTCGAAGTGCCTGCCGCCGAGCTTCCCGCGAGCCTACGGACTGCCGCACATTCAGAAGTTCGTGCAGACGCCGGGGCTGCTGGTGATTCTCGATGAGTTCAACGCGAGCTTCCGGCAGATTTTCACTGATGCGCGTCCGCTGCCCGAAGATCCGCAGCCGTCCTGGAACGGTTATTCTTCCGCGAAGTGGGAAGGCGACACTCTCATTGCGCAGACTATCGGGTTTCGCGACGACATCTGGCTCGATATGCGCGGGAATCCATTGACCAGCGCGGCGAAAATGACGGAACGTTTCCGCCGGCCGGATTTCGGGCACCTGGACATTGACGTTACGATCGACGATCCGAAAGCCTACACCAAACCGTGGACCGTGAAGTTCCGTCAGACGATCGTGGTGGATACGGAAATGGTGGACGAGATCTGCATGGAGAACGAGAAGAGCATGCAGCACATGAACGCGAAGTAGTCTTACTCGTGCCGTAGCGCGACCGCCGGATCGACGCGCAGGGAGCGGCGCGCCGGAATCCACACTGCCAGCAGCGCTACAGCCGTTAGAGCCAAAGGAACCGCGGTGAATACCAGTGGATCGCGTGCTTGCACGCCGAACAGCAGGCTCTCCATCAATCGCGAGACTCCCCAGGCCAAGCCCAGGCCGATGACCATGCCCGCAAGGACCAACTTCATTCCTTGGCCGACGACCATATTTCGTAATTGCCGCGCCTCCGCGCCGAGAGCCAGCCGGATGCCGATCTCCTGCGTCCGCTGCTGAACCGTGTACGCCATCAGTCCGTAGATTCCGATCGCGGCGAGCAGCAGCGCCGAGCCCCCGAAAACGGCCATCACCAGCATGTTGAATTGCTGTTGTCCCGTCGAGAGCCGAACCACTTGGTCCATGGACTGAATGTTAAAAACGGGAAGGCCTGTCGATTTCCGCACCTGATCCTTGATCGAATTGACCAGAGCGTCCGTCGTTCGCTGGGTGCGAACCGTCCAGGACATCGGCACCAGCGGGGCTAGCGTGCCGTTGGTCGAATCCGGGATCTGCGCTTGGGGAACATACATCATGGCTCTGGGCGCCGTGCTCAACGCGCTTTGGCGCACATCCGCGACGATGCCGATAATTTGCCGCGGCTGGTCATCCGCGGAAGCTTTGACAGCGTCTCGGCCGATCACAATCCGATCATTGAGCGGATCGGCGTCTTTCCAGAATTCTTTCGCCATTCGCTCATTGATGATCACGACGCCCGGGGAATTCGCGTCGTCACGATCGGTGAACACGCGCCCGCGCTTCAGCGGAATCTGGAAAACACCGAAGTAGCCGTCCGAAACCGTGGCCCATGCGCCGCGCCCGGTGTTGGCCGTGTCTCCTGCGGGCCGCCCCATAACGTCGAACGTCGCATTCAGTTCGACTTCGAGCGGCACACAGCAGGTAGCGCTGGCGGCGGTCACTCCAGGCAGAGCGCGAATGCGTTCCAGCGCATCGCGAACCGCCGCGGCCACGGCTGCCGATTTCGCGTATTTTGGCCCCGTGAACGACGTCTGCATAGTGATGACGTTCGCCGTCTGGAAACCGCGATCCACTCTGTACAAGGCTACGAACGTCCGGATCAGCAGCGCCGAGCCGACCAGAAGCACCATCGCCAGGCTGATCTCGCCGATTACCAGCGCGGCCCTGGCCTTGTTTTGACGCCAACCCGTCCCCCGGCGTCCTCCGCTATCCTTGAGAACCGTGTTCAAATCCAGGCGCGAACTCTTGATGGCCGGAAGCAACCCGAAAACGACTCCGGTCAAGAGCGACAAACCGAACGTAAAAGCAACCAGGTGCCAATCCATCCCGATGTCGCGAGCAGGCGGCAGGCTATCGGCATTCACGGAGCCGAGCAAGAAGCGAATCCCGCTGTAGCCTAGCGTCAGGCCGGCTGCCCCGCTCAACACCGCCAGCAGCACGCTTTCGGCAAGCAACTGGCGCACGATGCGCGTGCGCGAGGCGCCGACCGCCGCACGGATTCCGAATTCGTGTTTCCGTCCGGCCGCCCGCACCAGCAGAAGGCTCGCGACGTTGGCGCAGGCGATCAGCAGCACCAGGCCGACGGCTCCGGCCAAAACGAGGAGCAAGCTCCGGATATCCGCCATCACGACGTCGACCACCGGTTTGACGTTGAAGTACTCTTTTGGCCCAAGCCCGTTCGGGAATTTTACACGGTACTCGTTTGTGGAAGCTCGCAACCGCTCCTGAGCCTGCCGGAGCGCGACACCGGGCTTCAGCCGGCCAACAGCGAAGAACGTCTTGTCTTGGCTTTCGGAGTTGGGATCGATCTGGAAGGGCACGTAGACATCCAGTCGCGGGGACTGGTTGCTGCCCATTTCGTTCACGAGATTGGCGTTGTCATCCGCGACGCCGATGACCGTGAAGGGCTCGCCGCTCAACAGGACCGTCTTGCCGAGAATCTGCGGGTCGCTGGCGAAGCGCCGCTGCCACAAGTTTCTACTGACCACGGCGACGCGCTTGCCGTTGGGGAGATCCTCATCTGGCGCGAACCCGCGTCCTTGGATGATCGGGATCCCGAAGGCGCGGAATGCGCTCGCGGAAACCTGGGCTGACTGCCATTGTTCAGCGATTTCGCCGCCCGTATAGTTGATCGCCCCGGTGCGCATCGCGGTGACGTCTTGAATCACGCTGGTTTGTGAACGCCAGTGGTTGAAATTCGCGGGCGATGCCACGTAGATATCGCTTTCATCCGAGGTGGTCGTCAATACCACGAATCGGTCCGGATCGGGAACGGCCAGGGGCGTCAACAATACGGAGTTGACTACCGAGAAGATCGCAGTGTTTGCGCCGATTCCCAGGGCCAGCGCGCCGATGGCAGTCAGCGTGAAGCCTAGGCTGCGCCGGAGCTGGTGGATGCTGAAGCGGATATCCTTCGCGAATTGCTCGATCCAGATGAAGGAGCGCTCCTCACGGTGCAGTTCCTTCGACTGCTCGACGCCGCCGTAGGCGCGCTTCGCGGCCCGATAGGCTTCTTGCGGAGCCATGCCGCGGCTCTCAAACTCCTCCTGCAGCAGCGCCAGATGGGACGTGATCTCGCGATTCATCTCGCGCTCGGCCGAATCGCGCCGGAGAGGGCTGATGAGTCTAGCGAGCAATCGGCGCATGGTTCACGCGCCTTCTGAAAGGAGCTTGTCCACCACACCCGACATGCGCCGCCAGCGGACCGTCTCTTCCTCTAGCGCTTTTTGGCCCGCCTTGGTGATTGCGTAGAATTTCGCCTCGCGATTGCTCTCCGTCTTTCCCCAGGTCCCCTTGATCCGCCCCTGCTGTTCCAGGCGCACTAGAGCGGGGTAGAGTGTTCCCTGATTGAGATGCAGTAAGTCTTCGGAGACCTGTTGGATTCGAGTTGCGATCGCGTAGGCGTGCTGGGGGCCCATGGTTTCCAGCGTGCGCAGAACGATCAAGTCCAGCGTGCCCTGGAGTACCGCGATCCGGTTTTCCGCTTCACTTGGCATCCTAGTGAACCTCAGAGTCCAGTATGGGATCGCTTTACTAGGATGTCAAGTGGAATGTGGAAGAACAAACATTGCACAACGGCCTTGGGTTCCTTTGGTCTTTGGAAGGCGAAAGCCCAGGTATCTCCAGCCGCCGTTGTTCGCGTCGGTCTTCTCTAATTGGGCTAGAATGTTGACGTAAGGAGCCCGACCCATGAAGGGAAGACCACTTCCGCGCCGCACGGTTCTGAAGGGGATCGGCACGACTCTGGCGCTGCCGTTCCTCGACGCCATGCTTCCCCCGATGCGCGCCGCCGTCGCACCGCCCAGACGGTTCCAGGCGTTTTACACGCCGAACGGGATGGCGATGGAGTATTGGACTCCCAAAGGCGAGGGTGCCGCGATGGAGCTGGCTCCGATCATGGAGCCGCTTGCCCCGTTCAGGGACCAGATGATCGTGTTCTCCGGGATCCGGGCAAGCTGGAATTACATCCACGCCGGAGCTTCCGGATCCTTCCTCACGGGCACGCCGCGCGGCGGCCGCAACGAAATCGAAATCGTCGCGGACGTTTCCATCGACCAGATGCTGGGCCGTCATTTTGCGAATGAAACGCAGTTGGCGACGCTCGAAATCTGCATGGATCTGCCGGCCAACGCCGGCGCTTGCACCGGCAACCTGAGTTGCGCGTACCTCGATACGCTGTGCTGGGCCAGCCCGACGCAGCCGCTGCCCATGGACTGGAATCCTCGCACGGTTTTCGAAAAGTTGTTCGGCGATAGTGGAACGACCGACCGGGCCGCCCGGCAGGCGCGCCTGCTCCAGTCCAAGAGCATCCTCGATTCGGTTACCGGCAAGCTGGCGAGCCTGAAGCAGGAGCTCGGCGGGCAGGATCAGGTGAAGGTGAACGAATACACCGACGCCGTCCGCGACGTCGAGCGCCGCATCCAGATGGCCGAGCGGCAGAGCAAGATCGAGCTGCCGGCGCTCGATCAGCCTGCAGGCGCCCCGCCGGTCTTTGAAGATCATCTGGCGCTGATGTTCGATTTAAAGCTGCTGGCGCTGCAATCTGACTTGACACGCGTGGTTTCCTTCATGATCAGCAAGGAGCAGAGCCCGCGGCCTTATCCCCAGATCGGCGTGCCGGAGGCGCACCATCCGCTCTCGCATCACAACAACATTCCCGAGTTGATCGAAAAGATGTCCAAGATCAACCGGTATCACGCCGAGCTGTTTTCGAAATACCTGGCCAAGCTGAAAGCGACCCCTGATGGCGACGGCTCGCTGCTCGATCACATGATCATCCTGTACGGCGCGGGAATTTCCAACAGCAACGGGCACTCCGGCGAGAATCTGCCGCAGATGCTGGTGGGCGGCGGATCCGGAAAACTAAAAGGCGGCCGCCATTTGAAGTACACGGACCGCCCGTCCCAGGCGAACATGTTGCTGACCATCATGGACAAGATGGGCTATCCGGTGGAAAAGGTCGGCGGCAGCACAGGCAAACTCCCCATCGATACGCTCTCCGACGTTTAGGCGGACAAGATGAAAAGACACTGGCGGCTGCTCACAGTTGCGGGACTGGCCGTGGTTTTCCTGGGCGCCGATGGCGGCCATTCCCCCTTGGTGGACGCGGCCAAGCGGAGCGACAAAGAAGCGATCCGCATGCTGCTCCAGAAGAAAGCCGATCCAAATGCGGCGGAAGCCGACGGAACCACGGCGCTGCACTGGACCGCCTATCGCGATGACCTGGAGAGTACGGATCTGCTGCTTCGGGCCGGCGCAAAGCCGAATGCCGCCAACGACCTCGGCGCCACGCCCCTGTGGAACGCCAGCCAGAACGGCGATGCAGCGATCGTCAAGCGGCTGCTGGAGGCCGGAGCGAACCCGAATGCGGCCCTGATCTCCGGGGAGACGCCCGTGATGGTCGCGGCGCGTTCCGGTTATCCGCAAGTGGTGGAATTGCTGCTTGCCAAGGGCGGCAATCCCAATGCGCACGGCACTCGCGGCCAAACGGCTCTGATGTGGGCCGTCTCCCAAAAGCATCCCGAGGCGGTGAAGGTGCTGCTCGCGCACGGAGCGAACGTCCATGCCCGCTCCGAGGTTTACAACGAAGTCATGGCCGTTCCGCCGCACGGATATTTGCCCTACAACTTGACGATCCCGCACGGCAGCGATACCGCGCTCATGTTTGCCGCGCGCGTGGGGGACCTGGATTCGGCCAAGCTGCTGGTCGCGGCCGGCGCCAACGTGAACGACACGGATGCCTGGGGCGTGAGCGCGACGACGCTCGCGGCGCACTCCGGTTTCACGGACCTCGTTCTGTTTCTGCTGGACAAAGGCGCCGATCCGAATCTCGCCTCGAACGGTTTTACGGCCCTGCATGAGGCGATCATGCGGCGCGACGAAAAAATGGCCGCCGCGCTGCTGGATCATCACGCGGATCCGAATTTCCCGGTGAAGACCTTCACGCCGACGCGCCGCTCTTCGGACGACTTTCATTTCGACCCGCAATTGGTGGGCGCGACTCCGTACTGGATGGCGGCGCGTTTTACGGAGCCGAACATCATGCGCCTGCTGGCCGAACACGGCGCCGATCCAAAATTCCTCCACCACGCGGAGTGGATGGCGGAACAGGGCTTCGGAGCTGTCAAGCGGCAGGAAAACGTGAATGCCGTGATGGCCGCTGTCGGGATGCTCCGCACCAGCCCCTGGGTGGAAGCCGAACGGGCCGACCGCGAGGCTCTTACGCTCGAAGCCGTGAAGATCGCCGTAGAACTCGGGGCCGACGTCAATTTAGCCAATACGGACGGACGCACCGCGCTGGATGCCGCCAGGGCCCTGAAATTCCAATCCGTCGTGGATTACCTCGTATCGAAGGGCGCAAAACCGGGTGCACCGACGGGCCTGGCTCCCGATCGCGGCAGCCGGGACAGCGGTAAGGGACGCGGGCGGGGTCAGCAGCCTCCGGCCAGCCAGCCGCCGACCACGAGATAGATCGTTCCCGCCAGGCGCGCAGTTGTTGCGCGGCGCTGGACGCAAAGCCCTACATCATTGCGCGACCCGGTAATCTTTGCGCGTCTCCGCACTGAAAAACAACCCTGCTTGTGATTGGCACACCGCCTGCATCCCTGGAAAACGGGAGAGTTCGTATGAGTGCAGTGAACGTGGTTCTGTTGATTATCGCGATTGTGGCGATCGCCATCGCTGCATGGGCTCTCATGGAAAGAGAGCGGACCCGCAAGTTAAAACGGCAATTCGGGCCGGAGTACGACCGGGTGATGGAACGCGAGGGCAGCGCGCGGCGCGCCGCGGACGTTCTCGCCGACCGTCAGAAGCGCGTCGAAAAATATCCTATCCGCCATCTCACGCGTGACGAATGCGACCGATTCGCCGCGCAATGGAAGCGGGTGCAGGAGCACTTCGTCGACGATCCGCATGGCGCCGTCGCCCAGGCCGATTCGCTCATTACAGAAGCGATGCGGAGCCGCGGGTATCCCATGTCGGACTTCGAGCAGCGCGCCGAAGATCTGTCCGTGGATCACCCGGGAGTCGTGCAGGACTACCGGACCGCCCACGCCATAGCCCTGCGCGACGCACAGGGAGCCGCTTCCACGGAGAACCTGCGGAGGGCCATGCAGTCCTACCGGGCGCTTTTTGAGAACGTGCTCGATTCGAGAGTCTTGCAACATCACTAGGAGACAAAGTTATGGCACGAGACGTTATCACTCAAGATGAAAACATTACGACGGCGGATTTGCTGCGTCCCCACGAGGAAACGCGCCGGGACATACGCCGGGAAGAAATGCCCAACGACAAGCCGGACCTGGCGGCTGCGGGACACGAACCCCTTTTTCCCAGTCCTGAATTGCAGGATTTCCGCAGGCGGTGGAGCGACATACAGACGAATTTCGTCGACGAGCCCCGCTCGTCGGTCGAAAAAGCCGACCAACTCGTGGCTTCCGTGATCCAGCGTCTGACCCAGGTGTTCGCCGACGAGCGCTCCCGGATGGAACAAGACTGGAGCAAGGGCGGGGAAGTATCCACCGAAGACTTGCGTCAAGCCTTGCGCCGCTACCGGTCGTTTTTCGACAGGCTGCTTTCCATGTAAACCGAAGCCGGCCTTCCGGCTTCCCGAGAGAAAGGAGAACTAGATGTTACTACTACTCATCCTGCTGTTGGTTTTGCTGTTTGCAGCGGCACCTGCCTGGCCCTATAGCCGTGGGTGGGGTTATTATCCCAGCGGGGCAGTAGGAACAATTCTGTTGATCTTCGTGATTCTTTTGCTGCTCGGCTATGTTCGAGTCTAGCCGTTGAGATTAGGCGCGGCGCCCCGCTCAAACCAGGGTGGGGCGCTTTGCTTCTTTGTCCAACCCTTTATCCAACGAGCTTCGAACGCGGTTCTGGAGCGTGCGCAAGCTCACCCCGAGAATCTGGGCAGCCCGGGTCTTGTTGTTGTTTGTGTGCTTCAGGACGAGGTCGATATAGGCCTGTTCGATCTCACTGATCGGCGGCCCCACCTGGATACGGAGCGACTGATCGTCCGTAAGCTTACTGGGCGGCGGATTCCCGTTGCCGACATAGGGATCGGGAGGAAGGTGCTCCGGGAGTATGGTTCCGTGGCAAGCCACGATGACGGCTCGCTCCAGGACGTTGCGAAGCTGCCGGACATTTCCAGGCCAGTTCGATTTTTGGAACGCGTCCAGAACGGCCGGATCCAGCCCGGAAACATGGCAATTGTGCTTCTTGTTGAGATTGGCGAGAATGGCCTCGCAAATCGCGGGGATGTCTTCCTTTCGTTCGCGCAGGGGGGGCAAAGCGATATGGAAGACATTCAGCCGGTAGTACAGATCCTCGCGCAGGCGGTTTTCCTTGAGGGCCCGGTCCGGCGACCAGTTTGTGGCAGCGATCACGCGGACGTTCACGGGCAACTCGGTTTTGCCCCCCAGCCGCCGGACCTTGGAATCCTCCAAAAGCCTGAGTAGCTTGGCTTGGGTCCCGATGGGCATGTCCGCGATTTCGTCGAGCAGCACGGTTCCCTCGTGGGCCTGCTCAAAGCAGCCGGCGTGGCGCTCGACGGCTCCGGTGAATGCGCCTTTTTCATGTCCGAATAGCTCGCTCTCGATCAGCGTCTCGGGCATCGCGGCGCAGTTGATCGCGATGAACGGGTGGCCGGAGCGCGGGCTCAAGCGATGGATCGCGCGAGCCACCAATTCCTTGCCGGTACCGCTTTCTCCGGTGATCAGCACGGAGGCCGACGTCGGGGCGACCTGGCGGATCAGCGAATACACCTGACGCATTACCGGCGAGCTCCCCACCATTTCACCCAGGACGCCGCGATGGCTGAGTTCCCGGCTGAGGATATTGGCTTCGTCGATAAGGTGTTTTTGGGCTACCGCCCTTTCCAGAAGCGCCCGCAAAATGCCGGACTGGACCGGCTTTTCCAGGAACCAGAAGGCTTGCAGATCGTGCACGACCGAGATCCCTTGCTCGATTCCGCCGACTCCCGTCAGAACAATCGTCGGAGTCCGGTCTCCTCTTGCCGAAAGCGTTTTCAGAAGCTCAAATCCGTCCATGCGCGGCATCACCAGATCGGTGAGAATCACATCCGCGGGGAACTCGGCGTGCCGTGCCAGAGCCTCCTCCCCGTCGGACGCTGTGGTGGCGGAGAATCCGGACGACTCGGTCATGTCGGCCAACATTGTACGTTGGTCTTCGTCGTCGTCGACAATTAACACCCGTGCCTTGTGTGAATGAGTCATGCCTCTATCGGGGTACCGGGCCGCACCTTCAATGGGCATCGCTCACTGGTGGCGAGCTCCGAGATGGATCTCCAGAATACCCCAGGGGATGATGCCAGGCCGAGGCACATCGTTTCACGCAACATAAGACGGCAACTGTTTCCAAGATTTGTTCGGAATGAGTAGATTTTTCTGGCGTGCCGCGCCACCCGAGACTGCCCCCAAAACACCTCGTACCTGGCATTCTGCTTGCTGCGCTCTCGACGGAGGTTTTTATGCAGCGATATCGATCTTTGTTGCCGGCGACGGTATTGGTACTGGCTACGGCCGTGTCTCCATTTGCCGCCGGTCACCTGTGGGCTGCGGACGAGAAGGACGCCGAGCGGCTGCAGGACGCCGCCACGGTTTTCAAGGAAGTCATGGATACCCCCGATAAGGGCATTCCTCAGGACTTGCTAGAGAGGGCACACTGCATCGTGATTGTCCCTGGGTTGAAAAAGGGCGCCTTTATCGTCGGGGCCAAATATGGAAAGGGATTCGTTTCGTGCCGTGAAACCAGCGGCTCTTGGTCGGCTCCGGGAGCGGTTCGCGTAGAGGGCGGGAGCTTCGGGTTCCAGATCGGCGGATCGGAAACAGACGTGGTCCTCCTCGTGATGAACCAGCGGGGAGCGGACCGCTTACTGTCCAGCCAGTTTACCCTCGGTGGCGAAGGTGAAGTGGCGGCGGGCCCTGTGGGACGGACAGCCGCGGCCCAGACGGATGCGAAATTGACGGCCGAGATCCTCTCCTGGTCGCGATCCAGGGGCGTTTTTGCCGGCGTATCCCTGCAAGGCGCCACGCTGCGTCAGGACGAGGACGTGAACCGCGACCTGTACGGAAAGAAACTCACGAACCGGGAGATCGTCGACAAGAACATTGCGCCGCCGGCAGCCGCCGCGCCGTTGCTCTCGATGTTGAAGACCTACTCGCCGGTGGAAAAGAAGTAGAGACACGGGAAAGGGAGAGACGAGCTATGAACCGCTTTATGGGATTTCTCGCTGGAATGGGTGCGGGGATCGGATTAGGAATGCTGTTCGCGCCGAGGGCGGGCGATCGAACCCGAGCGATGATCCGGGAACAGGCAGCCAGCGGCGCCGACTACATGCGGCAACGCAGCGGCGAGATTAAAGACGCAGCCGCCGGAGCGCTTCAGGAGGGGAGCCGCAAACTCGCCCGGGAAACGGAAGCCGTTCGGGCGGCAGTGGATGCAGGCAGGCGAGCCTATAACGAGTCCCGCTCCTGAAGCTCGCCGGATGCCATCGTCGGTCACGCGGGTGAGCGCGAGGGCGGCCTCCAGCAGGCCGCCTTCGCAGAGCTTCACGGACAGGTTCTCGAATTTTTCCCGCGCGGTGGCTGGCGCCGTCGGATCGCCGTGGGCCTTCTTTATTGCAGTTTTGACCGTGGTGCTTTGGGCCGCCCTAGGCCCTTGGACGAACTACTCGGACGACTGGCAACTGGTAATCAACACTGGCACCACCATCGTCACATTCTTCATCGTTTTCCTGATCCAAAATACCCAGAATCGCGAGACCCGGGTAATCCAGCTCAAACTTGACGAACTGATCCGGGCAGTGACCCCTGCGCGGACCGAGCTGATAAACATGGAGAACATGTCCGAGGCCGAGTTGCAGGCTCTGAAAATGCAGTTTGAGGAGGTCCAGGCCGAAGCTGCCAGGAGTCTCGAGAAGATCGCCGCCTCGCGCAAATCCCCCTCGCAAAACACCTAGACGTAGCATTTTGTTCTCTCGCGCCATCACCTGAAGGGAGGCCTTTTTGCGCCGGGTATTTCTTCGCGCTCTACTGCTCGGTTTTTGCGCCGGGCCAGTCATGGCTTACTCGGTCCTGACCCATGAAGCCATAATCGATTCAGCCTGGGAGACGGATATTCAACCCTTGCTGGCGCGGAGGTTCCCTTCGGCCAGCGCGGAGGACCTGCGGAAGGCCCATGCCTATGCCTATGGCGGCGCCATCATCCAGGACATGGGGTATTATCCCTTCGGAAGCAAGCTCTTCACGGATCTGACGCATTATGTACGAAGCGGCGACTTCGTACTGAATCTGCTGGGTGAGGCCCAGGATCTGGACGAATATGCGTTCGCATTAGGCTCGCTGGCGCATTTCGCGGCTGACAATCGAGGCCATCCGGAGGCGATTAACCGCTCCGTTCCCATCATTTATCAGAAGCTCAAGAAGAAATTCGGCCCGATGGTGACGTATGCGGACGATCCTGCCGCTCACCTGAAAGTCGAGTTCGCGTTCGACGTGATCCAAGTGGCTCAGGGAAACTATGCTCCCGAGGCGTATCACAATTTCATCGGATTTGAGGTGTCTAAACCCGTTCTGGAGCGAGCTTTCTTCAAAACCTATTCGATCCAGATGTCGGACCTTTTTCGCAGCGAGGACCTGGCTCTCGGCACGTATCGTTTCAGCGTTTCCACCTTGGTGCCCAAAGCGACCAAGGCTGCATGGAGCTCGAAGAAGGACGAGATCCTGAAGACCCAGCCCAACATGGTGGAAGAGAAGTACGTCTACAGTCTTTCCCGAGCGGCGTATGAGAAGGACTGGGGATCGAATTACGAGAGGCCGGGAATTGTTGCCCGGATCATCGCGTTCGTGTTTCGCGTCTTTCCGAAGATCGGGCCATTCAAGGCCCTCGCGTTCCATTTGCCGCCAAGCCAGGCCACGGACATGTTTGCGCAAAGCTTCAAGGATACGTTGAATCAGTATCGTTCTCTCCTGGCGGCGCATCGCCGGGGGACACTGCGGCTGCCCAACGAAAATTTCGACTTGGGCAGGCCGACCGAGCCGGGAAGGTACCGCTTGGCCGATCGCGCCTATGCGGGCCTAGTTGACAAGTTGCACGACAAGCCCATCTCTCCTGAGTTGCGCGCAAATATTCTGGCTTTTTACTCGAATCTCGATGCCCCGTTCGATACAAAACGAGATCGGAAGGCCTGGACGAAGCTGCTCAGCGAGCTCGGGGAGATCAAAGGCGAAACAGCGGCTGCGGCCGGGGTGCGCTAACCGTTCGTCCGCCATTCTGGCAAGCCAAGTGCATTTTGAGCTTCGAAAGGGGAGAAGAATGACCAAATTGACAGTCGTAACGGCAGCATTCGGACTTGTGGCAACGGCGGGGATGGCGCAGACCGTTTCGCGCCGGGCCAGCTTCACAGGAAGCGGCAATCCCAATGAAGGAAAGTGCACCATCGAGGTGGTGGTCGATGCCTCGGCGGAGATAACCGTTCGGGGGGACACCGCCACGCTGCGGAACACGGGTGGACGGAACCCGGAGTGGCGGCGCTTTGAGTGTACAGCGCCGATGCCGGCAAACCCGGCCAATTTCCGCTTTGCCGGCGTGGACGGGCGCGGGCGTCAATCGCTGGTTGGCGATCCGCGCAACAACAACGGCGCGGCTGTGATTCGGATTGAAGACAATGAGGGCGGCGCCGAAGCATACACCTTCGATATTTTTTGGAACCAGGGCAATGGACCGCTCAGCCAGGAGCGCCCTAACGGGCGTTTCGAGGATCGCGGCGACCGTCCCTTCCAGGGCGGCGAAGGCCCTTCGTTCGATCGCGGTGAGTATCGCGGCGAATCCAGGTTCACGGAAGATCAAGCCGTCCGTGTCTGCCAGGACCGAATTCGAGACGAAGCAGCCAACCGATTCCGCACTCCGGATGTCGAAATCCGGAGAATCACTCTGGACAACAATCAGGGAAGGCGCGACTGGGTCACCGGGGAACTGCTCGTCCACCGGCGCTTCGGACGGGGCGACGTTTATCGCTTCTCCTGCTCCGTGGACTTCCAGACAGGCCGCGTCAGGACCGCTCAAATTGATCAGTTCGAGCGGGGAATGTATCCGCGTTAGCACCGCGTAGCGGATATGGAAACAGACCAAATCCGCAGGTATCTACACGATGCCCGAAACCAAAGGAGATTCCCACACATGACAATATCCACGCTTGAAGATCTGCTCGTCGACCAGGTACGCGATCTTTACGATGCTGAGAAGCAACTGGTCAAAGCCCTCCCCAAGATGGCGAAGGCAGCCAGCTCGGATGAATTACAGCAGGCGATTCAGAATCACCTGGAGGAAACCAAGAACCAGGTCTCGCGGCTGGAGCGCGTTTTCGAAGAACTCGACGCTCCGGCGAAGGGAAAACCCTGCAAGGGGATGAAAGGCTTGGTGGAGGAAGGCAGCGAGGTGATGGAAGAGGACGCCGAAGAGCCGCTGAACGATCTGGCCATCATTGCGGCGGCCCAGAGGGTGGAGCACTACGAGATCTCGGCTTACGGGACCGCTCGCGCGATAGCGGAAAAGATCGGTCAGGACACGGTCGCCTGCCTCCTTGAAGAGACGGAGGAAGAGGAAAAGGCCGCTGACAGCAAGCTGAACGACATCGCCTCAGAGCTCCTGGGCCAAGCCCAGAATGGCAGGGGCGAAATGGACGAGGAAGACGAAGAGGCCGAATCGAAGCCTGCGCGGCGGGCAACCGGCGTAGGTCCGCGCCGCGTCGCCAGGCGTTAACTCCAAAGGCGGCGTCGGAGGAGAAAAACAGGAAGGAGAATGAGGAGTCTATGAACTGGGATCAAATCCAAGGCAAATGGAAACAGATGAAGGGTTCTGCGAAACAGCAGTGGGGTAAACTCACGGACGACGATCTGGACATGATCGCCGGGGAGCGCGACAAGCTGATCGGACGGCTCCAGGAGCGTTATGGAATCGCCAGAGACGAAGCTGAGAAGCGCGCGGACGAATGGAGCCGGGCGTCGGACACGGACACGCGGGAGCCTCACTACACGGAGCGCTGGTAAAGCTCCTCTAAAACGAGCGGCGTCAGTCCGACGGGAGGCTGACGCCGCTTTTGCTTTTTGCTTTGGCTTGGGAATTGCGCACAGCGCTGAGAAGCAGCTGTGCACGCCCGATCGTTTAAAGTTATCAGGCTCTTCGCATGAGGCCCGCTACCAAGGAAATCACGAAGAGGATCAAGAATAAATAGAACAGGATCTTCGCGACTCCCGCGGCGGCCACCGCAATCCCGGTGAATCCGAAAATGGCCGCTATGATCGCAACCACCAGAAACAACAAGGCCCAATTGAGCATAACTTCTCCTTTCTTACCGTCCACTGGAGTTTTCCACCCTACGCAGTCAGGCCGCGATTTGCTTCGCGGCTTGTCTCATACTCAGCTTTCTGCTTCGCGTCTCAAGCGCTCTGCGCGCGGACCTGCGGGCCCTCAGGAACCGAATGCGAACCGCAGTTTCGGTGAGGCCTTGTTCGCGTGCAATTTCTTTGGCCGTGACGCCGCGCATCTGGGCTTCCAGCAGTTGGCGCTCGGGCGGGCGGCAGGCGCGCAGAATTTGCGCGACATCGATCGCGGCCAGGTTCAGCGAAGTCTTTCCTTGGGCGGACTGCTGCAACTCCTGATGCAGCCGCTCATTTCGAATCACGCGCCGGTATTGGTTGAGCGCGATCGAGTTAACCCAAGTCACAATCATTTGCGGATCCCGAAGCTGGGACAATCTCTCCCATCCCCGAAGCCAGGCGGATTGTGCGATATCGGGCGCCAATCCCGGCGCAACGCCGCGCGAAAGCAGGAACCGGATGGTTCGCTCTCGCGCTGCCTGGTAGATCTCTCCATACTCTTCCCTTGTCATTACTCCTCCATCCGGTTTGTCGACATGCACCGGGTAGTGCACGCGGACGGCCATAGATGAAACCTTCTAAATCATCGTTTTGCCGCGTCCTCCGGCCAGCATGTTTTGCAGAGTGGCGTGCAGGAAAGTGCACTCGAATTCCTCGTGCGTTCCACCCAACGCGCTTTGCGCAGGCTCATGTCAAAAACAGCGCTTTTCTTCATCGCCTGAAGGCAGAATCTTCCGGGTGTGCTAAGACATTTTGCTGAGGGGAATGTACTTACGTTTGGCAAGGCCCGTGCAATGGTGCTCCTCATCGAGGAACGAAATGCGAAACATACTGGCATCTTTAGCTTTGGTGGCGGCCCTGCCGGGCTTCGCCCAGGTCTCGGTCGGCATCAGCGTCGGACCTCCTCCTCCTCCGCGAGTCATCCGAACTCACCCGCGGGCGCCCGGACCTGACTACGTTTGGGTAGATGGCTACTGGTACGCGGTGAACGGGCGGTATCGGTGGCACAACGGATATTGGACTCGCCCGCCCTATGCGGGCGCGCGTTGGATCGTGCCGCGATACGAAAATGGAAAATTCTTCGAAGGCTACTGGGAAGGGGAACGTGGCCACATGGAGCATGACCACCGCTGGGATCGCGACCGGAATCGTGATTTCGGGCACGACCATGACCGCGACCGGGATCATGACCGGGATCATGACCGGGATCATGACCGGGATCGTCACTAGCCCCTAGAAGGAAATCGTGTGCTGAAAACCGTGACAAACAGCCGAGAGCTCGGAAATCAGGGAGCGAGGAAAGGCAGAAGCTCGATTCGTCATCTGCGGATGCTGGTGGCAGATGATAACGAGGCCGACATCCACTGGCTGAGAATGGTGCTTGATCAAACGGGCATCCAGTGCAGTCTTTCCGTCGTTTACGACGGCGAACAAGCTCGAGAATTCCTGCTGGGGAGGGGCAAATACGCAGGCACTCCTCCGCAGGATTTAATTTTCCTGGATTTGAACTTACCCAAGCTCACCGGAATCGAAGTGCTCCGCCAGGTTCCCGGTTCCGATCGGATGCCCTTTTGCATCGTGACCGGCTCGGAGGCCGAGAGAGAAATTCTGGGCCGGGAGTTCGGAATCCGGAGGATCGCTTATCTGGTCAAGCCGGTGGATCGGATGAAGATTCTGAATTGTTTCCGGTGCTACCCGCATCTCCGGGATCTCGCCGATAAACTCGCGAGCTAGCCCGCAGAGGCGCGCAGCCGGTCTCAAAGGTAAGTGCGTTGCCGGCGCGCTCGCTTTGGCGGCGGGGTGTCGGAAGAGGTCCACAGCCGGAAACCACCCAGGAATGCGTTGCGGTTGTCGCCCAGCCGTGTGCCCGCGGGCAGATCCTCCAAGTGATGCGCCAGGTACTCGGCGTTTCCGCCGCCCAGGACCACGTATTCCGCTCCCAGCGCATTCTTGAGCCGTTCCACCACATCCACTACGTGCCGGCGCCATTTCTTTTTTCCGAACTTCTTCAGCGCGCGCACTCCGACGTAATCTTCATACGTTTTCCCGCCTTTCTTATAGGGAAGGTGGGCCAGCTCCATAGGCTCCAGGATTCCATCGATCACCATCGCCGATCCGAGCCCGGTCCCAAGCCCGAGAAACAGCATCCGTCCTCCACGGTAGCTTCCGATCGCCTGCATGGCGGCGTCATTGATCACTTTTACCGGCCGTTCGAACGCTTTGCGGAAATCAAACCCCATCCACCCGCTGCCGAGATTTTGCGGCTCGTGCAAGGGCCGCCCTTGCAGCACCGGACCGGGATAGCCGATGGAAACGGCATCGTATTTCCAATCCTTCGCCGCGCGCTTCACCTCGCGAACCATCTTGCGCGCCGTCATGTCCGATCCGGAGGGGATCTTGCGTTCTTCCGGATCTGTGTTGATGCGTATCTTGACGTGGGTGCCGCCGACATCGATTACCAGGATCGATTTCGTTTTTGGGGAGAGCTTCCTGCGGCCTGAGTCGGTGTGTTTCATCGGAGTGGCGGCGACGCCGGAGACAACGCCGTGGGAGTTAAGGCTTCGGTGACCATCGCCTGCGCCTCTTCGAGAATCCGCCGGAGATGATCCTTTCCGCGAAAACTTTCGGCGTAAATCTTGTAAATGTTCTCCGTGCCGGAGGGGCGAGCGGCAAACCATCCATTCGCGGCGACCACTTTCAGCCCCCCGATCGGCGCGCCATTCCCCGGAGCTCGCGTCAGGATGCCCTGGATCTTTTCACCGGCCAGTTCCTGCGACCGGACCTGTTGGGGCGAGAGTCTCTTCAGCATCTCTTTCTGCTCCACCGTAGCGGGAGCGTCGATGCGATCGTACGCAGGCTCGCCGAATTCGCGCGTGAGCTCGCGATAGATTTCGCCCGGATCGCGGTCCATACGGGCCGTGATTTCGGCTGCCAGCAATCCTGCCGTGATGCCGTCCTTATCGGTTGTCCAGACAGTCCCGTCTTTTCGGGCGAACGAAGCTCCCGCGCTTTCCTCCCCGACGAAAGCCAGGGAACCATCCAGCGCTCCGTCGGCAAACCACTTGAATCCCACCGGGACTTCATGCAGCCTGCGGCCCAGCTTCGCGGTGACGCGATCGAGCATCTGGCTGCTGACCAGAGTTTTACCGACGGCCGCCTGGGCACTCCAGCCGGGGCGATGCTGGAAAAGATAAAAGATGGCGACGGCCAGGTAGTGGTTTGGCGGCAGCAGTCCGGCGCTCGGGGTGACGATGCCGTGGCGGTCGTGATCCGTATCGCATCCGAAGGCGATCTGAAAACGATCTTTCAATCCGATCAGCGGCTGCATCGCATAGGATGAGGACGGATCCATTCGGATTTGGCCGTCCCAATCCAGCGTCATGAAACGAAATGCGGGATCCACTGCATCATTGACTACGGTAAGGTCCAGGCCGTAGCGCTCGGCGATGGGCCCCCAGTAGTGAACCCCGGCGCCTCCCAGAGGATCGACACCGATTCGGATTCCTGCGCCGCGAATCGCTTCCAGGTCGAGCACGCCGGCAAGGTCGGTTGTGTAGGCCTCGATGAAATTGTGGCGGTGCGTCGTGGGAGCATGCAGCGCCTTCGCGAGCGGAATCCTTTTGACGCCCTGAAGTCCCGTCTCCAGGAATTCGTTGGCTTTCGCTTCGATCCACCCGGTAATCTCAGAATCGGCTGGACCGCCGCTGGGCGGATTGTATTTGAATCCGCCATCGCGCGGCGGATTGTGCGACGGCGTGACGACAATCCCATCGGCGGGTCCGCGCGTGCGCGCGCGGTTGTAGGTGAGAATCGCATGAGAAATCGCGGGAGTCGGCGTGTATTCGCCGCCTTCCGCGATCATGACCTCCGCGCCGTTCGCAGCGAGCACCTCCATGGCTGTTGCCAGCGCCGGCTCGGAAAGTGCGTGCGTATCCGCGCCCAGGAACAGGGGCCCGTCGATGCGTTGCTGTTCGCGGTACTGGCAAATCGCCTGCGTAATCGCCAAAATGTGCGCCTCGTTGAATGCCTTGTCGAACGCAGACCCACGATGCCCGGACGTCCCGAAGGAGACGCGCTGTGCTGGAACGGACGGATCCGGGGCATCGGAGTAATAGGCGGTAACGAGCCTGGGGACGTTGACAAGAACAGATTGCGGAGCCGGTTTCCCGGCAAGCGGGCTTAGGGGCATCGCGTCCCCAGTAAGTGGCGCAGGAACCCGTCCATTCTTCTATTTTAGTTGGGCGCTC
Organism: Bryobacterales bacterium; assembly: GCA_037916615.1. Taxonomy (GTDB): domain Bacteria; phylum Acidobacteriota; class Terriglobia; order Bryobacterales; family Bryobacteraceae; genus Palsa-187. Next base: position 24,018 of record JBAIXM010000176.1, read on the forward strand.
GCCGAGCGACGCAAGGATTACAACGCCCCAATGGAACTTTGCGAGTAGCGATCCAGCCGGTTCGCGTATCTTCCCTAAGGAGCGAAGTGCCGAATGGCTTTGAAAACCACGAACCAAGACCACCATCCCTTCCTGAGCGACATTCAGGAACTCCGCCGGCGCGCCCGGGAGCACATGGATCAAGGCGCTGTCACGAGCAGCTACCTGGCGGACCGCCAAAACGTGCTTCGCATCCTGAACGAAGTTCTCGCGACCGAACTCGTGTGCGTGCTGCGGTATAAGCGCCACTACTTCATGGCGTCCGGCATCCACGCTCGCGCGATCGCGGAAGAGTTCCTGGAGCACGCGAACGAGGAGCAGAGTCATGCGGATCTGGTTGCCGATCGGATCACGCAGCTTGGAGGCGAGCCTGACATGAATCCGGAAGGGCTCGCCACGCGCAGCCACTCCCAGTATGTCGAAGGCAAGTCTCTCCTTGACATGGTTCGCGAGGACCTAGTGGCCGAACGGATTGCGGTTGAATCCTATAACGAGATCATCCGCTACCTGGGCAATGACGATCCCACCACCCGCGTGGTGATGGAACAGATCCTGGCCAAAGAAGAAGAGCACGCCGACGACATGAAGCGATTGCTGGAGACTCTCAGCAAGGACGAACGGTTCGCGGAACGCGGCTGAACAAATCCGCGCCCCGGGCTGAGGCGGCTTCGCATCCGCTAATATATCGTGGTACGATATAGTGTGGACTTAAAGCTACACGAATATCAGGAGCTCGCCGAATTCCGGTCGCAGCTCCGCCAGTTTCTCCATTTCAGCGAGGTGCAGGCCAGAGCCCACGGAATCGAGCCGCAGCAGCACCAGGCTTTGCTGGCGCTCAAGGGGCTTCCGTCCGGCACCCACCCGACCATCAGCGAACTGGCACACCGGCTCGCTCTCCGGCACCACACCGCGGTCGAATTGGTGGACCGGCTGGAATCGGCCGGATTCGTCAAGCGCCAGCCGGATCCCTCCGACGGCAGGCAGATTCTGATCCACCTCACTGCACAGGGCACAGCCAAACTACGCTCGTTGTCATTGGCGCACCGGGACGAACTGCGGGTGAAAGGACCCGAGCTGGCGCGGTCGCTGCGGGCGATCGTGCGCGGCAGCAGGGAATTTCACCTCGCATGAGCCAGCGCAGAGTTCTTCACGCCAGTGAACAGGCCGCCGCGCAGTTGGGCGATTTTACCGTCACTCCCAGAGTCTTGCTGCTTTCGCTGTTGGCGATCGGCATTGGCCTTCTGAGCACGCTGGTCGCGCTCGGATTGCTGCGGCTGATCGGACTATTCACCAACCTGTTCTATTTCCATCGCTGGAGCGCCGAGCTATCCTCGCCCGCGCAGAACACACTGGGGGGCTATGCGGTGCTGGTCCCGGTGGCGGGCGCGCTGATTATCGGACTGATGGCGCGCTACGGCTCCGAACGCATCCGCGGTCACGGCATTCCCGAGGCGCTCGAATCGATCCTGATCCATGGAAGCCGCGTGCAGCCTCGCCTGGCCGTCCTGAAACCGTTATCGGCGGCGGTATCGATCGGATCGGGAGGTCCGTTTGGCGCGGAAGGTCCAATCATCATGACCGGCGGCGCCTTCGGGTCTATGATCGCGCAGCTATTTCACCTGAGCAGCGCGGAGCGCAAGACGTTACTGGTGGCCGGGGCCGCCGCGGGAATGTCAGCAACTTTCGCCGCGCCGCTGGCGTCCGTGCTGCTGGCGGTCGAGCTCATGCTGTTTGAATGGAAGCCTCGCAGCATGATTCCCGTCGCCTTGGCCAGCGCTACGGCGGGCGCTGCGCGACGCTACGTCATCGGGCTCGGTCCTTTATTTCCCGTTCCGGCGCATCCGGTTTTCATCGGGCCCTCGGGACTTCTCGGCTGCGCGCTCGCCGGCATCCTCGCCGGATGTCTTTCCGCGCTATTGACGTGGGCGGTGTACGCCTCCGAAGATGGATTTCAACGATTGCCGATTCACTGGATGTGGTGGCCCGCGATCGGCGGCCTGGCGATCGGAATCGGAGGGTTGATTTTTCCGCAGGCGCTCGGCGTCGGATACGACACCATCGGCGCCCTGATTCAAGGCGATGTCCCGAGAGCGACTATCGCCGGAATCCTGCTGGTGAAATCCGTGATTTGGGCGGTTGCGCTCGGTTCCGGAACATCCGGCGGCGTCCTGGCTCCGTTGCTGATGATGGGCGGAGCGCTGGGCGGACTAGAGGGAATCTTCCTGCCTTTTGAGGGCGCGGGCTTCTGGCCGCTGATCAGCATGGGAGCGATTCTGGGCGGCACCATGCGATCGCCATTTACAGGAGTCGTATTCGCGCTCGAGCTGACTCATGACTTCAATGTTGTCCTGCCGCTTCTGGTCGCAAACGTCCTGGCGTACTGCATCAGCGTGCTGCTGCTGAAACGCTCGATCCTTACGGAAAAGGTGAGCCGCCGCGGATTCCACCTAAGCCGGGAATATTCAGTCGACCCGCTGGAAATCCTGTTCGTGCGGGAAGTGATGCGAACCTCGCTTGCTGCGTTTGCGGCCACCACCACTCTGGAAGAGGCCGCTCATCACTTGCGGCCCGAGCATTCTCCCCGGGGCCAGCACCTTTATCCAGTGCTTGATGCTGCGGGCCGCCTGGCCGGCGTCATCACGCGAAAAGACCTCAGGAAACTTGCCGGGGAGTGTGACCGCACTCGCACGGTGCAGCAGTTCGCGCGCAGCTCACCGATCGTCGCCTATGTCCACGAACCCCTCCGCGCCATCGTGAATCGCATGGCGTCCACCGGTTTTACGCGACTGCCCGTGCTGGATCCCGAAGGCAGGCTGCTCGTCGGCATGATCTCCCTCGAAGACCTGCTTCGTGCCCGGGCCCGCAGCCTTTCCGAAGAGCGCGATCGGGAACGGGTGATTCGAATTCGCCTGCCGTTTACGAGAACGCTCGCGGCTTCGAGCCAGTCCCCCAGAGGCGCTGGATCGGGCGCCGAATCCGATCTATGACGCTTTGCGCTGGGTGCGTCTCGCGCGCCCGGGCCTACTTGACGTCGACCTTCACCACTTCGAAGGTGATTTGCTTGGGAACCAGCATCTGATGCGGGATCTTTGCGGGAACATGTATCACATCGCCCGCGGACATCTTTTTGTTCACGCCGCCCGTGATCGATTTTCCGCGAATCTCGCCGGGAGCCGTCGTCCGAGGCTGAACCACGGTTCCACCAAGCACCAGCGTTCCTTCGCCCGATCGAACGAAGATTACGTCGACCTGGGTATCGTGCACTTCGGCCTCGCCATCGCCTTCGCGGCGGATTGCCAGCAGCGAATGATTGCCCCAGCTCGCTACCCGGTCGAGACGAACCTTATGATCGTCCGGTTTGGCGGCATCCACGCGGCTCTTGAGATCGGAGGCGCTGTATTGGGCATATCCTTGAGGGTCGGCGGCAACCAGCAGCACGGCGCCCAGCAGCATCAGGGCCAAAATCAGGGGTAAAAGTTTCATACGGGGATCTTATCACTTCCTCTCGAAGTATTTGTCGTAGTCTTTGGAGGTTTCGCAGACGAACTCGTCCACGCGATCGAGTTCTGGGCGAAACGGAAGCACTCGGCTCGGCAGGACCCAAGGACTGGCGAAAACGTTCGGATCGTCCACCGTCACGTCATATTGCAACGAGCCGTTTTCAAGCCGTTTGAAACGCTCCGTCACGTGCAGCGCGTCCGTGTGCATATAGCCGCTGACTTCGGTCTTGTCGTTGAAGCCGACGCTGTCCACTACCAGCGTGTCTCCGTCCCAGCGGCCCACCGAATCGCCCATCCAGGTGGGATCCGGATCTACGGGATGATCGCGCCCGTCGATCGGGATGAAGCGCAGAGCATTGGGATATTCGAAGATCATCAGGATCAGCTTCGGCGTCTGGACGATTTGAAACGGATACGGCGTCACAAAGGACTGCGGGACGCCGAGCGGCTTGCAATCGGTGCCCAGCGTCGTGTTCCCGCGAACGTCGTTCGGTCCGCGCACGATACGGAATTTCTCCGCGCCGGGTTTCAACACGGGCGGTTCGGCATTGCGGACGCCGGCGAACCCGTAGACTCCGGTCAGATCCACGGGAGCGGCCACGGGCCCGCCGCCGGCGGCTTTGTTTCCAGAGACGGTTACCTTTGCGGTACTCGTCAGGGTCGCGTTATTCGGTCCGGTGACGGTTAGCGTGTACGTGGTGGTCGCGTTGGGAAACACCTGACGGCTCCCGCGGGCGGTCACTTTGCCCACGCCCTGGTCGATCGTCACTGCGTTCGGATTCTCCGTGGCCCAGATCAGCGTGACGGGTTCGCCGGGGCGTACCGACTCGGGTTTTGCAGCGAACGTTTCAATTCTGGCGGGAGGCGCGACCCTGGCTGGCCCTTTCCCGGCACGTCCCGCCGGAGCTTGTCCGGCGGCCGGCACAAGGAGCGCCGCCGCGAGGAGAAGTGAGGAAGACAATGGACTCCGCATGTGCGCCATAATACCGAAGCGGGAGGTCACATGGATCGACGACGCTTCATGAAGGGAAGTACATCGCTGGGATTTGCACTGGGCGTGGCAAAGGCCCAGGCTCCGGGGCAAGGCGGCGGCAAATCGCCCACCCCGAGCAGCAAGAACGAATTTTGGCCCGGCGGAGCTCGCCTGGTGGTCTCACTCTCGCTTCAAATGGAAGCAGGGGCCCAGCCCGAGCGCGGCGCTTCCGGACCTTGGGGCGTGCTCGATACCAAATATCCGGATCTGCCGACCGAAAAATGGTACGAGTACGGCTTCAAGGAAGGCATTCCACGGCTGCTCGACATGTACGATCGCCGCAAGGTAAAGGTAACCTCGCACATGGTCGGAATGGCGGTGGAGAAGCATCCGGCGCTGGCGAAAGAAATCGTGCAGCGCGGTCACGAAGCGGCGGCGCACGGCTATACCTGGGAGCCGCAGTACGCCAAGACTCCGGACGAGGAACGGGCGTCCTATCAGGCGAACGTGCAGGCGATCGAACGCGCGACCGGGGTGCGTCCGATCGGATTCAACGCGCCGGGCATGCGCGCCACTCCCGCGACGTTCGGGATCCTGCAAGATCTCGGGTTTGTTTACCACACGGACGATCTGAGCCGGGATGAGCCGTTCCTGATCCCGGTCAAGAACAAGCCGTTTGTGGTGGTGCCGTACACGTTCGTGCTCAACGATTTTCAGAATTTCGAAAACCGCTGGCGCACGTGCAGCGATTTTGCGGGCGAGCTGAAAGCGGAATTCGACGCGCTGTACGAGGAGTCCGCGCGCAAGCGCCGCATGATTTCCGTGAGCGCCCACGATCGCGTGGCCGGGCGGGCGTCAAGAATGCGGGTGATCGAGGACTTCATCGTGTACGCACAGCGGCACCCCGGAGTGGTGTTCCTGCGGAAGGATGAGATTGCGAAGTTTGCCCTGGCAAGTCCGGCCACCATCCGGGAATCGGTTTAAGGATAAAACTGCTTCGGGTCCGAATCGAAATAGGCGAGAAATTCGGAATACGGCTTACGGCTACCTCTATAACGTGAGACGAGCTCGTCCAGCAGTGTTGAAAAAAACCGGTCTCCCGTGTCCTGCTGGAGTTGGGCCAGGACTTGCGCCGAACAATCCGGCAGTCCGTAAATCTCGAAGAGGCACGCCAATTTGATCTTCTTTCCGATTCCTGTTCGGAAGGCGTGCATCTGTTCGTAATCCGGCCGGGCTAAATCGCGAAAATAAACTGCTTCACCCCACTGCACCGGACCCGATAGCGTCTGCGCCGGGATGCGATAGTAGAACTTGTCGGGAAGGCTGCTGCGGCTATATCGCCACAGATCCAAATCGAACAGGGTGAACCCCCACTCTCTCAGGAAGCGATCGATGTTCGCGAACGTGTTGCTGTAGGGGTGAGAGGCCCCATGCATTTGCGCCTCGACACAGATACCCAGGACCTCCTGGTTCCGAAGCATTTGCTCCGCACCCAAGATCACTTCAATATCATGGCCGTCCGTGTCGATCTTCACGAAATCCACACTCTGGATATCCGACTGGCTTACATACTCGTCCAGGGAAACGGTCCGTTCCGCAAGTCGAACCTCTGAGCCTGCATTGAAGACTTCCTTGACGTAGTTCATTCGCATCGCCTCGAAAGCGCGAGCGGCGCTGGTTCCGGGGAACGAAGTGTTGTCTTTGGTCGAGACGGCGTCCCTCCTTAGATTCGGAGGGAACAGATCGTCGTAGTGCGGGCAGCCCACATAAGCCGCTTCGTATCGAATATCGCTGCCGCGACGGGTAGCTTTGTTCAAGCGCTCGACTTCCGCGATCAGGGGATCGAATCCCACGGCTTTTAATCGAGAACCGAAGCAGGCTTCCCAAAACCCGTCGATCCCGCCGCTCGCGCCCACGTCGATGAGAAACAATTCTTCCAATGGGTACTGCGAGGATTTGGCGAATCGGCCGGGAAGAACTGCGTTTGGATTCGTCTGGCGAGTGGACATTCCAGGGGCCCTAAGCGGAGGCGGCCGTGCTCCGCGGGGATGTTTCCTTCAGGTTCAGATCGGCAAGTCCCCAGCCAGACTGGCTGAAAACCATCGGAGAGTTAAGCCGGCGCATCTGTGCTGCCCAACGGAGGACTTCTTCGTTGTCGAGGACCGGAATCCCCTTTGCTGCGAGCCGTGCATAGAGCTGTTGCTGCCCTTCCGGAGTCCAGCCAGATCCGCTCCCGTGCTCAATGTGATAGATGCGCATGGGATCGTCCAGAAACTCCTCGGTGACGCCGCCGTATTGCGCCACGAAGCAGAACAACGAGTCAATGTTCATCGAGTACATGTCGAATTCCGCATAGCCCCGAAGGTTAAACCAGTGCTCGCGCGCGGCAAGCTGAAAATCGCCGCTCGCATTGGTGTGAAGATGATCGGCGCTCTCGACGGGGCTTACGGATCGCTCGACGGGTGTTGCTGCTGGTTCCGGCCTTTTCGGCGCCCGGCGCAGCAGGATTCCCATAAATCCTCCATGGTCGACGTAAAACTTCAGAATACGCCGCAACCGGGGAGAGACCGGCACTGTGAGCGAAACCAGCGGTCCGTTGTTGGCCAGCTTTGCGATCACGTACTGAAGGCTTCGCCACGCATTTCCCATACGATTGAGCCGGATAGAGCGATCGACGCTTACCGGAGGAGTTGAGAATGATTCGCGTTCCCATGCGAGCCGGAATGCACGGAAACAGAGTGCCCGAGGATTGTAGTTTACCGGGGCGAATTCTCCCAGAGCCCGGAAAAACAACCGTTGCGGTGTGGGCTCCGGCAGTTTAACGTGCAGGCCGCTTCGCCCTTCGATGGTGACGCGAGCCAGAGTCTTTTCCTGGTCTGTAACCACCTCCAGTTCTACGGGCCTGCCGAGCGACGCCGGACCGGGCTCGATATCCGCCACCAGCGCCGCGCCCGAGGCCGGCGCTTTTGTCAAAAGCACCTCGGCTGTTTCCTTCGCCCAGCGGAATGTTTCCATGGACCCCAGACGTTCTGGTGTGAACCAGCCTTGGCTCAGTAAAATCCCGGACTCGGGAGAAGCGATATCCGGGCTGCTCAGTCTCGGATTCCCCTCGGGAGTCACTTCAAAGGTTCCCTCCCTGCGGTTCACGCGCAAAAGGTGCGTGCGGCAGTATTCGAGCTGCTCATCGAGGGAAACGTTGGCTGGAACGTCGCTCATCGCATCGTAGCGATCCACGCGGTATATGCGACTTGGATCAAGCCGGCGTGCGCCCAGGAATTCGGCCACTTCGTTTGAAAAGAGAATATCGATGTTCGTGGCGAGTACGAAACGTCCACGCGCGCGGCGAATGCCCACGTTCTTGCCGATCATCTGATACAGCGGCAATCCGGTTCCGTGGCGATAGCGGCGGTGAACTTCAGGAGGGACTTCGATGAAACGAACGCTGCACGGACCGAAATCCGCCGGCCATCGCAACGATTCCACCAAAGGGGGGCGATCTGGGGGAGGATTCCATTCGACAAAGATAAGCTCGGAGGAAATGCGATAGCGCTTGGCTTGGGTCAGCCAGCCGTCCAGGAAAATCTGGGTCCTCCCGAGAAGATTCCCGCCGTGGTCGTCATTCCGCGTGGCGACAACAACAGAGATATATGGATCGTCCGGGTTAATCGCCGTCGTGGACATCACAGCCCGAGTGGGAGCACTCTAGTCCATCCCTACGGACGAAAGCCGCGCCCGGTTAGACGCCGGTGAGGCAGTTTCGGCACTTGTGGCGCTGCCATATCCCAGGCGCAAGTATTCGCTCCGGGTTGCGAACAGGTCGCTCCGCAGGACGCGCCAACAATCAATGATCACAGCCGGCTGTCGCCCGGCCTTCAGATCCGTAGGCGTCAGATTCTTAAATTCCGGCCAGGCCGTGGTGATCACGAGCACATCCGCCTGACCTGCGCAGTCCGCCGCCGACTCGGCGTAGATTGCTCCGCGAAGCTGCTGTTTCGCATTCTCCATCGCCGCAGGGTCATAAACCACCACCTTGATCCCCCGGGAAACCAGGTGCTTGGCCAAATCCACTCCCTGGGACTCCTCGATGACCTCGGTATGCGGCTTGTAGGACAGCCCGAGAATCCCAACCGTTCCGCCTTCCGGGAGCCGGGATCCGACCATCTCGGCGAGACGCGGCACCTGCCTCCGGTTGAGTTGATCCGTGGCTTCGGCCAGGAGCGCCGGCGCTCCAATCTCCCTCGCCAGGGCCGAAAACGCGACGTTGTCCCGCGGGAAACAAGGCCCGCCGTAGCCCAAGGCGCCTTTTAAATACTTCTGCCCGATACGGCTGTCGCAGCCGATGGCCGAGGTGACCACGTCCGCGTCTGCGCCGGGCAGCCGCTCGCAAACCTGCGCCAGCATGTTTGCGTAGGAGATTTTGGTCGTGACGAACGTGTTTACCGAGAGCTTGGTGAGTTCCGCATTGACGAAGTTCATCCGTTGGATTCGCGGGTTGCTGTCGCACACGCCCTTATACAGCGTCTCCAGCAAGTCCCCGGAGCGCGAATCCGATTCGCCGATCAGAACCATGTCGGGATTCAGCATATCCCGAATCACGCTCCCGAGCGCGATAAACTCAGGGTTATAACAAAGGCCGAAATCCTGGCCGCATTTCTTTCCGGAATGGGCCTCGAGCGCCGGCAGCAGTTCTCCCCCCGTGCATCCGGGCATGACCGTGCTCGAAAGCACCACCAGGTGCCAGCCCGGTTTTTCGCGCAGCCCCGCCCCGATCTTCTCCGCCGCGCTCAAAACGTATTTCATCGAGAATCCGCCATGAGGCTCGGAAGGCGTCGGAACCATGATGAACGTGATGTCGGTCGCCTGTACGGCGGCGGCGCAATCTTCGGTGGCCGTAAGGCGCTCGCGATTCGCGTGGATCATGGCCGCGAGATCCGGCTCATTGACCGGAGCGCGGCCCTGCTGAATGGCAGCGACATACGAAGGGTTCACGTCCACGCCGATCACCGTGTGGCCCTTGTGGACCATCACCGCCGCCATGGGCGACCCCAGTTTTCCTAATCCGATAATGGAAAGCTTCATCTATTCGCCTCTCGCGATTGGCATTCGCCACCCGGTTCCAAAGGCGCGCGATGTCACTTTCAGAACCGGGGCGGCTTGCTTCCTCTTGAACTCAGCGTTTCTTACCAGACGGAGGACCTTTCGCACCGTCTCCTCTTCATAACCCTGCGCGACGATCTCCTCGGCCGAGCGGCATCCTTCGATGTGCAACTCCAGGACTCGGTCCAGCACGTCGTAGGGCGGCAGGCTGTCCTGATCGGTCTGATTCGGACGCAGTTCGGCGGAAGGAGCCTTCGTCAGTGTCGATTCGGGGATATCCGCCTTGCGCCGGTTCCGGTAGCGCGCGACGCGATACACCATCATCTTGGGCAGGTCCGCGATCACTGCGAGGCCGCCGTTCATGTCTCCATACAGCGTACAATACCCGACCGCCATTTCGGATTTGTTTCCGGTGGTCAGCAACAGCGCGCCGGACTTATTGGACAGCGCCATCAGCAGATTGCCTCGGATTCGGGATTGAATGTTCTCCTCCGTTACGTCCGGTTGGAAGCCTGTGAATGCCTCAGCCAGAGTCTCGTCGTAAGTCTGCATGATCGGTGAAATCGGCAGCGACAAAATCCGAATGCCGAGGTTTCGGGCCAGCTCAACGGAATCGTCCACGCTGCCCTGGCTCGAATAGGCCGATGGCATGGTGACGCCCAGAACGTTCTCCGGACCAACAGCGTCGGCGGCAATGGCCGCGGTGAGCGCCGAATCGACGCCGCCCGAAAGCCCCAGAAGTACTTTGCCGAAGCGGGTCTTGCGCGCATAGTCCCGGACGCCCAGGACCAGCGCATTCCAGATTTCCGCCTCCGGGGCGAAGTCATCGGTTGAGATGTCGCCGGTTTGCGTAGCGAGATCCACGATGAGCAGGTCCTCGGCGAATCCCTTAGCGCGGGCGAAAAGATTTCCTCGGGCGTCAAACGCGCCGCTCCGCCCGTCGAAGATCAGATCGTCATTGCCGCCGACCTGGTTCACCCAGGCCAGCGGTAGCCGGTGCCGGCGCGCCATCTGGCCGAGCATTTTCTCGCGCAACTCTTCCTTCCCAACGGAGAATGGAGACGCGGAAAGATTTACGATGGCCTGCGCGCCGGCTTCCACCAGCGCTTCGATCGGATCCTGATGGTAGCGGCGGCGCTTCCAGAAATCGCGGTCGTTCCAAACATCCTCGCAGATGCTGATGCCCAGGCGGAAACCGTTCAACTCCAAAATTCCCGGCGCGCGTCCCGGCTCGAAATAGCGATCCTCATCGAAGACGTCATATGTCGGCAGCAGCGTCTTATGAAACGTCGGTCCCGTGGATCCGTTGCGAAGAAGAACGGCGCTGTTAAAAAGCGGGCGTCCGATCTCGGCCGGATTCGGCGTCGCTGCCCCCACCAGCACCGCCGGCGCGTCCTTGAGTTCCGAAGCCAGGCATCCGAGCATCTGGCAGCTTCGCTGCACGAACCCGTCGCTCATCAGAAGATCGCGAGGCAGGTAGCCCATCAAAGCCAGTTCCGGAGTCACTACCAGATCTACATCGTGAGTTTGCGCGGAACGGACGCCGGAAATGATCTGCGCGGCGTTCCCCTTGAGGTCGCCCGCGACGGGATTGATCTGTAGAAGAGCTGCTCGCAATCCGATTATTTCCGGACTAATTTCGAGTTAGGTATCTCTCTAGTCTAGCAGCGGCTGGCGGCGGATCAAAAGCTGTTGGGCGTGTTACAGTGACCGAGAGGTGAAGACATCTTTGGGAATGCGAGACGATCTCATCCTGGTGACCGGAGCGGGCGGATTTATCGGCGGGGCGATGGTGGCCGAACTTCGCCGGCAAGGATACAAAAAGATCCGCGCCGTGGACGTCAAGCCGGTGAACGAGTGGTATCAGGTTTTTGACGACGTCCAGAACCTGGTGCTCGACTTGAACCTGAAAGAAAGCTGCGAGCAGGCTGCCGAAGGGGCCGCTGACATCTACAACTTCGCCGCAAACATGGGCGGCATGGGCTTCATCGAAAACAACAAAGCCCTGTGCATGCTTTCGGTGTTGATCAATACCCACATGCTTCAGGCGGCTCAGAAATTCGGCGTGAAGCGGTTTTTTTACTCCTCTTCGGCCTGCGTGTACAACGGCGAGAAGCAAACGGATCCGAACAATCCGGGCCTCAAGGAGGAAGATGCGTATCCGGCGCTGGCGGAAGACGGATATGGATGGGAGAAGTTGTTCAGCGAACGGATGTGCCGGCATTTCAGCGAAGACTACGGCATGTACGTTCGCGTGGCGCGCTTCCATAACGTTTACGGCCCGCACGGCACCTGGGACGGCGGACGAGAAAAAGCGCCCGCCGCGATCTGCCGCAAAGTCATTCAGGCCAAAGTCAGCGGCAAGCACGAAATTGTGATTTGGGGCGACGGCACGCGAACGCGCAGCTTCATGTACATCGACGATTGCATCGAAGGCGTGCAGAAGATCATGAATTCGCAGATCCACGAACCGATTAACCTGGGATCCTCCGAAATGGTTACTGTCAACCAGCTCGTAGATATCGTCGAGGACATTGCCGGCGTCAAGCTGAAACGCATTTACGATCTGGATGCCCCGAAAGGCGTGATGGGCCGCAATAGCGACAACACGCTCATCAAGAACTATCTGGATTGGGAGCCGACCATTCCGTTGCGCGACGGACTGGAAAAGACCTACGCCTGGATTTTCGATCAATACATGCTCGCTCGGAATCAAAGTCACTCGGCGGTAGTTCGGTAAATCCGGCCGCGGCAGAGCATTGTGGATTTATCTTCCCCGCTGGTCACCGTCGTTACCCCTTCCTACAACATGGACCGCTACCTGCCGCGGACCATCGAGAGCGTGCTCTCGCAGGACTATCCAAATGTCGAGTACATCGTTATGGACGGCGGCTCGACGGATCGGACGCATGAAATTCTCGAATCCTATGGCGATCGTCTGAGGTATTTCAGCGAGCCCGATAAGGGCCCGTCGGACGCGGTTCACAAGGGATTTCAGCACGCTCACGGCGAGATTTTCGCCTGGCTCGGCGCCGACGATGTCTATCTTCCGGGCGCCATCCGGACCGGTGTGGAGGTTCTGCGAACCCACCCGCAGATCGATGTCGTTTACGGCGAAGGCTATTGGATCGACGAAAGCGGCGCCGTGATCAGCCGCTACCCTACGTTGCCCTTCGACGCGAAGGTCCTTGAGCGCGATTGCTTCATCTGCCAGCCGGCTTCCTTCTTTCGCGCTTCTGCCTACCGGCGCTGCGGGCTCGACCCCGACGTCAACATGTCGTTCGATTACGACCTGTGGATTCGCATGGCCAAGCAGGGAATCCGTTTTCAAATGATTCCGCAATATCTGGCCTGCTCGCGGATGCACCACGGGGCAAAAACGCTCAACGAGCGCGACATTGTGTTCCAGGCGTCCATCGGTCTGCTGCAACGCCACTATGGATATGTGCCGTTCTCATGGGTGTTCGGGTACACAGCGTTCCGCAAGGACGGCCGCGATCAGTTTTTTCAGCCGGTGCAATATTCGGTTGCAAATTACCTGGCCAGCCTTCCGGAAGGATTCCGCCTGAATCCTTCAAAGCGTCTGAAGTTCGTGAAGGACTGGATGGGAGCGCCTTTTCGCGAACTCCGCCGTCGGCTCAGCTAATGCCCTATTTTGGAAACCGCGTCAGGGCCGGGCTGGTATTGGCCGGCAGAGGCGAGCGGGCCGTATTCATGACCATGGAAAGGTACGTGTAGTAACCCTCCAGGCTTGCGGCCTCTACCACGCCTGCTTCGCCGAATTTTGCCAGCGCCCGGGCATAGGTTCCGTCGCTGACACTCTTGTTGTGCAGCAGCTCGTTGCAGAAATCCCACAGGATCTCTTCGTCCTCCGCCATTTTCTCCGGCCGGCGTCCCTCGGCGACGGCTGCAATGGTCGCGGCGCTCAAGCCGGCATTCGCCGCCGCGGGAGCATGCGCATTCCACTCGAAATTGTTGGTCCACTCGCGCGCGGCGATCAGGATCGCGAACTCGGTGAGCTTGGGGCCCAGCGGATTGTTCGCGGTCTGGTTGTGCAGCCGCAACTCGAGCGAAGGCATCACCAGATCCGGCACACGCAGCAGAACGGTCCAGGGCGGACCCGTTAGGTCGGTTTTACGAAGCGCCTTATAGTCGGCGACCGCCTTCTTTTGTGCGCTAGTCTGCTTTTCTGCCGCGATCGGCGGCAGGCGGTCTTGGGCCATCGCGACCCACGTCAAACTCAACGCGAGGAATAGGGAAATCTTCATAGGTCGTCTACTGTTCCGCCGCACGATTCGGCGCCGATTCCGTGGTGACGATCGGTTTCGGCATGGGCGGTCCGTTCAGCGGGTTCAGTTTTCCGCCGAGTGTGAAGCTCCACACCAGATCGCCGCGCGCCGCGACGTAGCCATCACGGCTGCCCCCGGAGGCGATCGCCACATACTGCTCACCATCGATCTCGTAAGTCGCTGCCGGTGCGTCGGCGCCGAAGCCTGTCTGGAAACGCCATAGCTCTTCGCCCGTTTTCGAATCGAACGCGCGGAAGAATCCGTCTGTTCCCCCGTGGAAGAGAAGTCCGCTTGCCGTCGCCAGTACGCCGCTGCCGAATCCCGCAAGGTACGGCACTTCTTTCTGCCAGACCTGCTTGTTCGTTCGCGAATCGAGCGCGGTAATCAGCCCGTATTCCCGCGTTCCCGGCACCGATACGCGGCCGGTGATGCTGAACTTCCGCGTGGACACGTCGGTGGTGAAGAACAGCAGCCCCGAACGCGGATCGTACGCGCCTGGCGCCCAATCGGCCGAAGCCGAGGGCTGCGCGATCTTCGAATCAGTCCAAACCGGCGTGAACATGCATCCGCGCTCGTAATCCTTAACGCGCTCGGCACATTGCGGCGCGGTCGGGTCCCCCGCCGGAATCGGCTGCGTCGCCGCCGTCTTTTGGCGCGGTTCCTGGGGGACCGGTCTCTCGGTCACCGGAATGATCGGCTTCCCGGTGGCGCGATCGAGAATGTACACCCAGCCTTGCTTGGTGTGCGCGGCCAGAGCTTTCCGCTGCTGGCCGTTATAAGTCTGGTCGAAAAGGATCAGCGGCGTCGGCACATCGAAGTCCCAAAGATCGTGATGGACGAGCTGGTAATGCCAGCGATACTTGCCTGTCATGGCGTCGAGAGCCACGACGCAGTCCGTGAACAAGTTGTCGCCGCCGCGCGCCGACCCGTTGTAATCGGGCCACGGATTCCCGGTGTTGACGTACAAAAGGCCGAGATCCGGATCGAGTGCAGGCTGGACCCACATCGCTCCGCCGCCCTTCTGCCACGAGTCGCCTTCCCAGGTGTCGTGGCCGAACTCGCCGGGCCCCGGCACTGCCCACCAGCGCCAGACTTCTCTCCCGGTCTTGGCGTCGTGCGCTGTCAGTCGTCCGCGCAGGCCTCCGTCACCGCCTGAGATGCTGACATACACCAGCCCCTTGTAGTACAACGGCGGCACCGCGACGTACTGGCGCAATTCCCGGGGAACGTCCGCGCCGAGCTCCACCTTCCACAGCGTCTTGCCGGTTTTCTGATCGAGCGCGAACAAGCGGGTCAGCGGATCCGGCCGGCCTTCCTTGGGAGCCGGCTGACGGATATCCGATTCCACGCCGAACACCATGCCTTCGCCCAGTGCCACGCCGCGCTTGGCCCTGTTGTCGCCGGTCTTGGGATCCGTCGGCGTGCGGTACTCCCAAATCAGGCTTCCCGTTTTTGCGTTCAGCGCGAAAATCTCCTGCTGGCCGGTGGTGATGTACATCACGCCGTTCTGCACAACGGGAGTGCCTTGCTGCGAAAATCCCGCGCCGAATCCGGAATTCAGCCGCGCCATCCACGCGCCCTTCATCGTTTTCACATTCGATGGATTGATCTGATCGAGCGTCGAATACCGCGTGTTCCCCCAGTCGCCGCCCACCAGCGGCCAATCGGATCGGGGCGCCTTGCGGTAGTCGGGCGTGGATTGGGCGAAGGCCGGGATCACAGCCAAGCCCAAAAACATTAGCACGCGAACGCTACTCATAGTAGGCCGGCGCTTTCTTGAGCTTGCGGTTGCCGATCATGTCGTGCTGGATCCACAATTGTGCACCCGTTTTTTGGATGAGCGCTTCGAGCTTCGCGCGGGAAGCCACGGTTTCCGGCTTATCGTTCACCGGAGCCGTATGGAAGGTGCGCTCGCCGGGGAAATGATAGAGATCTCCGCTGAGGACGATCGGGCCGGTTTTCGGCAGCTTCACGAACAGGCTTTGATGGCCGGGGGTATGCCCGGGCGTGAAAATGAGCATCACGGACCCATCGCCAAATACGTCGTAATCGCCCGTGATCAGCTTGGTCTTCGCGTTCTTGAGCGCCGCGTACTCGTGGGGATGAATGTTTTCGGGCAAGCCCGCGCTGAACATGTAATCCCGCTCGGCCTTCTGTGCGATCCATGTCGATCCGGAGTAGTCGTTGGCGTTTCCCGAATGATCGCCGTGCAAATGTGAGATCGCCAGATAGGTGATGTCCTTCGGTTGATAACCCACGTCCGCCAACTGGCTCTTGAGCGACTTGTCGATCTTGTCGTGCTTCGCGCCGCCCCCTTCCGGGCGATTGTATACAGCGTCATTCAAGCCCGTTTCCCAGAGAAGCGTGCCGCGCGGATGCACGATCAGAAAGCACGGATCGGACATATCGACCGATTCCACCTGCTGGCGCGTCAAGCCATAAGTGGCCGGATCGCGATCCTTGAGTGTGGCGCAGTCGAATACGTACAGGCGCATGGACCGCGGCGGAGTCGCGCAAAGCGCGAGGGCGGCGATCGCAGTCAGGCTGAAGATGGTTCTCAGGGTTCGCATAAGTGCTCTAGCAGGTATATGTGCTTTGTGACCCCAAGTCAACCCTGAACGAACCCTGATTGACAGGGACTGCGGCGCGAAGTATTTTGATGAGGCGTGTCGCGTCGATTCCGCTTCTCTATTTTGCTTCTCGGGCTTATGCCTGGATTGTTTGCGCAGTGGCCCGATTATCGGGCGCCAGGTGCGCCTAAAACCGCCGAGGGCAAGCCGGATCTGAGCGGTCCTGCGCCGCGTACCGCCGACGGCCATCCCGATTTGTCCGGCGTGTGGCAATATCAGCGCCCGCCTGGCGCGCCACCCTCTGCGCCTCCGGCCAGTCAAACGGCGGCGGGACCTAACGACATCATTCCGCTCTCTGTCCGGACCAGCCAGTTCTGGAATCTTGGGGCGTCCTTTAAAGACGGACTTCCCTTTCAGCCGTGGGCCGCCGAACTGCATCGCCAGCGGGTCGCGACCAACAGCAGAGACAATCCGGACGCTCATTGTTTGCCTCTGGGCGTCATGCAGTTGCACACGCACGGGCAGCCGCGGAAGATGATCCAGACTCCGGACGTGATCGTGATCCTATACGAAGCCAACGCAGGCATCCGCCAGATCTTCACCGACGGGCGCACGCTCCCGAAGGATCCCGAGCCCTGGTGGTTCGGATACTCCGTCGGCCACTGGGAAGGCGACACGCTTGCGGTGGAATCTGCAAACTTCAAGGATCTGGGCTGGCTGGACGTCGAAGGCAGCCCGCTGACCGAGACGGGAAAAATCATTGAGCGGTTCCGCCGCCCCGATTTCGGGCACCTCGAAATCGAAGTCACGATCGACGATCCGAAGGCCTACACCAAGCCGTGGACCGTAACGGTGCACCAGCGGATCATGCCCGACACGGAGTTGATCGAGTTTATCTGCCAGGAGAACAGCAAGGACGATCCGCACCTGGTCGGAAAGTAGGCCCATCGAATCCTTGCGTGCTCGGGTCTACCCTTGCCGGGCCCCTTCCCTTTGGCGAACCTCGTTCACTTTTTGCGAAATGAATACGGGCCCGGCGGTATTTACGCTATGAGTGCTCCATAGGACAATTTCCGCAAGGGGCTTTTCAGGGCGCGTTCGTTTCAAACCGGCTTATTCCTTTTATCCCCGCGCTCTGCTGACAAGCTCCGGAAAGCAGGGTTTGTGCAAAAAATACTGGCAGTCGTAGTGTGTCTATTTGCGGCCAGCTTCGTCGCCTTCGGGCAGGCCGGTACGGGAACCATTACGGGCACCGTCCTCGATTCCACGGGAGCGGTAGTCTCAGGCGCAGCGGTTGAAGCGAAGAACACGCAAACCGGCGTGGTCTATTCGGCGGCTTCCACCAGCACTGGAAACTACACGATTACGCAGCTCCCGCCGGGAGTTTATGACGTTTCGGTGAAACTCACCGGCTTCAAAACATACCTCCACACCAACCTTCAAGTTCCGGCGGCGACAACCATTCGCGAAGACGCAAAGCTGGATGTGGGCGCCACCAGCGAGTCGGTCACCGTGAGCGCGGAAAGCAGCTTGCTTAAGACCGAAAGCGGCGAGCTATCTCACAACGTCACCGTGGAGAACCTCGACAACCTCCCGATTCTGGGAATCGGCGGCAGCAACGCCGGTACTTACGGCATTCGGACGGTTTACAATCT
>JBAIXM010000177.1:0-1751 GCA_037916615.1 Bryobacterales bacterium
ATATCGTCGAGCGCGAACAGCCCGTCACTGCCGATGCCGCCCTTTATCGCGGTGGAAAGGCGGAACTCGAGCGAGCCCTGATTGCCGCATGGCAGGACGTGCATCACGATGCCACCGGGCTTCAGCAGGCTGGCCGTAAAGGATAGAGCGTGGTGCAAATCCTGAACGTGTTCGAGGACGTGATGACTGAACACGAGGTCGAAGGAGCCCTGCCGCAGGTTGCCGTCATCGTCCGAAAGCCGGTGGAACGCGACATGAGGGAAACGGCCGCGGGCCTTGGCGATCCCCGCGCTTGAAATGTCGCAACCGTGCACTTCCAGGTTCGGGCAAGCGGCCTTTACGGCGCCGGCGAAGACCCCCTCCCCGCAGCCGAATTCCAGGACGCGCGCTTGCGGGCCGGGAACCAGTTCACGCGCCAGTCGGACGATCCGGTTCTTCTTGTAGGCAGGCCAGGTATGCATCCAACCGCGAGCGTGCCGCTCGTCGTAATATTCGGCCGGCGTCATGCCGGAAACGGACTCACACCGCATGGGCGGCTCCCTCCGACCAAGGTTCCGGTTCGGTAACGCGGGTTTCCCGATCGCCTGCCGCCAGTTCCTCCTGTTCTTCCTCCTCCCGCACCAGGATTTTGCACAGGACGACGATGGCCATCAGGTGGTACGGCAGATCGAAATAGGCCAGCCCGGCGAATGCTCCACCGACTGCATACCCCGCAAGACTCACCTGGCACATCGAACACAGATCCGCCGCCCAGACCATGGAGGGAACGTCGCGCGAGCGCCGGATGGTCCAGGAGGCGGTACGCCACGTGAAAAAGCCGAGCGAGAGAAACATGAGCAGGCCGGGGTAGCCGTGTTCGGCGAGGATCTGGAAGTAAATGCTGTGCGCGTCGTGCTGGTCCAGGGGATCGGGCGCGTACTTATGGAAGAGTTCACGCGTGAAAACGGCGAAGCCTCCCCCTGTTACCGGCCGCTCGGATGCCAGGTTGTAGGCGAAGTGCCACGCATTGATCCGTCCCATCGCCGAGGCATCCTGCTGGTATGTCTTGATCGTGTGCATCCGCTGCGACCACTGGTCCGGCATGAAACTGATGAGCAGGGCCACCGCCGTCGCGATGAGAACGCTATACACGAGCCGTTTGCGGCTCTTCAGCGCCATCAGGAAGAGCACGACGACCACGGCGAGGAAACCGGCTCGTGAGTAGGTGCAGAGCACCGCCAGAACGGTCAGGATCTGGGCGCCCAGCAATCCCTGGTAGATGCGCCGGTTTCCGGTCTGCAGTTGGAGGTAGCGCATCAGCGGGATGATCATCACCAGCGCCAGGGCGATTTCGTTGTTGCCGGAGATGAAGGAGTCGGACGGGCCCTGGACCATCGTGGAACCGCCGGTAGCGATCGCGAGCAGTCCGCCCTTTATCCCATAAAAGCCGAGTGAGAGGACAATCACCCAGGTCAGCAGGTGGAGCCGCTTCCGCTCGCGCATCACGATCATCGTGACGAGGATCATGAACTCGATCTTGATGCTGCGGTTCCAGTCGTTCCAGGCGCCTTCGGGATTCAGGGCGAAAAATGTCGTGAAGGTGAACCAGGCCATGAACAGGAGCAGCATCAGCGTTTCGCGCGTCAGCGGCAGACGCTTGGGCTCGCTGGAGAGAACCATGCCGAACAAAATCACGCCCGCGGTGATCGCCGCGAACGGAAACCCGTAAGCGAAACCGTAGGCCAGGCGATGCGGGTTCATATATCCCAGCC
>JBAIXM010000178.1:0-37425 GCA_037916615.1 Bryobacterales bacterium
GTCAGGTTGCCCGCCATGAAGTTCACCGAATCGGTCAAGTCCTTCCAAACGCCGCCGACACCCTTCACCTCGGCTTGTCCGCCAAGTTCGCCTTCGGTGCCCACTTCACGCGCTACGCGCGTTACCTCGCTGGCAAACGAGCTGAGCTGGTCCACCATCGTGTTGAACGTGTTCTTGAGCTCGAGAATTTCGCCCAACACGTCCACGGTGATTTTGCGGGAGAGGTCGCCGCGAGCCACGGCCGTGGTCACTTCGGCGATGTTGCGGACCTGAGATGTGAGGTTCGAAGCCATCGAGTTGACGGAGTCGGTAAGATCCTTCCAGGTCCCGGCCACGCCGGTCACCACCGCCTGTCCGCCGAGCTTGCCTTCGGTGCCCACTTCGCGAGCCACGCGCGTCACTTCGGATGCAAACGAGCTGAGCTGGTCCACCATGGTGTTGATGGTGTCTTTGAGCTCGAGAATTTCGCCCTGGACGCTGACCGTGATCTTGCGCGACAGGTCGCCGCGCGCCACCGCAGTGGTCACTTCAGCGATATTGCGAACCTGATTCGTCAGGTTCGATGCCATCGAGTTGACCGAATCCGTCAGGTCCTTCCAGGTGCCGGCGACGCCCGTCACCACTGCCTGGCCGCCGAGCTTGCCTTCGGTTCCGACCTCGCGTGCGACGCGCGTCACTTCGCTCGAAAACGAGTTGAGCTGGTCGACCATCGTGTTCACCACGCGGGCGGTGCGGATGAACTCGCCTTGCAGAGGCCGGCCCTCGACTTCGAGGGACATTTTCTGGGAAAGGTCGCCCTGGGCCACCGCGCCGATCACGCGGGCAATTTCGGTGGACGGTTGCACCAGGTCGGAGATCAGGCTGTTGACCGATTCCATCGCCGCCGCCCAGCTTCCAGATCCCGAGTTCAGCGACGCTCGCTGGCTGATCCGGCCCTCTTTTCCCACAGCCGTGCTCACGCGCGCCAGCTCATTGGCCATGTTTTCGTTGAGCTCGAAGATGTCGTTAAGAACGTCCGCGATCTTGCCCGCCATGCCAACCTGATTTACGGGCAGCCGTACGGAGAACTCCCCCTTCTTGAACGCCACCAGAGTGGCCAGAACCTGGTTCGCATCCAACACCTCGGTAATCGGGATCTGGCGCATTGACTTCTCCTTATTTTTGCTCGGGGTAGAAGCTACAATCCGGGCGCTCCCCGAGGGGCGTTGGTCGCGCGCACGCTCGGTGGGCGGATGGCATGGGTTCGCGGTTGTGGCCTAGCGTACCGGCACTTGGACCGCCACGAGCAACTCATTGGAATCGCAGGTAAGCACGTGCAAAGGCGGGTGCAAGAATTACATACTGCGCTGAAAAAGCTGCTTACCTCGGATTCCCGGAGAAACCACCAGCCGGGGTAGCGCATCCTAATTAGTGAGCCGAGTAAGTTGGAGCGCCTGTACAGGGGACCTTAGAGCTCCTGAGGGTGGCCCGACCAAACGGACGCCCCAAGAGGTTCTAACATGCACTCCAAGCAGTACTTTAGGCGCATCGCCGCCCTCTCTTTTGTTGCCAGCTTGACGGTCGTGTCCGGTTGGGCGGACTCGCAGAGCAAGGACTTGCCCAACTTCCGGAAAGTCGACGATCAGGTCTATCGCGGCGGGCAGCCGACCGGCGAGGGCTTCAAGAGCCTGGCGGCCCTGGGCGTCAAGACCGTGATCGATCTGCGCCTGATCGGAGAGCACTCTCAGGCGGACGAGCAGAAAATCGTGAACCGCATGGGGATGCGCTATGTGAGCATCCCCATGCACGGAATGGCAACCCCCAAAGACGATCAGGTCGCGGCCGTGGAGGCGTTATTCAACGACAAAACGGCCGGCCCCGTTTTCGTGCACTGCAAACGCGGCGCGGATCGCACCGGAATGGTGGTGGCGGTCTACCGGATTTCTCACGATGGCTGGAACAACCAGCGGGCTCTTGACGAAGCGAAATCGGCTGGAATGAGCTTCTTCGAGCGGGCGATCCAGCATTACGTTAAGGATTACCGGCCGCCCACGCTGGTTCCCGCGCTTGCAGATGCGGGCTCGGGGTCCGCACCTGCGACGGCCGAAGCCACGGCCCTTCGCTAAGCGCCGGTCCACACAACTGCCTGACATCGGCTGTCTGACAGCTTGACAGCTTCCGGGCCCTGGATCTATGATCCAGGGCGGACCTTTGTAACCAAACACTCTCGTTCGGCAGTCTTTCCTATGTTAGATTTGAATGCGGGAGGTGTCCTGATGAAGTTGAAAATTGCTGCGGTTGGCGCGGGCGCGCTGCTTCTCGCTACGGTGCCCATGCTGGCCCACCACTCGTTCTCGGCGGAATACGACCAGACCAAGCCTCTGACCCTGACCGGCAAATTCGTGAAAATAGATTGGGTGAATCCACATTCCTGGGTCGAGTTCGACGTAACCGGCCCGGACGGGAAAGTGACCCACTGGAAAGCGGAAACGCCTCCTCCCAACGGCCTTTATCGCGACGGATGGCGAAAGGACTGGTTCGCCGACAAAGCGGGGGAGGAAGTCGAGGTCCGGGGTGTGGCAGCCAAGGACGGGACACCTCACATGTGGTCCAACGGCGTGACCTTCACACGCCTCAACGCGAGGTTCACGATGGGTTCGCGGCCGCCGAACGAAGGTCCGACGCCCGACAGCAAGGGTAAGTAGTCAGATTTCATTGGGATAGCCTGCGGATTCCCCGCGGCCGGCGCGCCCCTCCGGGGCGCGTTGTGCCGTTTGCCCGCACGCTTTGTTTAGGAGCGCAACGCTGACATGAAGAATTCGTTTGCGGGTTTCCCGGGCCTTATGGTTGCCGCAGGATTTGCCGCTGCCGCGCTTTGGTTTGCGCCGGTTCCGGCGGCTGGACAGACTCCCGCGAAGGGCGGAAAAGGGGGCGGAAAGGCGGTGGCCAAGAGCTACGTCGCGCCCCGCGCCAGCGACGGGAAAGCCGATATCCAGGGCATCTGGGAAGCCTGGAATACGGCTGCGGAAAATCTGGAAGCCCATAATGCCGCAACAGGCATCCGCGCGGGCAAGAGCTACGTCGTCGATCCCGCCGACGGCATGATTCCCTACACTCCCGCAGGACGCCAGAAGCAAATCGAGAATTTCAACAAACGCGAACAGCTCGACACGATGAACAAGTGCTATATGACGGGCGTTCCGCGTTTCACGTACATCCGTTTCCCGTTCCAGGTTTTCCAGACCGCCAAGTACATTCAGATGATCTCCGAATTCGCCCACATGGTCCGGACGATCTATATGGAGAAACAAACCCATTACGGCGACCTCGAATTCTGGAATGGCGATTCGCGCGGTCACTGGGACGGCGACTCGCTGGTGGTGGATGTCGCGGACTTCAACGATCAGACCTGGTTCGACGCTTCGGGGAATCACCACAGCAACAAGCTGAAGGTGGTGGAAAAATTCACGCGCACTGGCCAGGACGTGATGCAGTACGAGGCGACCATGACCGATCCCGAGACGTTCACGCGTCCCTGGACCATCCGGATGGACCTGCACCGCAACACGGACCAGTATCCGACGCTGCTCGAATACGAGTGCCATTCTTATCTCGAGGACGACGCAATCCGGCTCGGTAGTCACTGACACCAAAGGAGACCGCGGATGAAAAAGAACAATGGAGTCGTGAGTTCCGTCCTGGCCCTGGCGGCCGCTGGCACATTGGCTGCCGTGTTCGTGGTTGCTCCTGTTTCTGTCACCGGGCAAGACGCGCCGGCCAAGGGCGGTCGCGGCGGTTTTGGAGGAAAAGGCGGCGGAAAGCAGCCGGAACCCGCGGGGCCCGTGCCGCGGACAGCGGACGGCCACCCCGACATGTCGGGGTTCTATAACGGTGTGCAGCCGGGCGGAGTCGTGAGCATCGAGCCGCAAGCGCCCAAGGGCGGCGGCGGGGGTAAGGGCGGCGGCGGGGGTAAGGGCGGCGGAAAGGGTCCGGGCGGTCCTCCTCCGGGCGGACCTGGAGGCGGCGGAGCTGGAAAGGGCGGTGGCGGAGGCTTCGGCGGCGGAGCCGCCAAGGCAAACTCGATTGTCGATCCGGCCGACGGCAAAGTCCCTTACACTCCGGAGGCTCGCGCGAAGTCTGATGACATTATCGCTAAGGGGATGTTCCATGAGCCCGAGTTGCATTGCTTCATGTCGAGCGTCCCGCATAACATGTGGGTGCAGTTCGGAATGCAGATGATCCAAACGCCGGATTACCTGGTCATGACCTGGGAGTTCATGCATAGCCGCCGGATCATTCCACTCGACAACCGTCCGCACCAGCTCGCTTCGAACGTCAGGCTGTTCCAGGGCGAATCGGTCGGACACTGGGAAGGCGACACCCTGGTGGTCGATACCACCAATCAGAACGATAAGACCTGGTTCGACACGTCGGGCCATTACAAGCCCGAGGACGCGCACGTCGTCGAGCGGTTCACGATGACGGATTCGAACACGATTCAGTACGAGGCGACCGTCGAGTCCAAGGAATTTACGCAGCCCATGAAGATCGCGGGACGGATGACGCGCACGCATCCCAACGATGGCTACGAGCAGATGGAATTCGCCTGCATCGAGGGGAATGAGGACGTCGGGCACTACACCGAAGACAAGGGTGGCAAGGCGAAGAACGTCGGGGCGAGGACGCAGTAAACTCAGGAGTTGGAATGAAGGTCTGGCTGAGTTTTTTGGCGGCAGCCGCACTGGTTGCTGGACAGTCCGCCTATAAAGCACCGAGAACCGCGGAAGGGAAGCCCAGCCTCGAGGGCATCTGGTTCACTGAAGCCTTCGCGGCCGCCTGGGACATCGAGGAGCATCCCACGGTCCCGAATGTTGTCGGCGGGCCGAGCATTATCATCGACCCGGCCGATAAGAAGATCCCGTACCAGTCCTGGGCCTACGCAAAGCGCAAGGATCTGATGAATCGCGCTTACGAAGATCCGCAGGCGCATTGCTATCCTTCCGGGATTCCGCGCGTGGCGTATGCGCCCTTCGGGTTTGAGATCGCGCAAAGCCCGGGGCTGGTGGTGATGATGCCTGAGAACTTCCACATGTATCGCATCATCCCGACCAACGACAAAAGCCCGCGACTCCCGGTCTCGATGAAGCTGTTCAACGGAGAATCGCGCGGCCGGTGGGACGGAGAGACTCTGGTGGTGGACGTGACCAATCAAAACGGCCGTACGTGGCTGGACATGGCCGCGAACTTCACCACGGACACGCTGCACGTGGTGGAACGCTATACGCGCATCGCCGACGGCACGCTGCATTACGAAGCGACGCTCGAAGATCCCGCGCTCTACACGCGGCCGTGGACCATAGCGTTCAATATCCGGCGCGAAACGAAGCCGGGATATGAGCGGCTGGAGTTCGCCTGCTGGGAAGGCGAACGCGATCTTGCGCATTACACCGAGGATCAGGGCGGAAAACAGAAGATTAAGAGGTAGGGCCAAATGAATCGCCGGACATTTCTTCAACACGGAGCGGCTACGGCGGGCTTTTTCGTAGGCGCCGTACACAAATCGCTGGGCGCGGAGCCCAAATCGGGCGCAACAGTGGAGACAACATCCGGTAAGATCCGCGGCCTGACGATCGACCGCGTCAGCGCCTTCAAAGGCATTCCGTACGGAGCTCCTACCACCGGCTCTCGCCGGTTTCTGCCCCCAGCTAAACCTGAACCATGGACGGGCGTGAAAGAAACCGTCGAGTGGGGCCCCGAGGCTCCGCAAGTCAGCCCGCACACGGAGATTCCGGAAGTGCGCGCGACAATCCCGATGACCGGAATGAGCGAGGATTGCCTGCGCCTGAACGTCTGGTCGAGCAGACTCGGCCGCAATGATAAGCGTCCGGTGATGGTCTGGCTCCACGGCGGCGGATTCGCCAGCGGAAACGGCAGCTACACGATTTACGACGGCGCGAATCTGGCTCGCAAGCGTGACGTGGTGGCAGTCACGATCAATCACCGCCTGAATTCGTTCGGATTCCTGCACCTGCCCGAGATCGGCGGCGCGAAGTTCGCGGATGCTTCCAATGCCGGGATGCTGGATATTATCGCGGCGCTCCAGTGGGTGCACGAGAACATCGCGAACTTCGGCGGCGATCCGAACAACGTGACGATTTACGGTCAATCCGGCGGCGCGGGCAAGGTCAGCACGCTGCTGGCGATGCCGGGCGCCAAGGGTCTGTTCCATAAGGCGATCATCCAGAGCGGGTCGAATTTGCGCGGCGTGAGCGCCGAAGACGCCACCAAAGCCGCGCGGGAGTTGATGGCGAAACTAAACGTGAAAACCGCCGAGGACCTGCAAAAGGTTCCGATGCAGCAGTTGATCCAGGCGACCAACGGAATCCAGCGGCTGTCGCCGGTGCTGGGCAAGACACTGCCTCGCGATCCGTTTAATCCCGATGCCTCGCCGCTCTCGGCGCAGGTGCCGGTTCTGATCGGATCGACCGAAACGGAAGTGACCTTCTTCCCGAACACGCAGATGGATCCGATCGACGATGCGGCCCTGCTGGCTCGCGTGAAGCAGGCCGCGCGTGTGGACGATGCGAAGGCGAAGAGTCTGATCGATCTTTACCGCAAAGGACGGCCGGGCGTGAGCAACATCGATGTCGCGCTGATTCTCGAATCCGACCTGCGCTTCCGGCCCGGCGTGCTCACGGAAGCCGAGCTAAAATCGGCGCAGCCCGCTCCGGTATACATGTACTACTTCACCTGGCGCTCGCCGGTGCACGATGGCAAGCTGAAGGCGTTCCACACGCTGGATATTCCGTTCGCGACCGCAAACGTGGACAATGCTCAATCGATGACGGGAACAGGCCATGACCGCTACGCGCTCGAAGATAAGATGAGCGCGGCCTGGACTGCGTTCGCGCGCACCGGGAACCCGAACCACAAGGGTTTGCCCAACTGGCCGAAGTTCAACACGAAGGAACGCGCCACCATGATCCTCGGAAACGAGTGCAAGGTGGTCAACGATCCGAACGGGGCGGAGCGGAAGGCGCTGGCGGCTCTCCGGCAGGCGTAGCCGTCAGCTTTCGTCCATCCGGAAACTCCACGCGAAAACATTTTTGCGCGAACACAGCGGGATCCTTGGCGCGCGCGCCCGTGCAACTGATTTTGTCGCCCGCTTTGAGGCTGTCCTTGGTCCAGCCGTAGCGGCGCAGAAGGTTCACGGCTTCAATTTCCAGCCGCCATTCGTGGCCGTCCACATCTTCGAGCTCGATATAGGAGTGCGGGTTCGCCCAGTAGAATTTCATCACCTTGCCCGAAACGGTAAAGTCGCGGGTCATGTCGAAGGGTGCGGTGGAGTGGTGCGCGAGCAGCGGCATCGCGGCAGCCATCCAAAACAAAATGGGCTTCACGCTAGGACTATTCTATCGGCAGCAGGACCATGGTCTGCTTGTGGAACAGGCATCCCGCCTGGCCGATGATCGCCAGGCTCATGAGGCCGCAAGGTGGCCCACCGTGTCCGGTCACCAGGCCCAGCTCACGCACGCCGGCGGGAACCTGAAACGTGCGCTTCGCCACAACCGACTGACCGGGCGTTAGCTCGATATCGAGAGGCACGTCAGCGGACACCGGCTCGTAGTGGCGATCGTTTTCATCGCGCAAATAAATCCAGGCGCCCTGCGCGCGCTGCGTGACGCGCTTCGCCCGGCTGGAAATCTGCAAATCCACGTTGCAGAGAGGGCCGGCGCGTTTCGCATTTTCGACCGTCAGGCACCAGTCGTCGAAACACCAAGGCTCGCCGACTCCGAGGATCCTTTGCGGCCGGAAATACGCTACGGCCACGGAGACGCCCAGGTATAAGGCCGCACCGAACAGCCATGCGCGCAGGATCGAAAACGCCAGAGGGATCCGTCCGCGAATCGATGCATAAGCGGCCGCCACCAGCGCGATCAGCGACGCGAGGAATGCGGCCAGAAACAGGAGATCAAACCCGGTCACTTTACAGGATTGTTCATCCTCCACTGCAGATAGGCGATGAGGAACTCGCTGTCGGAGCGGGTCATTAGAAAGCTCAACGCCGCGGCGACGGCGGGAACCGCCGTATAGTCGAGTTTTCCGCCAGAAAGCGCCCGCTCGTCGACCAAGCGGGCAATCTCGCGTTCGTGATCGTTGGATGGCTCCATAGGATAGGCAAGACAGCCTCCGATCTCCGAAACCGCTTCTGGGAACTATAGCATGGGATGTTCGTTGCGCCTATTCCCCAAGTGGAAAATTTCTATCTAAGCCTTACTGCATACACCGTTGCAATGCCCGAACCTCGTTCACTATACTTATGGGTTGCCCGTACATGATGGGTCGTGTGCGTGCGCACAGCTCCATGAGGAGGAGTTCCATGAAAACTTCCCGTTCCAGAATCGCGAACCTCCTGGCATCGGCCGCACTGCTCTGCCTGATCGCCATGCTCACGACTTATTCGACCAGCGCCCAGCAGACGAAAGGGAAGGGTCAGGACAAGGCCGCCAAAACCAATTCCCGGATCAGCTATCCCGGCTACATCCAGGGCGTGGTTCAAAGCGAAAAAGGACCCGAGGCCGGAGTGTGGGTGATCGCCGAGACCAACGATCTTCAGACCAAGATGATCAAGACCGTAGTCACCGACGATCAGGGCCGCTTTGTCGTCCCGGACCTTCCGGCGGTGAACTACAAAGTCTGGACCCGCGGGTACGGAATCGTCGATTCGACTCCGATCGACGCGAAACCTTCTGCCAATCAGGTGACGATCAAGACAACCACGGCTAAGACGCCGGCGGAAGCGGCTAAAGTTTATCCGGGGGACTATTGGCTCTCCTTGCTGACTCCTCCGCCGCCGAGCGCTTTTCCGCAAACGGCGCAAGCCGCCGCAAGAATGGTGGATCAGGATCACTGGATCGATCAACTGAAGAAAGGCTGCAACTTCTGCCACCAGCTGGGGAATCCGCTGACGCGCGATGTTCAGCATGTGTTTGCGGCCAAGCCCGACCTGGCCAAGACTCATCTGGATGCATGGGAATGGCGCCTGGGAGTGGGTGTGCGCGGGACCAACATGTACGGCACCATGAACGGAATGGGCAAGGATATCACCCTGCGGGCTCTCGCCGATTGGACGGAAGCCATTGAGAAGGGAGCGATCCCGCCGACTCCTCCGCGTCCGACCGGAATCGAGCGCAACATCGTCTCGACGCAATGGGACATCGGCGACGACCACTCCTTCATGCACGACCAGATTTCCACCGACAAGAATCATCCGGAAGTGAATGGCGGGGGGCCGAATTACGCGGTGAACGCGGGGCACGGATCTCTGGTGATCCTGGACCAGGCCGATAACAGCACCTATTCGATCGACATTCCCGAGCGGGAACCGAAAGACAAGGTTCCATCGCGTTTCCCGTCGCCGAATCGCCCTTCGATGTTCTGGGGCAATGAGCACCTGTGGGCTAACCCGCCGTATAACCCGGCCGATCCGCACAACCCGATGCTGGACAGCAAGGGCCGGGTGTGGATTACTTCGAAGATTCGCGGGAACCAGGAGCCGGGATGGTGCAGCGATCCGAGCAACAAGTATGCGGAGTGGTACCCCCGCCGCAACAGCGCCCGGCAAGCTTCCGTTTACGATCCCAAGACCAAGAAATTCAGCCTGATCGAAACCTGCTATTCCACGCACCACGTGGTGATCGACAACGATCCGGACGAGACCGTCTACTTCAACGAACTGAGCGGTCCGGTATTCGGGTGGATCGACTCCAAGGTTTGGGATCAAACCATGGCAGCCACCGGCGGCGACGAGTTGAAAGCCGAGCAGGCTGCTGTGGGCTGGTGCGAACAGGTTGTCGACACCAACGGCGACGGGAAGATTACGCCGCCCACCAAGGATAGCGACGGTAAGATCGTCCGGCCGTGGAACGAGATGGGACGCGGCGCCGACCTGGCTGCTTTGTATGGAACGGATACCGCCGGCGCGGCTCCGGTTGTCGGACGAGCCGGCAAAGGCAAAGGCGCTCCTCCCGCGGCCTTCGATCCGAAGCTGGATAGCCGGGTCAGTTTCTCGCTGTACTCGGTCATGCCGAGCCCGGTGGATGATTCGGTCTGGGGCGTTGCCGAGGACTTCCCCGGCTACCTGATCCGTTTGCAGCGCGGCGCGAATCCGCCAGTGACCTGCAAAACCCAGGTTTTCCGGGTGCCGAAACCGGGTTACGATCCTCGCGGAATCGACGTCGACAGCAAGGGCGTGGTGTGGACAGGCTTGGCCGCCACCAGCCATCTGGCGAGCTTTGATATCCGCAAGTGCAAGAACCTGACCGGTCCGATGCACGTGGATGGCAGCGATTGTCCGGAAGGCTGGACGCTGTATCAGACAGAGGGGCCGAAGCTGAAGGGCACGAACGTTCCGGCCGACTTCCACTACTTCAATTGGACCGACTCTCACAACATCATGCAGATGGGGCAAGACACGCCGTTCTTAACGGGGTCAAACTCCGATTCTCTGATCGCGTTGAATCCGCAGACGAAGAAGTGGACCTACTTCCGTATTCCGTATCCGCTCGGCTTTTATGCCCGCGGCCTGGATGCGCGCATCGATGACGGGAATGCGGGATGGAAGGGGCGTGCGCTGTATTCCAACTACGGCACGCACTTCGTCTGGCACATCGAAGGCGGGAAGGGTACCAAGGGTAAGCTGGTGAAGTTCCAGATCCGCCCGAATCCGCTGGCGCGGTAGAAACACAGCGCAACCTGGAAACAGCCGGGCACTCTCCAGGTGCCCGGTTTTCTTTTTGGGTACGACTTTATTAGCGTACCGGTCCGTCTGAGGCGCAGCGGAAGCCGACGTTGTAGTCGACGTCCGTTGTCTCAAAGTGCCTGCGGTAAGACGCGCGGACGAGGTCGGGATCGTCCCACCATCCCCCGCCGCGCAGTTCTTTGTACTCGGCGGTGCTGGGGCCGGTGGGATTGATATTTTCCTGATTGAGCTGGACCCAGTAGAACGTGTGCGTCCACTCGACGACGTTGCCGAGCATGTCGTACAGGCCGAAGGCGTTGGGCTTCTTCTGGGCAACCGGGTGCGTGGAAAACTTACTATTGTTCCAATACCAGGCGATCTCGTCCAGATTGCCGTAGCGGGGACCGGTGGTGCCGGCGCGCGCTGCGTATTCCCACTCTGCTGCCGAGGGAAGACGCCCGCCGATGGCGGTGCAGTATTGGTCGGCTTCCACCCAGCTCACGTATTCCACCGGCAGGTCGGGACCCTGAAAGATGCTGGGATTGTAGCCCATCACGGACTCGAACGCGGCCTGAGTGACTTCGGTCTGGCTGAGCCAGAATCCGCGAGTAAGCGTGATTTTGCGCGCCGGGTATTCGTCCGGATAGCACTCGGTGTCGCCCGCCGAGCATCCCGTGGTGACCGAGCCTGGAGGGATCCATAGATACTTCAGGCCGTCGGTCGGATTGACCTTGGAATCGCCTAGCTTGGGCGCTGCGGCTTTCGCGTCGCTATTCTGAAAGCCCCACGCCGCGAACGGGATGGAAGCGGCGAGGAAGATCGGCAGGACCCGAGATGCAATGCGCACAAACGTCCCAATTTACCACAGCAGGTAAGAATTCTGAATCGCGTGTGAACTGGATCAGCGGCCTCGCGCAGCGCTGGCGCTTGCAGCGACCGCAGCCGAACTTGACCCGGAAGACGCGCCGACGACTCCGGTACTCGCGTTGGATGAGGGTGCGGAGTACCCCGAGGACGGGGAAGCGCCCTGCCAACTCGGTGCACTCGCCTGATAGCTGGGCGAATAAACGGGCTGGAACACAACCCAGACGGTCGCGGGGCTGTACCAGGAGAATCCGAACGGGCTGTAAATGTATCCGGAGCGAGGCATGAAAGTGAACATGCTCAGCCAGGGATCCCAAGCCCACATACTGGTTGTCAAGCTTTGCCGGTTCATTCCGCGCGCCGCCGAAATGTTGGCGAGCTCCAGGCGGTAGTCGCGCTGCTGGCTCCAGGCGTACAGCTCACCTTTAGCCTTATTCTTGTTGAATTTGTCCGCCGTCAGCGAGGAATCGACCAGCAGAGTCCGTCCGCCCTTCAGTTCGGCGGATTTGTCGCCCGCGTTGACCTCGGCTTTCCCGTCGAACGCGCGGATCTGCCCTGCGTCGGCATTAAAGTGATACAGGCCTCGTTTCACCAGCGCGGTTTCCGAATCGCCCATCTTCACGGAGATCCGGTTGTCCTTCAAAATTTCGTTGGCTTCCACCAGCGCCGACCCGCTGAGGATTTCCACCTGGGTATCCGTCAGCTTGTTGGCGATCATGCGAAAGGAAGAATTGCGATCCAGGCGGAGGAAAACGCCCGGAGTGAGGAGGACTTCGGCAAACCCGGCCTGCGTCGTCAGGGTCTGGCCGACTTTGACCTCGGGAAAGATCGCGCCATCGAGCTTCACAGGCTGTTCGGCGATCCGCACCTGTCCCTCGACGAAATTCACCATTCCCGAGCGGGCAGAGATAACGGCCTGCGCATGGAGATTGGGAATCGCCAGCAGGAAAACCGGGAGAATAGCGGCCAGGGTCCTCGACATGGAATTAGCTCCCTTTAATCTTCATTAGCCCTGGTTTTCGGATGCGTGTCAAGGCCCCTGGGTTCCAGGAATTTAGCGGGTTGGGAAGCGGCGCAGGTTGCCTGGAATCTGCGCGGCCGGGTGCCTGGGCCGGGGCGCCTGCTGGGATGTGCTGGTTTGGGACGCCCCGTTCGCCAGGCTGCTGGTACCGACAGGGATCTGGGCCTCGGTCGTGTAGGCGTCAGGCAGAGAAATGTCCAGGTAGACATCGCCAGGGGCTATATCGCTGGGAATCGTGACGGTCATGGCGTATACGCCGATCAGGGTGGGCACCAGCCCCGCGAAGCCGACCGTGGCCTGCTCGCCGTCCACCACGGCGATCGGCTGGGTCGCAGCGTAGCTGAGGGGACTGGTGGGGGCGGCCACGCCGGTTGGAACCGTCGGATTGACGTCCCCCAAGCCGTCGACGTACACCAAAACGGTTTCTCCCGGTTTAGCCGGGTTCTGCCGCGTGATGACCGCGTAGGAGCCATCCTGAACGTGCTGCGCGATCGCGATGCCCACGCCGCCCGCGGGATTGGTGTAGATGCCAGGTGTGCTGTCGTTCAGCCGCACGGTGCGAACCGGCGAGCTGACCTGATTGTTGACCACTTGGATGGACGCGACGGTTCCCGTGGTTTCGAACGGCACAATCGCGGAGACGAATCCAGGGCTCACTACGTAAACCGGCGCCGGCCGGCCGTTGATCAGCACCTGGACGCCGGCGAGCGTCTTGGGCATAGATGCGTTTTGCGCGCTGGTCGAAGCCAGATTGCTTCCATACAAGGCGATGAAGCCGCCGCGGGAAACGCCCACCGTAAACGGCGCGGAACTAGCGGCGCTGGCCACACCAGTGGGATCCAGGAACACGCCCGATCCGTTGAAGGCGGGGGCCTTCAGGGAAATATTGATGCCAATGCGCGATTGGTTCCCCCAGCCGATCTGAATCGCGCCGTTGGCTCCGAGAATGTCGTGAAGGCCCAGAAAATCGTCGTGGCTACCCGTGGCGTCCAGCGTGAAAAGATCCGAGTAGGTGTAATCGAAGGGCGTGTAGGCCTGCGATGGGTCGAAGCCGGTGAGGACGCGCTGATGACCGACAATGGTGCCCGAGAAAGCCGAGAAAGCTCCGTAATAAGACGCCAGTGTGTTAAAACCTTGGGCCGGGGTCACGTCCACTCCTGCCTGGTAGTACATCCCTTTGAGCGCGTCGGAGGGGACATTTCCGGAATAGGAACGCACGCCCACGACCATGTCCCAGCCGGTTGCCGATCCGCCGAAAAACAAGTTGCCATCGGCGGAGAGATAGGACTGAATATCGCCCGCAATCAGGTTTTGCGTGACCAGCGATCCGCCGAACGAGAGAATCACGGCCCCGTTGACAACCGAGTACGTGGCGCTGTTCACGGTCTGGGTGACGGTCGACCCGCCGGTTCCGATGAGGCCAGTCAGGTTCACCGTGCCGAGGCTACCCTGCCCGTTGGGATTTAGCGGGAAAAACATATCGCGCAGTTGGGCCAGGTTCGTGGTGGGATAATTCACCCCTACGACCTGGTAACTGCCATTGAAGGTGGCGTTGGTCGGCGCGCTCGCAGGAGCCAGCGCCGCAATCAACAGCGTGTTCATGCGGTCATCGGTGCTGCTGCCGATGAAGATCCCGTTGGAAACGAGCCCCCAAACGACGCTGCTCGCGCTGCCGGCGCTGTTCCGCACCGGATCGTCCATGAAACCCATGCCGCTGGCCGCGATGCGGTACGCTCCGGTAGTCGAGAACGGCTGCGGAGCGCTGGCGTTTGAGTCCATTACCTGAGAGCTAAGGCCGTAATGGCCGCTTCCATCAAACGTCAACGTGCCGTAAATCGCGACGCGATGCAGGTCGGCGTTATTCCGCCACATGACTTCGCGGAAATTATAGGTTCCGGTCAGCAGCCCGTTACCGTTGTTGTCCCAGACGACAGAATCCACCGCCACGGCGGGATAGGTGGAAGCCGCAATCAGAGCGGCGAAAGACAGAAATCGTGCAATTTTCACAATGGTCACCGAGTTCTTGGACGCGGGTCCCCAAGGGCGGGTTAACACTTCTAGAATAGCTCTATTATTTGAGCGCGCCGTCGAGGACCCATAGATCGGCCTGGCTGGTGGCCGTTCCCACTGCGACACTTTTCCCGTCCGGTGCCAGACTGATACGCGTACTCCCGGTATAGCTGTTTTCGATCAGCGGTAACGGCTGGAAACGGGTGTGGTACTCGCCGAGCGTCCGTACCGATCCTGACGCCACATCCAGGGCCTTCAGGCTGGGCGGATCGGCATTGTAAGCGAGTCCGTAAAGCGTCTTGCTGTCTTTGGACCACGCCAGGGCAGGCATGTTGGGCGCAGGCAGCATGCGCGTATCCTGTCCGTCGGGAGAGACGAGGATTACGCCCATGAACGTGGAGACAGCGATCCACTTCCCCGAAGGAGACCATTCAGGCCCGTTTAATCCCGGAACGCCCGAAATGATCGCGTTTGGCTCGCCGCCCACCGAGACGGTGGCCACGGGAATCGTGCCGTCGGGCTTGATCCAGAGAAACGCGATTTTGCTGCCGTCCGGGGACCAGGTGGGCGCATATCCGTCGGCGATGATGGTGGGGGCCCCTCCGGACGCGGGGGAAATCGCCAGACTCCGGCGCCGAGCCGTGGCGGCCAACAGCGCGGTATAGGCGATGCGCGATCCGTCGGGCGAAAAAACGGGGCTGAGCAGCGCTTCGAGCGTAGGAAACTCTTTAGCAGTGACCACGGGACGGTCGAAATTTCCCTCGGCGCTGCGCACCCACAGCTCATCGGTGCCGTTGCGGCGAGTGAGGTAGGCGAACTGATCGCCGTTGGGCGACCATGTCGGTGCAAATTCGGGCAGGCTGGTGGCTAGCAACGTACGAGGCTCAGACCCATCAAGCGGCAATTCGACGATATCGCGATCGACTTGAATTCGAGTGAACAGCAGCCGCGAACCGTCGGGGGAGACCGAAGGCAGCGTTTGCCCGCCGCCGGGGCCGGCGAGCAGAGGCTTCAGAGATTCGTCGCGCGTGTCGCCCAGCCACAATGTGGTCCCGCTGGCAGGCACAGGGTTGCCCGCCAACACCAAGCGCTGACCGTCCGGAAGCCAGGAAGCCGGCGCGGGACGGTTCCAGGCGGCCTTCTCGAAAATCCGGCGCGGAGTCCCGCTTCCGGCCGGGAAGGGCAAGAGCCACATCTCAGATCCGAAGTCGGTGTACATCGAAAGATACAGAGATTTTCCGTCTGGAGAAAATTGCAGATAGACCGGAGTGAACGGCGTGCGCGTGAACGGACCGTCTTTGTACGGCACAGGCTCCGTTCCCGGCGGTGATGAGATCCACACCGAGTAGCGCTGTCCTTGTGTGTCATCGTTGCGTCTCCACAAGGCCACAGTCTTTCCATCGCGCGAGAGGTGGAATGCGATTGCGTTGGTCAGAATCCGTTCCGGCTGGCCTCCGGCGCGGCTGATGGCGAAGACGCTGCCCATTGCGAGGAAATAAATCCGATTGCCGTCCGGCGACCACGCAGGAAGCTGCGGCTGGCTGGACGCTGCGGCTAACGCCGTCGGCGTGGGTGCGTCGACGGACTGCACCATCAGCCGCGTTCCCTCAGCGGACTGCTCGAGAAACGCCACGCTCTGGCCGTCCGGCGACCAGACTCCCGAAGATTCCTGAGCCTCGGTGAATGCGAACGGATGAAAGCGATACGAGGTAATATCGCGCACCAGTTGTTGGCGGAGCCAGAGAAGGGCGAAGACTGCCGCGACGGCGAGCGCGGCCATCGCCACGGCGGGCCAGAGCGAGCGGCGTCGCGCCGGCAAGCCGACCGCGGCAGCGGCCCCGGAGGCCCAGAGTCCGGCGAAGGAACGCAGCGCGAAGGCCAGATCGCGCGCGGATTGAAAACGCTGCGCCGGTTTTTTTTCGATGCAGCGCTTGATGATCCGCCGCAGACCGTCGGGCACGTTCGCCGGCAACTCGGGCGGCTCTTCCGTGACGATCGCGTGCATGACTTCAACC
Organism: Bryobacterales bacterium; assembly: GCA_037916615.1. GTDB lineage: Bacteria > Acidobacteriota > Terriglobia > Bryobacterales > Bryobacteraceae > Palsa-187. Next base: position 16,631 of record JBAIXM010000178.1, read on the forward strand.
GCGGACTCGGCTTGAAACGCAGGCTTCCCCGCCAGCAGCTCGTAGAGCATCAGGCCGAGGCTGAAGATATCGGAGCGGTAATCGGATTCCTGGCCGCGGACCTGCTCGGGCGACATGTAGCCCGGCGTTCCCGTGGGCACGCCGGGACTGGTCAGGGTACTGCGATCCTCGGGTTTTAGATTGGGAGAAAGCGGCGGGACGATCTTGGCCAGGCCGAAATCGAGGATTTTCGTGCGGCCATCCCGGGTGAGCACTACGTTTTCGGGTTTCAGGTCGCGGTGGCTGATGCCGGTTTCGTGCGCGGCCGCCAGTGCGTCGGCGATCTGCGCTCCCATATCGACCACTTGCAGGATCGTGAGCTCGCCGCTTTGCAGCGCGGCGCGCAGAGTATCGCCCTCCACGAGTTCGGTGACCATCCAGCCTTCGCCGACGTCGTAGATGCTGACGATTCCGGGGTGATTGAGCGCGGCGATAGCGCGCGCTTCCTGCTCGAATCGCTGTTTGCGGACGGGATCGGAGCTGTATTCGGGCGGAAGAAGCTTGAGGGCGACTTCGCGGTTGAGGCGCGGGTCGCGGGCGCGGAACACCTGCCCCATGCCGCCCGAGCCAAGCGGCGCGAGGATTTCGTAAGGTCCGACCTTCTGCGGCGGCGCCGGGGACATGCGGTTTTGATTGTACCCTCTACTCGTAGGGGCGTTCCGGCGAGGCGCAAAGGGTACAGCCCGCACAGCAACCAGCGCTCTCGTGGGAGAATAATCTCAAGCGGAGCGCACTTCCTCTTGGTGACGAACCAACTACTTTATCTTGCCATCGGGATTCCGCTGCTGTTCAACGCGACGCTGATCGGTCTGCTGGTGGCGCTGATGAACTCAAAGTTCAGCGCCATGGAAGCCAAGTTTGAGGCCAGATTCAGCGCGATCGACGCCAGATTCAAGGGCATCGACGCTAAGTTTGAAGCAGTTTACGCTCGCCTCGAAGCGATCGAAAAGCGCTTCGATGACATGCGCAATCTGTGGCGCGCCGAGCTCCGCCGGGTTGAGGAGTTGCTGGACGTCCGCCTCAGACAACTCGAATCGCGCTAAATCCGCTTAGCGCGACACGGCTTCGACCACGCTGACCAGCGGCCGCCCCAGGCCAGAGCCACTTTCGAGCCGGGCTGAAGCCCGGCGCAGGCTGAAAGCCTGCCCCACTTGTACTGGCCGATGCGGCGGCGGGCGCGGCGAGATCGATCAGCTCGAGCGTCGGCTTCAGATCGTGCGCCGATTGCCAGCGGTCGGCGGGCTTTTTCTCCAGGCATTTTCGGACCACGCGGTCGAGTGCGCGAGGGGCGTGCGGCTGATATTGCGAAATCGTCGGCGTCTTTGCCTTCGGCCTGCTCCGGGGACATATAGTGCAGAGTGCCAAGGATGATGCCAGTTTGCGTAGCTAGTGAGATGGTCGGCGAATTCTCCGGATCACCGGCTGGAGCCGGCGCCATTTGGGCCACGCCGAAATCGAGAACCTTGATGCCGCTTCGCGTGACGATGATGTTGCCGGGCTTCAGATCCCGATGGATAACGCCTTTGGAGTGCGCCGCGGAGAGCGCGTCGGCGATCTGGATCGCGTATTGCAGTACGCCTTCGAGCGGCATCGGCCCGCGCTTGATCCGGGGATTCGCTGGGCATGGCTGCGGTTCAGCAGCCAAGTGTATCGCAAAAAGAAGTCTAGGTTTCGCCTTTTAGATGCTCGACGCCTAACAGGGAGTAATGGCGAGCCACGATAGGCTGGAACGGCTCAATCATCTTCCAGGCCTGGTGCTTGCGGGCATCGCTCGGGGCGCGGACGGCCAGATATCCGGCGCCCCGCGAGGCCAACTCGAAATCGTGGTCGGCGTAGACCTCCTCGGTCTCGAACATCCGCGAGAGGCCCTGCATGACCATGGTGCCCACGCCGGTCTTGTGGGCGTTTTCCTTGACCAGGTTCACGACGTCCTGCCCCGGAACGGCGATCACCTCGTCGGCAGGGAAGCCGGCCCCGAGCAAAGCCCGTTCGGCTCTTTCGGCGACTTGCAGATCGGGGAAGAGCGCGATCACGTAACCTCGCGGCGCGAACACGCCCATGTGCGTTTCGGAGCCTTTGAAGAACTCGGCTAGAACGCTCACGCTGGGTACCTCTAACTTATTGGATGGCTCGGCAGGGAATCCGTTTCGGCGCGAACCGCCGCGGGCGCTCCATGATATCCTCAGACGTTGCGCTGCGAAATCGCCGCGTAGAATCGCGAAACGCAAGGAGATATCCCCAGATGAAGCTGAGCACCGACCGCATTCTTACGACCCACGTCGGCAGCCTGCCGCGCCCGCAGGATGTGGTCGATTTGATCTTCGCGCAGGATCGCGGAGAGCCCATCGATGCAGCTAAATTCGAAGCCACTGTTGGCCGCGCCGTCGATGATGTAATCCGCAAACAAGTGGAAGTTGGCGTCGACATTCCGAGCGACGGCGAGCAGAGCAAGATCAGCTATGCGACCTATATTCGTCACCGGCTGACCGGGTTCGAGGGCGATTCGCAGCGCCCCACGCCGCAGGATCTGGACGATTTTCCGGATTATCGCGACAAGCTGGTGCGCGAAGGGCATTCCGCCACCTACAAGCGTCCCGTGTGCAAGGGCGAGATCAAAGTGAAATCGCTCGAACCGGTGAAGGAAGATATCGCCCGGATGAGAGCCGCGCTGGCGAAGGCGAACGTGACGGAGGGATTCATGAACTCGGTCTCGCCGGGCACGGTGGCCGTGTTTCAGCCCAACGAATACTATCCTTCGCATCAGGCATACATGACTGCTGTTGCGGAGGGAATGCGCGCGGAGTACGAGGAGATCGTGAAATCGGGCTTGCTGCTGCAACTCGATTGCCCGGATCTGGCGATGGGCCGCCATTCGCGGTTCAAGAATCTGGACGAAGCGGGATTCTTGCGGAATGCAGAGATTCAGGTGGAGGCGCTGAATCATGCTCTGGCGAATGTTCCTTCGGATCGCGTGCGGATGCACGTGTGCTGGGGAAATTACGAAGGCCCGCATACGCACGATATTGCGCTGACGAAGATTCTTCCGATCATTCTGAAAGCCAAGCCGATGGCGTTCCTGCTGGAAGGCGCGAATCCGCGCCACGCGCACGAGTGGGAAATCTGGAAGACGCACAAGCTGCCGGCGGACAAGGTGCTGGTTCCGGGCGTGGTGGAAACCACCAGCAATTTCGTGGAGCATCCGGAAGTGGTGGCGCAGAGGATTCTGCGTTACGCCGAGGTGCTCGGGCGCGAGCGGATCCTCGCGGGCAGCGATTGCGGGTTCGGGACGTTCGCGGGATTCGGTCCGGTGCATCCGTCGGTGGGATGGATGAAGCTGAAGTCTCTGGCCGAAGGCGCGGCGATCGCGAGCAAGAAGCTGTGGGGGAAGGCGGGTTCGGCGAATTAGGGCGATGGCCCTCACCTAGGGAAAGCTTTTCTTCTCTTCGGCGACGCTTAGCCTTCGAAGATACGACTGCTTGTGGGTCGACGCATTTGCCTTGGCAATGTACAAGCGCCCTCGTGACTTGCCATATTTCATCTATCGCCAAGGACGACACCGGAATCGTGACCGTAAACTCGTTCGATTCTTGGTTCACTGGGCGATAGTGGACATCCTGGAAACCCGACATCCTTAACTCGAACACATCGCAGCGGGGGATGACGGCGAGTCCGTCACGATTGGTGCGAGAAGTCAGTTCCTGTGAAGCTCCTGCAGGGACTACTAGCGCGTGTTGAATGGTCGCACCGAATCATCCACCACGGTAATGCGAAAACGATTTTTGTCCGCATGAGTGCTCTCATGAACCTCTGGTACCTTCGGCGGGATGATCGCGCGCATTTGGTTTTCCGCGACGTACGACCAAGTTCCGCTGTACCGTTCGTCATTGTAAAGATCGCCATCGAGACGATAGTCAAAAGTGTGATCTGGCTTGATCTGAATCGTAAGACAAGCGAACGGACAGTCCTGGTAGGCGCCAAAGATCGCGCGGTTTTGAAAACAGCTGGTAAGGCCGGAACAAAAAAATCGACAAGGAAATCAGACGAGCTGGCACGCGTTTAATCTGAATTATGCAACGGCGGCGAGGCCGTTCTTTTCGACCAGGGACAGCAGTTTCAACGAGGCTCCGGAAGGACGCTTTTCGCCGCGCTCCCACTTGCTGACCAGACTGCTCGTCACGTTCAGGTAGTTGGCGAAAACGGTTTGGCTGACATGTTCTCTCTCCCGGATCGCCTTGATTTCTTTAGGTTTCAATGGCCGGATCGGCGTAAGGCACGCATCATCGAAACGCCGCATCGTCCGCTTGCCGATGACCCCGCCAACGTGCAGGTCCTGCCTCATTTCATGGATGGCCGCCATGGCATCGCTCTTGTACTTTTTGCTCATTCGCTTTTTGCCTCCACAAAGTCGCCTCGCTCCAATCGCTCGGCGAGTTCGTTCTCCGTTAATGACAGGACGATCTTCGCAGCCTCCTTGAACTGTTGCGTCTCATCGTCATTGATATTCGCCCGCTGACTCTTAGCGAACCTGGATTTGAAGATTCGCACGCTGCATCCTTTTCTATTCTATAGCACTGAGTGCCATAGCTCATCCGTGCTGAGGATTAGGAAAGGAAAGCTGGATCTCGGCGAACAAAATCGGGATTCTAAGCGCCGGCGCTGCCCGCGGACAGGTTCCCTAAGGCCACTTCGACATCCGCATCGAGCGATGTAATGCGGTCCATGTGGACCACCTCAAACGCCTTCGCTACAGTTCCCTGCGCGCCGGCGATGCGCATCTTTCCTCCGGCTTTATCGATCTGGCCGTTGCAGGCGACCAGCATGCCGATGCCCGCGCTATCGATGTAGTCGAGCCGCGCGACATCGATCACCAGCTTGCGCGCGCCGCCGTCGATGGCGCGCTTGACGGAATTCTCGATGCTCATGAGCTCGTTGCCCAGGTGCAGATGCCCGCTCAGCTCCACCACGGTGACATCTGGGTCCACGGTCCGGAGTTTCGAAGAGGCCATGGGGATGATTGTAGCGCCAAACGCATATAATGCGATGCATGAGCAAGCCTGTGCTGCTGGCGCTTCCAGCGATTCTTCTGGCAACAGCGGCATTCGGGCAAGCCGATTTTTCGGGAGAGTGGGCGCCCCTGTACCACGAGGACGGGCCCGAGCGCCTGCCTGGCCCCGAGCTGGGCGACTACACCGAGCTTCCGATCAATGACGCCGCCCGTCTGCGCGCCGATAGCTGGGACGCAGACCGGATTTCCGTGGTCGAACAGTATCAATGCCGTCCCCACGGCTCCGACTACTCGATGCGCGGGCTGGGGAACATGCGCGTGTGGCGCGAGATCGACCAGGCGACGCAGCGGCTGATCGCGTTCCACACCCACATGCTCGCATGGGACAGCGAGCGGACTATTTATATGGATGGCCGCGCGCATCCCCCCGACTATGCTCCGCACACCTGGCAGGGATTTTCGACCGGCGTGTGGGAAGGCAACATGCTCACCATCACCACGACGCATCTCAAAGAGAACTACATCCGGCGCAACGGCGTACCGCGCAGCGATCAGGCAACGGTCACCGAGCATTGGATGCGGCATGGAGATTATCTGACGGTAGTTACGGTGATCGACGATCCGGTTTTCCTTACTGAGCCGCTGGTGCGCAGCGACAACTGGTATATCGATCCGGGGCAGCACATCGGCATCTTTGGATGCGAACACGCTCCGGAGCTGCCGAAGCCCGCGGGCGTAGTGCCGCATCATCTGCCGGGCACCAATCCATATCTGCGCGAGATCTCGGAATGGTACGGAATCCCCTATGAAGCGACCCGCGGCGGGGCGGAGACGCTGTATCCGGAATACCGGCAGAAGTTGACGGACTACAAAGCGCCTTCCAAGTGCGATCGTTATTGCACTTGCACAACGCTGTTCGATTGCCAGTTGCGATGAACATGCGACGACTGCTTGCGGCCGCCGGTTTCTCCGCCGCGCTCCTGTGCGCTCAGGAAGTGCGTATTCTTCCTGTGCAGGGAAATGTTTCGATGCTGGTGGGTCCAGGCGGCAATACTACGGTTCAGATAGGCAAAGAAGGCATCGTGGTGGTGGACACGCAGACAGCCGCTGCCGCGCCTCAGGTGATGGCCGCGATCCGCAAGCTGTCCGATGGGCCGATTATCTGGGTGATCAATACCAGCGTTGACGCGGATCACATGGGCGGGAACGAGGCGCTGATCCGGCTGGGCGGATCGACGGATGCGAGCCAGAGGGCGCGGGTGGTGGTGCACGAGAACGTGCTGAACCGCCTGGTAGCCAGCGGAGCGCCGAAGGATCGCGTGGCCGATGCCGCCACGGTGAACGATACCTACTTCCGATCGCCCAAGGATTTTCTGTTCAATGGCGAACCCGTGATGGTGTATCACATGCCTGCCGCGCACACGGATGGCGACAGCGTCGTGCTGTTTCGCAGGTCGGATGTGCTGAGCGTGGGTGATATCTTCACGCCCGACAAATATCCGGTGATCGATCTGGCGAACGGCGGCAGCGTGCAAGGTCTGATCGACGGGCTGAACTGGATCCTGGAGATGGCCGTGGCCGGGAAGTATCAAGAGGGCGGGACGCGAGTAATCCCGGGCCACGGGCGGCTGTGCGATGAAGCCGACGTGGTGGAGTTCCGCGACATGGTGACCATCATTCGGGATCGCGTGCAGGACATGATCAGGAAGGGCATGACACTCGAGCAGGTGAAAGCCGCTAAACCCAGCCGCGATTACGATACGCAATATTCTGGATCGCCGGATGTGTTTGTGGAAGCGGTCTACAAGAGTCTGAGCGCGAGGAAGCCGTGAGGAAGTATCTGCTGGCGTGGGCGGCGATAGCGACTGCATATGCCCAACTCGGGCCTCCTCCGGCCAAACCGAAACCGCCGCGAAGCGCGCGCGAAGGCGCGCCCGTGGATTTCACAGGATACTGGGTGTCGGTGGTGACTGAAGACTGGCGCTGGAGGATGGTGACGCCGGCGAAAGGCGATTTCGCCAGCATTCCGCTGACGCCCGAAGGCCGCAAGATCGGCGAGGCCTGGGATCCGGCCAAAGACGAATCGGCGGGCGAGCAGTGCAGGTCCTATGGTGCGCCGGCGCTGATGCGGATTCCAGGACGGCTGCACATCACCTGGGCGGACGACAACACGCTTCAGATCGATGCCGACCAGGGCACGCAGACGCGGCTCCTGCATTTCGGCGGCAAGCCGGCACAGGGCGGTCAACCATCGTGGCAAGGATATTCGGTCGCGCAGTGGGAGCAGCCGCTGCGAGGATCAGGCTCGCCGCAGCAGGGCTTAGGAGCGACGCGCGAAGGCGCGCGGGGCCGGTCGCTCGAAGTGGCCACGACGCAGCTTCGCCCCGGGTATTTGCGAAAAAACGGCCCGCCTTACAGCGCGAACACGGTCTTGAAGGAATTCTTCGACCTTTCGGTGGAGCGGAATGGCGACACCTGGTTTGTGGTGACCACGATTGTCGAGGATCCGCAGAACTTGACGGAGCCCTTCGTCACCAGCACTAACTTCAAGAAACAAAAGGATGCAGCAGGCTGGAGCCCGAATGCCTGCTCGGCCCGCTGAAACGATCGTACTGAGCGTACCGGCTTTTGTTGCAAACACAGCGTTTGTTGCGGTATCGTAGCCAAATGACCGTTCCGCGTTCTCCGGAACGGGTTCTCTCTCGTACCCAATTTGGAGGGTTTCCTGGATGTTTCTGACCTCGTTGTCTGTCCTGCGCAGATGCATGAAGCCGCTGTTTCTGCTGGCGATGCTGGCCCTGGCGGGCTTGCCGCTGCTGGCTCAGGGCGAAGCCGACATCAAGATACCGGATCTCGGCACGGTGACCTTCTTCGGAGGACTCGGCGGCCGCGAACTCCTGCTGGGCGGACTCGGCGTAAGTGTGCTCGGGCTGATCTTCGGCCTCATGATGTATACGCACCTGCGCAATCTGCCGGTGCATGCCTCGATGCTCGAAATCTCCGAGCTGATCTATGAGACGTGCAAGACGTACCTGCTGACCCAAGGCAAGTTCCTGCTGATCCTGGAGATCTTTATTGGGGCGATTATCGTTCTGTACTTCGGGGTACTGAGCCACTTGGCATCGTTCCAGGTGCTGATCATTCTGGCGTTCAGCCTGATCGGCATCGCGGGCAGCTATGGCGTGGCCTGGTTCGGCATCCGGGTGAACACGTTTGCCAACTCGCGTACGGCGTTCGCCAGCCTGCGCGGCAAGCCCTTTCCGTGTTACGCGATTCCACTCAAGGCCGGCATGAGCATCGGCATGATGCTGATCAGCGTAGAGCTGTTCATCATGTTGTGTATCTTGTTATTCGTTCCGGGCGAGTATTCCGGGCCGTGCTTCATCGGATTCGCGATCGGCGAATCGCTGGGCGCGGCGGCCCTGCGCGTGGCGGGCGGCATCTTCACAAAGATTGCGGATATCGGCGCGGATCTGATGAAGATCGTGTTCAAGATTAAGGAAGACGACGCACGCAACCCGGGCGTGATTGCGGATTGTACGGGCGATAACGCGGGCGATTCGGTAGGGCCCTCGGCCGACGGTTTCGAAACTTACGGTGTGACGGGCGTGGCGCTGATCAACTTCATCATCCTGGCGGTGAACAATGACATCACCAAGGTGCAGTTGCTGATCTGGATCTTCGCCATGCGCGTGATGATGATCATCGCCAGCGGGCTTTCTTATTTCATCAACGAAGCGATCGCCAAGGCCCGGTATCAGAACGCGGACAAGATGAATTACGAAGCGCCGCTGACGTCGCTGGTATGGCTCACATCGTTCATCTCGATCGGCGCGACGTACGCGCTTTCCTACCTGATGATTCCGGATCTGGGCAACGATCCGTCCATGTGGTGGAAGCTTTCCACCATCATCACTTGCGGCACGCTGGCCGGAGCGATTATTCCGGAACTGGTCAAAGTGTTCACGTCGGTCGAATCGGGCCATGTTCGCGAAGTGGTGACTTCGTCGCGCGAAGGCGGGGCGTCCTTAAATATTTTGTCGGGCTTCGTGGCTGGCAACTTCAGCGCGTTTTGGCTGGGCACCACCATGATGGCGCTGATGGCGATCGCCTACGGAGTCAGCACGCAGGGCATGGAAAGCGTGATTCCGCTCGCGCCCGCGGTTTTTGCTTTCGGACTGGTGGCCTTCGGATTCCTGGGTATGGGGCCGGTGACGATTGCGGTGGACTCCTACGGGCCGGTGACCGATAACGCGCAGTCTGTATATGAGCTGAGCGTGATCGAAACGCTCCCTAATATCAAGAACGACCTCAAGAAGACCTACGGCTTCGACGTGGACTTCGAGAAGGCCAAGCATCATCTGGAAGAAAACGATGGAGCCGGCAATACCTTCAAGGCCACAGCCAAACCGGTGCTGATCGGCACGGCCGTGGTGGGCGCGGCGACCATGATTTTCGCCATTATCATTCTGTTGACCGATCACCTGAAAAACGTAGGAAACCTTTCGATTCTGTACCCGCCGTTTTTGCTCGGCCTGATCACGGGCGGCGCGGTGATCTACTGGTTCACCGGCGCGTCGACCCAGGCGGTCACCACGGGCGCTTATCGGGCGGTGGAGTTCATCAAGGCGAATATCAAGCTCGAAGGCGCGACCAAGGCGTCGGTGAGCGATTCGAAAAAGGTGGTGGAAATCTGCACCCAGTACGCTCAGAAGGGGATGTTCAACATCTTCCTGACCGTGTTCTTCATCACGCTGGCGTTCGCTTTTGTCGAGCCGTTCTTCTTCATCGGCTACCTGATCTCGATCGCGCTGAGCGGACTGTACCAGGCCATCTTCATGGCCAATGCCGGCGGCGCCTGGGACAACGCCAAGAAGATCGTGGAAGTCGAACTCAAAGCCAAGGGCACGCCGCTGCATGACGCGACCGTGGTGGGCGACACCGTGGGCGATCCGTTCAAGGATACGTCGTCGGTGGCGCTGAACCCGATCATCAAGTTCACCACGCTGTTCGGCGTGCTGGCGGTATCGCTGGCGGTTTCCTGGACCAAGGATCGCGGGGCCGGCTTCACCATGACGCTGGCAGTGATTTTCCTGCTGGTGGCGCTGTTCTTCGTGTGGCGGTCCTTCTACGGGATGCGGATCGAGAAGAGCTAGGGGCAGCTTCTCCCGCTCACAAGCAGTGCTCGGTCAAGACGATGCTGAATTGCGGATCGGACGGAAGCGCACCATACAGCTCCTTGTCATCCGTGAGGAGCGTCGCGTGCTCCCGCTGAGCTAGCCATACTACGCTGGCGTCAGTGATTCCGTAGCGGACAACCAGTTCCGGGTCGCGCTCCCGAAGCTCGAAAAACTCACCGGAGTGGGCGTTCCAGAATTCAGCGGTCGAATAGTAGTCCGGCAGGTGGGCGATACTGTTCGCTAAATACTCGGCTGCATAATCAGCAAGGGGATCTGGGACGGTTCCTGCACCTTCAATGCCGCGCTTCCGTAACGCGCTTATAAATGCTGGTTGACCTATAAGGTCATCGAAGAACGCGGAAACACGGGCGTGCAATTCGTCAAGCTTCTGGTCGTGCCGGTCCATCAGGTGCTTGATGTTGGGATAGAGAGCGAGGAACTGATCAAGGTTATCCCAGGCTTCGGCCGCGACAAGCGAGCGGACCGGCGCTAACGATGCGAACCTACGGGAATGACAACGCCAAGTGAAATTGCCGCGCTCCACTAGGTCGACCTCGGTGCGCAGTCCCCAAATCAAGGGATTCAGGACCGTATCAAACCAAGCCCGGACCAAGTTAGGCTTGACGCGATCTTTTCCGATGTTGCTGGGCATGCGCGATCTCTTTGAGATTATTATTACAGAGTACAGGAAGGTGCTCACGAGGCTGACGGATATTCCAACGGATATCGAGCCAATCGGGCAATCGAGGGGGCCAGGCCCGCCTCCTACTTGAGCCGGGTGACTTTAACGGGAGGCGTCTGCCCGCAGGCCACGGTTTCGGTGACGCCGGACGCGATCTCGGCGCAGGCGTTGGTCACGGCGGCCTGCTGCGCGAATTCCTCGGTCGCCGCGGAGGCAGTCTTGCAATTCGTGCGGCCGTTGAACTGCATACACACCTCGACGCGGTACTTGGCCAGATTCATCGAGGAGTACACGATCACCGCGAGCACAATCAGAACAAAAATAATTCCGGCCAGAACAGGTTTCTTCATGCGTTTTGCGTGAACAGCGCGCCCATGCGCCGGAATTTTTCGTAGCGTTCGTCGATGAGCTTTTTGGGATGCTTCCCGGACAGCTCGGCCAGCGCGCTGCGCAACGTGGTTCGCAGCGATTCGGCGGCTTGCTCTGGATCAAGATGCGCACCACCGCCTGGCTCCGGCACGATTCCGTCGATGACGCCGAATTCGAGCAGATCGCTGGCGGTCATCTTGAGCGCTGCCGCGGCACGCGGGGCCTTGCTGGCGTCGCGATAGAGAATCGCCGCGCAACTCTCGGGCGAAATCACGCTGTAAACGGCGTTTTCGAGCATGTAAATCCGGTTGCCGACGCCTAAGGCCAGAGCTCCGCCGCTGCCGCCTTCGCCGATCACCACGACGATCACAGGCACAGGCAGGCGCGACATTTCGCGCAGGTTCTGGGCGATGGCTTCGGCCTGGCCGCGCTCCTCGGCGTCGATTCCCGGGTACGCGCCCATGGTATCGAGCAGCGTGATGACCGGACGGGAAAATTTCGCCGCAAGCTGCATCAGACGCAGCGATTTGCGGTAGCCCTCGGGCTTGGGCATTCCGAAATTGCGATACAGCTTCTGCTTGGTATCGCGGCCTTTCTGCTGGCCGATGACCATCACCGGACAATCGTCGAACCAGCCGGGGCCGGCAACGATCGCGTGATCGTCCCCGAAGGCGCGGTCGCCGTGCAGTTCTTCGAAATTCGTGAACAGCCGCTGGATATAGTCGAGCGCGTGGGGACGCTTGGGGTGACGCGCGAGTTGCACGCGTTCCCAGCTCGGATTGGTTTCGGTCGGTAGGGTTGCGCTCATTCGCTCGCGAGTACTTCCAGCGCTTCGGGTCCGCAAATGCGTGTCAGCTCGGCGCAGAATTCCTTATCGGGGCGGACCTTCGCCGGTACGTCCAGGATAACCGAGAAATCACGGCGCTTTTCCAGACGCAGGCGGACTTCGGTGGGTCCCGGTTTGCGCGCGAACAATTGCGAGAGCGCTGTAGCGCGATCGGCATCGGTGGCTCCGTTCACGGTCGCTCCGTTTACGGGAAAGCGGATCGAGATTAGCGACGGAAGATTCACGCGCGCATTTTCCATCGGGATGATGTCCTGCACGGACACCTTGGGCGGCGCGTTTTCTTCCGGCAGAACCAGTGCGCGCACCAGAACAGCTTTATCTTCGTTCAGCACCGGAAGCAGGCGCTCGTATTGCGTCGAAAACACCATCGCCTCGATGGTGCCTTCGCGATCTTCAATTTGCATCGCGGCCCACAGTTTGCCTTCCTTATTGCGCTTTCGTTGGATGCCGGTGAGAATACCGCACAGCGCGATTTCGGTGTTCTTCTGCAAGCCTTCCAGGCCGGAGGTGTAGTGCGTGGCGAGCTCGCTAACCTTATCCGTGAACTGGTCAAGCGGATGCCCGGTGACGTAGAACCCAAGCATTTCTTTTTCGCCGGCGAGTTTCTCCTGCGGCAGCCAATCGGGAACCGCAGGCAGAGGATGCGCCTGGGCGGGCCCGTGTGCAGCCAGATCGGCGAAGAGTCCCGACTGTCCGCTGGCCTTGTCTTTCTGCACGCGGGCGCCATTTTCCATCGCTCCGTCGATGACCGCGAAGAGCTGGGCGCGCGTGCCTCCCAGCGAATCGAACGCTCCGGCCTTGATGAAGCTCTCGATCATCCTCCGGTTTACGGCAGAGAGATCCACGCGTTCGCAGAAATCGTAGAGCGACGTGAAGCGGCCGCTTTCCGTGCGCGCGGCAAGAATCGATTCCACCGCATTCGCGCCCACGTTCTTGATCGCGCCCAGGCCGAAGCGGATTCCTCCCGTGTCCGGCGTGAACGTGAATTCCGACGAGTTCACATCGGGCGCCAGCACCTGGATGCCCATTTCGCGGCACTCGTTGATGTACTTGACGACCTTGGCGGTATTCCCCGATTCCGATGTCAGCAGCGCCGACATGAATTCGAGCGGATAGTGCGCTTTCAGGTAGGCCGTGACCAGAGCCAGAAACGCGTACGCAGCCGAATGCGACTTATTGAAACCGTAGCCGGCGAACTTGGCCATCTGGTCGAATATTTTTTCGACCTTGCGTCCGCTGTGTCCCTTGCTTTTCGCGCCCTCGAGGAAACGAGCGCGTTGCTTGGCCATCTCCTCGACCTTCTTCTTGCCCATGGCGCGGCGCAGCAGGTCGGCTTCGCCGAGCGAGTATCCGGCCAGGCGGTTGGAAATCTGCATCACCTGTTCCTGGTACACGATGACGCCGAACGATTCTTCCAGAATGCCTTTGAGTTCCGGAAAATCGTAGGTGACCTCCATGCGCCCGTGCTTGCGCTCGATGAAGTCGTCGATCATGTCCATGGGGCCGGGGCGGTAGAGCGCGTTGAGGGCAATGAGATCATCGAGGCGATCCGGTTTGTATCGGCGCAGAATGTCGCGCATTCCCGCGGATTCGAACTGGAAGATGCCGCTGGTATAGGCTTTCTGGAAAACGGTCTCGTAGGTTTTCTTGTCGTCGAGCGGAATGTCTTCGATCGCCAGCTTCACGCCCTGGTGCTTCTCGATCAGCTTCAGCGCATCCTCGATGATGGTCAGCGTCGTCAGCCCGAGAAAATCCATCTTGAGCAGCCCGAGCTTCTCCAGGCCAACCATGTCGTACTGGGTGACAATTTCGTCCTTGTTTGTTTTGTAGAGCGGAACCAGCTCTTTGAGCGGCTGCGGCGCGATCACCACGCCGGCGGCGTGCACGGAGGCATTGCGCGCCATCCCTTCCAGGCGCTCGGCGACTTCGAGAACCTCCTTGACGCGCGGTTCCTTGCGGGCCAGCTCGTCGATTTGGGGCTCGGCCTTTCGCGCGTCCTTCAGCTTGATATTGAGCGGCATGGTCGGAATCAGCTTGGTGATTTTATCCACCTCGCCGAAGCCGATGTCGAGCACGCGCCCGACGTCTTTGATGGCCGCCCGCGCGCCGAGCGTTCCGAAAGTGATGATCTGCGCGACCCGCTCCCGTCCGTATTTCTCGGTGACGTACTGAATGACGCTGCCGCGGCCGCGCGTGCAGAAGTCGATGTCGATATCCGGCATCGAAATGCGTTCCGGATTGAGGAACCGCTCGAAAATCAGGCTGTATTCGAGCGGATCGATATCGGTGATCTCCATCGACCAGGCCACCAGCGAGCCGGTGGCCGATCCGCGGCCGGGGCCCACCGGGACGCTCTTCTGCTTCGCGAAACGAATGAAGTCCCAGACAATGAGGAAGTAGCCCGAGAACTTCATCTGCTGGATCATTTTGATCTCGCGGTCCAGGCGTTCGGCGTATTCGGCGAGATCGTGCTTCAACCTGCCCTGCGCGCGCAGCGCTTCCAAACGCGTGCGGCGTTTTTCGAATCCCTGACGAGCGACGTACTCGAAGTAACTGTCCGTGCTGTGGCCTTCCGGAATCGGAAATTTCGGAAACGGCTCGGCGATCGGATCGAGCTTGATCTGGCAGCGCTGCGCGATGTCCCAGGTGCGGTCCAAAGCCTCGGGGACTTCGCCGAACAGCTCCAGCATTTCCTCGCGCGTCTTGAGGTAGAACGCCGGATGGGTGAAGCGCATCCGGTTGGGATCCGACATGGTCTTGCCGGTCTGGATGCACAGCAGGATCTCGTGCGCGCGGGCGTCATCCTGGCGGAGGTAGTGCGAATCGTTGGTCGCGACCAGCGGGATTCCGGTATCGGCTGCAAGCCGGTGGATCAGCGGAAGCACTTTTTCGTCCGGCTCCAGCCCGTGATTCTGCAGTTCCAGGAAAAAATTCTTCTTGCCGAACAGGTCGGTGTACTCGTTGGCGAGCTGTTTGGCCTGCTCGTAGCGATCGGCCAGCAGGGTCTCATTAATGTCGCCGCGGAGGCAGGCGGAAAGCGCGATCAAGCCTTCGGAGTGGCGCGAAAGCAGGTCTTTGTCGATGCGCGGTTTGTAATAGAAACCGTCCAGGTAACCCGTGGAAACTAACTGAATGAGATTGCGATAGCCGGTCTGGTTCTCGCACAGGAGCACCAGGTGGTTATAGCGATTGGAATCGGTTTTGACGGACTGTCCCTGCTGCGCGACGTAGACCTCGCAGCCGACTACGGGATGGACTCCATGTTTCTTGGCTTCGTTATAGAACTCCACGGCCCCGAACAGGTTGCCGTGATCCGTCATGGCCACGGCGGGCATTTTCTGCTCTTCCACCTGCTGCATGAGCTGCGAGATCTCGCAGGCTCCATCGAGCAGCGAGTAATCCGTGTGGCAGTGGAGATGAACAAAGGGCGCGGGCATCAACGTCTTCCGATCCCGGGGGAGAATACCAGTATAGCGAGCCTGCCCTCGGTCACCGCTATCATTTTATAGATGAGCGACATTCGTATCGTGGCTGCGGCGGAAGGCGACGTGCCCCAGATACTTGAGCTAATCCGCGGGCTGGCCGAGTACGAGCGCCTCTCGCATATCGTCGAAGCCAATGAGGATCGTCTGCGCCGCACGCTTTTCGGTGAGAGGCCGGTGGCGGAGGTCCTGCTGGCCTATGAAGGCTCCGAATGCGTCGCGTTCGCGGTGTTCTTCACGAACTATTCGACCTTTTTGGCGAAACCGGGTCTGTACCTGGAAGACTTATTCGTGAAGCCGCACGCGCGGCGCAGGGGGATCGGACTGAAGATCCTGAAGCGTCTGGCGGCGATCGCTCGCGAGCGGGGCTATGGCCGGATGGAGTGGAGCGTGCTCAATTGGAATCAACCGGCCATCAACTTTTACAAAAAGATCGGCGCCGTTCCGATGCACGACTGGACCTTGTTTCGCCTTGCGGGAAAAGCGCTGTCGGAGTTTGTGTAACGTGCCCGATTATCAGGACGAGCTGGATCAGATTGTCGCGGAGCTGAACCGCGCCGCGCCGGGCGGTCGCGATCTGCGGCAGGAGGGCAGAACTCCCCCCAGCTTCCCCGCGGCGAGCACCGCTTCCCTGGACCAGTTACTGGCGCAGGCAGTGCGCCGCTCGGCTTCGGACTTGCTGCTGATCGCCGGAGCGCCGGTGACCTTACGGATCGGCGGTCGGCTCGCGCCTGCGGCCGGGCCTGCCTTGAGCGCCGAAATAACCCGGAATCTGCTGCTACCGCTTCTTTCCCTTGCGCAGGCACAGGAATTGCAGCGCGTGAAATCCGTGGATCTCTGCTTCAGCCGCGACGGGATCGGGCGTTTTCGCGCCAACATTCATCACCAGCGCGGCTCTGTCGCCGGCAGCATCCGGCTGCTGCCCGAAAAAATCCCGACGATCGAGTCGCTCCATCTCCCTGGCACGCTGCGCAAAGTCACGGAAGCCAAGCAGGGGCTGGTCCTGATCACGGGTCCCACCGGTTGCGGGAAAAGCTCGACCTTGGCCGCGCTCATCGACCTGATCAACACAAACCGTCGCGATCACGTGGTCACGATCGAGGATCCCATCGAATTCGTTCATGGCAACCGGCAATGCGTGATCGAGCAGATCGAGATCGGCCACGATGCGCCGGATTTCGCGGGATCGCTCCGCAGCATTCTCCGTCAGAATCCGGATGTGATCCTGGTTGGCGAAATGCGCGATCCCGAGACGATCGCAACCGTACTGACAGCGGCCGAGACCGGCCATCTGGTGCTTTCGACGCTGCACACGAATGACGCATCGCAGGCGGTATCCCGCATTCTGGATTCGTTCCCAGCGGGCAACCAGCCGCAGATCCGGCAGCAGTTGTCGCTGGCGCTGCTGGCCGTGGTGGTGCAGCAACTGGTTCCGTCAGCCACCGGAGCGCTCTATCCTGCCACGGAAATCCTGACGGCGACCACGGGAGTGCGAAACCTCATCCGCAAAGGCGAGGACCACCAGCTTTACACCGCTATTTCGACGGGACGCGCGGAAGGCATGATCACGATGGAGCAATCCCTGGCCGAGATGGCGCGCGCCGGCCGGATCACGCGCGAAACCGCGACGGCCCATGCCTTCCGGGCGGAAGCGCTGCTGCGCTATCTCGAGGATTGAACCAAGGCGACCGGCGCGGCGCCGGAGAAATCCACAAGCAGCCCCAGTTGGCGGCGGTCCTTCTCCGTCGGCGCGATGGCATGGCTCATTTCGAACTCGACGAGCGCAGCGCCGGCATTCACTTTCGGCACCGAAGCGACATATTCGTGCTCGCCTGGAGTGGAATAAATCGCGGAAGGAAGAGGGGTGCCGTTGCAGCGGACCGAGAGAGTTAGCGACCGCGTATTCGCGAATACGACCTCCGGCAGTTGGAAGACGAAGCGCAGCGTGGCAGGCTGGAGCGCTTCAGAAGGGCGTACTTCGATAGAGAAGGCGCGGTCGGTCCACCGCCAGGCTGTATGCTCCAACTCGTGCCATCCCGAGAGCAGCCGGAAACTGCTGGGCGGAGCCGCGAGCCGGCTCTTTGCGAGAAGGAACGCGCGAGCATCGCCCGCGGAGGTCACCGGATCCGCCGCGTTCGCCGGGCCGATGGTCGAATAATGCAGAACGTCCCAGCCGGAGCGCCGGACCACGCGCTTCAGCGCAGTTTCGGAGAAAATCCAGAAGTTCGACTCGTCGTTGTTAAGCTCGTATTCCTCCACCAGGTAGGCAATCGGCAGCGAGCCGAAGTTCGTCTTGCGATCCGGGCTGAGCGACGCGATCCGAGTGCTCAGAAAAATGTAGCGCGAGGCGCGCGCCAGAGCTTCCAGCACCAGGAACGGATTCTTCAGGTGATACAGCACTCCGAGCATCACGGTGAACCCGTAATTGGCGCCAGGGAGATTGGGCCGCGCATCCAGATCGATCGCGTGAATCCGGATGGAGGACTTCAGTCGCTCCTTGAGAGCGTGCACTCCGAGCAGGGCGTTGTAATTGGTGGGCGCATGGTCGATAGCGTCCACCTTCACTCCCAAGGATTCGAGGAAAAACGAAATGTCGCCGTCGCCGCAACCGACGTCGAGCACCGGATCATGGCCGATCATGTTCATGAGCCCCGCCGGATCACCTCGAAGGAACTCGTCCAGAACCTCCAATTGGCCGAGCGACTGCCAGGGGTACCACGTGACGCGCGGATCGAGCGGCGTGCGCGATTTTATTGAAGCGAGGTGCTCGCGAAATTTGACGGCCTGCTCGCGCAGGCTGACTGTTTTGGCCGTCGGCAAGTTTTCATGATAGCGCTGCCAGGCGGAATCGGATCCAACTTCTACTTCCTGCGCCAGCTTCCCCTGACTCGCGTTCCGTGCTCTGCGGCGGCAGCCGGCGCCACATTCGCCCCGCTTGCTGGAAATTTTGGCGCCGCCCTTTTAGGATGGCTGCGCAGCCATTTCATTGGTTTTGCGAGCTGCGTTACGGCCCAGAGCGGTGAAGGCCCGAAAAAGACTGCTGGCGCTATCTTCGGCCGCTGCTCCCGAGCTCACCGAGTCCGGGTCTTGCGTCGGCGACGGCATCCACCGGTTCACAATACCGAGCAGATCCGGCACGAGCCCGGGCAATAATCCATGCGCGCGGGCCAGAAGCGAGGCTTGGATGGAAAGAATTTTTTCCGACTTGCCGCGTTCGATCGCGCGAACCTGATGGCCCGCCTCTACGACGTCACCGAAGGCAGGATTCTGCTGGAACCGTCCGTAGGCGATATTCTCCGCAATCGACCTGGAAAACAGCACGGAATCCTGCGGAACCGTGGCGTACTGGTCGCGCAGATAGAAATCCTGGAAGCCGCCAGACTGGCGCAAGCCCACGATTTCATTCTCACGCTCAAGGATGGATACGATACCGTGGTGGGCGAGCGCGGAATGCAGCATTCTGGACGAGCCGACCAGCGCGCTCGACACCCACACGGAGCGAAGCATCATGGAGGGCTGGAGCGCCTGATGCAGGGGCGCACCACGTTCATGATCGCCCATCGCCCGAGCACGCTCGAAAGCTGTGACATGATTCTCGAGATCCACGGCGGCCGCGTGGCCGAAGTGAGCTCGCCGCTTCGGGTCGCATGATCCCGGATTAAAAAACAAAAATGCTGGGATAATGGGATCGTCCGTAACAGGGGCCCTTAGCTCAGCCGGTTAGAGCAGCGGACTCATAATCCGTTGGTCGTTGGTTCGAATCCAACAGGGCCCACGAACGTTTACCCTAAGAATTCCCAAAACAAAAAAGCCCGCCGCCTTGAACGGGCGGCGGGCTTGAATTACGTTTCAGCGTCTTAGAACGTGAACCGGGCGATGATCGTCCCCGTGCGTCCGGTGAGCGGCACTACGCCCGCCGCCGGAGCGGTGTTCGGAGCCTGATACGCATTGATGACTCCAAATCCAGCGGTGTAGATCCCCAAGCCGTTCTTCGTCGGATTGACGGCCGGGTTCGCCGTGCTGCTCGGGTTTGGCAAATAGGTCCGGTTAAAGGCGTTCACGAATTCACCCCGGATGAACAAATTGTATCGGTTCTCTTTTCCAAAGCGAAAATTGCGGCCGATATTGATGTTCTCGTGCGGCTGACGGAGCCCCCGGAAATCGCTGTATAGCGTCGACGTTGCCGGACAAGTCGCGTTCGTCGGGCAAGCCTGCCAAGCCTTCGGATTCAGAATGACATCCGTGTACGGATTGTAGCTATGAATGTTGTTGATGTCCTTGAGGTACAGAGGCTCGCCCGTGCGAACTTCCTCGCTCGACAAAAAATTCGAGGTCGGGCTTGTGGGAGGCGTGAGGAAAGCTCCGCTCTGGTAATTCGCGAAGAACCCGAATTGCCAGTCCCGCGTGACCAGGTTGGCGTACTTCGGGAAAAACGAAGCGTTCGGGATGGTGTAGGTTACGTTGAAGTTCAACACTTGCGGCGGAATTTGCTGGAGAGCCCATACGTTGCCGGCCGGATTGAAGAAGTCCTGCCGGGTCGCGACGATGAAGCCCTTGGCCCACGTGTACGTAGCGCCCGCCTGGAGGCCGTGAGACAACCGCTTGGTGACTTTGACTTGCAACGAATCGTACTTCGAGTTGCCGGTCGGGGAGCCCGTTGGTCCAAGCGCGCCGAACTGCGGGAATGGATAAAGCGCGCTCAGCAGCGAATTTGAGAGGGGGAAACCCGAGTACGGAAGAATGCTGCTGATGCCTGCCGCGCTCAGTTTCTGAACGACAGCCGTGCTGTTGATCGACTGGCTCAACAAGGCGCGGTCGCAATCATTCCCGGCCACGCAGTTCAGGCCTGCGGGCTTGTAGTTATAACCCGCCGGTCCCGTTCCTGGGTAAGGATACAAGCCATACTTTGCAAACGTCGCAGGCGAAATCTGGCTCAGGAATCCCAGAGGACCGCTCGCCGGGAAGGCCGCTCCCTGTTCCCAGACTCCGCGATTCGCCACATAGGAAGCCTCTACAACGAAGCTTCGGGTAATCTCACGTTGAAGCCCGATGCTCCACTGCTGCACGCGCGGCGGCCGGAGCTGGTTGGCATCTGGCATCGTTGGAGCGTTGCCCGGTGCTCCTGGAAGGCTACCCACAGCCGGGAAGCGGTTCGTATCGGTGACTGGCCACGCTGGCTGCACGATCGAGC
>JBAIXM010000179.1:0-1790 GCA_037916615.1 Bryobacterales bacterium
TCGCGTCATAGGAAGCACGGTCCTCCTTAATCAGCGGCCCCACCGCGTGATCGGAGTGATGGGGCCGGAGTTTCGCTGGCCTAATTCCAGAACGGATTTGTGGACGCCGCTCGGACTTCCGCCTGAAGAGTTTGCCATCGACAATACATTTAGCGAGCGCTACTTCTGCGCAGCACGCTTACAGCCGAACGTATCGTTTGCTCAGGCGAGTGCCTACGTCGCGCTTCTCTCCGCGCGTGTGATCGACAATCCTGCCGCTACCTTCGCGAAGGACTCGCAGTGGAGCATGTTCCTGATGCCGCTCACGGACTTCGCCTTTGGTGAACTGCGTGCGCCGCTCCTGATTCTTACCGGCGCCGTTGCCTTCGTGCTCTTGATCGCGTGTGCGAATATTGCTGGTCTCCTGGTGGCCAAAGCGGCAGTACGATCAAAGGAATTGGCTGTCCGTGCCGCTCTGGGCGCCTCGCGTCCTCGATTAATAGCCCAGACGTTGAGCGAGAATGTGGCGCTTGGCTTGCTCGGCATCCTGGCGGGCCTGCTCGTGGCGCAGATGGGGGCCCGGGTGCTGCGACTGGCAGCGCCGCGCGATCTGGCAACGGGAGTGACTTTTCCCCTCGATGGCCGGGTGCTGCTCTTCACCGCCGGGGTGGGAATCGTGACCGTCCTGATTTTCAGCATCGTCCCTGCCTGGCACATTTCCCGCATCGATCCCGGCAACGTGCTGCGCGAATCGAGCCGCTCCGCCACAGGCAGCCGGGCGCGCCAGCGTTTCCGCTCGCTGCTCGTTAGCGGAGAACTCGCTCTCGCACTGGTCCTGCTCGCGGGCACCGGACTGCTTTTGCAGAGCCTCGTACTCATCGGGGGCCTGGACCCGGGATTTCGGCCTGGCGGCGTGTTGACGGCGGCGGTCTCGTTGCCTGAATCGCACTATGATAAGCCCGAAAAGCAGATCGCGTTTTTCCGAAGCGTCCTGGACCGAATATCGCACGCGCCCGGAGTCGCATCGGCCGGCGCAGGGATTCCGCTGCCCTTCACCGGAAGCAACTACTCGGCTTCATTTCGGATAGAGGGGCGGCCAATGGGTCCCGGCGATCCCGGCCCGCACGGAGACATCCGGTTCGTCACTCCGGGCTATTTCACAGCGTTGGGCATTCCTCTTCGTAAAGGCCGCCTTCTGACCGATGATGACCGCATGGGCTCGCTGCCTGTTGCTGTGATCGATGAAAATCTAGCGCGGGAATACTGGCCCGGCCAGGATCCCATCGGCAAGCGCTTGCAGCACAGCGACCGCGATCCATGGTCGACCATAGTCGGAGTGGTGGGGCACATCCGATTCAACCAGCTTACCGGAGAAGAATCTTCCTCCTCGGGATCGCAGGCTTCCTCAAAAGGTGTCTACTATTTCCCGATGTATCAAACTCAAGCACCCTACGGGTTCTTCATTGCGAAATCCGATGCTGATCCGGCGGCCTTGGGGGAGGTAGTTCGCGAATCTGTCCGCGACGAAGACGCGAACCAGCCTGTATCGGATATTAAGACTATGGATGCCCGAATTACGGAGTCGCTCGGGCCGCGGAGGTTCGCCGTGAATCTGCTTGCCCTATTCGCGGCGTTGGCGATTCTGCTGGCCGCAGTCGGCCTGTACGGCCTCATCAGTTACAGCGTGACTCAGCGGACAAACGAGTTTGGCATTCGCATGGCCCTGGGCGCGGAGCGCTCTGATGTCCTGAGCCTGATCCTGCGTCAGGGAGCCACGCTCGCCCTGGCCGGCGCCGCAGCGGGGATTTGCG
>JBAIXM010000180.1:0-2121 GCA_037916615.1 Bryobacterales bacterium
AATTATGGGGAAACGTCAGGAACAGCCCGGAGATCTGGTCCAGGGCACACATGCTATTCTTCGAGAAACGGGAGAAGAACGATTCAAGGGTGGGGGATACCGCGATGAATGTTCAGCTTGACGGCAAGCGTGCTCTGGTCACGGGGGGGAACTCCGGCATTGGCGAGGCTATTGTTCTGGGGCTGGCGGAGGCCGGCGCAAAGGTGGCAATCAACTATGTCGCTCATCCCGAGGCCGCGGACGGACTCGCCAGCAAGATTCGGGCGGCGAGCGGCGACGCGATGACGGTGCCGGCGGATATTTCCGACCCGGCCTCCGTCAGCGCGATGTTCCAGCGTCTTGACCGGGCCTGGGGCGGAATCGACATCCTTGTCAATAATGCCGGCATCGATGGAGCGCGTGCCCCTGGCTGGGAGGCCGATATCGCGGCGTGGCGCAAGGTGATCGAAATCAACCTGTTCGGTGCGTTCTACTGTTCCCGCGAAGCTCTCCGGCGGATGGTGCCGGCAAAAAGCGGCGTCATCCTGAATATCAGTTCGGTGCACGAGGAAATTGCATGGTCGGGATACAGCGCCTACACCGCCAGCAAAGCCGCAGTCGGGATGATGACCCGGACCCTCGCTCAGGAAGCCGCCCCGTTCGGAATACGCGTACTGGCAGTCGCTCCCGGCGCGATAAAGACACCCATAAACAAGGATGTGTGGTCCGATCCGAAAAGCCTGGCGGACCTCCTTGACAAGATTCCGCTCAATCGGCTCGGTGAAACGTCGGAGATTGCCCGCTTGGTGACCTTTCTGGTTTCCGACGCCGCCTCCTATGTAACCGGCCGCACGGTCTTTGTGGACGGCGGAATGACCGACTACCCGAGCTTCTCTCACGGCGGATAGAACGCAGCGCGGCCGGCTGCCGTAACCAGACAATGAGCTGGATCGAACGTGCCGGCCGCGCTGAGCTGTCAGCCATAAGCTGTCAGCGCTCAGCTTTCGGATCAGTGTCTCCATCGGGGATGGTGGAAACACCTCGCCCTCAGGCGAGTCATGGGGTAGCGAAGTCGGCGCAGTCGACGAGCCAGAGCTTTAACTGGACGCGGATTCGCGCGGATTATTGCAGGTTCGAGTCTGCATGAATCTGCGCAGGTCCGCGTCCGGTTTGTTCCTTTTGGGTTGAGGCATCTCAGACCTCGTACTGTCGGCGGGCGGCCACACGGTCGCCCCTGCGTTCCTATTGAGGGATCCCAGCGAAAAGGCGAGAGTCTCAACCGGTGCGCGGTGGGCGGCAGGATAATCGCGGCCGGCCAGAAGGTCGTTGATCGCAGGAGCGAGCAGTCTCAGGATGCTCACCGGAAGGGCGCTGGTGAAGGAGTACTGGGCAGCGTTGTCGCCACCTACGTAAGCCGTGATCACCCCGAAGTAGCGATCCCCGACATAGAAGACAAATGTCGCCGTGCGGCTGACGGGCCGGGAGGATATCTTCACTCCGCGGGGACCAAACACCTCGAAGCGATTATCTCCGGAGCCGGTCTTCCCTCCGGCCGTGACGGGGGTTCCATCCGGCATCCCGAACGCACCCGCGACTCGCCGCGCGGTCCCAATCTGCACGACTCCAGCCAGCGCCCCGCGCAGAACGCGTGCCACTGCGGGATTCATGACTTTCTTGCCGCTCCCCGGCACATGCTCGAACACCGTCTCGTAAGGTGTCCCGCGCGCGAAATCGAGTTCCTTCAGGCTGATCGCAGGCAGACGAACTCCATCGTTGAGAATGATGCCCATGAGTTCCGCCAGTGCCGCGGGCCGATCCGACGAACTCCCGATCGCCGTTGCATAGGAAGGAACCAGGTGCTCAAACGGAAAACCGAGCTTGCGCCAATAAGGAGTCATGCGTTCGAACGCCTCTTCTTCGATTCGAATCCTCAGGCGCAGATCCTGTGCCCTGCGATTCCGACTTTCGAAGAGCCAGGCGGAGCCTTGCGCACAGGCGCTGCCGCTGCTTTCCCAGAGCTGGCTCCAGGAAATGTCACGATGACGGTCGAGTTCGCCGGCACACCACAGATCGATGGGGTTCTTGTGGAGGAGGTAGGCATAGTCGGCAAGGTTGAGGCGCGGGTTGCCGTAAGCTTTCACC
>JBAIXM010000181.1:0-2121 GCA_037916615.1 Bryobacterales bacterium
CAACCGCCGCGATATTCCTCCTGGTCTTCGTAAAGCGTGGGATAGCCGGTTCCCGGTTTGGTTTCCACGTTGTTCCACCACATGTACTCGGTGCCGGGACGGCTGGTCCAGAGGTTTTTGCAGGCCAAGCTGCACGTGTGGCATCCGATGCACTTATCCAGGTGGAAGACCATCGAAACTTGCACGCGTACGTTCATTTCTGCTCCCCGCCTGAGATCACCATTGGGGTTTCCCCGGCAGCTTGTGGACCAGCACGTAAGTGTCGCGATCGGAGGCCGCGGGCCCGTAATCGTTGAAGCGATAGCAGTGCTGTCCGTACCCTCCGGCCATCAGCACCGGTTTCAGCCGCAGTCGTGTGATGCTGTTGGTGCCGCCGCCGCGCCGGTTCCGGCGCATCGGCGATTTTGGAAATGCGATGCTCCGCTCCGGCGCGTGATAAAAGAACCCGACGCCCGCGGGAATACGGGCGCTGACCACCGCGCGCGTCACGATTGCGCCGTTGTCGTTATAGGCCTCGATCCAATCGTTGTCCAGTACGCCGATTTTCGCGGCGTCTTTATCGTTCAGCCAGAACGGCTCGATACCGCGGGAGAGCGTCAGCATCCGCAAGTCATCGGAGTACGTGCTGTGGATGTGCCATTTGCCGTGCGGCGTCAGACAGTTCAACATCACGCATTTGCCTTCCGCCCGGCTGCCAGCGAGGTTTAGAGAAGCCTCGGGCGTGATCCGAGGCTTGAAGGTCGGCAGATTTTCGCCAAAAGCCAGGTAAGCTTCGTGATCCAGATATAAGTGCTGGCGGCCGGTGAGCGTGCGCCAAGGGACGAGCCGTTCGATGTTCTGGCAATAGGCACTGTAGGGCCGGCCGGCATTGGTAATGCCCGACCAGCACGCATTGGTCAGAATCCTGCGCGGCTGGGCTTTGAGCATCTCGAAATCGTAATGGAGGCCGCGATTGTCGCGCCCGAGGTCGGCAAGTTGGAGTCCCGTTTCCCGCTCGCGGCCTTCAAAGCTGCGGTATGCGACCTCGCCGTTCGTTTCCGGCCCGAAATAGAGGATCGCATTGGCGGCATCGACCGCTTCCACCAGCGAAGGATACTGGCGGCCATCCCACTCGAATTTCGGCGCCGTAGCGGCAAACCGGTCGTACAGATCATCAACAGGGATGTGGATGCCGCGGTCTTCGACTCCTTCCTCCTTCAGTCGCGGACCGAGCGAACAGAACTTGTGGTACAGATTGGCGTAATCCCGCTCGACCACTGAGAGGTGCGGCATGGTCTTGCCGGGGACCGGATCGCATTCGCCGCGGTACCAGCTCTTCACGCTCGGCTGGGCAAGGTCGTCTTCGGTATCGTGGAGCAGCGGCGTTGCCACGATGTCGCGGAAGGGACTGGGGAACTGAGTTGCGCTGAGGGCGCTTACCTTCTCCGCGAGCACCCTGAAGATCTCCCAATCGGTCTTCGATTCCCAGCATGGCGGGACTGCCTCCCCCAGCGGATGAATGTAGGAGTGCAAATCAGTAGTATTGAGGTCGTTCTTTTCGTACCAGGTCGCGGAGGGCAGCACGATGTCCGAGTACAGCGCGGAGGTGTCCATTCGGAAATTGAGGTCCACCACCAGGTCCATCTTTCCTTTTCGCGTGGGTTCCCGCCAGAGCGCCTCTTCAACCGACCCCTTCGCGACTTCCTCCGCGATGGCGTTGTCGTGCGTGCCCAGGTAGTGTTTAAGGAAGTATTCGTGTCCTTTGGCGCTGGAGAGGATTGCGTTCGCGCGCCAGATGATCCAGACGCGTGGCCAGTTCTCCGAGGCGTCGGGATCTTCGACCGCAAACCGTAGCCGCCTGTGCTTGAGCTGTGTGACTACCCAGTCTCTGATTTCCGCTTCTGTTTTTGCGCCCTCCTGCTCGGCGCGGCGGATAACCTCGATTGGGTTTTCGTTGAATTGCGGATAGAACGGCAGCCAGCCCATACGCACGGCATCGATCTGCTGGTCCATTACGTGACGGGCAAATGGCCCCCTGCCGGGCTGCGGCTCGACCGCGCCCTTTTCATATCTCCACTGGTCGCTGTGGACGTAATGAAAGGAAGGCCCATTCTGAAGCCTCGGTGGCGCGCTCCAGTCGAG
>JBAIXM010000182.1:0-5782 GCA_037916615.1 Bryobacterales bacterium
CTTTCGATCGAGGAGAGCTTCAAGAATCAAAACCGCAGACTGGTGGACGCCGATTTTCGAAACAACATCCGATCCAACGCGGTCACCGTTAGTTGGGCATGGGACGAGAAGCTCTCGACGTTCGCAGGGTTCAGCTATGACAGCTTCCTGGCGACGGCGTCGGTAAACTTCCTAGGCCGCGGCGCGACGCCGCCGGCGTTCACCATCTGGCGGGATCAAACCATCAGCCGCGTGTGGCAGGCGGGTCTCACGGCAAAGCCTCTGCCGCGCCTAGGTGTGAGTTTCGCTGGCAACTTCGTGCGCGCGACCGGCGCGGGCGAGATCACCGGAGAGCTGCCCATCGCGGGCCCGCTGACGTTCCCAATGGGAACGGCGACCATCTATTACGACCTGCCCCGCCTGGGCAAGCTGGGCGTAGACCTTCAGAGAACTTATTATTTCGAGGAGATCGTCCGCGGAAACGATTTCAGTGCGAATCTGCTCCTGCTCCGCTGGACTCGAAATTTCTGACCAGGTTCTTCATCGGGGCGCAAATAATACCGCGCAGTTTTTTCGGGATCAGAATGGCGCTCAACCGCTAACGCTATTGCCACCATCGGTTTGTGCGCAGCGGCAAAGAATCTGCACTAGCCCGGGTGAGCCGATGTGCAAAGCAACTCAATGGTTCCTATACATTGTCGGACTCCTCTTGTTGGGTTATTGGGCCGAAGTTCAGCTCACGGCCAAATGGAGTCAGAACCAGGGCGCCCGGCAATTGGAGCGCCCTGGTCTTTTATCGCCGAGGCCGGCAGCCGGCGACGCGGTCGCCAAACTGGAGATCCCGCGGCTTCGACTCTCCACTGTTGTCTTCGAAGGCGCGGACGAAGGCGTCCTGGCCCGGGGCGCCGGCCACCTGCCCGGATCCGCACTACCGGGCGATCGGGGGAATACGGTGTTTGCCGCGCACCGCGACTCGTTTTTCGCGCCCTTGCGGGGCATCCGAGTAGGCGACGTGGTGCGAGTGGAAACACCCGGTAAAACGAGCGATTACATTGTCGAATCGGCTCGCGTGGCAGAGCCGGACGAGGTCGATGTGCTCCGGCCAACTCCAGAGCCTGCACTGACGCTCATCACCTGCTATCCGTTCCGATACATCGGACCGGCGCCGGAACGATTCGTCGTCCGGGCCGTGGCCCGATAACAGGCCTCAGCCCTGGAAATAGCCGGCCGCCAGCTCAGGTTTCTGCTCCAGCGCCTGACGCCAGTAGTTGCGTGCCTCATCGACGGAGCCTTTCGCCTTGAGCGCGTGCCCGAGGTTCAACAACGCCTCCGCAAAGTTCGGACGCTCCGTGAGAGCTTCCTGATACAGCTTGATCGCATCATCGAGCTGGCCGGATTTCTGGAGCAGCAATCCGGTGTTGTAGAACAGCTCCGGAGTCCGCTCGCCGGATTCGATCAGCTTGGCCTGAAGATCGAGCGCTTTCGGCAGATCCTCGCGCTCGACGGCCATGGCGGCGAGTCCGCGCATCGCGTCCAGCGAATGCGGATCGCTTTCGAGCACTGCCTGGAAGGCTTTCGCCGCTTCCTCGTGCAGGCCCATCTTCCAGCAGGCTAGCCCAAGGTTCAACTGCGCCTCCGGCCAAGCCGCGCGCTTCCGTACGCAGGCCTGGAACGCTTCCGAAGCCCCGCGATAATCCTCGCGCTGCAATCGTAGATATCCCAGGCGGAACCAGGCGTCTTCCCAATCCGGATTCCGCCCTAAAAGTTTCCCGTACAGCTTCTCGGCGTCTTCTTTTTGCCCCTGTTGCTCGAGCACGCTGGCCAGGTTGTAGATCACGTCCGCCAGGTCCGGCGCGATTTGCAGGGCTTTTTCGTAGTTCTCTCGAGCCTGCTTCAGATCGCCTTTCTCTTGCAGGACGATTCCCAGGTTCACGTAAGCCTGTTTGGCGTCAGGGCGGATGCGGATCGCCTCGCTGTACGCCTTCGCGGCTTCATCGCCGCGGCCGCACTTTTGCTGCGCCACCCCGAGATTGAACCAGCGCTCGAAGTGGTCCGGCGTGAACTCGACAAGCTTTTGGCAATAGCGCGAGGCAGCTTCGTAGTCGTTCGATTGAAACGCGCACGTGGCCAGGCCTTCGAGCGCCGCCTGCGAGTGCGGACGCAGAGACAGCAGCCGTTCGGAATATTGCTGGATGGAGGCAGCCTCCTTGCGGGCCATGCCGATGGTGATCAGGTTCACCAGGCACTCTTCCGACTGCGGATTCTTCTCCAGAATCTTCGCGTAGAGAGTGTTCGCTTCATCGAACTTCCACAGCAGTTGGAGCGCCACCGCTTTTCCGAACTGTGCCGTTTCGTTTTCGGGCTGGCCGGCCAGAACCTTATCGAAGCAGCCGATGGCGGGTTCCGGCTTTTCCTGCCGCAGGTAGCAAATACCAAGGCCGAGATGCGCCTCGATACGCTGCGGATCCACCTGGAGGGCCTTCTGGAACGCGTCCGAGGCTTCCTGCCAGCGCCCGAGTTTCTCGTAGCAGATCCCCACATTGAAATTTGCGGTTGGATGGCTGGGAGCGGCGGCGAGCAGTTTCTCGTAGGTCTTGATCGCGTCCTCATACTGCTCGAGCTCGAACTGGATGTGGCCCTTGGCCGCGTAGATATCCGCGCCCTGATCGCCGTTTTCGATTGCCGCGTTCAACTCGCGCAACGCTTCCTTGCGCTTCCCTTCCAAGTGCAAGGAGACCGCGCGGGCCAAAGAGGCCGATACTGCCTGCCCGCTCGCGGCTGACGCCGCCGATTCTGTTTTCTTTTTTCCGCTCATGGTTGCCAGCTCCCGTTTGTTGTATCCAAAGGCGCCAGGTAAGCACACAGGCGCCCCAGCATGTCGTATTGGTGCGTGATCTGCACCCATCGCACGCGGCTTTCCTCGCCGCGCGCCGTGAAGAAGCCTACCCCACCCCGGGGCAGGCGCGTCTCTGTCCAGCTATCGGCCATTTGGCCCTGAACCTCGACAGAAAAGTTCGAACCCTGAACATTCATGCGCACTGAATAGAGCGTGTCGGCGCGTGCGTTCAGCGGAATGTTCACATCGTGCCGGTCCTGTGCCTTTCCGCCGATCACCGCATAACGCGTCAGACCGATGGTCGGAATCGGGCCGGGTTTCACCACCACCAGCTTGATGACGTAGAAGTTTTCGAAGTCGGCCGCCCGCACCACCCAGCTCAAGGCTTTCTTGTCGATGGTGCCCATGAACTGCGTCTGATAATCCGCCAGATTGACCGAGGGACGGTAGATCGCCAGCGGGCCCGGTTTCACAAATCCGGAGGAATCGAAGGACCATTCCGTGGTGGAACCGCCGGGGCTCGCCCAGTTGTCCAGTCCCGAGCGGAAATCTTCATCCAGGGCGACGGCCGCCCGATTTTCCAAGCTTTGCCGCAAGCCCGAGAATTGATCGTTCAGCACGCGTTTCAGGCTGCCCGAAAATCCGCCGCCTTGCGGAGCGGCGTAGGCGACTCGCGGAAGTCCTGGATGGAAGACCAGCGCAAGCAGCGCCGGAATCGCGAACAGAAGCAGCTTCAAGTCGCGCGGGGCGTGCTGCCAGAATCCGCTCGCGTGGGCCCAAGCCGGCACCAGCTTGCTGAGTCCTTCGCCGGAAACCATCGAGCCGAGGCCGCGGCCGTTGGGCCGGAGAGCGTCTTCGGCCGGCTTGCGGTCCATGGGCTCCAGCGTCAAAATTGGAAGGAGCGGGTGAGGCTCCGGAGACTGCGGGATCAGGCGGGCAGCCGGTTGCGCCGGCGATGCCGCAGGTTTGAGTCCGGCGAACCTCAGCGGAAGAATACCACTGACTCGCGGCGACAATCCCCTCGCGTTCGGCGTCAGGACGGGCAAGCTGACGTCAGACGAGACGGCGCCGGAGAGATCCCACACCAGGCCGTCTGCCTTGGGCGAAACAGTTTCTTCGGCGGGTCGCAGAACGTTCGAAGGAAGCTTGCGGAGTGGGGCGATTCCAATTTCGCCCTCGATGCCGTCTGCCGGCGGGACCGGTGAGAGAGCGCCGGCCGGCGCGGCGAGAACCGGAAATGCCACCGCCGCGGAGACGTGCGCGGAAAGATCCAAGGCGGCTTCGCCGCCCTGCTTGGGAGCGTAGCGGCCGGCAACCGGCAGGAGCAGTGTCCCGGGCAGCCGCTGCAATGCGCCTTCGGAGACTTCATAAAGGCCGCCTGGCGCAGGCATTGTGGCGTAGCAAACCGCCGAATCCGCGTCGAAACGATTTTCAGAATCCGCCACGATTCCGGATAGCGTTCCCGTTGCGGGCGAGAGCGCGCTCGAAAGCGGATGCATCGCAGCCTGGGCGAGTGCGTAGTCCGGGATCACTGCTGCCATCGCAGACTCGGGCAACGCAGGCCCGTACGAGGGGGCGGGCGCCGCCGTATCCACCTGCGTGTTGCGCGAGCATGCAACCGGCGGCTGCGCGGCGAACAGGCTCAAGGCAAGCAGACTGTCAGGATGCGGAACCTGCTGGTCGAGCAATTCCACAAGCAAGTCGCCTTGCGGAGCGCTCTTCATCTCTATGCCGGTTACCGGCGTAGCCTCCGCTGCCAGCGGCTGAACGTTCTCAAAAAGCGAGCTTGCCGCCGTTTCATATCCGAAAGCTGAGGCCAGCGGCAACGGTGTTCGAGAGGCGATCCGCAGTTCCGGCGAAAGGCTGCCCTGCGCCGGATGACACAGAACGGGCTGGGCGTCACACTCGGCGAACGCAACCGCCGATAGCGAGTGCTGCGGCGTGGATGGAGCCAAACGGGCAGCGATGGAAATCCGCTCACCGAGCGGGAACGGGTTCACATCCGGGCAACTCCAGGTTTCACGGGGAGAGAACGGATTCAGCGCAATTTCGTATTCGGAAGGCTCCGTCGCGATGAAGTGCAGCGAACACGAATAACACGGCCGAATTTCCGGCCGGAGGTATCCGCTTAACTCGGGTTCGGCGAATGGAGCTTGTTCGCCTGCCGGATTCGGAACTGCCTCGGAAAAATGCGGAGGCGCGGTGTTTTCTACTGGAGCCGGTTCGGGCGGGGTGGTCAACTCTTCCGGAACCGAGGAACGGTGCGCCCGCAGCGAATTGTGCGACTGATGGAGCCGTTCAACCGCCAGCCGTTCCTGCTCTTCCCAATACGCCTTGCGGTGCGCGTTCGAACAGAATTGCCCGTGTGTGATTTTGCGATAAAGCGGGAGTCTCCCCTCGCAATACAGACACCGGGTGTCTTCAGACCACGCCATCCTCCCCATGGTACGGGCCATGGAACGGAAATACTACGCAGTGAACGCCTTAAGGGATGCTTAGGGATTCCGCTTATTATTGAGTCAAGTTCCTGCCCAGCAAGGGTTTTCCCGAGACAGGGAGCCGCCGCCTCAGACGCCCCAGCAATAGTCCTCGACTGCCCGTTCGATGGTCGGATCGTCAGCACTGAGGCGCATCAGTTCGAGCCGAAGCGCATCGACCAAAGCGAACCAGCTCGCCTCGATGACGTTTTCAGAAACGCCTACGGTGGCCCAGCTTCGCCGGTGATCGGACCATTCCACCAGCACGCGAACTCGGGCGGCCGTGCCTTTCTTGTTATCGAGCACGCGGACTTTGTAATCGGTCAGCCGGACCCCTGCGATCCCCGGGTAAAGGGAGGATAAACACTGGCGCAGCGACAGGTCCAGGGCGTTTACCGGGCCGTTGCCTTGAGCCGTGGCCGAGTGGACTCCATCCTGGGCTTTGAGGGTGACAGTGGCTGTCGTCCCGGTTCCTTTGCTGGTGGTCTCG
>JBAIXM010000183.1:0-18840 GCA_037916615.1 Bryobacterales bacterium
CGCGTCCTGGGTGCCGAGCGCCTGATCGAGCGCGATCACGGCGGCTGGCGCGAGATTGAGGCTGTCGCCTAGCGCCACGAAGCGGCGTTCCGGACCCGCGAGCACCTCGCCCTTCTCGGGCTGCGCCGCGCCTCCGGCCAGCTTCAGCAGTTCTGTTACACCCGATCCTTTTTCTCCGATGACTCCGATGATGACTCCGGCCGGAGCCACGACGGAGATCCCGCTGAGCGGCGCGAGGGCCGCGTTTCGAAACTCGAGCGACATTATGAATCAGGATACGTCAATGGGCGGCAACTCTGTCTGTGTCGGAGCAGGAATTGTTTTCGATGGTGTTGGCGAAGCGCGTAACGCCGGGACCGAACGCGAGGCAGCGCGTCTTCATCTTGTAGCCCGAAATTTCGTTATCGCGGACGATGTTGCCGCGGACCGGCTCGGGCCGCGAGGCGCCCGTACCGAGATAAATCCCGCTTTCCAGCATCTGTGGCTCGTCGCTTCTGTAGATGCACGGAAATCTTCCGTTGCTCTCGTTGCAGCCGGCCAGATTCAGATTCAGAAAACGATTTCCGATCACGCGGTTGCCGCTGCCCATCAGGAACAGGCCTCCGAACTTCGATCCGTCGATCACGTTGTTGCGGATCTCGATGTTGTTCGAGTGCGTATCGGGATGCGCGTTGTTCATCGCCATGCCGAAGCTGCCATGCGGATAATCGGCCGCGGTCTTCCGGTTCGTGCAGCGGTTGTCCCGAACAACGCCGTCGTGAAAGCCGTCGAGGTTGATGCACTGGCCGTTAACCTCCGCGAAAGCGTTGGCCGAGTATTCGGACTGATCCACGTTTCC
The DNA here is from genome assembly GCA_037916615.1 of Bryobacterales bacterium. Classification (GTDB taxonomy): domain Bacteria; phylum Acidobacteriota; class Terriglobia; order Bryobacterales; family Bryobacteraceae; genus Palsa-187. The sequence goes on from JBAIXM010000183.1 coordinate 839, forward strand.
GGCGGTGTCTATCGCGATGGGAATGCCCTGGTTTTCGATATCCACGGCTTCGAAAGGAAACCCGATATTCGAGCCGGTATTCTCGGTGATGCGCAGGCGTGTGGCATGGCCGGCTTGAAGCGCGTCGCGGCCGATGGTATCGAAGCTGTTCCGCGAGAACGATCCGTCCTGCTGGCGAGGCGCGCGAAAGTTGGAATGCGTCCACAGGGCGTTCCCCAGGATGCGGCGGAAGGTGGATTCGGTGACCTCGAAATTCGAGCATCCCTCCTCGAACAGAATTCCTCCGCTCAGGTTGTTCCGGCCTCGGGCGTTTCTTGACCCCGAATCTTCGATGGTTGTGCCCCAGATGCGGACTTGGTCCGACTGGCTGACCAGGACCGGGAAACTGACGACATTGCTTATTTTCAGGCGCTCGATTTGGAGGCCCGCAACCTTGTGGACGAGCACGCCGTTTTCCGCGTACCAGACGCGGAACGCGTTCTCGGGCGGAGCCATCTCGAGCGGCTTGGCCAGCTTGCCGCGATTTCCGTCGATCTCCAAATAGTGAAGATGGATCCGCTCGGCGTCCTCAAGCGCCAGCACCGCCCGGCCCTTGAAGTTGTCCGCGGCCTTCAGGCGCGTTTCATCGCCGACAATTTCGAGATCGTGCGCGCCAGGAGCGAGCGTGAGCTCGGAGGAAACCTCAATCGTCCCGCGCGGCAAGCGGATGATGCCAGTGTTCTTCGAGGCGAGCAAGCTTCGAAGACGGGATTCGGGGGTTCGGCATCCGGCCAGCAGCAGAAGTACGCCCAGGAGAGCACAGGCGGAAGGCCTGTGCCACACAGCGCTTACTGCGCCTTGGTCCACTGGCCGATCCAATCGAGGAACTGCGAATACCACAGGACCGTGTTCTGCGGCTTCAGCACCCAATGGCCTTCGTCGGGGAACAGAAGCAGCTTCGAGGGCACCTTTTGGGATTTGAGCGCCGTGAACAATTGCATTCCCTGGCTGACCGGCACGCGGAAATCCTGCTCGCCGTGGATCACCAGAGTCGGCGTCTTGAAATCCTTGACGAACATGCTGGGCGACCACTTCGCATAAAGCTCCGGATTGTCCCAGGGCATGCCCTTGAACTCCCACTGGACAAACCACAGCTCTTCGGTTTCGGCGGCCATGCTGCGAAGGTCGAACACTCCGGCATGCGTCACGAACGCCTTGAAGCGATCCGTATGGCCGAGCATCCAGTCGATCATGTAGCCGCCATAGGATCCTCCGGCGGCGGCCATGCGGTTCGCATCGGCGTACGGCAGCGCCGCGACGCTGTCCACAACCGCCATGATGTCGTCGTAAGCCTTGCCGCCCCAATCGCCGCTGATCTCTTCGGTGAGCTTTTGCCCGTATCCGGTCGAGCCGCGCGGATTAGGCATGACCACCAGATATCCCGCGCCGGCGAACACCTGCGCGTTCCAGCGGTAGGTCCAGGATTCGCCCCACGATCCCTGCGGTCCGCCATGGATCAGGAACAGAACCGGATATTTTCGGGTGGGCGAGAAAGCGGGCGGCTTCACGATAAAGGAATGCACGCGCGTGCGATCCGCGCTGTCGGACCACATTTCTTCGAGCGGCGTCAGCTCCGTGTTCGCCAGCACTGCGTCGTTCAAATGGGTCAACGCGACTCCGGTTCCACCGCTCGATGTCGCCCGATAAATCTCAATCGGATGGGAACCGCTCATTTCGGTGTAGATCATGGTGCGGCCGTCAGAGGTGAACTGCACATCGTCGAGCGTCGCCGGCCCGGCGATGATATTCCGTGCGCCGCCGCCGGATGCCTGAATCATCTGGAGACCGGTGCGGCCGCGATCCTCGACGGTGAAGAACAAGCGAGTGGAATCGGGCGACCAGGTAACGCTGCCGACCCAGCGGTCCAGGTTTTCCGTGAGGTTCGTCGTACGGCCTGTGGCCCGATCGAGAACCATCAATCGCCAGCGATCGCTTTCGTATCCACCGCGAGCCTGGGAACGGAACGCGAGCAGCTTCCCGTCGGGTGAGTAGAGCGGGGTCGTGTCCGCACCAGGACCAGTGGTGATTTTCTTCGGCTCGCCTCCGTTGATGGGCACAACGTAGATGTCGGAATTCGTGCTCGTCGCGGGATCCGGATCGACATTCATCACGAACGCGACTTCATTAGAGTCGGGTGAGATTGCGTAATCGTCCTGGCCGCCGAGCGAAAACGGCGGGACTTCCGTGGAGCCCGGGGTAAGATCCTTGATTTCCGTACCGTCGGCATTCATCACCATCAGGTGACGGCGGCGCGCTCCTTGCCACTCGGTCCAGTGGCGATACAACAGCGACGTGTAGATCCGGGCCTTGACCTTGCTTTTCGATTCTTCATCGAGCTTGCGCTGGTTGCAGGCATCGTCGGCGCCGCACTCCGGATAGACGCTTGAGAGAAACAAGATCTTCTTGCCGTCCGGCGAAACCAGGATGCCTTCCGCTTCGGCAGCAAACTTCGTGACCGGATGCGCGTTCGACCCGTCGGCATTCATGGACCAAATTTGGGAAGATCCGCTGCGGTTCGAGACAAAGTAAATCTGCTTTGAATCGGGCGACCAGCGAGGCCGTTCGTTCGAGGTTCCTTCCAGCGTGAGTTGGCGCGGTGCGCCACCTTGCACGGGCACGACGTAAACGTCTGTGGGTTTGGTGTTCTTGTCGAGATCCACCCGCTGTACGGTAAAGGCGATTTGCGCGCCGTCCGGGGAAAGCACAGGCTCGTTGATGCGCGCCAGTTTCAGCATGGCTTGCACCGTAAAGGGCTGCTTCTGCGCCGCCACCGGCGAGACGCACGCACAAAAAACTACCAGGAACGCGAGGACTCTCCATCGCATAGTACTAGTCTAAACGCTCTATACAGGAGACTTGTTCCGCGCTGAAACAAAGTTCCTGGCGCTTTCATCCGATGTAGCAGAGGTGAACCACATGCGCCGTCGATGTGTTCGGTTCGCTTTTTTCTTGGCGCTTGTAGCGGCCGCGCCAGCGCTACGAGCGATCGATCCTCCCAAGCAGCCCAACATCAACCCTTCCAAGGAGCGCCCGAAAAACGATCGGCCTTCAAGTGCGGAACCGGTACGGCCGCAACCGCAGCAAAAGGATAGTCCGGACGATCGCATCGAGCGGCGCAACTCCCGAATGAAGGAGCGTAACCGGGAGATCGACCAGATACTCAACAAACAGAAGCGCTGAGGCATCAGCGGGCGCGTTCTCGCGCCATATAGCCTTCTAACCAGCGCAGCGCCTCTTCCTGACTGGAAAACGTTCCGTCGAGTTGGGCTTCGTAGGCGGCCGCAGTGACTTCGCCAATGTGCTTGCCCGGCTCACCGTTGAAATACGGCAGAACATGGCGTCCCAGGATGAATGGCGGCTGCGGGCCGCGGTCGACCGCCTGCGCCTCTGCCATCTCGCGGATTTTGACTGCGCCTTCCGGGAGGCCGGCCGGAAGCGGCGGACGGCCGGAGTAATCGGCTTCGATCAAGCGAAGTAAGTCGCTAATGGTAGCTGGGGCCAGCCGCGTTGCAAGCCGCCGCACGGCACGCGGCGTCAGGTCCCGTCCGATGCTGGATGTGGCCAGATGATTCTCCACCATCGGAACCACGCGATCGGCGATCGCCGCCTTGATGCCGATCCGGTTCAGAAACAGGCGCGCCATGGGTCCGCCGTCGGCTTCGTGTCCCCAGGAAGTCCAGCGCAGGACGCCGTCGCGTTCGCGAAGCGCGGTGGTCGTGGCTTTCGCGAAATCGTGCGAGAGGGCCGCAAACAATAACACAGCGCGATCGTCGCCTTGCAAGTTCTCCCGCGCTGCGACCTGAGCGGCCGCGTCGACCACGCACATCGTATGCGTGCCGACGTCTCCTTCGGGATGCCAGTGCGGATCCTGAGGCACGCCGGCAAGACGGGCGATCTCGGGAAAATGCACGTCCCAGCCTGAGGCGGACAGATATTCGGCGATTCGCCCGGGGCGCGTGCTCTTGACTGCCCACTTCAGGAACTCGTCCGCGATGCGCTCCCGGGCGAGCGTCGCATACTGATCCACAATAGACCTGCACATGGCCGCTGTCTGCGGATCGAGCGTCAGGTCGAACCGGCAGGCGAACTGCATTCCCCGCAGGACCCGCAAGGGATCTTCGGAGAAAGCGGGGCTGGTAGCGCGGAGCACGCGATTGCGCAAGTCTTCTTGGCCGCCGAAGAAATCCAGCAGTTCCTCCGAGACCGGATCGTAGACCATCGCGTTGATCGTGAAGTCGCGCCGGCTGGCGGCTTCCCGCGGCGTGATTTCCGGATCGAACGTGGCCTGGAAATCGCGATGGTGGAGTCCGAACTTGCTGTCGCGCCGCGGGACGCTGAAGTCGTATTCGTGGCCGCCCGTGCTCAGTTTCACGACCCCGAAGCTCTTGCCCACCAGATCCACCCGGCCGTGTCGTTCCAAAAGCTCCGCGAGACGGTCATAAGGGATCCCGTACACCTCGATATCGAAATCTTTCGGGGAGCCGCCCAAGAGAGCGTCCCGAACGGCTCCGCCCACGATAACGGCACGATATCCGGCCGCGTGCAACTCACGCACAATGAGACTTAGCGGATCCGGCAGGCGTAAGATCATGCGTTTCCTCCATGATGCCTGATCCCCCTGGAATCTCGCGTGCATGTCTGGGAGGCAATGCACCCTGTTAACAGCCGAGTACTGAAAGGAGTGACCGGACTGGCGGTTGTCTTCATCGCGAGCCAGATCATTCCTTACGGAAGAAATCACACCAATCCGCCTGTGCGCCAGGAGCCGAAATGGGACCGGCTCGAAACCAGACTCATGGCCCGGCACGCCTGCATGGACTGTCACAGCAATCAGACCGTTTGGCCTTGGTATTCTTCGATCGCGCCGTTCTCCTGGCTGATCGAACGCGATGTGAACGAGGGCCGCCACGAACTGAACTTTTCCGAATGGGACCGCCCTCAGAAGGACGCGCAGGAATCCGCCAAGGTGATCCGCTCCGGCGCGATGCCCCCCCGTTCGTACTTATTGGCTCACCCTGAAGCCCGTTTGGAGCCGGTCGAAAAGGAAGCCCTGGCGATCGGACTCGAGAAAACGCTCCAAGCGCCGGTCGAGAGCGTCGGGCAGTTGCGCTAATTCACCTAACCATCCGCTCCGTCCAAGCGCGAGAACCCCCAGTTCGCTGGCATTGAAGACCACTTCGGTCCGATTTGTTGTATAGTGAAAAGGAACTTAGTAGCGGACCGGTTTTGGGAGGCCAGTTGCAAATGGCTTTCGACATGGACTGGTTCCAAGAGTTTGACATTGCAGCATTCGGGAAGGATACTTTGTTCAAGATGCAAACGGGTGTCAAAAAGGTCCGGCAGGCTAAGCACAATCCCGCCGCTTCCAATCTCACGGAATTGAAACATGGAGAATCGGGAATTCTGGACCGTCTGGATCTGCCGGAAGATGACGCCCGGCGCCTGATGGAACTCGGTTTTCTTCCCGGTCACTCGATCACGCCAGGCCACTCGGCGCCCGGCGGGGATCCGCGAGTTTTTCGGGTCGACGGTTCGGAGGTGGCGCTTCGGCGCGACACGGCCCGCCGGCTGATTCTGCGCCAGACCTCAGATGAGCCCGCTGCGCAGGCGGCCGCAAAGGTGTCGTGATTTAAATGAGCGATTGCCACGGTTGCTCGGTCGCAACCCTTCCCCTGCCCGCCGCAGTCAATACGCGCCGGCACATCGTCGCGATTGTCGGGCCGCCCAATTCCGGGAAATCGACGCTGTTCAACCGGCTCACCGGGCTGCGCCAAAAGGTCGCGAATTTCCCCGGCGTGACGGTCGAGCATCGCATGGGCAAAGTGAAAGTCGAAGCGGGGCGGGAGGTCTATGCGATCGATCTTCCGGGCGTCTACAGCCTGGAGCCGCGCACGGAAGACGAACGCGTCACCCACGACGTTTTGCTGGGCCAGATGAAGGATCTGCCCAAGCCGGATGCGGTGCTGCTGATCCTGGATTCCACCAACCTGGCTCGGCACCTGGTGCTGGCGGCGCCCGTGTTAAGTCTGGGATTGCCGACGCTGGTAATCCTGAACATGGCGGACGATCTGTCCCGTCGCGGCGGCGGCGTGGACGTGGCCGAGTTGAGCATGCAGCTCGGCTCCCCCGTGGCCCTGGTCAGCGCGTCGAGGGGCGAGGGATTCGACAAAGTCTTTCAGTTCTTGGCTGGAGCAACGCACGCGGCGCAGCCCGCGGCCCCGCTGATGCAGCTTCCGGTGATCCAGGACATTCCCAAGTGCCGGGCCTGGGCCGCGAATGTCGGTTCCAAGGGAAAATATCAAGCTCCCGCGCCTCCCCATTGGACGCGCCGGCTGGATTCGGTATTTCTCCATCCGGTAGCGGGGCCCGCAGTGTTTATCGTCGTGGTCCTGGCGGTCTTTCAGGCGATCTTTTCGTGGGCGAAGCCGGCCATGGACTTGATGCAAGATGCCGTGACTGCTTTAGGCTCCTGGGTCGGCGCCCTGATTCCGAACCCCACGCTGAATTCGCTGGTGGTCGACGGAGTTTTTAAGGGCGTCGGCAGCGTGGTCGTGTTCCTTCCGCAGATTCTGCTCCTGTTCCTCTTCATTGGGGTCCTGGAGGACTCGGGTTATCTGGCACGGGCCGCCCTTATCGCCGACCGCACCATGTCCCGTTTCGGCCTGCAAGGCAAGAGTTTCATTCCGCTGCTTTCCGCCTATGCCTGCGCGGTGCCCGCGATCATGGCGACGCGCACGATTGAAAACAAGCGCGACCGCATCGCCACGATTCTCATCGCGCCGTTCATGACGTGCTCGGCCCGGCTGCCGGTGTACACCCTGGTGATCGCGGCGTTTATTCCCGACCGCCGATTGCTTGGCGCGTTCCTCGGGATGCGCGCTGCGTCCTTGCTGGGGCTGTATGTTTTGGGCTTCGTCGCGGCGATCTTCACCGCACGCATCCTCAAATCGACGGTGCTCAAGAGCAGCCGGTCTTCGTTCATGCTGGAAATGCCTCCCTACCGCTGGCCGACCCTGCGGTCGCTCGGACTGCGTCTGATCGACCGGTCGAAAGTCTTTCTGCGGCGCGCCGGTACAGTCATCCTTGGTGTGGCGCTGGTCATCTGGGTCTTGGCGCATTTGCCTCTCACCGACGGGAAGCCTCCCGAAATCGGGCAGAGTGTCGTAGGCACCATCGGACACGCCGTGGAGCCGGCCATCAAGCCGCTGGGATTCAACTGGAAGATCGGCATCGGCCTGATCACATCGCTGGCGGCCCGCGAAGTGATCGTGGGGACTCTGGGAACCATCTATGGGATCGACGATCCATCCGCGAATTCCCAAGGCCTGCAGCAGGCGCTGAAACAGGATTTGACCTTAGGCGGGGCGGTGGCGCTTCTGGTGTTCTTTGCTTTCGCGATGCAATGCATGTCCACGATCGCCGTGGTGCGCCGGGAAACCGGCGGATGGCGCTGGCCCGCGATCCAGTTCGCCTACATGACCGGCATGGCCTACGTGTGCGCGTTCCTGGTAAACCACGCGATCACTGCCTGGCTCTGATCGCCTTCCTGCGCCACAGATACACCAGCAGGGCTGCCACGATGACGACGATCGAGGCCGCGAGCAGATACTCATGCACCAGCTCGGCGATCCGCTGCCAGTCTTCGCCGATGTAGTAGCCGAGAGTGATAAACGTGGTCACCCACAGCGCGCCTCCCGTCCAGGCGTAGGCCAGAAACGTCTTCACGCTGACGTCGGAGGTCCCGGCCAGGATCGCCGTGAAGTGCCGCACGCCCGCGATGTAATAGCCGACGAAGAGGGCCCAGTGTCCGATGTGATCGAACCAGCGGTGCACGCGCAGGATGCGCGTTTCGGTGATGTGCAGGAGGCGGCCAAACCGGTGAACGACGCCAATGCCAAGCGTTCGGCCTAGAGTGTAGCTGATGCTGATGCCGGTCCAGGCGCCGCCGAGTGCCGCGAAGAACGTTCCCATGGGATGCAGCGTTCCGCGGCCGATCAGATAGCCGGCGAAGACCAGCAGAGTTTCATCCGGGACCGGGAGCCCGACAATGCCCAGCGCCAGCAGCAGATACAACGCCCAGTAACCGTGCGCCGCGACCCAGCCGAAAACCCCTTCCATCGTTCTACGATAACGTTCCCGGTGTATGCTTTGAGTAGGTTGGTGGTGATGCGCTCCTTCAAGTCCTTGATCCTCGTCGCTGGCGGAATCGTTGCCCTGATTTCGGCCGCGTTTTCCTATCAGCAGGCGAGCCCCGCGGCGGAACAGCGGGCGATGCTCGACAAGTACTGCGTCATCTGTCACAACCAGCGGCTCAAAACCGCCGGATTGATGCTGGACACGATGAATCTGGATCGCGTCTCGGATAACGCGGAAACCTGGGAAAAAGTTCTGCGGAAACTGCACGGCGGGATGATGCCGCCCCAGGGCATGCCTCGCCCGGACGAGGCCACAGTGAACCATTTCACGGACTGGCTGGAGACTTCTCTCGACAAAGCGGCGGCGGCGCATCCCGAGCCGGGCCGCTCGACGTTACATCGCCTGAACCGCACGGAGTACGGCAACGCGATTCACGATCTGCTGGATCTGGACATCGATGTCGCTTCGCTGCTGCCTGCCGACGACGAAGCCAACGGCTTCGACAACATCGCCGATGTGCTGCGGTTTTCCCCATCGCTTCTCGAACAGTATTTGTCCGCATCGGATAAGATCTCGAGCCTTGCGGTGGGCGATCCGTCCATAACCCCCATCAGCCAGGTGTTTCAGGCGCCGCCCGATCTTTCGCAGGACGGCCATATCGAGGGGCTGCCCCTGGGGACCCGCGGCGGCATTCTGATCCGCTACAACTTCCCGCTGGACGGCGAATACGATTTTCGCGTGTTCCTGCTGCAAAACATCGTGGGGTATCTGACCGGACTGGAATATCCGCACCAGCTCGAGATCAGCATTGACGGGCAGCGCGTGTTCCTGTCACAAGTGGGCGGCGAGAAAGATAACGAGCTGTCGGACGCGAACCTGGGGGTCGCCAAGGATACGATCGACGCGCGCTTGCGGGCGCGGATTCCCGTAAAGGCCGGACCCCGCACGGTGGTGGTCACGTTCCTGCGCCGGAATTCGGCGCCCTCCGACGAACCTTTACAGCCCTTCACCCACGATCACGACTTGCAAAATATGAACGGGATCCCGCTGATCGACCGGATGCAGATCACCGGACCGTTCAGCCCCACCGGTTCCGGCGACACGCCCAGCCGCCGGCGAATCTTCTCCTGTCATCCTGCGAACGCAGCCGCGGAACTCGCCTGTGCACGGCAGATCCTGAGCAGCCTGGCGCGGCGTGCGTATCGCCGTCCGGTCACGAACAACGATCTGGAAACGCTGCTGACCTTCTACCAGTCCGCGCGCAACAAGAAAAACTTCGAAGCCGGCATCGAGAATGCGCTGCGCCTGATTCTGACCGATCCGAAGTTCCTCTTCCGCATGGAGACCGATCCGGCGGGTTCGGCTCCAGGATCGATTCATCCAGTGAACGATCTGGAGCTCGCCTCGCGACTGTCGTTCTTCCTGTGGAGCACGGTTCCCGACGAGCAACTGATTGCAGTCGCGGCGCAGGGCAAGCTGCACGATCCGGCGGTTCTGGAGCAGCAAGTGAAACGCATGCTCGCCGACGACCGTTCGGATGCGCTGGTGAAGAATTTCGCCGGGCAGTGGCTGATGCTGCGCAACCTCCAGAGCGTGCTGCCGGATCCGAACGAATTTCCGAATTTCGACGACAATCTCCGGCAGGCGTTCCGCCGCGAAACTGAAATGTTCTTCGCGAGCATCATGCGCGAGGATCGCAGCGTTCTGGACCTGCTGACGGCCGACTATACGTTCGTGAACGAGCGCCTGGCCAAGCACTACGGAATTCCTGGCGTTTACGGGAGCCAGTTCCGGCGCGTGAAACTGGCGAATGAAGAACGGCGCGGGCTGCTCGGACAGGGCAGCATTCTGACCGTCACTTCGGAGGCGAACCGAACGTCTCCGGTCAAGCGCGGTAAGTTCATCCTGGAGGCGATCATGGGAACGCCTCCGCCGTCTCCGCCTCCGAACGTTCCGCCGCTCAAGGAGAACGAAGGCGCGCAGGCGATGTCCGTCCGGGCCCGGCTGGAAGAGCATCGAAAGAATCCGGCCTGCGCGGGATGCCACGCGGTCATGGATCCCCTGGGATTCTCGCTCGAGAACTTCGACGGCATCGGAGAGTGGCGCACCAAGGAACCCGGCGGCGCCGTTGATCCCTCCGGGCAGCTTGCGGACGGCACCAGGGTAGACGGACCGGTGGCGTTGCGCAAGGCGATTCTGAAGCATCCCGAACAGTTCGTGCGCACGCTGACCGAAAAGATGCTGACCTACGGCTTGGGCCGCGGGCTGGAGTACTACGACATGCCGACGGTCCGCGGTATCGCCCGGGACGCCGCGCGCGAGAACGACAAGTTCTCTTCTGTGGTTTTAGGAATCGTGAAGAGCACCCCATTCCAGATGCGGCGGACCCAGGAAGCTCCCGTCACCGCACGCGTCCAGTAGCAGCCGAAACCGTAAGCACGCCTGCCGCGTCAGGATGGCATGACAATCCGATGGGCGGCAGTACTCGCTTGCGTACTAGCAGTTCCTGTTTGCCCCCAGCCTCTGGCGCGCAAATTCAGCATTGCGGTCGGCACGGGCGGGGCGATTCCGCGCGAGGCCCTGGAATCCTTCATGAACACTTCCCCGCTGGTTCGGGTGGCGTTCGGATACCGGCCGATCCGCTTTTTCCAGGCCGACGTGGGCCTGGACGCGGTGATTCACGCAGCGGGCGTGCGCGATTTTCAGGACACCGTCATCGGACGGATCAAGATCCGTGATAACGAGCTGCTGGTCCCGTTCGGCGGGCGTGGAATCCTTCCCGTAGGCTCGCGACTCGAACTGTTCGGCGGAGGCGGCGCGGCCTACCTGCACTACGGCGAGTCGGTCGAGGTTCCGGGGGGCGGATCTGACAGCAGCTTCAACTGTCAGGTATGCCGCTCGCGCGGAGGCTGGGGAGCGTATGCAACGGCGGGCGCGAACGTATCGCCAGAACGCAGCCGGCGCTTCTGGATCGGCGTCGAGACCAAACTTTTTCATGGAAGAACGTCAGGCGAAGCGCTGGGCGCGGTGCCGCCGCTGGAGACGCACGACACCTGGATCAACACGGCCGCGCTGTTCATCATCCGTTTCCCCTGAAAACGTGACAAAATAAAGGTGGCTAGCGTGGCCGAACGTCTCTTTAAAGGAGAGATGGAATAGTCATGTTCATCACCAAGAAACACCTGCCCCGCCGCACGTTGCTGCGGGGCATGGGCGTTACCCTGGCGCTCCCCCTGCTCGATTCCATGGTTCCCGCGCAGACGCTCACGCGGAAGACGGCGGCGGCTCCTCTGTCCCGGCTCGGATTCGTCTACGTCCCGCACGGCGCGATTATGGACAAATGGACTCCGGCAACCGAAGGCGCCGGATTCGAATTCACGCCCATTCTTAAACCGATCGAGCCGTTCCGTGATCGCCTGACGATCGTCACCGGAACCGGACATCGCGCCGCCGACTCAACCGCAGTCCACTCGTTGAGCCCGACAACGTGGTTAAGCGGCGTCCGGCCGAAACCGACCCAAGGAACCGACGCCTACGCAGGCGTCACTGCCGACCAGATCGCCGCGGAAGCCATCGGACAGGACAACATCCTGCCTTCGATGGAGCTCGCGATCGAAGATCATTCCGGCCTCATCGGAGCCTGCGACCGCGATTACGGCTGCATCTACATGAACACGCTCTCGTGGCGCACGCACACGACTCCGCTGCCCATGGAAATCAACCCGCGGAAAGTTTTCGAGCGGATGTTCGGCCAGGGCGGCACGGCTGCGGACCGGCTCGCTCGCATCGAAAACGACCGCAGCATTCTCGACGCTGTATCGAAGGAAGCTACGGGGCTCCAGGCCAAGCTCGGACCGCAAGACAAGCTGAAGATCAGCGAATATCTGGACAATATCCGCGAGATCGAGCGCCGTATCCAGAAAGCCAGCCAGCAAATCAATCCCGATATGACGCTGCCGGAGCAGCCCGCCGGAATTCCGTTCTCCTACGAGGAGCACGTCGGCCTGATGTACGATCTGCTGGCGCTGGCCTACCAGGCCAACATCAGCCGCGTGTTCACGTTCATGATGGCGCGCGAAGTGAGCAACCGGACCTATCCGCAGGTGGGCGTGCACGACGGCCACCATGCGACGTCGCATCACCAGAACCGCGCCGACAAGATCGAGAAGCTGGTTAAGATCCAGACGTATCACCTGACGCTGTTCTCCAAGTTCCTGGAAAAACTCAACAACACCAAGGACGGCGACGGCTCGCTGCTGGATCATTCGCTGATTCTCTACGGCAGCAATATGAGCAACAGCAACGCCCATAATCATTTCCCGTTGCCGACTCTGGTTCTGGGCGGCGGCGCTGGCACGATGAAGGGCGGCCAGCACGTTCGCCAGCCCGATCACACGCCGATGACCAACGTGCTGCTGACAATGCTGCACAAGGCGGGAGTCGAAATCGAGAGCCTAGGCGACAGTAGCGGCGTGATTCAATCGGTTTAGGCGGATCCCATGAGAATCCTGGCGGCGTTCTCCGTTATCGCACTCTCCTGCCTGGCGGCCGACATCAACGCACCCGAGGCGGACGGGACCACTCCCCTGCACTGGGCAGTTCGCGCGGACGATGTCGCGAAAGTCGAAAAACTTCTGGCAGCCGGCGCCAATCCGAGAGCGGCGAACCGCTACGGCGTCACGCCGCTGTATCTGGCTTGCCAGAACGCGAATGCGGCGATGATCGAGCGATTGCTCAAAGCCGGGGCCGATCCCAATTCGGTTTCTACCGAGGGCGAAACCGCTCTGATGACCGTTGCGCGGACCGGTGTGGTGGAAGCCGCCAAGGTCCTGCTCGATCACGGCGCAAAGGTCGATGCCCGCGAAGAATGGCACGGGCAGACCGCCTTGATGTGGGCCGTGGACGAACAGCATCCGGCGATGGTGAAAGAGCTGATCGCGCACGGGGCCGATGTCAATGCGGTTTCCAAGATTAACGAGTGGGAGCGCCAGACCACGGCCGAGCCGCGCGAGAAATGGCTGCCGCTGGGCGGCCTGACTCCTCTGCTCTTCGCCGCGCGCCAGGGATGTGTCGAATGCGCGCAGATATTGTTGGACGCGGGCGCCAAGATCAACACGACCGATCCGAATGGCGTCAGTCCGGTGCTGATGGCCATCATGAACGGGCACTATGACACTGCTGCGTACCTGATCAATCGCGGCGCCGATCCGAATCTGGCCGATGAAACCGGGCAGACCGCGCTGTACGCAGCGGTGCACTTCAACACCATGCCGGTGTCGAACCGACCGGCGCCCAATGTGATCGAAGAGAAGACTTCGAGCCTGGAGCTGATCCAGTTGCTACTGGACAAAGGCGCGAACGTCAATGCGCAGTTGAAGAAGCAGATTCCGTATCGCACCAAGCTCGACCGCGGTGACGACACAATGCTCACCACCGGCACCACGCCTCTGTTGCGCGCCGCCAAAGCCGCCGACATTCCCGCGATGCGTCTGTTGCTGGCCAAGGGCGCCGATCCGAAGCTTGCCACGCGCGCGGGGATTACTCCTCTGATGGCCGCCGCGGGTCTGGGATCGAAGGAAGAAGACACAACGGGCCGTTTCAAAACGGAAGCCGATGCGATCGAGGCCATCAAACTCTGCCTCGATGCGGGCGTCGATATCAATGCTGCAAACGGCCAGGGCCAAACGGCTCTCCATGCCGCTGCGCTGAAGGGCTACGACAAGATCGTCCAGTTTCTTGCGGATCACGGGGCGAATCTTCAGGCCAAGGACCGGAACGGCAAGACTCCTCTGGACGCCGCGCTCGGCCTGGCGGGCGGTAGCGGCGGGTTCGACGGCAGCCGGCGGGATGTGCACGAGAGCACGGCTGAATTGATCAAGAAGTTGATGGCCAACGCGCAATAAGCGTTTGCCTATTTCGAGCGCAGCCAGGAAAAGGATCACCGCTTCTCCCTCGCGCAAATCGCCTGAGGTGATTTCCGTGTAGATGCCATCGGAGATCTCTACCTGGATCTTCCGCGCCTCCGGCCGCGAAGCGGATTCCCGTGCCAAGGACAGTGCCTTGCTGATCCGCATAACTGTCGCCTTTCGCCCTAGTTCGCGGAATCTGTGATACGATCCAGCGGGCAAATGCACTGAATTACATGAGGAGGGTTTCATGAAACCTCTCGCTTGGCTGGCGGCGGCGCTACTTCCGGCAGGTCTCAGCGCCGGCCCGGTTTACGGCGTGATCCTCTTCAATGCCCAGGCCCTCCGCGGCGCATCCGTCCGAATCGATTGCCCCGGGGCCCGCCAACCCGCCACGGGATCGACTCTCGATGACGGGTCATACCGGGTCCAGGTACCTCAGCAGGGCCGGTGCACCTTTACCGTCAGAACCGGCGGGCTGCAGACTCAGACCGAGATCGTCTCCTTGCAGGATGCGGCCCAGTACAACTTTGAGGTCATCACCACGGGCGGAAACCGATATGAGCTTCGACGCAAATGAACCGGTAGCGACCGCCCTCCCCAGCGAGCCCGAGGCCAAGAAGAATCGCGGCGTCGACTGGATGGAGGTGTCAAAAGTGGTCGCAATGCCCCTGGTGACGCTGATCGTAGGCTCGGTTTTCAGCTACACGCTGAACTCGCGCCAGGAGGCGGATCAAGACAGCCGCTTGTACGCCGACATGATGAGCCGGCGCGAAGAAGCCGACTCCGCCCTGCGCAAGGACATGTTCCAGTCGATCTTGGCCACCTTTCTGAAAAGACAAGACAAGCAGCCGCTCGCGCAAGACCTGGAGCAGGAAGTTCTGAATATCGAGCTACTGGCGTACAACTTTCATGAGTCGCTCGACCTGGGTCCGCTGTTCAAACACGTGCAGCGCGATCTGGGGCGGGCCACCGGAGCCGACGAAAATCTTTTGTGGCGTGTTGAGAAGGTGGCGAAGGAAGTGAAGGCGCAACAATTGTCGATCCTCGCCGACAAGGGTGATGTGGACTGGGCAAATCTCAACCTGGAGACGATGGCTGCATCCTTCGGCGAAACTGCAGTCGACCCGCCGGCGGGCAAGAATCGTGGAGGGCCGACTTTATGCATGTCGATCGAGTCCGATGGCGGAGAAAAGCATTGGCGTCAGTTCTCACTGCGGTTCCTCGATTTCAACCGCGACCGGCGCGAGGTGGAGATGAGCCTGTCCGTATCCAAGCCGCTGCCCGAGCAACAATGCAAAACGATTCTCGATTCCAAGCAGGAACTGGATAACGTGGAAGCTCACGCGCAGTTCTGGGTCGGGCTGTTCGCCTTTCCGATGATTGACAACACCCACCTGAGCCACAGCGAGCGCTGCGCAGTGTCCGTCACGGATATCCCGGATAAAGACAACGTCCAGGTTGCGGTCTCATTCTTCCAAGCTTCCCGCGCTTCGCTGAAAGACAAACTGTACTACGACGAAATCCTGCACGATGTCGTCGGCTACGGCAGCGCGCGCACAGAACGGTAGGTCCCAGCCGCCAATAAGGAGGCTCTCATGAAACGTCGACTGAATCCAGCGGACAAAACACTCTGCATGATCGGCATGGCCGTACTGGCCTGTACATCTTCCCTGTACTCGCAGGGCGGCCCGGAAAAATCCAACCAGCCGGAGAAGAAGGAAACCGAAACAAAGAAGGTAGACGTTCAGGTGAAGGTGTCCACCATGGACAAAAAGCCCCTTCCCTCCGGATCCATGGTGGAGATTTCAGGACAGGAAACCGCCTGCGGAAACCTCAATGCCAGCGATGCACGGGAGACGGTCAACGAAAACGGGGAGGCGACGTTTCGCAACCTGCCAGCGTGTAAGGTTTCGGTCAAAATGAACCTGACCCGATACTTGCCTTTAAGGAAGTTGATCGACCTGGCCGGTTACAAATCCTGCGCGCCAGGTCCCTCCGCCAGAGGTAATGGTGAAACTGGGACTACGCCGCCGGCGTGCAGTCCGGTTTCCCTCGAGTTAGAGCCTCTACCGTAAGCGCCCTTGGTCGAGTCCGTATGCTAGCCTGAGGGCATCGTCAGGAGGTCCTATGCGTTTGGGTGTTCTCGGGATCGTAACGGCTGGTTTGACATTCGCGCAAAATCCGGCATTTTACAAAGATGTTGCTCCCATTCTCGAGAAACGCTGTCAGGAGTGTCATCGCCCGGGCGAAATCGGGCCAATGCCGCTGCTGACCTACGCCGACGCGCGCCCCTGGGCCAAGGCGATCAAGGAAGCCGTGATTTCCCGGCGCATGCCGCCCTGGCACGCCGATCCGCACTTCGGAAAATTCTCGAACGACCGTTCTTTGACCGACGCTGAGATTAAAACACTGGTGGCCTGGGCGGACGGAGGAGCGCCGCAAGGCGACGCGAAAGACGCTCCGCCCGCGCGCGAATTCACCGACGGCTGGCAGATCGGCAAACCGGACCTGGTTCTCGATACAGGCGTCGACTTCCATGTTCCGGCGCAGGGGACTATCGAATACACCTACTTTGTTGTGCCCACTGGCTTCACCGAAGATAAGTGGGTCAAGGAAATCGAAGTGCGGCCAGGGAACAAAGCCGTGGTGCACCACGTGGTCCTCTACGCCCGGCCGAAGGGATCCCGGTTCATCGGCGAAGCCGTGCCCGGCGAGGCCTACGTTCCCCCAAATGCGGGCCAGGCGCCGCGCCAGCGCCCGCCGCAGAGCGATCGCGCCCAGCTCTACGGGATCAACGGCGGCGCCTACGAAATGGCGGCTGTCTACGTTCCCGGAGGCATCGCCTACCGAACCCTGCCGGGCCAGGCTCGCCTAATTCCAGCCGGAGCCGATCTGGTTTTCCAGATGCACTACACGGCCAACGGAAAAGAAGCGGTCGACCGCAGCAAAGTCGGGATCGTGTTCGCCAAGGAGCCTCCCAAGGAGCGCGTGGTGAACACGTTCCTCATGAACCAGACGCTCCGGATTCCGCCGGGCGAGGCGAATCATCGCGTGGACGGCAAGGTGACGCTCCAGCAGGACGCCACGCTGCTGTCGCTGTTCCCGCATATGCACCTTCGCGGGAAAGCCTTTGAATACACTGCGACGTTTCCCAATGGAGAGACGAAGACGCTCCTCAAAGTGCCGCAGTACAACTTCGACTGGCAGCTTACCTATTATCTGGATCAGCCGATTGTGCTGCCGGCAGGCACACAGCTCACGGCAACCGCGTATTACGACAACTCGGCCAACAACAAGTACAATCCCGATCCGAGCAAGGAAGTCTTCTGGGGCGATCAGAGCTGGGAAGAGATGCTGGCCGGATTCGTGGATCTGGCGATTCCGGTGAACATGGATCCCGTGGATCTTGTGCGCCCGAGATCTGCGGTTGCGGCGCGTTGAAGCCTTCATGTGGACAAGTCTTCCCGATCTCGTCGGCCCGATGTGGCTGGCGATCTTCGTGATCTGGGCAATCAGCGGCCTCTCGGTAAAGAACACCGTCGGCTCTCACTCCGAGACTCGCGCCCGTGTGCTGGTATGGGGCGTGATGCTCGGCTGGTTTCTCCTGTTTAACCCAAAATTGCAGCGCGAGATTTCCTTGAGCGCACTGTTCGTGTCCTACGGTCCGGCCGCGGTCTACACGGGTTTCGCGCTCACCGTGATCGGGCTCGGATTTGCGCTCTGGGCTCGCTTTGCCATCGGCCGCAACTGGGGCGGCTTGATTACCGTTCAGGAAGGTCACAAGATCGTCCGCGACGGCCCGTACTCGATCGTCCGCCACCCGATCTATTCGGGATTCATGCTGGCGACGTTCGGCACCGCGATTGTCTTCGGCACGGTTGGCGGACTGGTGTCCACCGCGCTCGTGGTGCTCTCCTG
>JBAIXM010000184.1:0-27935 GCA_037916615.1 Bryobacterales bacterium
TACCTCACCAAGTATTTTGGGGTTTCGGTGAACGTGAATGAGGCGCCGGCGAAGGAAATGGCTGATAACTTGGACATTACCAGCGCTGAAGCCGATGCCATCGTCAAGGCCCGCGCCGCCGGCAAGTTCAAGGACTGGAACGACCTTGCCAAGGTTCAGGGGCTCGACATCAAGAAGCTCGAGCCGATCAAGAGCCGCATTAAGTTTTAGCCAGCTCCTGCAGCGATCCGTCCAGATAATCCAGCATTGCCGCGGCCCCGTCGCCTGAGGCCGGCAGCGGCAGCCGCAGCACGCCTGCCGGCGTGAACTGCGCGCCGGGGCGCGACGATACCAGGCTCATCAACCGCGCCGGCTCGACTTTCGATCCCGGATGGAATTTGATGTTCAGTGCTCCACCTCGCCGGTCCACCGCCTCGATCCCGATCCTCTGTGCGTGGCTCTTGAGCAGCGCAAACCGCAGCAGCGTTTCGACAGCGTCCGGCAGCGGCCCGTAGCGGTCGCCCAGATCCGCCCGCATGGCTTCCGCCTGTTCGGCATCGCGCACGTCGGCGATGCGCTTGTACGCCCGCAAACGCTGCTGCTCGTCGGCGATGTAGTTCGGCGGAATGCGGATGTCGAGGCCCAGGTTCAGCGCCGATTGCACCTCTAAAGGCGCTTCTTCTCCCTTAAGCTCGCGCACCGTTTCTTCCAAGAGGCGAACGTAGGTATCGAAGCCGACGGCCGCGATGTGCCCATGCTGCTCGCCTCCGAGGATGTTACCTGCTCCGCGCAGCTCCAGATCCAGCGCGGCGATCTTAAAGCCCGCCCCCAGATCGGAAAACTCCCGCAGCGCTGCCAGCCGCTTCCGCGCGATTTCGGAAAGTTCGGCGTCCGGCGGCACCAAAAGATAGGCATACGCGCGGCGGTTGGACCGCCCCACTCGTCCCCGAAGCTGGTACAGCTCCGATAACCCGTGACGCTCGGCATGGTCGATGATGATCGTGTTCGCCAGAGGAATGTCCAACCCGTTTTCGACGATGGTGGTCGACACAAACACGTCGTACTCGTGCCGCATGAAGCCGAGCAGCACCCGTTCCAGCTCCTGCTCTCCCATCTGGCCGTGCCCCACGCCGATCCGCGCCTGTGGCACGAGCTCCTGGATCCAGGCCGCGCGCGCGAAGATCGAATCGATCCGGTTGTGCACGAAATAAACCTGGCCGCCCCGGCTCAACTCCTGCTCGATGGCCGTGCGAACCAGATCCGGTGTGAAATGGGCGACCACGGTGTGGATCGCCAGCCGGTCTTTGGGCGGCGTCTCGATCACGCTCATATCGCGGATGCCCAGCAGCGACATGTGCAGCGTCCGCGGGATGGGCGTGGCGCTCATGGTCAGCACGTGGACGTTTTTCCGCAGTTGTTTGAGCCGCTCTTTGTGCCGCACCCCGAAACGCTGTTCTTCGTCCACCACCAGCAGGCCCAGATCGCGAAAGACCACGTCTTTCGAAAATAGCCGGTGCGTGCCGATGGCGACGTCGATGCGCCCCTCGGCCAGCTCCTCCAGCGACTTCTTGAGCTCCTTGGCCGGCCGCAGTCGCGAAAACATTTCGATCCGCACGGGGAAGGCCGCGAATCGCCGCTTAAAGGTTTCGAAGTGTTGGAACGCGAGTACCGTGGTCGGAGCGAGCACGGCGACCTGCTTTCCGTCGCCTAGCGCCTTGAATGCCGCCCGCATGGCGACCTCGGTTTTGCCGAACCCCACGTCGCCGCACAGCAGCCGGTCCATGGGATGCGGCGATTCCAAATCGCGCTTGATCTCCTTGGTGGCGCTCAGTTGGTCCTTGGTCTCCGTGAATTCAAACGCGTCCTCAAACTCGCGCTGCCAGTTGGAATCGGGCGAAAACGCGAACCCTTCGGCCATGCGCCGCTCGGCGTAGAGCTTCAGAAGCTCGTCCGCCATGTCGCGCATTTTGGCTTTGACGCGCGATTTCTTCGCGATCCAGGTGGTTCCGCCGAGCCTGTCGAGAGGCGGGGCCGCTTCTCCGCCGCCTCGGTATTTCTCGACCAGATCCATGCGCGTGAGCGGGACGTACAGCTTGGCGTCGCCCGCGTATTCCAGCAGCATGAAATCGCCTTTTTGGTCGCCCTGCGCGATCTCGCGAATACCCAGGAACTTGCCCACTCCGTGCGTAGTGTGGACCACAAAATCGCCCGGCTTCAGATCGGCCAGATCCGCGGCGAACGCAGCCATCTGGCTCTTGCTCGGCCCGGGCTTCGCGACCAGATCGGAAGAGCCGAACAAGTCTTCCGATCCGATGAAGGCGATGGCAGATTCCGGAAAGACCGCCCCGCGGCGAACGAGTCCCTTTACCAGATAGGTGCTCGCCACAGGACCTGCGAGGTACGCACGCTCGGCCAAATAGGGCGACGCCGCCTCGTTCGGCCCGAGCCCCAACTGGAACGGAACCGAATACTCGCGCAGCACGTCGGCCAGCCGTTCCAATTCTCCGTTTGTAGGTGCGAAAAACGCGACGCGGTAACCCTGTTCCACCAGGTTCTTGGCTTCCGCGACCGCGACCTGCATGTTTCCCTGAAACGCCAGCGACGGCCGCGTCGCAATGTGCGGCGTATCGGGACCCAACTGGAGTTCTCGTACATTCACCATCGGGCCGCGAATCGCCTTTTCGAACCCCGGCCATTCGAAAAACACCGCCCTCGCGAGTTCGGAGTTTTCCGGATTCTCACCCTGCAGTTGGATCAGCCGCTTCCATAGACGCTCGGAAGCCGAGCGGATATCTTCCGGCTCGTCCAGAATCACCAGGGGTTCTCCGGCAACCGCCAGCATGGAAGACTTCCGTGGCTCGTCAAGCGCCGCGGCGAACTCCCATCCCGGAAATGCCGCGCCATGACGGGGCTGCTCCACCAGCGGCAGGATCTGCGCCTCGGAAATTTTCAGAATCGAACGCTGCGTTTCGACATCGAACCTGCGAATGGACTCCACTTCATCGCCGAAAAATTCGATGCGCAGCGGCCGCGAGCTCTCGGCGCCGAATACGTCCAGGATCCCGCCGCGGATCGAATACTCGCCGACCATTTCTACCGGATCGCGGCGCTCGTAGCCGATCGAGCGCAGGTGAGCTTCGATGGTCTCGAGCGGCAATTCTTCGCCTGCACGGATCTCGAGCGCCAGGCGCCGGTAATAGTCCGCGTCGTGGGTCCGCAGCAGCGCTGCGGCGGCCGGGGCGATCGTGATCGGAGCCTTGCCGGCGGCCATTCTCCATAGCCCTATGGCCCGCTGCTCGCTGATTTCAGTGTGGGGGGAAAGGCGCTGTCCCGGCAGAACGTCGAGCGCGGGAAGCAACGCAGGCTCGCCGACCTCCGGTCGTCCAATGAGCAGGTCGAAGAACGTCGCCGTCAATTCCGCCAAGACTTCTGCGCGCTGATTCCCGTCCGCGATCAAAACGAGCGGGCGTTCGGTCACCTGCCACAGCAGGACCGTGTACAAGGCCTTCGCAGTTGGCGTCAGTCCCGCAAGTGAAAACGGACCCGGCTCATGCCTGAGGACCGCCGAAACCAGGTGCTGGAACGCCTCCTGCCGGCCAAGAGTCTGGAAGAGATCACGAACCGAAGGGTGGGTCACGCCGCAGTTTCATTGTACTGGCTACAATGGAGCGAGGATGTTCCGGCCGCATCAAAACCTGAGCGACGAGATTAACCGGAATATCATCCGCAGTGAAATCGAAGGCGGCGTGTACCTGCGCGACCTGCCCGAATCCGCGAAAGTCGAAGTGCAGACGCGCAATCGTTATTACACGATCGTGACGCGCAGGGACGGCTCCGCCTGGATCTGGGGACATCCGGAATTCTGTCCCGAACCCGTGCTGGTGCAGATCTCCGGCTCGAACTGGGGCGGATCGATGCTCAAGACGGCGTACCTCGGCCGCGGGATGCACATGGAATTCCGGCATCCGGACTACGAAGGTCCGATCATCACTTCGCCTATCGTAGATATCCGGGTTCTCTCCGAGGCGGCCTAAGTTTTCTGTAGAACAAGCTCCGTCAACTCGCGCGGATCGTGAATCAGAACATCCGGCGGCCAGCTCGCGAACGTCTCCGGCTGAATTCCCCACGTCACTCCCCAGGCGCGCGCGCCCGCATTTCGAGCCGTTTGCACATCCACTGCGCTGTCGCCGACCATGACTGCGCGGCCTCGCTCAACACCCGCTTCGACGATGAGGGCTTCCAGTCCGATCGGATTCGGTTTTTTCTCGGGAAAGCTGTTTCCTCCGTAAACGCGGAAGAAATGCAGGTCCAGCCCGAGACCTTCGAGCATCTGAAGGGTGAAGCGGATCGGCTTATTTGTGAGCACTGCAAGCGGAATTTCCGCCTGGTGCAAACAGTCGAGCGCCTCCCGAACTCCCGGATACAGGCGCGTGGAATCCAGCATGTGTTCGCGGTAGTAGTCGAGGAAATACTTGAGTCCGCGCGACCAGTCTTCCTCTCCCGCATCCGGAAGCGCCCGCTGCACCAGAACCGGCGCGCCGCCGCCCACAAACCGGGCGACGTTTTCCTGCGGCAGAGGATGGAGTCCCATCCAGGCGCGAGTTGCGTTTACGGCGTCGGTCAGGTCGCGCTGAGAGTCGACCAGCGTGCCGTCCAGATCGAAGACCACAAGATTCACTGGTTTACAGCCTTGGGCGGAGGCGACTTGGGTTCTTTCCCTCTTTTATGCTCCTGCTGCTCGCTCTTCCGGACCTCATCGTCCCAGGCCTGGCGAATTTCGCCGACGGTCTGGCGGACCGAATCCTTTAACGCCCTGGGCGCAATCGATGCCACCACGTTCGAGGCGTCCATCGCATACGGAAGTAGATATGACCCCGTCATCCACCTCGGCACCGGCTTGGGCGTGAAGGCCATGAGCACGGCGACCAGCGCTACCGCAGCGATCGCCCCGCGCACGAAACCGAATCCCGCGCCCATGATCCGGTCCAGCCACGAGAGTCCGGTCCACTTGAACAGCTTCGACAGAAGTTTTCCAACCAAGGCTCCCACGACCGCGCAGGCCAGGAACACCACGAAGAAGCCGGCAAGGTTGGAAAACGTCGAGGAATGCACATATCTGTGAATCCACGCGGCCGGGATTCCATAGAACCAAAACCCAAGGAGTATGCCCGCGATGACCGAAAGAAACCCGAGCCCGGCCCGGGCGAACCCGGCGAAAAATCCCAAAACAACCGAGCCGCCGGCAATGGTGAGCAGCAGGAGGTCGAGCAGGTTCACAGACCCAGTTCAAGTCCGGTCAGGGCTCGATAGGCTTCCCGGTATTTCTCGCCCGTGCGGCGGGCGATGTCCTCGGGAAGCGGAGGCGCAGGCGGCTGCTTGTTCCAATGGATGGATTCCAGGTAGTCGCGCACGAACTGCTTGTCATAAGAGGGCTGGGAACGGCCGGGCGCGTATTGATCCAGGGGCCAGAAACGCGAAGAATCGGGCGTCAACACTTCGTCGGCGAGGATGATCTCGCCGCCTACGGTTCCGAACTCGAGTTTTGTATCGGCGATGATGATTCCGCGCGTGCGGGCGTAGTCCGCGGCTTTTTTGTAGATCCCCAGCGTCAGCTCACGGAGCTTCTGCCCCACGCGGCTGCCGACGATCTTCGCCATCTCGTCGAAGGAAATATTCTCGTCGTGGCCTGTGGTCGCCTTGGTTGCCGGAGTAAAGATCGGCTCGGGAAGAGCCTCCGATTCGCGCAAGCCAGGCGGCAGCGCGATCCCGCAGACCGCGCCGGTCTTCTGGTAATCCTTCCATCCGGAGCCGACCAGGTACCCGCGCGCGACACACTCCACCGGAAACATCTCGGCGCGCTTCACCCACATGGAACGTCCGGCGAATTCCGGCGGCAACGAGCTCATATCGCTGCTCAGGAAGTGGTTCGGAACCACGTCCTTCAAGAAATCGAGCCAGAACAGAGTCATCTGCGTCAGGACGCGGCCCTTGTCCGGAATACCGGTCGGCAGTATGTAATCGAAGGCGGAAATCCGGTCCGTCGCGACGATGAGCAGGCGGTCGCCGTCCTCGTACACGTCGCGCACTTTGCCGCGTGCGAACAGACGATATTTCTTCAGATCGCTCTCGAGGAGCACATTCATGGTGTTGGAGTAAGGTTGGGGTGCCAAACCCAATTATACTTTCCGTATGGCGGCGCGCACTAGACCCCGATGCTCCTCTCAATCCTGATTCCCGTCTACAACGAACGGACCGTCGTCGAAAAAAGCCTGGCGCTGGTCCTGTCAGCCCCCTTGCCGGAAAACATGGATCGCGAGCTAGTGATCGTGGACGATTGCTCCACGGACGGCACCGCGGCGATCCTCGACCGGCTGGCCGGTGCCGATCCGCGCATCCGGCTGTTTCGCCAACCGGTGAATCAAGGCAAGGGAGCCGCGGTCCGGCGCGCAATCCAGGAAGCCGCGGGCGATTTTTGTCTGATTCAGGACGCCGACATGGAGTACGACCCGTCGGAGTATCCGCGCCTGCTCCGCCCGCTGCTCGACGGCCGCGCTGACGCCGTGTTTGGCTCGCGCTATCTGGCCGGGGAGCAGAGCCGGGTACTGCCGTTCTGGCATTCGATGATCAACAAGTTCCTGACGCTGGTCTCGAACATGTTCAGCAACCTGAACGTGACCGACATGGAGACCTGTTACAAGGTTTTCCGCACCGATCTGCTCAAGAGTATTCCGATCCGCAGCGATCGATTCGGCTTCGAGCCGGAGATCACGATGAAGGTCTCCAAGCGCCAGCTCCGGGTGTACGAAGTGCCCATCAGCTATCACGGGCGCACCTACGAAGAGGGCAAGAAAATCGGCTGGAAGGACGGCGCCAAGGCTCTGGGCGTCATTCTGTATTTCTGGATCATCGACGATTTGTACGCCGAGACCTACGGCCGCGGATTGCTGAACAGCCTGACCGGGACCCCGCAGTATCAGAGCTGGATCACGCGGATTCTACGGCCGCACCTGCGCGATACGGTTCTCGAAATCGGCGCGGGCCTGGGAAATTGGACCGGCCGCCTGATGGGAAAAAAACTTCTCTACGTCGCGGCCGAGAAGGATCCACTGTACCTCCACGCCTTGCGCAACCGCTTTCTGCGGACGCCGAACGTCACCGTGTGCGAGCTGAATCCCGAACAAACGGCGGACTACAAGCCCTGGGCGCAGCAATTCGAGAGCGCTCTCTGCGTGAACCTGCTGGAGACGGTGGAAGATCCTGAATCGGTGATCGGTTCGCTGGCCTCCTGCCTGAAGCCCGGGGGCGTGCTGACCTTGCTGGTTCCGCAGGGCAAGGGTCTCTTCAGCTCGCTCGATCGGGGCATGGGGCACAGGCGAAGGTTCGATGAACCGGAACTGCGCGGAATCCTCGAATCGCTCGGTTTCCAGGTGGAGCACGAATATCAGATCAACAAGATCGGAACCCTCTCGTGGTGGTTCTTCGGAAAAATTCTCCATCGCAAACAGATGAACCGGCCAGGCTTGAAAATGTGGGATAAAACCGTGTGGTTCTGGCGTCGAGTCGATGTCCTTCTGCCCTGGCGCGGGCTGTCGTTGATCCTGGTCGCGCGCCTGAAGACCTAGCGGCCCGATGGCCGCTACACTGAAATTTCATGGCTACCGACCCGAAATTTATTGTCACCGGAGGCGCGGGCTTCATCGGCTCCGCCCTGGTCCGGAACTTGCTGCAACGCGGAACAGTGCTGGTGATCGACAACCTCCTGACCGGCAAGCAATCCAACCTGGGGGAGGTCCGCGATCAGATCGAGTTTCATCACGTAGACATCCGCGATCGGGCTGCGCTGCAGCCAGTTCTTCGCGGTGCGGACACGGTCTTTCACCTCGCCGCCATCCCTTCTGTTCCGCGCTCTATCGAGGAACCCGTGCCGTCGCATGAGGTGAATATCGATGGCACGTTCAACGTGTTCCTTGCAGCATCCAAAGCGGGAGTGCGCCGGGTCGTCTACGCGGCGTCGTCGTCGGCCTACGGCGACACTGAGGTTCTCCCGAAGACCGAAATCATGGCGCCGATGCCAAAGTCCCCTTACGCCGCGCAGAAATTGCTCGGCGAGTACTATGCCTCGGTCTTCTATTCCTGTTACGGTCTGGAAACCGTATCTCTTCGATTTTTCAACGTGTACGGGCCGCGTCAGGATCCCTCAAGCCCCTATTCCGGCGTCTTGAGCCTGTTTATGAAACACCTGCTGGCGCGAACTTCTCCCACTATTTTCGGGGATGGCGAGCAGTCTCGGGACTTTACTTTCGTCGAGGATGTTGCTGAGTTGTGCTGGAAGGCTTCGCAGGCCGCGGGTGTGGCCGGAAGAATGTATAACGCCGGGAACGGGAACCAGTACACGCTGAATCAAGTCTGGAAACTCTTGCAGGAGATGGAAGGCGTGCATCTGCCGGCGCAGATGGGCCCTCCGCGCCCCGGTGATGTGCGTCACTCCAAGGCGGACACCAGGGCCGCAGTTCGCGATCTGGGTCATTCCCCTCGGGTCCCCATCGAAGAAGGATTGAGGAGGACGCTCGAATGGTACCGCCAGGGGGCGTAAGGGGCGGCCGGCCAAAAATGCGGGGTGAGAGCACGCTCAAGCCTCGCGCGCTCGAGCCGGCGTTACCGGTCACGCCCTCCAAGTCCGCGGCTGGCCGGACGGAAAAAGCGAAGAAGCGCGTCCTGTTCGTGTGCATCGGAAATTCGTGCCGGAGTCAGATGGCCGAGGCTTTTGCGCGCGCCTACGGGTCGGATATCGTCGCTGCCTATAGCGCGGGTCTGGCGCCTGCCGGATCGATTGCGCCCCTCACGCGGCTGATGCTCAACCACAAGAACATTCCCTCCTATGGGCAGTTTCCCAAGGGTCTGGATGCATTCGCGGGGCAGCCGTTCGATATTGTGGTAAATGTCAGCGGTCAGCCGCTCGACCGGGCCATGAAGGCCGTCGGGCTGCCCGCGTCGCGCGTTCTGGACTGGCGCGTGCGCGACCCGATCGGCCAGAGCGAGACTGTTTATCGGGATGTCGCCGCGGAAATCGAGAGTCTGGTGATGCGCCTGATCTTGGAACTGCGGGGAAGCTGAAAGCCCGGCAGTCTTACGGATTTCCCGCCGCCGACGCGCCTGCCGCACGAACGTCCCGCACGATCGCCTGCCAGGGCGCATACCCGCGAGCCGCGGAATACGAGTCCTCCTCGAACTGAAGCGCCACGTCCACTCGCGAGCCCGGGGCGAGTTCGCTCAGACGCTCGGCGAAATTCCAGGCCTTGGCGCGAATCAGCCGTCCGTTCAGTTTGAGCCGCAGGAAAACGTGCTTTTCGTTTCGAACGTCCGGAGGCGCCATCACCTCCGCGCCTCGCGCCACAAACGTGGGCGCCGGATTCCCGTAGCCGAATGGCGCCAGGCGCAGGATGTCCGCGACGGCCCGATCCTCGATCTCTTCGCCACGGATCTCGGCATCGATCGCCAGCTCACGCGTGAAATCGGCCGGCGTCAGGCGTTCGGCGGCGTAGGCGCGGAGCCGTGCGCGAAACTCCTCCACGCGTTCGGTCGCGAGCGTCACTCCTGCCGCCTGGCGATGGCCGCCAAACTTGCCGAACAGATCCGGCATCGCCTCCAATGCGTCCAACAGATGGAACGCTGGAATACTGCGCCCGGAACCCTGTGCCATCCCGTTTTCGATGCCAAGCACGAACGCGGGACGATGGAAACGCTCCACTACGCGGCTCGCGACGATTCCGACCACGCCGCGATGCCAGCCTTCGCCTGCGAATACGAGAGCGCAATCGGCATCCGTGACGGGTTGTTCGACGCACTGCTCGAAGATGGCGCGCGCGATCTCCGCCTCGGTTTGCTGCCGGTCGGCATTGAGCTCATGCAGTTTCGAAGCCAGAGCCCGCGCGCGCTCCGGATCCTCTGTCAGGAACATTTCCACCACATCCGCGGCGCTAGCCATTCTTCCCGCGGCATTGATCCGCGGTGCGACCCGAAACGCGACCTGGCCGGCTCCAGGCGCGTCGCCCTCCGGAAACCCCGAAACGTCCAGGAGCGCCCGCAATCCGGGATTCCGCACGCGATCGAGCCCCGCCAACCCGCGCTTGACGATCACGCGATTCTCTCCGCTCAATGGCACGACGTCGGCGACCGTCGCGATCGCCACCAGTTTCAGCAGCGAATCGATCAGGCGCTCGCGCCGGCCTGGCTCCCAGCCTAAATCCCGGATCAGCCCGTCCATGAGTTTGAGCGCTACGCCCGCGCCGCACAGGTTTTTTTCCGGATACCCGCAATCGGGCCGGTTCGGATTCAGCACCGCGATCGCGGCGGGAAGCTCGGCTTCGGGCAAATGGTGATCGGTCACGATAACGTCGATGCCGAGCCGCGTCGCGTGTTTCACTACGTCGTTGGCTCGAATTCCGGTGTCCACGCTCACGATGAGCGAGACGCCCGTGGCGGCGGCCTCTTCCACCACCTCGGTCTTCATTCCGTAGCCGTCTTTGAGGCGGTGGGGAACGTGGAACGACGCCTTTGCTCCGAGCAGATCCAGCCCTTTTTTCAAAATGACAATGGCGCTGGTGCCGTCGACGTCATAGTCCCCATAAAGCAGAATGCGTTCTTTTTGTTCGATCGCTCGCCGCAGGCGCGCGACCGCCGCAGGCATATCGCGGAGAAGGATCGGATCCGCCAGGTCGGCGACGGACGGCTCCAGAAACCGGGCGGCTGCTTCCGGCGATCGGTATCCGCGCGCCCACAGCACCCGCGCCGCCGGAATGGCGATTCCCAAAGAACTCGCCAGAGCGGACACGCCCGCCGCGTCAGATTCGGAAATCGTCCACTTCAATCGCCCCTCGCTTAGTTGTTCGAGTAATATCCGCTCAGAGGGTTTTCGTCGCCCTCGTCTTCGTAGAAATCTTCGATCCGCTCCACCAGCTCATTCAGTTCCTCGAACCATTCGGTGCGGATGTCGAACAGGTAGGTTCGTTGCGCGTGGTCGAAGGACATCTCGATCTGGCAGGTGAAGCCCTCGTAGGCGCGCATCTCGTTCAAGCGCGCGTCGAGAGCGCGGCGCTCGTCCCGATCGAGGTCGGCGTCGGCGAGCTGGGCCAGCGCGCCCTCCACGATATCCGGGGTGAATTCACGCGCGTATAGCGTCACCATCCGAACCCCGGCAGCCGCGGCCGCTTCGACAAATTCGCGGTAGTCGGGACGCGTTTCGGAATCCCAGTAGATCGCCCCGCTCAAGGGGCCTTCGGGTTCCGCCCGCGGATAGCTCCGGAACACGGCCATTCCGCGCGATTCAAGGTGTTGCTCGATCTCGCGATGCAAGGTGTCTAGATTGGCTTTCATCCGGAATCCTTTACGAGGACTCTCCCACGCTATCACAGCCATCCGCATCGCGCCGCAATCGAACGGTGTTTGTTAAGTTGGTAAATCCCGTCATCCTTTCCCGCGCTTTTGCCGTCTTCCTAAGTTGATGTAAACCAAGCGGAATTAAGGAGCCTTAAGGCGGCTGGCTGTAACCTTCGGCACACAGAAGGGCATCTTTACACAGCGGTAGCGTTTTCGACGCACCTGCAAGGCGCAAATACAAGGGAGGATCCTAAACAAACATGAAGAAGTATCTCGTAACACTGATGGCTCTGCTCGCTCTTACCGGCTTGGTGGTGCTGGCGGCCGATATCGATGGCACGTGGACGGCCGAGACCCAGGGCAAAAACGGCCCCCAGACCCAGACTCTCACGCTGACGTCCAAGGGCTCGACTCTCACGGGTAAGCTCGACAACGGCGGCAAGGCCGGTCCGGCGGAAATTTCCGACGGCAAGATCGAAGGCAACAACGTGGAATTCAAAGTTGTTCGCGACTTCGGCGGCAAGCAGATTTCGCAGGAATATAAGGGAACCGTTTCCGGCAGCGATCTGAAGCTGACGATGTCGGGCGGACGCGGTCCTGTTGAGCTGAGCTTTAAAAAGAAGTAAGTTCAGGACAATCACACTGGCGGGCTTACTGCAGGGAGGATTCAGGTTCGAGTGTTCAAGATTCTCGTGCTCCTGGCAGTAAGCCTGCCTTTCGTTTTTGCGCAGTCCGGAACGGTCAAGTCCGTGGGCCAGCCGATCCCTGGCGCCACAGTTCGCGCTACTCAAGGCGAGCGGAGCCTGGTGACTCTGACCGATGACAACGGCGCCTTCCGATTCGACGGCATGACGCCTGGCGCCTGGGTCATTGAAGCGGATATGTTCGGGTTCGATCATCTCCGCCGCGAAGTTCAGATTGCGGGCACACCCACCAACTTCGATCTCAGGCTTCAGCTATCCGCACGCGCTACTGCTCCGGCCCCTGTACGGGCCCCGGCGCAGCAGGAATCCACGACTTCGAGTCTTCCCGCCGAGCAGCCGCAAACAACTGCCGTAGCTGAATTCGCTCCCCAAGTCTCGGCGGACAGCTCCAACGAATCCTTCCTGGTGAATGGCACGGTCAGCGAGGCACTGCGCACGAATCAGGCCGATTTTGCCGGATTCGGACCCGGAGGCTTCGGTCCCGGCGGATTCCCGGGTGGAGACCAAGGCCAGTTCGGCGGCCCTGGCGGCGACCAACCGCCCGGCATAGCGGGCGGCGGTCCAGGAGGCCGCGGCGGAGGAGGCGGGGGCCGCGGCGGCCGAGGCGGCGGTGACTTTGCCGGCGGAGGCGGCCGCGGAGGCGGAGGAGGATTCGGCGGAGGACAAGGCGGATTTCGTGGCGGCGGCCGGGGCGGCCGCGGCGGTCGGGGCGGCCAGCAGAACGCCGCTTTCATCGGCAACCGGGCCCGGCGTTCCGCCAACCAGATCCGCGCGCAGGTGTTCTTCACGGCGCGAAATTCTTTCTTCGATGCCCGGCCATTTTCCCTGAACGGCCAGGTGCAGCCGAAGAGTTCCTACGCCAACAACCGTTATGGCCTGAACATCGGCGGTCCTGTAATCGTCCCGAAACTGTTCGATCTGAGCCGGATTCTGAATTTCACCGTTACCTACAACGGGACTCTGGCGCGCAACCCCTACGACGCCACCGCGACGCTGCCCACCGCGGCCGAGCGCAGCGGAATCTTTACGGGGCGCAACACGATTTACGACCCGAGTTCCTGTGTGGCCGGGCTCGGATGCCAGCCGTTCACCGGAAACCAGATCCCGCTCACCAGCATCAGTCCGATCGCGCAGGGCCTGCTCAAGTACATCCCGCTGCCGATCTACGGCGGCCTGATTCAGAATTACCGGTTCACCGCCTCCGTGCCCGCGAATTCCCAAAACGTCAACACGCGCATCCAATGGACGGTCGATCAGACCAATCGCATTTCGTTCACATCGAACTATCAGAACCGCAATGGCCAGAACGGCAATCCCTTCGCCTTCCGCGATGAGACCCAGGGCAGCGGCTCGAACAGCAGTATCAACTGGACCAAGAATCTGAGCACGCGCGCGTTCAGCAATTTTACGATCGGTTTCAACCGGAACTACAATCTGACGGTTCCATACTTCCAGACACTGGGCTTGGATGCCGCGGCCCAACTCGGAATTCTCGGCGCGTCGCAGGATCCGCGCAACTTTGGGCCGCCTTCGCTGAGCTTTACCAACTACGGCGGCTTAAACGACGCAAGCCCCTCGACTTCCGCGGTCAATACGCTGAACCTGTCGGAGACCATCAATTACCGGCGGGGCAAGCACAACTTCAGCTGGGGCGGACAGTGGACCAAGTCCATGACCAACACCGTCACGGATTCCAACGGCCGCGGCACGTTCCAGTTCTCAGGACTGGCGACCAGCAACTTCGACGCGAACGGCTTGCCTGTCCCCGGGACCGGCTGGGACCTGGCGGATTTCCTGCTGGGGCTGCCGAATTCGACCTCGATCCGCTACGGCGCGTCGAGCCAGTACTTCCGCTCGCACACGATGAGCTTTTTTGGCCAGGATGACTGGCGCGTCCGCAGTAATCTGACGCTCAACCTGGGCCTGCGCTACGAGTACTTCACGCCGATTTCCGAAAAATACGGCCATCTGGTGAATTTGGACGTAGCTCCCTACTTCTCCGCGGTCGCGCCCGTGCAGGCGGGCGGCGTCGGTCCATTTAGCGGCCAGTTCCCCGATTCGTTGATCAACCCCGACAAGAACAACTTTTCGCCCCGGTTCGGCGTCGCCTGGAAGCCCACCGCCAAGAGCAAGTACACGTTCCGCACAGGATACGGCTGGTCGTACAACATGGGCGTGTATAACCAGTTCGGAAACCGCCTCGCGCAGCAGCCTCCGTTTTCGAATACGAACTCGGTGAACACCACCGCGGACAACATCCTGACGCTGGCCACTGGGCTGGTGGCAGTGCCCGTGGGCAAAACCATCACGAACACCTTCGCGGTTGACCGATTCTATCTGGCGGCCTACATCCAGACGTGGAACGCGATCGTCCAGCGCGAGCTTCCCGGAGGCATGGCCCTGGAAGCCGGGTACAACGGATCGAAAGGCACCAGGCTGGACGTGCAGACGATTCCCAACACGGCGGCTCCGGGCTCGCCGCTTACCGCCGAGCAGCGACGCCAGATCGGCAACGCAGTCGGGTTCATCTACGATAGCCCTGTGGGGGATTCGATTTATCACGCCGGAACGCTGCGGCTCACGCGCAGGTTCCGGAATAACTTCTCGTGGCAACTGAACTACACGTATCAGAAGCTGATCGATAATTCGAGCGGTTTGGGCGCATCCGTGGCCCAGAACGCCTACAATCTGCGGGCCGAGCGCGGTCCCGATTCGCCCACGGGACAGCAACTCCAATTGCAATACACGGCGCAGTCTCCCGTGGGTGTTCGCAACGCCATGTTCCAGAAGCAGGTGTGGCTCCAGCGGGTGCTCAAGGACTGGCAGCTCACCGGAACCACCCAGTTGCAGAGCGGGCGCCCGCTAACAGCCACCGTGCTAGGCAACGTAGCCGACGCGGGGGGAACGGGCGTTGTAGGCAGCGCGCGCGCCAATGCGACCGGATTGCCGATCGACGCGGGCTCCGGCTACTTTAATCGGGCGGCTTTCGCCGTTCCGCTGCCGGGGACGTACGGAAATGCGGGGCGCGGAACGATTCCCGGTCCGGGAATATTCTCGATGAACCTGCAACTGGCGCGCACGATCCAGATCGCCGAGCGCAAGAATCTCGAGTTCAATGTCAGCGCCACCAACCTGCTGAACCATGTCAACATCACCGGATTCGGTACGGTGGTCAATTCGCTCAATTACGGCCTGGCCACGGCCGCCGGCCAGATGCGGACCATTTCGGCCACCGTCCGGTTCCGGATGTGAGGATCGTTCCTATGAAGCGCGCCATGAAATCCCTGTTGGTCTTGATCGCGGCAAGTCTGTTCGCCCAGGAAGTCACGTTCAAAACGGAAACCAAACTGGTCATCGTGAATGTCTCCGTCAAGGACAGACAAGGGAAGCCGATCACCACACTCAAGAAGGAAGACATCGAAATTCTGGAAGACGGCGTCAAGCAGAATCTCGCGATTTTTGAGCTGGAACAACTTACGAACGATTTGTTGGCCCCGGTGGCGGCGGCTCCCCCGGCGCCAGCCACTTTGGAGGAGCGTGTCGAGCGCGCACCCGCGGGACAGTCGGTCAATACCGCCGCTACCTCGCCTTCGGCGCGTCACCAGGATAAGCGGCTCGTCGCTCTGTTCTTCGATTTTTCGAATATGCCGCAGGAAGACCAGATGCGCGCCCGGGACGCCGCGATCGATTTCGTCAGTAAACAGATGACGGCCTCGGATCTCGTCTCGATCATGGCTTACGGGAATCGCTTTGACGTGCTCGAGGATTTTACGGCGGACCGTGACCGGCTGCTCTCCCGCCTTCAGAAACTGGCCACCGGTGAAGGCGCCGGATTGGCGGACGTCGCCGCGACCAGCGCGGACGAAGGCGACGATAGCGGAGCATTCGTGGCCGACGATACCGAGTTCAATGTCTTCAACACCGACCGCAAGCTCAGCGCCCTGGAAGATGCGACCAAAAAACTTGCAGCATTCCCGGAAAAGAAAGCGCTGATTTACTTCTCAAGCGGCCTGAGCCTGACCGGTATTGAGAATCAAAGCCAACTGCGCTCGACGGTCAACGCCGCGGTGCGGGCCAATGTGTCTTTCTATCCTGTGGACGCGCGGGGCTTGACCGCCGAGTCGCCGGTGGGCGCCGCTTCCCAGGCATCCGGACGCGGGACGGGCGCGCTCACCGGATCGACGCAGGCCGGCCGCCGCAGCAGCGTGCAGGGCTCGCAGGACACGCTCTACACACTCGCATCGGACACGGGCGGGAAAGCTTTTGTCGATTCCAACGATCTGACTCTGGGAATCCGCCAGGCCCAACAGGATATCAGCAGCTACTACATACTCGGCTACTACAGCACCAACTCGGCGGAAGACGGAAAATTCCGCAAGATCCAGGTCCGGCTGGTCGGCAAGGAACTGCAGGCCAACGCCAAGGTCGATTTCCGCAACGGCTACTACGCTTCCAAGGTGTTTTCGAAATTCACCAGCGCCGATAAGGAACGGCAATTGGAAGAAGCCTTGACGTTGGGCGATCCGGTGAGCGAACTGCCGCTCGCGCTGGAAGTGGATTATTTTCGTGTCGCGCAGAATCGCTATCTGGTGCCGATTTCGCTGAAGATCCCGGGGTCGGTTCTGGCCCTTGCCAAGAAAGGCGGCAAGCAGAGCACCGATTTCGATTTTATCGGCCAGGTGCGCGAACAACCCTCCGGACGCCTGGTGGGCGGCGTCCGCGACAATATTCCGGTAAAGTTCAGCGACGCCGACGTATCGCAGCTCGAGCATCGTCACCTGCAGTACGACGCCGGCCTCACACTGCCGCCGGGCAAGTACAATCTCAAGTTTCTGGCGCGCGAGAACCAAAGCGGCAAAATGGGCACGTTCGAGACGAATTTCGTAGTCCCCGACCTGTCGTCGTCCAAGGAGCTTCGTCTGAGTTCCGTCATCCTGAGCAGTCAGAAAGAAGACGTCAAGGCGGCGGTGGGATCGGCGGATAACGACAAGCGCGCGCTGGCCAACCATCCGCTCATCCAGAACGGGCAGAAGACGGTGCCGAGTATCACGCGCGTGTTCCGAAAAGACCAGAATCTATACGTGTACTTCGAGGTCTACGATCCGGCTGCCGATCCCGCCACAAAGACTCCGGATCTGACGGCTCAGGTGGAGTTGCTGCAAGGCGCGCGAAAAGCGTTTTCCTCCATGCCCGCCCGACAGGAGAAGCTGATTGCGAACCGTCCGGGCGTATCTGCGTTCAGCTTCCAGGTTCCGCTGGCGAAACTGAATGCCGGCCAGTATACGGCTCAGGTGAACGTTATCGATGAAGCAGGGAAACGTTTCGCCTTCCCACGCAGTTCGATTATCGTGCTGCCTTAAGCGAGTCCCATCCGCTCCAACTTCCGGTAAAGCGTCTTCCGCTCAATGCCGAGCACCTTTGCGGCGCGGCTCTTGTTGCCGCCGGTCGCGGCCATCACCCGGCGGATCTGCTCGGCTTCCGTATCGGCCAGGCTGTCGCTGGCGTGCTCGCGAGAATCCATTTGATCGATGGCCTCGCGTACGGCGGCATCGTCGATCCGTCCCCCGGGCGCGAGGATCGTCAGACGCTCCATCATGTGTTGAAGCTGGCGGATATTGCCTGGCCAGCTATAATCGGCCATCGCCTTGAGCCCCGAATCCGTCAGTCTGGTATCGAGCCGGTAGCGCTCGTTGTAGCGTTTGAGGAAAAAATGAACCAGCAGGGGGATATCGCCCGCGCGCTCGCACAGCGGCGGGACCGTGATCCGCACCACGTTCAGCCGGTACCAGAGGTCTTCGCGAAACTTCCCTTCATCGACCATCGTCTGCACGTCTTTGTTCGTGGCGGCGATGACGCGGACATCCACTTTCTTGGAGCGCGCCGAACCCAGCGGCCGGATCTCGCGTTCCTGTAAGAAGCGAAGTAGCTTTAACTGAAATCCCAGATCGATATCGCCGATTTCATCCAAAAACACAGTGCCATTGTTCGCCGCTTCGAACACGCCCATGCGGTCACGGTCCGCGCCCGTATAGGCGCCCTTGAGCGTTCCAAATAGCTCGCTTTCCAGAAGCGTTGGCGCGATGGATCCGCAGTCGACCGGCACGAACGGCTGTTGGGAGCGTTTGCTGTGCGCGTGGATCATCCGCGCGATGAGCTCCTTGCCGGTTCCGGTTTCGCCTTCGATGAGCACGGTCGCATCGGTCGGAGCCACCTTCGAAAGCGTCTTGTAGATCTCGATCATCCGGGGCGAGCTGCCGATCATCTCGGTTTCCGGAAGATCGTCAATCGAGGCCGCTTCGCCGTCCTCCTGCTCCGCCAGCGATTTCTCCGCGCGCCGGATGGTATCCACCATCTGCGACATCTCGAAGGGCTTGGCGAGATATTCGAACACGCCGCCGGCGGTCGCAGCCATGACGGTTTCCATGCTGCCGCGGCCGGTCATCAGGATCACAGCGCATTCCGGATTCTGGCGCCGCGCGGTGCGCATCACATCCAGGCCAGTTCGCTCATCGAGATAAATGTCGGAAATTACGATCGGGTAGCTATGTTTTTCGAGCCGGTCGAGGGCCTCGCGCGTGGAGGAGACAGCCTCGACATCATAACCTTCCAGTTCCAGGCACGTGACCATGGTGGTCCGCACAGCCTGGTCATCTTCGACGATCAACAGTCTCTGCATCGGTCAAAACGCTCGCGTGGGCCTTCATAATTATGGTAAAGCAAGAGCCTTTGCCGGGAGTACTGGTCACATCGATGCGCCCGCCGTGCTGGAAAACGATCTGCTCTACAATGGAAAGCCCGATGCCCGTGCCGGTCTCCCCGGAAGCCTCGGCGCGCTTCGTCCGGTAGAATTTCTGAAAAATGCTCTTGAGTTCCTTGGCATCCATCCCAATTCCCTGATCCCGGACCGCCAGACGCACGTCGCCGCCCGCAGGTTCGGATGATACGTGGACTTCGGTTTGCGATGGCGAGTATTTGATGGCGTTTGTGAGCAGGTTGTAGACGGCATATTCGAGGAGCTCGCGGTCTCCCAAAACCGAGCCTTCGATGGGGCCGTTGACGACCACTGTGATCCGCTTGCGCTCCGCCAGCGGATTCGCACGTCGCACGCAGGTCTGGACCAGATCGGCCAGCGCAACCGGCGCGCGCTTCAATTCCATTTGCCCTTCCGCCAGGCGTTCGACATCGAGGAACATGGTGATGATGCGGGCCAGGCGCTTCGATTCGGAATTGATCATCTCCGTCAGTTCGCTGCGTTTTGCGTCCGGCAGACTGTAGCGGGTCATCAGCTCACTGGAGCCTTGAATGGCCGTAAGCGGCGTGCGCATTTCATGCGCCGCCCAGTGAATCGCCTGCTGATACCGGGATTTTTCGGATTCGGTTTTTCGCAATTGCCGGCGAACCATGAAGTGCCGGTATGTGGCGGCTCCAATCGAGCTCAGCCAGACGACCGCGGCCGGCGCTACGTAGGGTAGAACAACGCCGCGTGCGAAAAATTGCAGAGGGAGGAAATAGTGTACAGCCGCCAGCAACGGGACGATCAGCACGTACGCGCGCCAGCCGGGGAGGAACCAGAAGATCAGACCCGCCGCGGCGGCCAGCGAGAGGCACAGCAGCAGAACCGTGGTGTTGCCGGCCGGAGTCAGGAACCGTCCATGGGCCATCGTCTCGAATGCTTGCGCGTGCATCTCCACGCCGGGGAAATTCACGCCATAAGGGTTCAACAAGCGGTCGTTCGCCGCGGAGAGAGCGGTTATTCCGAGAAAGACCGTTTTCCCGCGCAATTCGTCGCGATGCTGACCTATCTGGAGCGCGGAGACACTTGGAATCGTCCCGGGCCGCAAGTAGCGAATGAGTAGAGGCCGTCCGTCCTGCCGCGGCGCAGGAATAAGAATGCCTGCGAGCGACAAATCCTGCGGCGACTCCTCGGGATATCCCGCGCCAAGCGTCGCGCGAAGAGCCTCCAGGGACAGCGCCCATCGGCGCTGTCCACCTGCGACCTGCTCCAGCAGAATCCGGCGGCTCACCCCGTCCATGCGATCGCCTTCGGTATGCACATGGCCCAACGACCCCAGTGATTGGAATCGTGGCGCGGGATCCTCCCACTGGCTTCGGTCCAGGGTGAGCTGGCAAGGCAGAACCAGGTTCTTGGCAGCGCGAAGGGAGGCCTCGAGCCGGACGTCTTCCGCCGGATCGACTTCATCGTGCAACGTGACGTCCAGCGCGACGGCTTTCGGCTGCGCAGCGGCCAGCTCATCCAATGTCTGCGCCAGGATGGTCCGGATATTGCGCATTCCGTGCCCGGCGGCGAGGGTTTCTTCGTCGATCTTCACGACCACCGATCGCGGTGTCCAAGTCTCGCGGGACATCGATAGCATCACGTCATACGCCGGGAGATCCACGCGCACGGCCAGCGGATTGAACCCTGCAAAGATACCCACGGCGAAGCAGACCGCCAGCACTCCGGCGTATTTCAGGGGCTGTAGCTTATTTCCCAACGAGCTTCTCGATATCCGCGATTTCCCGCGGCAAGGCCGCGCTCAGAACCTTCGCGCCTGTCTCGGTCACCACCACCGTATCCTCGATCCGGATGCCAATGTTCTCTTCCGGAAGATAGATGCCCGGCTCGATGGTTAACACCGTGCCCGGACGGAGCGGCGCTGTGGTGTCGCCAGGGTCATGCACATCCAGCCCCACATAGTGCCCCAGGCCGTGGACAAAATACTTCCCCAACGGCTGGCCATGAGAATCGTGGCCGTGGGTGTTGATGTAGTCGTAGGCGATCTGCTGGAGCGTGTTTCCTTCGCCCCGCAGGCGAATGCCCGGCTGGATCGCGGCAATCGCGGCTTTCTGCGCGCCCAGCACCACTTCATAAAGCTCCCGCTGGCGCGCCGTGAATTTGCCGCTGGCCGGAACGGTGCGGGTCACGTCCGTCGCATAGTCGGAGCACTCCGCGCCGACGTCGGCCACGACGGTCTCGCCGGAATCCAGGCGGCGATGGTTTGCCATGTAGTGCAGGATCACGCCGTTCGGGCCGCTTCCTACGATGGGCGGATACGCGTTCCGCTCGCAGCCGCGCTCGAAATACGCATTCGTCATGACTGCTGCGATTTCGTATTCCCAGGCTCCGGGATGCACCTTCTTCCAGCCCGCCAGATGCCCGGCGACGGTCGCCTCGGTGGCTTTCGCGATTAGCTCAATCTCCGCGGGCGATTTCACCACTCGGAACTGCGCGATCAACTGCGCCGCATTGGCGTGGTCATGAAATACGGCCAGCGATTTCAGCTTCTGGGCGGGTACCTCGCCAGGAATGGTGTAGACGCGCTGTGCTGTTTCGAGCGTCTTTAAAAACGCCGACTCCAGAGCGGATTTCGGCATCACGCGATCGAATCCGGTTTGCTTGGGCGCATCGGGATCCCCCGGGTCGAGCTTCCGGCCGGTGTAAAGCTCCATTCGCAGATCGCGGGACGGCAGGAACAGGATCTCCGTGTCGCGCGTCAGCAGCATCGCCGCGCCGGGTTCGCGCCACCCGGATAAATACAGAAAATTCGATTCCTGAAAGAAGCTGGTGTGGAGGTCCTCGGGCTCTTCGGCGCCGAACAGGACCATCACGCCGTCCAGCGACTTGCGGACCTCCGCCCGGCGCTCCTGGTACTCATGCGGCGAGATTCCCGCTGCATGAAGGGCGGCCGCGATCCACGCCCAAACAAAAACCAGCCGCATGTTCAAAGTATAGCTTTCAACCTGCGGCCGATGCCCTAGCGGACCCGGATGTTATTGGTGTCGAGAATGGTCCCCGTGGCGAGTTCGAACGTGGCGATCGCCTTGCCGAGATCCGCCTCGGCCCGGCGCTCCTGGCTGCGCGCGGTGATCATATCGGACTGCCGCTGCTGGACCAGGAACAGAGTCGAGGTTCCGGCTCGGAACTGGCGCTGCTCGCTCTGGTACTGTTCTTCGGCGGACTGGCGGGCGACGCGCGCGGATTCCAACCGCGCTTTCGCGGATTCCACCGATTGCATCGCATTCCGAACGCTCGCCTCGATCAATTGCTCGGTCTGCTGGCGTTGATTCTTAATGCGCCTGGTCTCGGCCAGCGAGTTGTTCAGATTGGCCTCAGCCGTGCGATTGCGAAGCGGCAGGGAAAGCCGCAATTGGACCTGCGTCGTCGGGAAACTCCCGTTAAAGATATTGCTAAGCGACTGCCCGTACCCCCCCAGCAGGAGATTTGGGAGACCGCCGGTAGTGAAACCGCCGCCGGATGAAGGCAGCGGTTGCAATCCCGCCAGCAGCGAAAGCTCGTTCAGCCGGTCTGTCAGACTCACCAGTCCAGCCGTAAACGGATTCGGACCCTGCGGTAGCTGAATCCCGGCGAGGCCGGCATTGGTATGCGTCGCGACTAGGTCCACTTGAGGCTTGGTTTGTTCGCGATAGTAGCGATTGTCGCTCTGGTTGATTTCGCCAGAAATTTCCACCTGCGCGAGTTCGGGCCGGTTCGCGAGACCTTCCCGCACGGCATCCTGAAGCGGGGTGATCGGCGGCGAAACGTTTACCGGAGTGATCGGAATCAGGGCGCTGGACCAGATCGGATCGGTCCGGTCCGGAAGGATCAGCGTCTTTAGAGCGTTTTCCGCCGCCGTCAACGCTTCCTGGGCGCTGTAGGCGTTCTCTTCAAACGTCGCGAGCTGGCGCTGCGCGGCGACCACGTCGATCGGCGCCAGCAAGCCCTGCTCCTGCTGCCGGCGGTTGCTTTCATCCTGTTCGCGGCCGATTCTGACAGCATCCAATTGCACCGCGAGGTTGCCATAAGCGAAAGCCAGATCCCAGTACGCCTGCTCGGTCTGCGTGACGATCTGCATGACGCGCTGCCGGAATTGCTCGTCGGTAAGCGAAACGTTCTTCTTGGCGACCTCCAGCCGGTGGCGATTGTCATCGAAGCGCAGGTTCCGCCACAGCGGCTGCGTGAACGAAAAATTCAAGGAGCTCGGGTATTGCGGATTTAGCTGCGCGAAACTGTTGTTGGTCGTTGTGCGCGCGGAAGAGAGATCGATCTGATAGCTGCTGCCGAGCCAGGGCAGGGAACCCAGGAATTGAGGATCGGCGAGGCTGTTCCGGCTGGTGACCGCACCGGTGGCTGATCCGCCCAGGGTCGAAGCAACGGGCGTGACGTTCTTCTGAAACGAAACCGTCCCGCCGACGCGAGGATCGAAGTATCCCTTCGCTCCAACGACGCTGTTCACGGCCTTTTCGCGATCGATGCGCGACCCATCGATATCCTTGTTGTTCGCCAGCGCCATTTCGAGCGCCTGTTGCAGCGTCAGCTCTTTATCGGTAATGACGCCGATGCGCGGCGGCAACACGAAAGGACGCGAGGGAGGAACGCGCGTCACGGCCTGGCCTGATTGCGGCTCCTCTTGCCCCCAAATCGCAAAAGAAAGCAGAAATCCTGTCAGGAACCTCCGCATCAAGCCTGGCCGCCCTTTCTCTGAATTACGGCGCGGGCTCCGGCTCCCACCTGTTGCAGCGCGCCCGACAACCGGCTCGTCTGCCGGCGGATCGCGCGCGCCAGCCGAGTTTCTTTCGCGTCTTCAAACAGCGAATAGAACACGGGCACCGCCAGCAGAGTGAGCAACAAGCACAGCGATTGCCCGCCGACCACCAAAACGCCGATCGACCGGTTGCTGGCGGATCCGACTTTGTTCGAGATCACCACCGGCAACATTCCCGCCACCAGCGCCATGGTGGTCATCAGAATCGGCCGGAGCCGGTCGCGGTTTGCCTGCATGATGGCCGAGTACATATCCATCCCCTGAGAACGAAGATTGTTGGTGTGGTCGATCTGCAAAATCGCGTTCTTCTTCACGATTCCGAACAGCAGCAGGAGTCCCAGCCCGGAGAAAATATTCACGGTCTGCCCGGCGATCAACAGGGAAAGAATCCCGAAGGGAACCGCGATCGGCAGTGTCAGCAAGATCGTGAACGGATGCAGGAAGGATTCGAACTGCGCGGCCAGCACCATGTACATGAAAATCAGCGTCAAGGAAACGGCCACGATGAAGTAGTACGCCGTGCGTCGAAGCTCCTTGCT
Organism: Bryobacterales bacterium; assembly: GCA_037916615.1. Classification (GTDB taxonomy): domain Bacteria; phylum Acidobacteriota; class Terriglobia; order Bryobacterales; family Bryobacteraceae; genus Palsa-187. The sequence continues at coordinate 24,142 of JBAIXM010000184.1, forward strand.
CTGGCCGACGCCCACGGTCTGATAGCCGGGGTCCATGTGCAGATCCGCCGCGAATTCGTCCAGCTTGGCCAACACGTCGGCCTGCGAACCGCCCGGCAGCAGATTGGCGCTGATCGTAACCTGGCGCTGACGGTCCAGGCGGTCGATGCTGGAGGGCGCTGTTCCGGGCTTGATTCGGACAACCTGATCCAGGCTCACCGGCGCGCCCTTGCTGGACGCGACGGAAAGCAGCGTCAGCGCGCTGGTGCTGGTCCGGAATTCCTGCGCCGCGCGCAGGCGCACGTCGTATTGCTCGCCGCCCGCCGGGAAACTGGAGACTACCTGCCCTGCGATCATCGTGTTCAGCGCCGTCGCGATATCGCCCACACGGACGCCGAGGTCGGCCGCGCGCTGCCGGTCGATTTCCACGCGCAGCTCGGGCTTGCCGTAAACCAGCGAAGTGTCCGCGTCCACCACGTTCGGCACGGTCTTCAGCCTGGCCAGCAACTGCTGCGAATACTGCGAAAGTTTGTCGAGGTCCGGCCCGCTGATCGCGTATTGAATATCGCTCGCCCCGCTCCAGCTCTGCACGCCGACGCCGGTTCGAAGATCGGACGGATAGTTCTTGAAGATCTCGCGCGTCTTGCTCATCAGGTCCTGCTGGGTTTCGCGACGCTCGTCCTTCGGTGTGAGCTTTACGTAGATGGATCCGGAGTTGGTCGCCCGGTCCGTGCCGCCGCCGACCGTGGTCAGTGTGTCCGTCACTTGGGGAATGGCGCGAATATCGCGGGCGATTCGTTCCATCACGTTCGTCGTGGCCGCGAGCGAGGTTCCTTCGGGTGTGCGGATCGAGACCAGGAATTCCGAGCGGTCATCCACGGGCGTGAAACTTTTGCCGACGATCTTAAACAGCGGAACGACGCTGAAGACCACCACAATGCTGATGGCCACGATCGCCTTCCGGTGAGCCATCGACCAGGTCAGCAGGCGGCTGTAGTAGCGATCCAGAAAGCGGAACAGCGGAGAGTCCTTGGACGCCTGTTTGTGGTCTCCGGGGGAATGGGGAACTTTCAGGAAGCGCGAACTCAGCATGGGAGTCAGCGTGAACGAAACGAGCAGCGACACGGCAATCGCGAACGACGCGGTCAGCCCGAACGAGGCCATGAAGCGTCCCACGATTCCGCCCATGAAGCCGATGGGGAGGAAGACGGCCAGCAAGGACAGAGTCGTCGCCATCACGGCCAGGCCGATTTCCTTCGTTCCCTCGATCGCCGCCTGCATCGGCCGCATGCCTTTTTCCTCGATGAAGCGATAGATGTTTTCGAGTACGATGATGGCGTCGTCAATCACGATGCCCACCATCAGCGTCAGGGCCAGCATGCTGATCTGGTTCAGCGTGAAATTCATCGCCGCCATCAGGGTGAACGTCGAAACGATGGACACCGGGATTGCAATAGCCGATATCAGGGTGGTCCGGATGTTCGCCAGGAAGACGAAGATCACCGCTGCCGCCAGCAGGCTGCCTTCGATCAGATGGGACTGGATTGCGTCGATGGCGGCTTTGATGAAGATCGACTGGTCATTCACCACAGCAACGTGGATGTCCTTCGGCAGTGACTGCTGGAGATCCCTCAGCCGGTCTTTCACCAGATCCGCGGTGGCAACGGCATTGGTGCCGGATTGCTTGGAGACCACCAGTGTTACGGAAGGCTCCCCGTTCAGCCGGGCGGCGGTTGTGGGCTCTTCCGAGCTGTCTTCCGCGCGGCCGATGTCGCGCAGCTTTACCGGATAGGGACCCCGCGTGGCGACGGCAATTTCGTTGAACTGCTCTGGGTCCGCTAGCCGTCCGAGGGTCCGGACCGTGAGCTCGCTGGCGCCCTGGGTGACGCTGCCTGCTGGCAACTCGAGATTCTGCTGGCGAACTGCGTTCGCCACATCGGTGATGGATAGTCCGTAGGCTCGCATCCGCTCCGGATCCACCCACACGCGGATTTCGCGGCGCAGGCCGCCCACCAGGCGAATCTCGCCCACACCCTTGACGTTTTCCAGGCGCTGTTTGATCTGTTTGTCCGCGATCTCGGTCACCTCGCGAAGCGGGCGCGAAGCGGAGACCACCAGTTGCATGATGGGCGTCGCGTCCGGATCGAACTTCTGGATCACCGGCTTTTCGGCGGTTTCCGGCAGATCGGGCAGGGTAGTCGCAACTTTGTCGCGAATCTCCTGGGCACCGACGTCGCCGTTCTTGTCGAGCGAGAAACTGACCACGACCGTTGACAAGCCTTGCACCGAAGTCGAACGCACGTCTTCGATATCGCTGATGGTATTGACGGCATCCTCGATGCGCTTGGTGATATCGGTCTCGATTTCCTCGGCGGTCGCTCCCGGATTGACAACCGTTACCGATACCGTGGGAACGTCCACCTTGGGCGTCAGGTCCACGCCGAGGGAGAAGTACGCGAACCCGCCCACCACGGTCAGGGCGAGAATCAGCATGGTCGCGAAGACTGGACGCCGGACACAGAGCGCTGCGAGTTTATGCATGCTTCAGGCTCCTGTTAAGGGCGCTCCCGCCAGCTTTACGTTCTGGCCGTCATACAAATCCTGCAAGTGATCCAAGGCCACCACGGCATCCGCCGGGATGCCGCTCAGAATCCGTACCAGGTCGCCGTCGCGCTCGCCGACCTGGACCACCGCCAGCCGCGCCTTGCCGTCGCGAATCATAAATACCTGCGATGAATTCGTGGTCGCGTCGGTAATCAACGCCTTTGACGGGACAAAAATGCCTTGCGTGCTTCCGGCGAGCACGATGCGCGCCGTGGCGAACATTCCCGGCCGAAGAGCTACATCGCTGTTCGGAAAAGTAACTTCGACAACGAACGTTCGGGAGTTCGGATCCACCGCCGGATTGACGGCCGTGACCGACCCTGGAAACATCCGGCCCGCGTAGCCGGTGACGCTCGCCTGCACGTTCAGACCGCGCTTCATCTGCGGGGCGTACAGCTCCGGCACCTGGAGTTCGAGTTTGATCGGAGTCACCCGCAGGATGGTCGCAATCTTGGAACTCGTGGAAACGTATTCGCCTGGAGTCGCCGGTCGCGCGCTCACGTAACCTGCGAATGGCGCGCGAATCTGCGTGTCGGCTAACACTTTTTCGGCTAGCGCGAGCTGGGCGCGCGTGCCGAGCTGCGATGCTTCCTGGGTTGCCACGCCTTGATAATTCTGACGCGCCGCGTTCAACGTCGCTTCATACTGCTGCCGCGTGGCGTTCACCTGCGCATCGGCCGTATCCACCTGGGTCTTCGCCTTGTCGTAGGCGCTGCGCGAAACGTCGCCGCTGTTGACAAGATTTTCGTAGCGTTTGGCGTCGGCGGCCGCCAGTTTCTGCTGTGCCAGCGCCGATTCGTATGCTGCTTTTGCGGCCAGCACTTCCGGAACCGTGCCGGGATCGAAGGTTTGGCCCTGCGCCAGCCCGATCTTCGACTGCGCCTGGCGAACGGAAGCCTCGGCCTGCTGCTGGGCGGCGCGGGCTTGCTCCAGCCTCAGGACCGCATCCCGATCGTCCAGCCGCGCGATGACCTGGCCCGGCTGCACGAAATCGCCGACGTTCACCAGCGTCGCGACGATAATGCCCGCTTCGTTCGGCGCGACATCCGAAGAATCCTGGGCCACGAAGCTCCCCGTCGCCTGAACCGTGGCGGAAACTTCGCGCGCGGCCGCGCGCACCGGGTTGATGGCGGCGCTGATGGCCCAGCACGGCTACACGGCGAGCGCGCGCGCGCTCGAAGCCCCGCGCGGCTTCGCACAGGTGGTCTCGC
>JBAIXM010000185.1:0-12808 GCA_037916615.1 Bryobacterales bacterium
GTTCGTCGGAGACGACTGGAAGCTCCGTACAAACCTCACACTGAGCGCGGGCGTCCGCTACGAAGCGCAGACGAATATTGAGGATCCTCGAGGCTGGGCGCCGCGGATCGGATTTGCATGGGCTCCCGGTGGAACGGCTCGCAAGCAACCAAAGACCGTCGTGCGCGGCGGATTTGGAATCTTTTACGATCGGTTCTCGTTGAACAACACACTTACCGCGAGGCGCTACAACGGCTTGGTCCAGCAGCAGTACGTCGTGACGAATCCCGATTTTTTCCCCAATATTCCCGGAGTTTCGGCGCTGGCTGGGATGCAATCGAAACAGGTGATTCAGGAAGTCGATTCCCACTTGCGTTCCCCCTATGTGATGCAATCGTCCCTGACCGTTGAGCGCCAGTTGCCCGCGAGCAGCACCATCGCGGTTACCTACACGAACTCGCACGGACTGCACGCCCTCCGTTCGTTGGATATCAATGCCCCGTTCCCTGGAACCTACGATCCTAGCGTGCCCGGCAGCGGTATTTTTCCGTTGGGAAATCCGAATCCGCTGTTTCTGATGACGTCATCCGGCGTGTACAACCAGAATCAGCTGGCTGTTAACGTCAACGCAAAAGTAAGGCGGAATATCTCGTTGGCGGGTTCCTACACCTGGAATCACGCCAGGAGCAATACCGACGGACTTGGCACCTACCCAGCGAATCCCTACGATTATGCCGGCGAATATGGTCCGGCCGCTAACGACATTCGCCATACGCTGAATGCGAGCGGGACGATCGACACAAGATGGAATATTCGCCTCAGCCCTCTGATCAACATCCAGTCAGGCGCGCCGTTTAACATCACCACCGGCAGCGATCTCTATGGGACTACTCTTTTCAACGCTCGTCCAGGAATCGCAACGGACGCTTCGAAGCCAGGACTGATCCCAACGCCATACGGGTTGCTTGACCCGAATCCGGTATCCGGGGAGTCAATCTTGCCGCGTAATTATGGCCGAGGGCCCGCTCAGGTGTCGGTGAACCTCCGGGTCGCCAAGACAGTGGCCTTCGGTCCGGAACAGGCGGGAAGTTCGGGAAGCTCGACAACCCGACGATATAATCTGTCGATTTCGCTCTCCGTCCGAAATCTTCTTAATCACACCAATCCGGGTCCGATCATTGGAAATGTCACCTCTCCGCTCTTCGGACTGGCCAACCAGATGGCCGGCGGTCTCGGTGGCGGCGGATTCTCGGAAAACGCCAACAACCGCCGCCTTGAACTCCAGTCGCGCTTTACGTTCTGAGATCGAGGAGCGTGCGACCAACAAGCGGCCGGAATCCTTGGGCTGTTCGGTAGTGGCTCAATTTGAAATTTGAGAACCCTTCATCTACTTGCTTTGGCCCAACACTTGCCGCATGCTGAAGGTGGATGCCGAAGGGACAAGGCAAGGTAGGGAACCTCTCGAAGAGTCGCGGGCAAGGGCCGCCCGATCCGAACGTAGTCGCGTGGAAGGTTGTCCAGCAGGCCACAGGGCAGATGCCGAAAGAGGAGCCAGCGAAGGCCGAAGAGAATCCACGCGTGACGATTGGACGTGCTGGCGGGCTGCTAGGCGGCAAGGCCAGAGCAGCGAAGCTATCGCCTGAACGAAAGAAAGAGATCGCTAAGAAGGCTGCTAAAGCCCGCTGGAATCCTACTGAACGACTGGATCGGTAGCTGGAGTATCCGCCATCCCCGAACCCATTTGCGAAAGAGTTTCAGGGTTGATCTTGATGCTCTTTGGCCCCTTCATCTCTTCCTCAATGTGCTGCATGAAATCAGGAAGGTTGAGAGATGACTTCCGGCGGACAAACTCTACCACCGATGACGGACTCCCTTCCAAATCCGGCATTTCAGTACGGAGCATCCCATCAAAGCAAACCCACCTTACGAGCCGATCACTCTCTTTGCCAATTTGCTGCTTGTCGTTTTCCCACCTGGACACGACTTCCTTGGTGACGCCCATAATCGCAGCCAGCTTAGTGGCGGTATAGCCCGCCATCTTCCTCAGGAAACGAATCTCTTTGCCTGAGAGTAAATTTTCTTTTTTGAGGAGGTCCTCGGCAATGCGTTCATGCAGAATCGCGACAGCCGGAATTTCCGGAACGATCGCTCCGCACTTGCAATGGAAGACCAAGACATCCATGAGCGTGACAGAGTCCAGGCCACACTCTGTGTACCTGTAGTTCTCGCGCCGTCCTTCCATTGTTCCGCCGCAGTCGTAGCATTTCTGCTGCAAAAGGTTCTTAGTATTGGTCATCATCTTCCTTCTGGGCCTTTTCCCCCGTACCCAGACCGCTGCGTTTCTAATGCCAGCAGCCAGTTACCAGAACAATCAAGGGGTCATCGCAATCGACTACGCTTGTGTCTAGTGCGACGACCACCGCGAGCCCTTTCCGTTCGACAGTATGGCGAGGCTCGATTTTGTACCTCCAATTCCTGAACCTCACGCTGAACTCTGGTGGCATTAAGTTTACGCCCCGTTCAATCGTGCGCCCAACGTCGAGCATGGTGAAGCCACCCTCGGCGCTGCGGCGGCGAAAGTGCGACGTGATCTGAACACGTCCATAAGTCCAACCTCTAACTATCAGAATGTGAGCATTTCCAGGCGACAAGGCCTGTTCTGCTGAGAACCTGGATACATCTGGTTGTTTGTCCAATTCGCTCTCCAATGCGTGCAGCAGTTTGAATTACCATAGGCACCTTTCCAGGACGCAGTTTTCCATGTCTTGACCCTAGGTTAACAGTTGATCTAGAATCAGTCAAGGGGTCTTTGACTGAAGATCAACTTTCGGCTTGACTATCTCGTTCAACTCAAGCATACTATTCAATATGAATCGACTAAATCGGGAAGGACGGAGCCAAGTCCTCGCCGCGCTAGTGGAAGGCACTAGCATCCGCGCGGTTGCCCGCATGACCGGCGTTGCACGGAACACGATCATGCGGTTCCTGGTCGAGGCTGGGGCAGCCTGTGCCGTCTACCAGAACGAGCATCTTCGTAACCTCCCCTGCCAGCGGATTCAGTGCGACGAAATCTGGTCCTACATCGGGAAGAAGGACAAGAATATCCCCGCTGGGGAACAGGGCAAGTTCGGGATCGGCAGCGTTTGGACCTGGACGGCGTTAGATGCCGAAACGAAGCTGGTTTGCTCTTGGATGATCGGCACGCGCGACGCGGCAGCGGCCTACGATTTCATGCAGGATCTCGCTTCGCGGTTGAGCAATCGCGTGCAGCTAACAACGGACGGCCACACCGCATACCTGAGCGCTGTTGAGCATACGTTCGGCAGTGATATCGATTACGCGATGCTGGTGAAGATTTATGGCGAATCTCCAGAGGCAGAGAAGCGCTACAGTCCCGCAGAGTGCATCGGCTGCGAACGTAAGAAGATCACTGGCACGCCTGATCCGAAGCACATCAGCACGTCGTACGTGGAGCGGCAGAATCTTACGATGCGCATGCACATGCGGAGCTTCACTCGGCTAACGAACGCGTTCTCGAAGAAGCTGGAGAACCATATCGCAGCAGTCGCGCTGCACTTCATGTTCTACAATTTTGTGCGCATCCATCAGACGCTGCGAGTTACTCCAGCAATGGCCGCAGGCGTCACCAATCATGTTTGGGAGATTTCGGATATCGTCCGGCTGGTTGAGGAACGCGAAGAAGTCGAGCGCAAGGACAAGGAAGCAGAACGCCACGCGCGGTACTTTAATACGCAGGACTCGACTTTATCACCGGGTAAGACTCGGAAGTTCGCTCGCTAGAAAACCATGGCAATCGACATCACTGGAGCTGCACTTTTTGCAAAGTTTGTATCGGGCGGTTTCACACCCCTTGTATTCGACGAGCCAGCCCGGTTGAGCGGATATCTTGAGGTCCTAGCAAACGAGCCCGATTCCGAAGCGCTTGCAATCTTGGCAATTGCGATTCAGGAAATCTACCGATTCTTTCTCGACTTTGAGGGTGGCGTTGCCGTTGAACTTGTACAGGACTTAGACACTCTAGTGCTATCAAACATGCCATCAATTCGAGCGGGTGCACCAATTGAGCGCGTTCGTGCAGCGCTGAAACTGCGGAGGGAGTTGTTATCAAAGATTCGCGGCTACGATCCGAGGGCGTGGAGCCATTAGGCTAGCGCGGCGTGATTAGCGTCGTGAACTGCGCGGAGAGCCGCCAACGTGAATACGGACTCAAGTTCAAGCCCGAACTCGCGCTTCAATAGTTCCTTGGCCCCCATCTCGCGATCTACCAGGCAGATCGCTCCGAGAACAATCATGTCCTCCGACATCGCGTTCCGAATCGCGAGGGCCGTCGATTCACCCTTAGTGCAGACATCGTCGATGATGACAACCCGTCGGCCTTTCATCGGCTCAATTCCTTCGACGGCCTTCTTCATGCCATGGCCCTTAGGCTCTTTTCTGACGATGAAGGCGTCCACCTGCGGTGGCATATTGAGACTCTCGCGCGCGACAGCGAATGCAATCGGCTCAGCACCGACCATCAATCCACCGACTGCCTCGGGATGCCAGCCACGAGACCGGATTTTGTCTAGAACGGCCCGACCGATCAGGGGCATTGCTTCTGCGCTGCAAGTGGTCGGCTTGCAGTCCACGTACACATCGCTACGCTGACCTGATGAAAGCACGAAGTCCCCAAATTTCACCGACTTACGGAGAAGGATATCTTGTAGTTCGCGCTGCGCTTCAAGGGCCATTGGGACTGTTCTCCATTCTAACAAAGTTAGATGAATAGTCTGCCAACGAACTTGAGAGCGGAAATACTATGGAAGAAAGTCGCCGTTCGAGACCGATAGACTGCTAATCTTCTGCGCTGTAAAGGGTTTCTACTAGACTTCAGGTTAGCATCAAACATTCTAGACATCAAATGATTTTTTAGTAGTACACACGTTTTCCACAGCCGATCCACACCATCGCACCCATTGGCAGCGATACGAAGTGAACCGGCCTAGACCTCGGGAGATTGAATGATGTTTTGAAATTCGCCCACTGAAACATCTCGTTTGTAGTAGGTGTGGGTCTTTCCACAGACGGGGCATTCGGCGGTACACTCATAACCCTCAGGTATCCAAGTCCTGTGGCGATCTGTCGTCGGTAGTTCCTCAAGAGCCTGCTCCGCTGCGTGGCATCCTGGTGTCTTACATTTTGCAACTATGACTCTGGGCATTCACCGGTTTGGACGCCGAGAAGGCTGCCATGGTTGCTTATGCGATTAATTTTCCTCTACATTCAAATTGAGCCACTACCGGCTGTTCAATCTGCTGATAAACAAAGACTTAGGTGGAGCCACCCGCCGGGATCGAACCGGCGACCTGCTGATTACGAATCAGCCGCTCTACCAACTGAGCTAGGGTGGCCCGAGGCTGAGGGGAGGATGCCGGACCGGTTTTCTTTGGCCCCTCTCCCGGAGGATATCATACGGTTCCGACAAACCGCCGATAGATCTTCAGGACGACTACATCCGGCATGACTGAAGCTTCACAAGGACAAATGCTCGACCGCGCGGAAGCGCTCGCCCGCGTGGGCGGCGACATCGACCTCCTCAAGGAGATCGCGGCCCTCTTTTTGGAGGACTACCCGCGATCGCTGGACGAAATCCATCAGGCGCTGGCCGCCGGCGACGCCAAAACGCTCGAGCGGTCCGCGCACGGACTCAAGGGCGCCGTCGCAAACTTCGGGGCGCGCGCCGCGGTGGACGCCGCGTTCCAACTCGAGCAACTCGGCCGGGCGCACAAGCTGGACCAAGTTCCGCAAGCCCTCGCTGCGCTCGAGCGCTCGCTGACATCGCTCCACTCCGAACTCGCCTCCATCGAATAATACTGGCGATTAACGCCGCTCACAGCAGCCCCGGCTTGTTATCATAGATTTTGGCCCAACCTACGCTCACAGCCGTCACCGAAATCGTGTGCGCCCACAGTCCCGATTCCGATGACGCTTACATGTTTTACGCGCTCGCGACCCGCAAGGTTCGTAGCCCCCTGCTGACCTTCAAGCACGTGCTCAGCGATATCCAGACGCTGAATCAGAAAGCCCGCAACGGCGAATATGAGTTGAGCGCCATCTCCTATCACGCCTATCCCTACGTTGCCGACAAATACGTCCTGCTGGCCGCCGGATCGAGCGTGGGCGATGGGTACGGTCCGATGGTGGTGGCCACGCATCCCATGACCGTTTCGGAGTTGAAGGGGAAGCGAATCGCGATCCCCGGTAAGCTCACCACCGCTTATCTGACGCTGCGCCTGATGCAGCCCGATTTCGAAGAAGTCGTGGTGCCGTTCGATCGCATTCTGGAAACTGTCCACAACGGCGCGGCGGACGCCGGCCTGGTGATTCACGAAGCCCAGCTTACGTACGGAAAGAGCGGCTATCACAACATCGTCGATCTCGGCCGCTGGTGGAAGGATACGCAGGGCTTGCCACTGCCGCTGGGCGCCAACGTTCTCCGGCGCGACTTGCCTCCGGATATCGCCCGGGAAAGCTGCCGGCTGATGCGCGAAAGCATCCAGTATGCGCTCGATCACCGCGAAGAAGCTTTGAACTACGCCATGCAGTTCGCCCGCGACCTGGAAGTCTCCCAGGCGGAAAAGTTCGTGGGCATGTACGTCAACCACTTCACCGTGGATTGCGGGGAGCTCGTGCCGAAGGCCGCGCAAAAGCTGCTCGACATGGGGCACGAGGCAGGGCTGATCCCGCACCGCGTCACAGTCGAGTTTGTACGGTGAAACGCCTCACGCTTTTTCTTGTTTTCCCTCTTCTGACGCTCGCGCAATCTTCCGCTTCCAAACCAGACCAGCCGCAGCAAACCCAGGCCGATGCCCGGCAGCGAGCGCGCGCGGTGCGCGATCTGGCCTCCAAAGGTAACGACGCGATCCCTCAAATCGCGCGATACCTTCAGGATCAGGACACGGACGTCCGCCTGGAAGCTGTCAAGGCGCTGGATAACATCGGCGGCCCGAAAACAGTGGATGCGCTGGTGGTAGCCGCGCGCGACAACGATCCCGAGATTCAGATCCGGGCGGCAGACGGGCTGGTGAACGTTTATCTCCCCGGGTATCTGAAAACCGGGATCAGCGGCAGCCTCAAGCGCGCGGGGACCACCATTCGCGCGAAGTTCACCGATACCAATGATCAGATCATCGATCCGTACGTCGAGGTCCCGGCTCCGGTGATCGAAGTGTTAGGCCGGCAGGCGCGCGGAGGCGCGAGCCTGGAAAGCCGCGCCAATGCCGCGCGCGCACTCGGTATCCTGCGCGGCCGCGCCGCCGTTCCGGATCTGATCGAGGCGCTCAATTCGAAGGATGACCGCCTCATGTACGAATCTTTGATCGCGCTGCAAAAAATCCGGGAGCCGTCGGCCGGGCCGGGTCTGGCCTTTTTGCTGCACGATCTCAACGATCAAGTCCAGGTCGCCGCGCTGGATGCGACCGGCATTCTGCGAAATCAAGCCGCCGCGCCGGACGTGCGCGACGTCGTCGATCACGCCAGAAATCAGCGGGTCCGCCGCGGGGCGGTCAGCGCTCTGGCGATGCTCGCGGATCCCGCCGATCGCGGTGTTTTCCTGCGATACCTGAGCGACAAAGACGACGGGCTCCGCGCGGCCGCGGCGGAAGGCCTGGCGCGGCTCAAGACTCCGGCGGATCTTCCGACGGTCGAGAAAGCCTTCGAATCCGAGCGCAACACCAACGCGCGGTTATCGATGGCGTTCGCGGTTGTTTCACTCGGAAATCACCAGATGAGCGAGTTCTCCCCCCTGCAGTACCTGGTGAATACCCTGAATTCGAAAGCATACCGGAATGTGGCGATCCCGTTCCTGATCGAACTGGCGCGAGACCCGGCAGTCCGTCAGGCGATTTATCCGATATTGACGCACGCCACGCGCGACGAGAAGACCGGAATGAGCATCGTCCTGTCGCGATCCGGAGAGCGCGATAGCGAGCCTTATTTGCAGGTTTTGGCGAAGGATCCCGATTCGGAAGTCATGCAGGAAGGCACACGGGGACTGCGCACCCTGCAAAACCGGGTCCCGTAGAAAGGCCTTACTTTGCCTTCTTCTGTTTCTGCTGGCCGACGCGGATTTTGAATTGCTTCTGCTGGGCTTCCTGGTACGCTTTCCAGTCAAAGCGCTGGGCGGCTTCAGAAAGATATTTCGTGACGTCTACGTCCTTCGGCAACACGGCCATCAGGGAAGCGGTCATAGTGCCGTCCGGGCTGGTGATGCGATAACGCTTGACGTTGGGAATGGACATAGCCCTTTTAGAATACCACGGGCATCTTTACTGAATCACGATCGGCGCCGAGGGCGACGTCTTCCCGCCGAGCGATACCGTTACCGGGTAGGTCCCTGGCGCCAGCGCCGGAACCACCACGTTCAGCGCATACAGCCCGCCGACCCCCGGAGTCAGGCCGCTGAAAGGCACCTGCGTCGCGGCCTGCGTGCCGAACATCACCACCGGCGCCGGTGTTTCGGCGTATGGACCCGCGGGCGCGGGATCTCCGCTCGCCGGCTGGTTGCTTACTGGGCCGAGGCCGTTCGCATAAAGCTGGATGGTCTGGCCGGCATGCGCCGGATTGCTGGCATTGATCACCCGGAAGTTCAGGTCGCGGGCAGCCACGTTTCCGGCGACTACGAAGAACGCCGGAGCTATGTTCGCCAGCGAAATCGGAACGACATTGCTCGCAGAAAAATCGACGTTCACCTTCACCTGAGCCGTGGTTTGCCCCTGTAGCTCCCACGGAACCTGAACATTGATTTGCCCCGGACTGGCAAAGATCAAGTGGCCCGGAACGCTGATATGAGCCGAAGGCACGTCGAAGCTCACACTCACGTAATCGATGGCCAGCGGATGCGCCGGCGTCTGGGGAACGTCGGTCGCATCGCTCAATCCGGATCCCTTGAGCGTGATGTAGGAGCCGGGAGCAAAAGCGCCGGGCTGAAGGCTGGCGCCGTCCACGATGCTTGTGATGGTCGGCTGCGAACGCGCGAATCCGCTAAACGTGTGGGGCAAGCCGCCTGCAGTCGCGCGGAACGAGTAGTTTCCGGGCTGCGATCCGAGCACGGGCTGAGCAGCTGCGATGCCAAACGAATTCGTCTGCGCATCCGTGTTGATCAGGCTACCGCCCGAAATCGGGGTCCAAGTGACCGGAACTCCGGAAACCGGCACGCCGGAAGAATCAACCACCTTGATTGAAAGAAGGCCGGCCGGGATGCCGCCACCGACCACGCCATCGAAGAAATCCCCGGTTAACGGAATCACGTTGGCCGCCGGGCCGCTAGGTCCGAAGAAAAGATACGGGATGCGCAACGGGCTCCCCCCGCCTTGCACGGTGATTACTCCCGCGTATACTCCTGATGCCGGCGTCGAACCGGAGAGTGTCGCTGTGATCACCGTCGAAGCCCCGGGCGCAAGATTTACGCTAGGCGGGTTTATGTTTACTGAGGCCGCTCCCGTGGATCCCGACGATGTGAAGGCGAGATTCACGCCGCTTGTGCCGGAGTTCTTAATCGTAATCTGGCGGGCGATGGGCAAGGCCGTGCTCGATTTTACGGAGCCAAACGAGACTGTCGCCGGATCGGCCGTGACCGTGGCTGCCGCCGCTGCGTCGGCTGCGAGCAGCCCGCCGCCGGTCCAGCGAACGTCCACCGTGTCTCCTGAATCGTCGTGCGTGATCGAGGTCGAGGCAGTGTTTACAACGGCTGATTTCACTTGCGCAGCGGTAAAGCCGGGATGCTTCTGCTTAACCAGCGCGGCTGCGCCCGAGACCATCGGCGTCGCGAAACTGGTGCCGTCGGCAACCGCGTAACCGTCGGCGCTGTACATTTCGCCCAGCGGATCGTACTTCTGCGTGGCCATATAGATGCTGCCGGCGTTATTCTGATTTCCCGCGACGGCTACTACGTCCGGTTTCAGGCTGGCATCGGCCGCAGGCCCGAGGGAAGAGAATCCAACCATGACGTTCGAGTTCGAGGCTTCTACCTCCATTCCGTGCGGATTGATATCCACCAGAGCCGCGCTGCCGGCTGCCGTATAGCTCTGCAGGGACTGGCCGTCGGCCAACGAAACCATCGCCACCGGAATAACCACGGAGGACGCTCCGGAAAAGGAGAGCGGCGGGGACGCATCCGCCATGTAAAGAATGACTCCGATGGCGCCTGCGTCCGCGGCGTTCCGGATCTTCACTGAAAAATTACAGGTGCCTCTTTGAATCAGCGCGATGGTTCCTGCAAGAGAATACGCCGGAAACGCCGAGCAGCCCAGAGGACCTGCTCCGAATATGGAAACGTCAATCAGTTGACCTCGCACGATGCCGGCCGGGATCAGCGAGTCGCCGGGATTCGCGTTCAGGCTGTGCAGGTCCGTGCGGCCCGGCACGTCCACGGTTTCGACGAACGTATGCGAGTTGGTGGTGCCGCCGACGGCGATGACCGACGGGGCATCGCCAGGAGAATCGATCGTACTGAATGTCGGCGCATTGACGCCGTCCTCGCCTTCGTTCCCAGCCGCGGCGACGATCACCATGCCGGCTTTGGCCGCGTTCTCGAACGCCTGTCCCGAAAGATCGCAGGGCACGCCGGCCGCCGCGCCGCAGGCTGCGCCGGTATCCAGCGGGCCCGTAAACGCCGGACCGCCGCTAGAGAACGACACCACGTCCATGCCGTCGTTGATCGCGTCTTCCAGAGCTTGCACGATCACATCGTCGGTCGTGAAATCGTTCACTTCCGGAGAGCCGTAGATCTTGTAGCTTCCCAAGTAGGCTTTCGGCGCGACCCCGGAAAACGTCACCAGGCCTGTGTTGCTGTGACCGGCGGCGGTCGAGGCGACTGCCGTGCCATGGCCGACATGGTCGCGCGCGGAATAATCGTCGGGCCGGGAGTCTGCGGCGGGATTGGCAGGATTGCTTCCCGCCGCTAGTTGCTTCACATAGCTTCGGGCCACGATCACTTTGTTGTTCGTAAAGGCGCAATCGCTTCCGCTGCATTTCGGATACCCCGCCGGCATGGGCAGGGAAGGATCCTGAAACGCGGGATGCTGCTGATCGATGCCAGTGTCGAGGATAGCGATCTTTACGCCCGCGCCCGCGTTTTCAGCCCCGCCCAATGCGCTCCAGGCGGCTGGGGCATTCACTAATGCCGTGGCGCGGTTCAGTTTGCGCTTGTAAGCTCGAACGGGCACCACGCTCTTCACGCCGGGAATGCTCGCCAGGTCGGCGACGCTTTCGGCCGGGGCGACTACGAAGATTGCGTTCAGGACGGTTTTCGCCGATCCCGTGGGCTCGATGCGGCGCCGGGCGAGCTCGGCGCGCACGGATGCATGCCGGTCCTCCAGGCTGCGGGCGTAGCTGGCTGCCTCAGCCGGCCTTTCTCTCGGAAATTGGGAAGCTACGGGCGCATCCTCCAGAATCAACGCGTACCGGTTGCGGAGCGATTGAGCCCATAGGTTCTCGCCCGCCAAAAGCGCCAACAGGAGCGCCGGCACGATCAGTAAAGTGTCTTGCTTTCGGGATGAATAGAACATGCTTCCTATTTTTGGGACTGCAAAGTGACGCGCATGGCCTCAAAGGATCCGTCCAGCGAAGTCTGCATATCCACGTCGACTGTCTGCCCGGGCTGGATCGAAGAAGCTTTGATTTCGTGCGTCCCCTGCTTGTCGTGTGAGTAAAACCTGGTCTTGCGCGTAATGCGGAACTTCATCTCATGTTCATCGTCAACTTCGACCAGTAGCAGGGATCCGGAAATCGACTTAAGAACTCCATGCGATGTGGGATAGACGCCCTTAGGTCCATTCGGGTCCTGCGCGGGTTGCGAACCGGACTTTCCGGAACCTCTGGTTTGCCCTGACGGGACTCTCTGTTGCTGCCCGGCACACAATATTGCAAACACGGCAACCGCGATTCCCACTCTGAAGAAACGCTTCAGCACAGATACTCCTATGGGACGAGACTCAGGCCAGGGTGGGTTTCGCAAAAAGGCGTCAGAGTCCGGATCCCGGTCAGTTTTGGCTGGCCCCAGACTTTAGATTCAACTGGAGAATCCGTTTTGTGAACGTGTCTTCATCCATAACCGTTGGAATGGCAGCCGCCAGAATCGACTCGCGGTCTGCGGGAGGGTAGATCAACTGGGAATTGATTCGCCCTTTGATCGCTTTTGCGGCGGGACCGGTCGCCAAAACTTCCCGAGTCCAGCCCTTCGTCAGGACGGCCCCCCACGCGCCCAGATCCAGACATGTGGTGTACAAAGGCTGCCTGTAGACCAGGAGCGGTAAGCCCGCCAGATCGGCCGCCGCATTGTATCCGGCAAACTTGCCGATGCTCTGGGCGTGCTGGCAGGATTGCAGCACTGGATGGCCATCGTCCGCCAGCGCGTGCGCCACGTCCCCTGCGGCAAACACGTGATTCTTTGCGGCGACCCTCAACTCGGGAGTTACTTCAATCCGGCCGAGATCGTCCGTTCGCGTCGAAATTTGCGCCGCCAAAGGACTGGCGCGCATACCCGTGGTCCAGACGAGCGTCTGAGAGGCGATTCGCTCTCCGGTCGAAAGCGTCACGCCTTCGCGATCGGCGCCGGCGATGGTGACGCCCGTGCGCTGCTCGATTCCCGCCGCGGCGATCGCCTGAAGAATGGCCGTGCTGGGCCCGCTGCCCAGGCTCGCGCCGATTTGGCTCGCGCAGTCCACCAGGACGATGCGGATGTCTCTGTTTCCGGCGATGCCGGGGAGCCGCTCGGCCAGTGCGGTGGCGAGCTCGATCCCGGTGAAACCTCCGCCTGCGATCACAACGG
>JBAIXM010000186.1:0-10220 GCA_037916615.1 Bryobacterales bacterium
CTGCGTGTGAAGCAGGCGCTCTAACCAACTGAGCTACGCGCCCCTGGAGGGAACCGCTCCGGGCTGGCCGGATCGCTTCCCTTCAGGAACACCATTATAACTTCCTCGATCGATTCTGCGTGGAACTCAGTGCGTCGCGACGGGCTCAGGGTGCTCGGCTTCGATCTCCACAACGGTCTCGAAAACCGAAGCAGGAAGAGCATTGCCGGAGGATCGCAGGCGGTCATAGAATTTCGGCCGAACGCCCGTAGGACGGAAGCGGCCGGTAACGCGCCCGTGCTCGTCAAGTCCGAGGCGCTCGAACACGAAAATATCCTGCATGCTGAGCGTCTCGCCTTCCATGCCGGTGCATTCGGTGATGGCGGTGATGCGGCGTGTCCCATCGCTAAAGCGGCTGATCTGTACAAACAGGTTGATAGCCGATGCGACGTGCTGACGGATCGCCCGGACACCGATATTCGCATTCGCCATGCCCACCATCACTTCCAGGCGTCCGACGGCATCGCGGGGCGAATTGGCGTGGATCGTGGTGAGCGATCCGTCGTGGCCCGTGTTCATCGCCTGGAGCATGTCCAGCGCTTCGGAGCCGCGGACTTCACCGACGATGATCCGGTCGGGCCGCATGCGCAAGGCGTTGATCACCAGCTTGCGGATGGTGACTTCCCCGACGCCTTCGATATTCGCCGGGCGGGCCTCGGTGCGTGCCACGTGGCGCTGGTGCAGGCGCAGTTCGGCGGCGTCTTCGATGGTGACGATGCGCTCGTCGTGCGGAATGTAGGTCGAGAGAACGTTCAGGAGCGTGGTTTTTCCGGTGCCCGTGCCGCCCGAGATGACGATGTTCAACCGTGAGCGGACGCAGGCTTTGAGCAGTTCCAGCATGCCGGGCGTCAGCGTGAGGTTGCGGACCAGATCCTCGGCGGTGAGCGGATTTCGTCCGAACCTGCGGATCGACAGCAGCGGGCCGTCGACGGCCACGGGCGGGATGGTGGCGTTGACACGCGAGCCGTCGGGAAGGCGAGCGTCCACCAGCGGAGACGATTCATCGACGCGGCGGCCCACGCGCGCGACCACTTTTTCAATGATGCGCATCAGATGGGCATCGTCCTTGAAGACGACGGGCGTTTCGTATAGTTTTCCGCCGCGCTCGATATAGACCATGTTCGGCGTGGTCACCAGGATGTCGGAGATGGTCGGATCGGCGAGCAGGGGCTCGAGCGGCCCAAGTCCGAAGACTTCGTCGAGAACTTCGTTGATGATCCGGTCCTTCTCGACCACGGTGAGCGGAGTTTTTTCTTCTTCCACCAGGCGGACCAGGACGGAACGAATCTCGGCGCGAACGTGATCCGAGGCGATGCTCGAAAGAAGCTGCAGATTGACGCGATCCAGCAGCTTGCGATGGAGAGCGAACTTCAGGTTCTGATATTCGGGGCTGATGGGCTGTTGCGTCATCAGCCGGGTGACCCAATTTTGCTCTTTGGGAGCCGTAGGGGTGGTTGCCGCGGACATAGTTCAGTTCCTCCTAACCAAACAGCGATAACTTTCTCTTTTTTTCTTCCAGGCCGGCCATGTGCGCCACCAAGTGCGCGAAGCTTTTCCCGAGCAGGCCGTCGGGACTCACCAGGCGGCCCTCGGTGTAGGCTTCCTGGAGCGTGCCGTAATCGTTGGGAATGGTTTCGGTCACCGGAAATCCCAGCATTTCGCCGATTTCATCGAGCGTCACTTCGTGGTGCTTGGGCATGCGGTTCATGAGAAGATGCACGCGCTCCTTTTCGAGACCCGCGTGGAGGGCGTTCTGAATCAGACCCTTGGCCTGGTGGAGCGCCGGGATTTCGTATGTGGTCACGACGTAGAGCCCATCGATCTGGCGCAGGAGAGGCAGGGTGTATTCATTCAGGTTCCGGCCGAGATCCAGCAGGATCCAGTCGTACAGCGTGCGGGCGAACGCGATCACGGGCTCGATCTGATCGCGAGTCACGAGCCCGGGATTGGCCGGCGGAGGCGCGGTGATCACATCCACATCGGGGATGCCGGTGAAGATCAGGCCGTGCCAATAACTCTCATCGAGGTGCGAGAGATTGTGCGCGGCGTCGGCGATCGAATACGGCGTGCTCGACTTGACCAGGAAGCCGATGATTCCGGATTCGATATCCAGATCGGCCAGCAGCACCTTTCCGCAACGGCGGCCGGCAAGCTCCAGGGCGGCATGACAGGCGATGGTGGTGGCTCCGCAGCCGCCTTTGGCGGAGACGAATCCGAAAATCTTTCCGTTATGCTGGCGCGATTCCGCCGCGGCCTCTTTGTCTTGAGCGATGCGTTCTAGAGCCGTTTTCAGCGTCTGGTCGAAGGGAGGAAAAAGGAACTCGCTGGCACCCGCGCGGAATGCCGCCAGGATTGCTTCCGGATCCTTG
Organism: Bryobacterales bacterium; assembly: GCA_037916615.1. GTDB lineage: Bacteria > Acidobacteriota > Terriglobia > Bryobacterales > Bryobacteraceae > Palsa-187. Next base: position 2,409 of record JBAIXM010000186.1, read on the forward strand.
GTCTTGTGCAAAACACAAACGGCTGGTTGTGTCTTGGCGGACCGGATTTGCTGGATCACCTGCGCCAAAGGCTCGCGCAGGTTGGTGATGTCCAGGATGACGACATCGGGCCGCATGCGCTCGATGCGGTCGCGAAATTCCGTCCAATCTTCGGGAATTTCGGAGATCTCAAATAATACGCGGACGGGAAGGCTCTGGAGGCAAGTGAGCAAAGCCTCTTCGAGCTCTCGCGTGCCAACGATGATGCCTGCCGAGATCTGGCGCATATGAGGCCCTGGCGGCTCGCTCCCTCCTGCCGAGTTTCTCTTTCGCCTGGAACACATGCACGGGTTAGGCCATTTCCTGAAGGCGCAGTCGCAGAGAGAGATGAGATTTTCAAAGCGAAATTGCGGGTTGAGCGATCGAGAGCCTTGGCGGCGTGAGCCTTTTGACCCATGTTTGCGCACAGACGCGCAGAGGCTAACTTTCTCGACCTCCGGAAGATAGCTGCAGTGGCTGTACGCGCACTGGCGACTCGATTGCACTCCTAACAGCGGTTCGGAAGGAGTACGTCATGAAAGTTCGAGACGTGATGACTCAGACCGTGGCTTCCTGCCGCCCGGACGCGAACCTGGCCGAAGCGGCGGCTCTGATGTGGGAGCACAACTGCGGGCTGCTGCCGGTGGTGAACGAACAGGGCAAGGTTACGGGAGTGATTACCGACCGCGATATTTGCATCGCTCTGGGCACCCGGGGACGCAGTGCGGCAGAAATCACAGTCAGCGACGTTTCCTATCGGGCTGCCGTTCTGTGCGACGCGGACGATGATGTTCGCTGCGCGCTGAAAGTCATGGCGGCCGAGCGAGTGCGCCGGCTCCCGGTGATCGATCACGAGGGGAATCTGGTCGGGCTTCTCTCCCTCGACGATGTGACGCTCCATGCGCGGCATCACGGCGATACGGACCGTCCGGCAGTGTCCTTCGAAGACGTCATGAACACGCTGCGCGCGATCTACAAACACCCACCACGATCCGCAGGCTTGCCGGCGGCGGCTTGAGGAGCGGCTATGTCAAAGACGTTGAAATACATCCTTCTCATCGTTCTGATCTTGCTGCTGGGGTCGATCCCTCTAGCGATGCAGCGCGAGGACGGAAGGATCGTGGGGCTGGTCACCGATGACCATGGGATCGCGATCGCGGGGGCCGCGGTCGAGGCGCGGAATACGATGACCGGCGCGGTGTTTCGAGGCGTCGTCGACGGTTCGGGAAGCTACAAGCTCGAAGGACTGCCCCAAGGACGGTATTCGCTTTGGGTTAGAGCGGAGGGCCACGATTCCCTGTGGATCCGGGAAATCATCGTGGATCGAGGACAGGCGGTGCGGCGGGATATCCGTCTGGCCGTATCCGTGTTGCCGGTGACATCGGGAGGAGCGGAATGAGGCAGGTGCTGGCCATCGGGATGGCGATTCTGTTGCCGCTGTCGGAAGCGGACGTAACGTCGGCCTCTCTTACGGAGTTGGTGAACCGGCCTTATCTGGAGCTCCTGGACATCGCCCCGGGCGTATCTTTCAAGGCGGGGGAGTTCGAAGCGCTGCGGAATGCTCTTGCGAAACAGCGCAAGAGCGAGGAAGAGCGGCTTCAGAAGGAAGAAAAGAATCTCGATCAAAAGCTTGAGGACCTCAGAAACCAGCTCAAGTCGCTCAACAAGGAAGCTTCCAGCGACAGCCCGAAAACGGCCGAGCGCCGCACGGCCGTGCATTGCGAAATTCTGCGGGTGGAAAAGGTCCGGGCTGAAAAGCGCGTCGAGCGGCAGCATGGCGTCCCGGTGGCGTTCGACAACAAACTGGCCAAGGCCGATCTGATTCAGCAATGGCCCGCGAAGAAAGTCGCAATCGACCGGCTCATCTCCCAGGGGCGCGCTCGGGATCGCCAGCATGGAGACGTGGAAGACATCGGAGTCCGCAAGATCAGCGAGGACCAGCAAAAGGACATCAAGCTGGGCGAAGAAGCCGTTCGCAACATGAAAACCTACAGCCTGATGCCTCCGGAGCTGGAGCAGAAGGAGGCGGTGGCATATGTGCGCGGCGTGGCGGAGCGAATCGCGGCAAACTCCGACATGAAGGTTCCGGTGAAGGTGACGGTTCTGCGGAGCCAGGAGATCAATGCGTTCGCGATGCCGGGCGGATTTCTTTTTCTCAACACGGGGCTGCTGGAAAAAACGGAGAGCGAAAGCGAGTTGGCCGGCGTGATCGCGCATGAACTGGCGCACGTTTCCGCGCGGCACGGAGCGAAGCTGCTGAAGAAGGCGACCATGGCGAACATCTTCATGCAAATGGCCCAGATTGCCGCGGTGATCGTCACTGGAGGCGCGGCCGGGATCGGAACGTATTACGCGCTGCAGTACGGATTCGTCGGCTTGGGAATGGTGCTCGATCTTTCGCTGCTAGGAGTGAGCAGGACGTTCGAAGCGGAAGCCGATCAACTGGGCGCGCAATACGCCTGGCGCTCCGGCTACGACCCGCGCGGGTTTATCACGTTCTTCGACAAGATGGCCAGCGAAAAGGGTTATGTAAAATCGGCCAGTTTCTTCCGGACGCATCCGCCGTTCTTCGACCGGATTCTGAGCACGGTGAGCGAAATTGAGTATTTGCCCAAGTCGGAGGATCTGGCGGTCGATTCCACGGAATTCCGAGCATTCAAGTTACGGCTGGTTGAGGCGGTGAAAAGAGAGTCCTCCGGCGACAAGAAGAAACCCAGGCTCGAGCGGGAACCGGAGTGCCCCGAACCGCTGCCAGGCGTCAGCAGCGGCGCGGAGGAATAACGATCGTATGCCTGCCAAACAGTTCCTGTTTCGTTCCGAAGCCAGAGAAAAAGTTTTACATGGCGCGGCGGCTCTGGCCGACGCGGTCCGCGTGACGCTCGGCCCGAAATCCAAGTGCGTCCTGATTGAGAAGCATTTCGGGAAGCCGCTGGTGTGCAACGACGGCGTCACCATCGCCAAGGAAGTCGATTTGAAGGATCCCGCCGAGAATCTGGGCGCACAAATGATCCGCGAGGCAGCCGAAAGGACGGGGGAGGCCGTAGGTGACGGAACGAGCACGTCCACGGTGATCGCGCACGCGATTCTTTCGGAAGGCGTCCGGAATGTCGCGGCCGGCGCAAGCGCGGTGGATCTGAAGCGCGGCCTGGACCGCGGGCTGAAGGCAGCCGTCGAAGCTCTGCGCGGCATTTCGCGGCCGGTTGCATCGCGCCTGGAGAAGGAGCACGTCGCGACGGTATCGGCGCACAACAACCCGCAAGTCGGAAAACTGGTCGCGGACGCGATCGAGAAGATCGGCTCGGATGGCGTGGTGACCGTGGAGGAGGCCAAGACGACGGAGACGGCGCTCGAGATCGTCGAGGGCATGCAGTTCGACCACGGCTATCTCTCGCCCTACTTCGTGACCGACCCGGAAAAGATGGAAGCGGCGCTGGAGAATCCTTACATCCTGCTGCACGAGAAGAAAATCTCGAACATGAAGGAGCTGCTTCCGCTGCTGGAGCAGATCGCCAAGTCCGGCCGGCCCCTGCTGATCGTCGCGGAGGACGTCGAGGCGGACGCTCTGGCGACGCTGGTGGTGAATAAACTGCGAGGCGCGCTGCCCTGCGCTGCCGTAAAAGCACCGGGATTCGGCGACCGGCGCAAGGCCATGCTGGACGACATGGCCATTCTGACCGGCGGACGGGTGCTGGCCGAAGAGCTGGGAGTGAAATTGGAACACGTCGACCTGGTTGACCTGGGCACGGCCAAGCGCGTGGTGATCAATCGCGAAACCACGACGCTCATCGGCGGCGCCGGGCGGAAAGCCGCGATCGACGGGCGCTGCACCGAACTGCGCAAACAGATCGAGGAGACGACGTCGGACTATGACAAAGAGAAGCTCCGCGAGCGGCTCGCCAAGCTGACGGGCGGCGTGGCGGTAATCCGCGTGGGCGCCCCGTCGGAAGCCGAGATGAAGAGCCTGAAGGAAGCCTTTGATGACGCGATCAACGCGACCAAAGCGGCGATCGCTGAGGGCATCGTGCCGGGCGGCGGGCTGGCGCTGCTGCGAGCGATCTGCGCCGTGGAGAAAGAAGAACGCTCCGCGGAGGGCGATGAGAAAACCGGGCTGCGCATTTTGAAGAAGGCGCTGGAAACGCCGACGCGGCAGATCGCTGAGAATTCCTCAGTGGACGGCGGCGTGGTGGTGGACAAGATGCGATCCGGCTCAGGGAATTTTGGATTCGATGCGGCCAAGGGCGAGTACGTCGATCTCATGGAGGCCGGCATCATCGACGCAACCAAAGTGGTTCGGATCGCGCTGGAGAACGCGGTATCGGTGGCGAGCGTGCTGCTGTTGGCTGAAGCGACGCTCACGGAAATTCCTGAGGCGAAGCCGGCCGTTCCGGGCGCGCCGGAGCTAGGGTAAAGACGAACCCCCAAATCATTCGAAACGGTCGCCTTCTATTGAATATCGGGTGATGTCAGCAGGGGAAACGAGGTAAATGTTCCAAGCGGACTGAAGCGCAGGCCCAAGCCTGTCATTGCGGATGGGCTCGCCGATAACAGGACGCTGCCCCGCTGCCCAGCCGTAGCTGGATACTGCAGGGACATGGCGAAGGCAATCCGACTCAGCGGCTGCAAGGTGATCGTATCTGTCAAGACGGTTTGACCAGCTTGGTTTCGGACCGTCACTGCAATGGCCAGAGTGTTCGTCTCGCTCGGGTTCGCAAGTGCGACTCCTGTCTCGGAGCCGTTCTGGTTGTCGTAAAGCAAGACGAACTTCCGATCCTTGAGTCCCATGAGGGAGACAATGGCCTCCGACGGGCTGATCCCGCTTGGTTGCCAGTTAAAAATTGCAAAGCCGGAGAGCCTGGCGCCGGAGGGCGAGTCCGGAACAACGACGGCCCATCCCTGCTTCAAGGAAGGCGCGGCAGCGGTCGCGATCGCTCTTGTTTCTCCCGGAGCTAAGGTCCCCGTGACGGTATCGGAAGTGCCTGACTGGTCTATAGCCATGCTCAACGGAGCTCCCGCGACATCGTAAAATCGCAATGTAAATCCTTCCGGATTCGAGGAAAGATTCGTAAGAAAGGCCGTGGACGCCCATTCGCCGCCGCCAACCAGTTGTGACAGGACTAAAGAGTTATCCGAAATCAAGGGAGCTTGGGCTCCGGCCTGTGTGACGGTATAAATCTGGCCACCTATCGTAAGAGTCGCGGCGCGGGGCTGTCCCGTATTCGCAGGCACCTGATATTGCACTGCCTTCTGACCGACCCCTGAATTACCCGAATTTAGGGTGATCCACGGTACGCTGCTCGTCACTGTCCAACCGCACGCTGTCGGAGTCGTGACGGTAACCGAGCCAGTCCCGCCCGAAACTGGAAACGACGCGCCTTGGCTGTCGAGGGTGTACGGGCAACCAATCGTAAAAGTTGCCGTCAAGTTTCCTGTAATCGGAACCCCCGCCGTAAATACGCCAATCCCGACGTAATATCTTCCTGTTTGGAGTGGCGATCCCGTCGCGTGAACCTGAGCACCTCCATTTACTGACGTGGAACTATAGTCGGCAACTGCCTGCCCATTTTGCAGCGCCACGTCTTGTCCATACCTCAGGTAGACCACTACGCTTCCAGAGAGGTTCGCCGTTACGTCCAGGCGGGTCGCGCCAGGAGGGACGTCAATGCTGAACCCGAAATCACCGATAAAGAGTGTGGTCACCTGGACGGCCGGCAACGACACATTTACGGCAGTACCGGAGACCAGGTTCTTCGCGATGAGTGTTTGTACGCGAGGGGGCCGGGCCATCTGCTCAATTCTCTGCCCATTCATAATTGACACAGCCGAGATAGCAAGAAATAGAAACCTCACAGCGTCTTATGTGCTCCTTTCGCTGGCCCAGCATGGTTTACTGCCCAGGTTTTTAGTGAAATACAGCGGATTAGAATAACACAACCCGGCCATCCCACAAGTTAGGTGCGCGAGTTTTTAAAATCAGTTAAGGCGATGGCGGTGATGGTGGCCTTGGCCGTCTGTGGCCCCCAGGGGAGTCACCGGGCCGTACGTCCGTGCGTAGTAGAATGTATGTAGAAAGGGGGGCGCAACGGATTCGACGGGATTGCATCTCACGTAGGAAGTCGTGCCGGGTTCCGAGCTCCCGTAAAACGATCGGAAACCAATAACTGCCAATCAGCAGTTTGCATACGCTGCCTAATTTATAGGTAGCCGCCCTGGGCCTTTAGGCCTGCATGGAGGTCCGAGGGCGTCATTATGGCAGGATCGGGCGCAAGCTTCCGCCTGGAGCTGAAACCTTAAATCAATCGGGCTAAGCCGCCTTGCTCTTGCCGGTTCCGCACGAGGCGGACGAAAACCACCGAATCGGAAACGCACGTAGTCTTTCGCGGGGGACTTTCTCGGACGCGGGTTCAACTCCCGCCGCCTCCACCACACTTTTACAGTTTACAATCAACAACATAGAACAAGATACAAGCCACACGTAAATTATACGTAAACTATGTGGTGGGATTTAGGGCATGCTCAACCTGTTCAGGCGGCATGTCACCGGCTGTTCGCAACACGGAAAACGAACCGGTCAACGATGCTCCAAGAAGCCTCCCTGCCCCATCCACTACGAAGGCATCGATGGCCAGGGCAAACGCCACCGGCCGGGCGCTCTGATCGATCCGCGAACCGGTCAAGGCGTGCGCGATTGGTCGCGCGCCTGCGAGCTGATCCGGGACATGGAAGCTCCCGCCCCGGAGATCAAGCCTGAAGTGCGGGTGACCATTGCCAATGCAGTCGGACATTTCCTGAAGTTGAAGCGCGGGAAATCAGCCGACACGTACCGCAAGAACAAGAGCGTGCTGGAACGCTTTCAATCGTTCATGGAGAGTGCGCCTCGACGCTACGAGTTCATCAAGGAAGTAACCTTCCCGGACCTCACGGATTTCTGCTCAGAATGGACCGGCGCGACTCGGACGAAGACGCGCGACCTCGGGATAGTCACGTCGTTTTTGAAATTCTGCAATCAAGCGGATTGGACGACGAAGCACGTCGGCGCGGGCTTGTTCAAGGCGATGAACTGGCGCGACGAACAGGCTCCGCGCGAACCATTCGAAGCGAAAGAGCTAGAAGCCCTGTGCAACGTGGTTCACGATTTCCCGGATGAATACGGCCGCCGCGGACAACCGATCGCCAAACAGGTGGAAGCCTTTGTGCTCCTCATGCGTTACACGGGCATGGATGTGAGCACCACCATGACGCTGCCGAAAAATCATGTGCGCGGAAATTCGATCCTAACGTACCGGCTCAAGAATGGCAGTGAGGTCTGGACCGTGGTGCCGGAATGGGTGATTGCAAAGCTCACGGCGGCTCCGCACAACAGCGCGAGATTCTTTTTCTGGAGCGGTGAAGGCAAGCCACACACTCGCGCGTCGAAATGGTTCGCGCGGCTTCGCAAGCTGCTCGACCTCGCGGGGCTTCAGCATCGGACGCCGCACAATTTCCGGCATCATTTCGCCGTCGAGCATCTGCTGCGCGGCACGCCGATTGAAGACGTTTCCCGACTGCTCGGACACAATGATATCAGCGTGACAGTGCGATCTTACGCGGCATGGGTCAGGGATCGGCAGGCTCGCCTGGAAGCTCATCAGCAACGGGTTTGGAGCAATGACCCGTTACACCAGAAGATGACAGCCGCAACGACGATCGAAACGTCACATGTACACGTGGTGTAGCCTTCCGATTTCCTTAAAACATTTTCGATAAAATATGTGAAGCCGCCTTTGGCCGGTCTGATCCACTAGTCGACAAGCGGAA
>JBAIXM010000187.1:0-1826 GCA_037916615.1 Bryobacterales bacterium
CGAGATCCTGTGCGGCCTGTCGCCGCGCGTTCCGCGCGTTTACACCGAGTAGCTGGAATCTTTCCTGCGTCCTCTCCTCAACCGGCATCCAAGCTTGAAACCACGGAAGGAGCGAACGATGCCGCAACCCGAGAAGCCCGGAGCCCCTCAAGTCACGTCCAACGAACCTGAACAAAAGGGCAGCCGACGTGACCCAGAAGAGCGCCCCGTCACGTCCACCGACAAGAGCGAACTCAAAGAGAAGATGCTCGACAAGACTCTCGCCGATTCGTTTCCAACCAGCGATCCGCCTTCCACGATTCCTGACCCGTCGGAGGACGATTCCTACGCCGCGTAAACTAATGCCCCGATTCAGTTCAAACGCGCCCCAAAGGGCGCGTTTCGTCGTATTTCAGCTTCTTATTCGCGCATTTCGGGGCTGAATGCTGACGGCTGAGTGCTGAATGCTCAGGATCGGTCGCGCTGGCCCTGTAAAATTACTGCAAGCCATGTTCAAAGCTCGTTACAGCCGCTGGATGAACGCCTGGGAGCATCGCCTCACCACGCGCGACACCAATCGCATTGTCCGCCCGTTTGACTGGGGACTCGATTGGACCGACGGTTGGCCCGCGCCTGAACCGCTCCCGGCGAACGCATCGCCCGCGGAGATCCAGCGCTGGTTCTTGGCCGCGAACCGCGCAATGGTCGAACGCTCTGATGAGTTCTTCGGCTACACCACGCCCACCGATTTCCGTCTCGAGCACCGCCAGATCCGCGTCCACGGCACCGGCAGTCACTCCAATCCGGAGATCGACGATCTTAAATACGCCGGCCAGACGGGAGCGTTCCTCCGCTTTACCTCGCCCGTCCGCACCAGGTATTCCGAGAACGATCAGGCCAACGCGCGCTGGTTTCCCGCCAAGGGCAAGCGCGCCATGGTCGTGCTGCCCCAGTGGAATTCCGACGCCATCAGTCACAACGCCTTCGCCGGAATCTTCAACCGCATGGGCATCGCCATGCTGCGGCTCTCCATGCCGTTCCACGATATCCGTATGCCTGGCGAGATCACGCGCGCAGACTACGCCGTCTCTGCGAATCTCGGACGCACCATCACCGCGGCGCGGCAGGGAATCATCGACATCCGCTGCTGCCTCGACTGGCTCGAGCAACAGGGATACACCGAACTCGGAGTCCTGGGCACCAGCCTCGGATCCTGCTACGCATTCATCGCCAGCGCCCACGACGAGCGTCTCAAGGTCAACATCTTCAATCACGCCTCCACCTACTTCGGTGATGTCGTTTGGACAGGTGATTCCACGCGCCACATCCGCGCCGGAGTAGAACCCGTGCTCGATCAGGACCAGCTTCGCGAAGCCTTCCTCGGCATCAGCCCCATGATGTACTTCGACAAGTTCCAGCGCTGGCCCAAGAAGAGTCTGATGATCTACACCATGTACGACCAGACCTTCCTGCCCAAGTTCAGCGAGATCATCGCAGCCGAGTTCCGCAAGCGCGGCACCGACACGAAGATCGTCTGCCTGCCCTGCGGCCACTACACGCTGGGCGAAACGCCGTTCAAGTACATGGACGGTTGGACGATCGGTCGCTTCGTCGGCAAGGCATTCGGCGCCGTGCAAAAGCCGCAGGTCAACCTCGCATCTTCCGAGCCGAGCGAAGCGTAGTCGCTCCTCCTCAGCAGCCCGGCAAAAGTTCCCGCAGCTCTCGATTCCACTGGAATGCGAGTAGAAGCGTCCCTATCCTGAACAAGTTGTTTCCTCCCCAAGCCCGCTGTGGTCCGCTGCATCCCCTGCGGACTACGCGAAAAGGCGGCTGATGGAGCACGTGAG
>JBAIXM010000188.1:0-12188 GCA_037916615.1 Bryobacterales bacterium
GCCAGCGCGACCTCCGGGAAGCAGCAGGACAGCATCGAGGCCCTGCGCAAGGCGACCGAGACTTCGTATTTCAAGGGTCCGGATGCCGTCTGGGTGAAACTGGTAATCCCGACCGCCCCCAAGGGCATTGGCATGGATCAGTTTGGTCCGTCGGATACTCAAGCCAGCATTACGCTAAGGCGATAAGCACCTTGTTCGCGAACTGCGTGGTCATGATCACCCTCGGAAGCCTCTTTGACTGGCGTGGAGCGCTGGTGATCGTAAAGCCATAAACGTTCATCAAATGGCATCGAACAGCCTTCCGTATCTTCTGGCGCTGGAAGTCGCGAAAGCGGGGCCGTCCTGCGCTTCCCCGGAATTTGGCGGATTGAATTTGTTGCGGAGCACACCATAATACGGGCGATCCGTTGCATCCACTTTGAATATTCTGCTACCTGGCCATCTGCCTCAAGAGCTAACGCCGGCTCGCCGCTCAGGCCCGGGATTCAGCCGTCTTCTTGAGCGGTGTGCCGCGGCGCTCCAGCCAGCGGCGCAACTTCGAGCAGGGCCAGGTGTTGATCACGGACCGCGCCTCGATCCAGCCGCGCCGAGCCTGAAAGACACCGTAACGGATCTGGTCGAGTTGCGCCGTGCTGTGCGCGTCCGAGCCGATGGAGAGCAGCACGCCCGCTTCCTGCGCTGCCCGCGCCATGGATTCGTTCAGATCGAGCCGGTACATCGAGCCGTTGATTTCGAGAGCCGCGCCGCTCTTAAGAGCCGCGCGCATCACGCGCTCGAAATCCATCTCCAGCGGTTCGCGTGAGCCGATCAGGCGGCTTGTGGGGTGCGCCAGAATATCGACGTGCGGATTTGCAAGCGCGTCCAGAATGCGCCCGGTTATTTCGTCCTTACTGTGGCGCATAAGAGAGTGGATTGCAGCGACGACGATATCCATCCTCGCCAGGATGTCGTCGGGATAGTCGAGCTTGCCATCAGCCAGGATATCGACCTCGGCTCCCATCAGGATGTGCGGCCTCCGTTCCTTCCTCGTCTTTCGGAGCTGCTCAATCTGCTCGATTTTTTCATTGAGGCGATCGAGATCCAGGCCTCGGGCGACGCGCTGTGAGGGGGAATGATCGGTAAGAGCGATGTACTCGTATTCGAGGCCGGCAGCGTGTTCGACCATCTCCTCTAAAGTCGATTTACCGTCGGAATACGTCGTGTGGCAGTGCAGGTCGCCCTTGAGGTCGCCCAACTCAATCAGCTTCGGCAAACGGCCCGCAATGGCGGCTTCAATTTCGCCGCGGTCTTCCCGAATCTCAGGCGGCATCACAGGCAGATCCAGAAGCGCGTACATTTCTCCCTCTTCTTTCCCCGCGACCCGCTTCGCTCCCCGGAACGCCCCATACTCGTTGAGTTTCACCCCTCGCTTCTGCGCGATCGTGCGGAGGTGGATGTTGTGCAGCTTGGAGCCAGTGAAATACTGGAGAGCAGCTCCAAACGAATCGCGCTCCACCGCCCGGATATCCACCTGGATTCCTCCTTCGATGATCACGGTCGCTTTGGTGTCGCCGATTCCGAGGACTTGCTTAACTAAGGGCAGTTTCACCACCCGCTGAAGCGCACTCCGGCCGTTCTTGGATGCGATCAGAACATCCAGATCGCCGATAGTCTCGCGGCGGCGGCGAAGCGAGCCGGCGACATCGGCGCGCTCGATCAGCTTGATCTTACGAAGCTGGGCGAGCAGGTTTTCCGCGAGCGGCAAGGCGACTCCTAACAGCATTCGCGACTGGCTGGCGAGCCACAGATCGATCCCGCGCTTGATGTTGTCGGCTTTCTTCTGGCCAAAACCCTTCAGTTTGGCCGATGATACTTTTTCCAAGCAACGCTTGAGATCCTTAAGGCTCCGGATGCGGAATTTCTTGTGAAGTTGCGCGAGCGTCTTGGGTCCGAGCCCGGGGATGCTCATCAGATCAATCAGGCCCGGAGGGATTCCTTTGCACTCGCGCTCATAGCGCGCGATCTTGCGCGTTCGCACGTACTCCTCGATCATTTCCGAAAGATCTTTGCCGATTCCGGGAATCTCTCCGAGTTCTCCGCGTTCGGCGATCGCGGCCAGATCCTCCTCCAGGTCGCGCACCGACACGGCCGCGCGCTCATAGGCCATGATCCGGAAGCGGTCTCTGTCCTTGAACGCGAGCACCCGTGCCATGCGCTCGAAAATGCGGGCGATCTCCTCGTTGAGCATGGCAGCTAGATCCCGCTGGGAAAAGTCTCGGCGGGTTCGCCGATAGCCCATTCGCTGGTACGCTCCAGTGGCTCGACTGCGCGGGTCTGGTCGAAATGGATCACGGCATCGAACTGGTCCGCGAGACGCGCCTGGAAGTAATGGCTGGCGAGCTCCGTATCCGGCCGGTAGATCACGCCGATGGCACGCTCCAGCATCGGATCGCGAAGTCCGTGGGAGACGTGCGAAGCCCGAGGGAGCAGAAGCAGGAACGACGGGAGAGAAATGTCGTGAAACAGTGCCTCGTAGCTGTCCGCGCGCGCCGGCCGGACGTTCTTGCGCTCGGCTGGTCGGCCCCAATCCGAGGCCGCCGTTACCGTACCGTTGTACGTGGTGAAACCGATCAGAACGCAATCGCGGCCATATTTCTGCCGGACCAACTGCCCCACGTTCCATTCGCCGACTTCACCCATCTGCGTGGCACGAGCGTCGCCTAGATGCGAGTTGTGGGCCCAAAGGACGATTTTGACCGGTTGACCCTGGTTCGCGAAATGCTGGCTCAGCGAATCGAGTGTGTCGGCCATGTGCTGGTCACGCAGGTTCCAGGAGGAGACCCGGCCGCGAAACATCGTGCGGTAGTACTGCTCGGCGTTCCTCACCAGTCGAGCGTTTTGCTCCGCATAGAAGAAATCGTCCGCGGCGATCCGCCCGTCCCTGCGCGCGTATTCCCGGGCGCGGTGTTGCAAGTCGACAAGTTGCGCCACCACTTCGGATTCGCAGGTGTGGCTCAGACCCAGGCCCGCGGCATAGCCGTACTCCTGCGGATCCTCGCCGAAATTCTCGAAGCAGGCATAGCGTCGGCGGGCTCGCTGGGATCCTTCCGGGTCGACCTTGTCCAAATAGGCGAGAACTGCCTCGATCGAGGCATGCAGACTATAGAGATCCAGGCCGTAGAAACCGGTTTTCGCCGCGCCCGATAAGCAAGCGTCGTTGTGCTCCCGAAGCCAGCCGACGAAATCCAGAACGTCGGCATTGCGCCACATCCAGGAAGGAAAGCGTTTGAACCCGGAGAGCGCTTCGACAGCGTCGGCGTCCGCACTTTGACCACGAACGTACTTGTTGACGCGATATGCATCCGGCCAGTCGGCCTCGACCGCCACGGCGGTGAAGCCTTTTTCCTGAATCAGGCGCTTGGTGATCCGGGCGCGCTGGCGGTAGAACTCGTGCGTCCCGTGTGATGCTTCGCCGAGCAGGACGAAATGGGCGTCGCCGATAAACTCAAGCAACGGATCGTAATCGTTGCTGGATCCCGTCAGCGGATGAGCCGCGGCTTGAACCAGATCTCTGACGAGCGGGAGCGTTGCAGTCGGCATAAAGTATTCCCCCCGTTAGGCAAAGCAACTTGGGAACCAAATGGCCTCCAGACTGCAGTGAAGAGAGAGCAGATGGCTGCGATTGGGACGATCCAGCCCGGAAGACTTCCTCGACAGGGGCGATTTGGCACACTCGCCTACGGGACCGCGCCTTGCGGCTCAGGATTTTCGAAATATTCGACATGAAGATTCCAGCCCTGTTCACAGACCTCTACGAGCTCACCATGGCCCAGGCCTACGCTGCCGAGGGAATGGATCAGCCCGCGGTCTTCGAGCTGATCTTCCGTCGGACGCCGAAGACCCGGAACTACGTGGTTGCCGCGGGAATCGGGGACGTTGTGGAGTTTCTCGAGGACTTTCGCTTCGGCCGTGAGGAGCTGGGTTATCTCGCGGGGTTCCGGCAGTTTTCGGACGCATTTCTAAAACGACTGGAACGAGTACGGTTCACGGGCGAGGTCTGGGCAATTCCTGAAGGAACAGTGGTGTTTCCGAACGAACCAATCGTGCAGGTAGTTGCGCCTGTGCTCGAGGCGCAGCTCATGGAAACGCTGGTGTTGAACCAAATTCATTTCCAAAGTCTCGCGGCGGCCAAAGCGGCCCGAGTCGTCGAAGCCTCGCAGGGCCGAAGCGTTGTGGACTTCGGTTCGCGACGCGCCCATGGAACGGACGCTGCGCTCAAAGTTGCCCGCGCCGTCTATCTGGCAGGAGGCGCCGGAACTTCGAACGTTCTCGCCGGGATGACCTACGGAATCCCGGTGTTCGGCACGATGGCTCACAGCTACGTGCAAGCGCATGATTCCGAGAGCGTCTCATTCGAGGCATTCGCGGCACTCTATCCGGATACGACTCTCCTGGTGGACACCTACGATACGCTTGCCGGTGTTCAGAAGGTGATCGAGCTGAGCCGCAAACTCGGCGATCGTTTTCAGGTGCGCGGGGTGCGGCTGGATTCAGGTGATCTTGGTAGCCTTGCGAAGCAGGCGAGGACGATGCTGAATGCTGCGGGCCTGAAGCACGTGACAATTTTCGCTACCAGCGGTCTGGACGAGTACGAGATCCAAGAGCTGGTCAGCTCCGGAGCGCCGATCGATGCATTCGGCGTCGGAACGAAACTCGCCGTTCTGGAAGATGCGCCCCATCTCGATATGGCATACAAGCTGGTCGAATACGCCGGTAAAGGGCGTCTGAAGCTTTCTCCCGGAAAGGCGCTGTATCCGGGACGCAAGCAAATCTTCCGTCAATCTGAAGGCGAAACCATCACAGGCGACGTGATCGGCAGGTTCGAGGAGAAATTGCCGGGCGAGCCGCTGCTCAAGCCGTTCATGCGCGACGGACGCCGGACCGCCAGGATTGACTTGGAAGAATCGCGTCGACGGTTCCAACGGGAATTGCAGCGGTTGCCGTCGCGTCTTAGGAAGTTGGAGCCTTCGCCCGATCCATTTCCGGTCACGTTCAGCGTCCGATTGCGGGAGGATCTCGAAAAAATCCTGAGAACGCTATCCCTTGATGCAAATCAACGGCTCTAGGCGCGCGACGCGACGTGACAAGCCCGCCTTCTCCGCCGCCTCGACGACTGCCGTCACATCCTTGTAGGCTCCCGGCGCTTCTTCCGCGACGCCTCTCGTAGAAGGTGATTTGATGATGATGCCCTGCGCGGCAAGCTCATCGATCAACTGCCTTCCGCGCCAGTGCCTGGTGGCCTGGTGCCGGCTCATTTGTCGTCCGGCGCCATGACAGGACGAGCTGAATGAACGACGCTCGCTTTCTGCGGTCCCGACCAGGATGTAGGAGGCCGTCCCCATCGTGCCGCCGATCAAGACAGGCTGGCCGCTTGACCGCAGCGCTCCTGGAAGCGACGGATGGCCCGGCCCGAAAGCGCGCGTTGCTCCTTTGCGGTGGATGAAAATACGTTTGCGCGCGCCGTCCACCTGATGTTCCTCGACCTTGCAGGTGTTGTGTGATACGTCATAGAGCAGGCGCAGATTCGCGTCCGGAACCACCTCGGCAAAAGCCTGCCGAACCAGATGCGTGATGATCTGCCGGTTCGCCAGAGCGCAATTGATCGCAGCTCGCATCGCTCCCAGATATTTTTCGCCCAGCGGCGACTCGACTGGCGCGCAGGCAAGTTCGCGGTCCGGAAGCTCGATTCCGTACTTCGGTGCTTCGAGAACCATCTGACGGAGGAAATCCGTGCCGACTTGATGGCCCAGCCCGCGTGATCCGCAGTGAATACTGACCACGATGTCGCCGGGAGCCAGGCCAAAAGCTCGCGCCGAAGCCTCATCGTAGACAGTGGTGACCTGCTGGACTTCGAGGTAATGGTTGCCCGATCCGAGCGTTCCCATTTCGCGTCGCTGGCGCTCTTTTGCGAAATCGGAAACCGCCTCGGGTTGTGCTCCGGCCATGCACCCTCGCTCTTCTATCCGGTCCAGATCCGCTTCCACACCGTAGCCCAGGCTCAGCGCCCACTGCGCGCCGTTGCGAAGCATCGCATCAATCTGGTGATTGTCAAGCTTCAATCCCCCGGTGCTGCCCACGCCCGCCGGTACATGCCGGTAGAGCGCATCCGCTAGGGCTTGTTTTACCGGGGGAAGATCTTGCGCCCGCATTCCGGTCAGCATCGTGCGTACGCCGCACGATATGTCGAAACCGACACCTCCGGCCGAGACGACTCCGCCTTCCTTGGGATCGAACGCCGCCACGCCCCCGATCGGGAACCCGTAGCCCCAATGGGCATCGGGCATCGCGTAGGCGGCGTTCTGGATTCCGGGGAGTGTCGCCACGTTTACGATCTGTTCGTAGACCTTGGAGTCCATATCGCGGATCAGCTCTTCACTGGCGAAAAGCACCGCGGGGACGCGCATCTTGCCATGCGCTTCGATCCGCCATTCAAAATCCGTTACTCGGCTCAGTTGTGTTGTATCCATACAACATCAAACGTCCACTACGCATTGCGCGATCCAATCGCCCGCCGTGTTCTGGCCAACGCAGAGGCTGGTGTACGTCGCTCCTTTGACCTCGACGGCGGGCTCGTGGCGCGCGACATCGGCTGGTTCTCCCCAGGCCTTCCCGCGCAGGCAGTTGCCTTCGATCTTCGCTTCAAACCGTCCAAAGATCATGCCGCGCACCGCCATTTCGTAGATGATCGCGTTCAGCCAGTCCACCAGAAGCACTCCCGGATCCGGAGCCTCCCGCTCGATGGTTATCTCCTGCCGTGTTTCCACGCGAGCAGGGTCGGTGATCACCGCAGCGAGCGCGACCGCGGCCTGCTCGAAGGCCGCCTCCATAGTCGGACCAATGCCGCGGACGCCGATATCGGCGCCATGAGCGAAGTGTTCCCAGCAAGCCCGCTCCTTCACATGGTTCTCTCACTTGCGCTCGAAGCGGCCCATGTATTCGGCGACGCCCAGCGAATGCTTCTGGATCGCCTGCTCCAGCACTTTGCGGTTCGCCCCGGGCCGAACCCCGAGCGCGGATGCATCCAGAGCGTGCAGCCGGAAGAAGTAGCGATGCGGTCCATGACTTTTGGGTGGACACGGCCCGCCGTAGTCCGGTTTCCCAAAATCGTTGGCGCCTGAATGAACAGGGCTGGCGACTCGATAGTGCTCAGGAAGCGAGTGTACGCTGGCTGGGATATCCCAGAGTAGCCAATGACTCCAGGTTCCAGCCGGCGCATCCGGATCGTCCATGATGAGTGCGAAGCTCTTCGTGCCGGCAGGCTCGCCCGACCATTCCAGCGCTGGCGAGGCATCCTCGCCCTCACAAGTGAACGCCACTGGAATCACTGCACCGTTTGCAAATGCCTTAATGGTGAGCGCGAACATGGCCTCTTACTTCTCTTTGGCGACTGCAGTCTTCCTCGGCGATACCGCCGCGGCAGCCGACTGCTTCCGCGGATGGAGAATCTTCACGGTGCTCGCTTGCGAGCCTTTCTCTCCGGCTTCCTCCGCGAACTGAACACGCGTTCCAGGCCGAAGGCGGTTGAAGTGGCCGTTCAATACGCTCGCCTGGTTGAAATAGATCTCCCGGTCGCCGGTTTCGAGGAATCCGTATCCGCGCTCGGGAAAGACTTCCTTGACTGTCCCTTCCGGAGCCTTCTGGAGGGTTTTGACCGAAAGGTCCTGCTTGCGGGTGTAGTCCTGCAGTCGCCGCCGTATCTCGCGGAACGCATCCCGGATCGCAAATTCGGGTGTCTTATGTGCTAGGTCAGACCGACCTTCCTGCCGGGATTTTCCTTCCTTCACGTCCTGCAATGACCCATGGAGCGTGGGCATGTGCTTCACCACCAGTTCGCCCTGGGGCAGACCCAAGTCGATGCGGGCGTGATAAAGCTTGCCGGAACTGGCGCGCTGCGGCCGCTCCACTACCACGCGGCAACTGCTGATCCGGTCGTAGAAGCGCTCCAGCTTCGCCGCTTCTTTTTGGACCAATGCCTCCAGGCCATCCACTTCTTTCATGTTCCGAAACGTCACTTGTGCCGGAATTAGCATGCGCCCTCCTTAGCTCCAGTCGCTTGCAGCTTTACGACCATCTAAAGGAATGTATTTGCCCCGGGTACGGGCCGCGTGCTGGGCGCGAATCCAGCATTCCTGGGTGATTTCGCTCATCCTCTGAGCGCGAAAATGTTGGGCATCACGAAGGGGCGCCCAAAATGCTCGCGTTTGAACCATTTACGAATAGCCTAGTCCGGTGCACTGCGTGCACTTGTTACTCGCGAAGCAGATAGATTGATGCCGATTACAGAAGCAGTCCGCCCAAAACCGCCAGGAGCGCCAGCAGAACTTACGCTCGACTCTACACCGCTCCTCGAGACCGAGCCGCCCGGCAAAATCCTGTCCAAGCAATTGCTGCGGTGGGCCGCTGCCCTCGGAATTCTTGTGATCGTGGCAGTTCTGGCATGGAAGTACTTCGACCGATCGGAGCCGACAGTCCTCCAGTTCGCGCAGATACAGCTCGGAACCATCGAGTCCACCGTATCGGCAACCGGAGCATGCAACGCTGTAGTTTCCGTTCAGGTTGGAAGCCAGGTTTCAGGAAACATTAAAGCACTGTACGCCGACTTCAACACTCGGGTGAGAAAGGGACAGCTAGTCGCTCTGATCGATCCTGAGATTTTCCAGGCCAAGGTCAAGCAGTCAGAAGCAGGTTGGCGAAACGCACAAGCAGCACTGGAGAACGCCCGCGCTGATGAGCGCAAAGCGGAAGCAGACGCTTCCGGCGCCCGGGCCGCCGCGGCGAATCAGGCAGCCGCCGTTGCTAAAGCTAAAGTGGCTGTTTCGGATGCCGAAGCTAAACTGGTCCGCCGGAAGGCGATGTTCGAGGACAAGATCATCTCGAAAGAGGATCTGGACACGGCGCAAGCAACCTATGATCAGGCTGTGGCCGAGCTTCGGGCGGCTGAAGCGCAGCACGATGCCGCCGATAACAACATTCGATCGGCAGACGCCGCTCTGGAGGCGGCGAGAACGCAAATTTCGATGTTTCAGAGCGAATTGGATGTCACACAGGAAGCTTTGAATCAGGCGCGCATTGACTTGGCCCACACGCGGATCACCGCTCCCGTAGATGGCACCGTAGTCGCAAGACGCATGGATGTCGGCCAGACAGTCGCCGCTTCGTTCCAGGCGCCCACGATTTTCGAAATCGCGCAAGACCTCACTAAGATGCAAGTGGACACCAACACGGCTGAGTCCGATGTGGGACGCCTCGCAGTGGGCCAGAACGCCACATTCACTGTAGATGCCTATCCTGGCACTCTCTTCAAGGGCCGTGTGACGCAGATTCGAAAGGCTCCAATCAATGTACAGAACGTGGTGACCTACGACGCCGTAATCCAGGTTGCTAACCCGGACTTGAAGCTTTTCCCAGGCATGACGGCCAATGTCACGGTCCTAATCGAACGCAAGGAGAATGTGTTGAAGCTGCCCAACGCAGCTCTGCGTTTTCGTCCACCGGAGGCGCTTGTCGAAGGACCCACAAGGAAACCGCCGGAAGGCAATTCGGGCATGGTTTATGTCACGGCTGCGGACGAGAGATTGCGTCCCGTCTCAGTGAAGATCGGAATCAGCGACGGAAATTATACTGAGCTGCGAGACAGCGGCGGACAACTGAAGGCAGGACAGACAGTGATCGTCGGAATCAGCAGCCCGGCAACATCAGCCCCCATCACACCGCTGCAAGTACCGAGAAGGTTCTGAGGCATTGCCATGTCGGCCCTGATCCAGATGCGAGGGATCACGAAGGTATACCGAACAGGCGGGCTGGTCTTCCGCGCCTTGCGTGGAGTCTCGCTCACGATCGAACGCGGCGAGTTTGTGGCTCTCATGGGGCCGTCAGGCTCGGGAAAATCGACATTTCTGAACACCCTCGGCTGCCTCGACCGTCCGACATCGGGACAATACTTGCTGGACGCCCAGGATGTCGGCCGTCTGAGCCGTAATCAGCTTGCAGCTCTGCGCAACCGGAAGATTGGATTCGTATTCCAGAATTTCAACCTATTGCCCAAGACTACCGCGCTCGAGAATGTGGAGCTTCCATTGCTGTATCGGCGGGGGCGTATACTCGACCGAAGGCGGCGGGCGTTAGCCGCCCTTGAAATGATGGGGCTGGCAAGTCACGCCAGACATCATCCAAATCAGCTCTCCGGGGGGCAGCAACAGCGGGTCGCGATCGCACGCGCTTTGGTGAATAACCCCGAAATCATCCTTGCGGATGAGCCCACGGGGGCTCTCGATTCTCGTACCAGTATCGAGATTATGGCTATATTCCAGCATCTGAATCGCGAATCCGGCATTACGCTGCTGATGGTGACGCACGAAGCTGATATTGCCGCGCACGCGAGCCGGATCATCCGCTTTCGCGATGGCAGGATCCTGGATGACCGCAAATTGGCCGCTCCCCGAGACGCCGCACGAGAGTTGCTCGAAATGCCAATTGTCGAGGACGCCGCCGACGAAACGGAGGTTGTTTCGTTATGACCTCCGTTCTACCTGGCCTCAAAATCGCTTATGGCGCGCTCTGGACAAACAAAGTGCGCGCTTCCTTGACAATGCTTGGGGTGATCATCGGCGTAGCTGCGGTGATTGCAACAATAGCTGTCGGTTCGGGCGCAACAGTGCGGATCCAGCAGCAAATCGCAAGTCTTGGAAGTAATTTGATCATGGTGATGCCTGGGAGTATCACAAGCTCCGGAATCCGGCTGGGCGGCGGTTTCGCGATGACACTGACGGAAGATGATGCACGCGCCATTGCGACTCAGTGTTCAGCCGTCAAGCTAGTCGCTCCTGTGGTTCGTCAAGGTCAACAAGTCATTGGCGGGAACGGCAACTGGGCGACATCCATCCAAGGCGTTACGCCGGAGTTTCTCAGCATCCGCGATCTCACCGTGCAGCACGGTGTGGCTTTCACATCCAAGGATCAGGACTCGGCGAATAAGGTCGTTCTGCTGGGCAAGACTGTGGCCAACAATCTCTTTCCTGGCAGCGATCCCGTCGGCCAAATCGTCCGCATCCACAATGTACCGCTAACGGTGGTCGGAGTCTTGGCACCCAAGGGACAAACTCCGACCGGTCAGGATCAGGATGACGTGGTGCTTATGCCGCTTTCGACGGCCAAAAAGAAAGTGCTCGGTGTCAGTCAGGCGGGCGCGGGTGCAGTCGGCGCGATTATGGTCCAGGCAAGTGGTCCATCAACGATTCAGCCGGCGGAAAGTCAGGTTCGTGCATTGCTCCGTCAGCGCCATCGTCTGCAGGCGGCACAGGAAGACGATTTCACCATTCGTAACCTGGAAGAGGTCTTTGCCGCTCAAGAGAGTTCCGCACGCATCATGGCGGTGCTTCTTGCTGTGATCGCATCGGTATCCCTAGTGGTCGGTGGCATCGGAATCATGAATATCATGCTGGTGTCGGTTACCGAACGCACTCACGAGATCGGATTGAGGCAAGCGGTGGGAGCCACCACGGGAGATATCCTGCTGCAGTTTCTGATTGAGGCGGTGGCGATTTCCTTAATCGGGGGCCTTGCAGGAATCGGCTTGGGAGTGGGTGTCGCGATCCTCATTTCTCGCGTGGCGCAATGGGCGACGGTCCTGAGCGCCGGATCGATCCTTCTGGCGTTTGCATTCTCCGCCTTGGTAGGCGTCTTTTTTGGCTACTATCCCGCGAGGAAGGCTGCCTATCTCGATCCGATCGAAGCTTTGCGATACGAATAAATAAATCAATTCACTACCGCACACCCGGGCGCGAAGGAATTACTGTCCGGAACTTGGTCTGCCCATTTGTGTAGAGTGCGGTGTTTGCCATGTTATTGATCTGCTGTCCCTGCTGCTGGATTGTCCGCCCAGTCAAGTCGACAGCGCCAGCGGCCGTATTAGGTGGGGCCAGCTGCACGGAGAAATCGAGGTTTAGGTACCGCACTGTATTGCGCAGATTGAGGACGAAGTCCTTCGTCCCATTGCACAGTTGGAGCTTGACGTAGACGCCGCCGACACCATCCTGGGTTCCGCCGTTGAATGGATCGTTGGGGTTGTTGGGGTTGTTGTAGAGGGATGCCCCGTCGCCGGAAATGCCGCCGAGACTCGTCTGCGGCGCGACGATTAGCAGCAACGGAAT
>JBAIXM010000189.1:0-42331 GCA_037916615.1 Bryobacterales bacterium
ATTCGAGCACGTAAAGGTGGTGCCCTCGCCTGGCGGGGACATCACTGCTTTCCTTCGCGATCCCTTGCTCTCGCAGCAATGCTTCATCATGTCTGAGCCACTTCAAGCGCGGCACGCCGGAGTGGACGTGACAGTGTTTCCTGTTGCAGACATCGGCTACAACCCTTACACCACCGTTCTGGCCACGAGCGGCGCGCATCTTCGGGCCAATGCCGGCGAGGCCAGGAGAATGGTCGCTGCGGTTCGCGAAGGCTGGCGAGCTTACTTGGACGATCCGGGCCCAACGAACAGCCGCATGCACGAACTGAATCCTTCGATGGATCCAGCGACATTCGCGGAGGTCGCGGCCGCGCAGAAGCCGTTCATCGAAACGGAGGAAACCACGCGTGACGGGCTGGGCGCCATGGCAGAAGAACGATGGACGACGCTCGTTGCCAAGCTCTCAGACTTGGGGGATATTCCGGGCGGGGTGACTGCCGCGGATTGTTTTCGCACGCTTTAGAGGAACGGCAAGCGCCTCCTGGGGAAGGCGCTCACCGCAGCCGCTATTTGTCCTTACCGGCGAATTTAAGGTTATCGACGCTGATCGTGTCGCCTTGCATTTTCCCGGACACCGTCACATGAACGTCTCCATCTTTATCCGCCTTAATCGCCCCACCCTGCATGTCCGCCGCCGCTTTGGCGTTTCCGGAACTGTCCAGCCGGTAGACTTTTCCGTTTGCGTGTACCGCAAACGTGGACGTAGTCGCCGTCGGAGCGCAGTCCCGATCGAGCTTTTCGCCCGAGGTGGGCGCCGCCTTGTGATCCACCGCGCTCGTGGGCGCGGCCTTGTTGCTGTCATAGCAGGAGGCGTCGATCAGCTTGCCATTCCAGGTTTCGGCATAGCTGGCCATTGCGGCCAAACAGAGAATGATTCCCAATTTCGTTGGCGTTTTCATATCATCTCCTCAAACCGGAGCTTGGGCGAGGATCTCACCCGCCCGCGTTTGTCGTGGCAATCCTCAGACCAAAGCAGATCAGGCGCGACTTCAAGAAGTTAGCTGGGTTAATTCCATCTCACGACTGACGATTTTCCCTGGAGTCAGAAACAATCTCGCATTGGCACACTTGTTGCTCGATTCAGGTATGCCTAACGCTTCAGGAGGAGCCATAATGCCCGAACGAACACGCGGGAAGCCCCTGGGTTTCAAGCGGTTTGCAATGCTGGCACTAGCCATTCTCACCGTCGCGGTCCCGAACGCCACCCCGGCAAATCCTGCGCACCCGAAAACGCTCGCTGAGCGGGAGGCGTCCCGCAGGGACAAACGTTTCCGAATTTTGTGGCGCGCTCCGGGGGACGCAAACTCGCGGGATCTGTTTTATGGCATCGGGGGCAAGCAGCACGCGCCCCGAACAGGGGTGTACCGGTTTGTTCAGGAAGATCGCAGCGGAACTTCCCCTAAATTTGACGTAACCGACTCCAGCGGCGTTCGCTGGAAAGTGAAGATCGGTCCGGAAGTGCAGGGCGAAGTCGCCGCAACCCGGCTGGTGTTTGGAGCCGGGTACTACACTGACGAGGACTACTTCTTGCCGGAAATCCAAGTCCAGAACATGCCGTTAAGGCTGAAGCGGGATAAAGAACTCGTCTTTCCTGGTGGAATCGTCAAGAGCGTCAGGATGGAGCGGCACATTCCGGAACAGAAGAAAGTCGGGAACTGGAGGTGGCGCGACAGGGCGGCTTCGAATCAGCGCGATGTCAATGGCCTGAAAGCCCTGATGGCCCTGATCAACAACTGGGATCTCAAAGACGAGAACACTGCCATTTACAAACGCCAGAACGCCGCTGGCGAAACCGAGTATATCTATGCCGTGAGTGACCTCGGAGCCGCCTTCGGCGCCACTCACATTGACCGGCACAACACGAAGGCGAACCTGCTGGCCTACGAAACCTCGGATTTCATCGCAAAGCGGAAAGCCGAAGAGGTAAGCTTCGCGACGCCCGGACCGCCCACCCGCTACCTGCTGATCGAACCTCAGAGATACTTCTACCGCCGCGGACTTCAATCCATCACGCGAGACATACCTCGTGCGGATGCGCGCTGGCTCGGGCAAGTCTTATCGAGCCTGTCAGACCGGCAGATTCGCGACGCGTTCCGTTCCGCCGGATTTTCCCCCGATCAGGCCGAAGGGTTCGCCCGGGTTGTCGAAGAGCGAATCCACGCTCTGCGGCAGCTATAAGGACGCGGATGAGCAACGAGCGCAAGCGCAGTTCCCGCGCTTTTCTGACGCTTCTAAGACCCTACAAAGGCCTGCTCATCGCGGGCTTCCTGGCAGCCTGCGGGGAAAGTCTGGTCGATCTGATTGAGCCCTGGCCGCTCAAGATCGTTCTGGATAACGTAATCCAGAACCGTCCACTGGCGCACTGGCTGAGAGGGATCCTCGCATTCGAGGGCGTCAGCAAACTGACAATTCTGGCGCTGGCGGCGGCCGCGGCTCTGCTCATTGCCGCCATCGGCGCGCTGTGCGCTTATGGCGAGAAGCACTTCATCACAACCGTAGCGCAGTGGATCACGCACGATCTCCGCAAGACCTTGTATTTCCACATTCAGCGGATGTCGCTCTCCTATCACGATCACACCAGAACAGGGGACCTCATCAGCCGGCTCACCAGCGATATCGATGCGGTCCAGAGCTTCATCACTTCCGGACTCCTGGGTGCCGTGGTGAACGTCTTGACCTTGACCGGCATGGTCGGAGTCATGTTCTATCTGAACTGGCGCTTTACCTTGATTGCCCTCTCCGTCGCACCGGTTCTCTTTCTCGTCATTTTTCGATTCACGCGCAAGATCAAAAAGCTTTCCCGGGAAGTCCGGAAGAAAGAAGGACAGATCGTCTCGATCGCCGAGGAAGCTCTGAGCTCCATTCGCGTCGTAAAGGCGTTTGCGCGCGAAGACTACGAACAACGCCGCCTCGAAGAAGAGAGCCTGGCAACCGTCGAGGTGGCCTTGAGTGCGCGAAACCTCAAAGCGAAGCTGACTCCGGTGGTAGAGATCATCGTTGCGGCGGGAACCAGCCTGGTGCTCTGGTTCGGAGCGCGCATGGTGCTCGGTGGATCGCTCTCAACGGGCTCGCTCGTCGTCTTCATTTTCTACTTGAAGAAGATGTACAAGCCGATGCAAGAGCTGTCGAAAACCACGGACACCTATTCTAAAGCCGCGGTGGGCTATGAACGGATTCAGGAAGTTCTAAACTCGACTCCCGAGATCAAGGATCGGAAACGAGCGAAGCCGGCTCCCCGCTTCAAAGGTTCGATTGAGTTGGACAATGTGACGTTCGGATACGAGCCGGACCGTCTGGTGCTTCGGGATTTCAGCCTGTGCGTTGAGCCTGAGCAGACAGTCGCGCTGGTCGGGCCGACCGGATCGGGGAAGTCCACCATCATTAGCCTGCTTGCGAGGTTCTATGATCCTCTGAAAGGGTCCGTGAAAATCGACGGCCACGATCTCCGCGAATTCAAGCAGCGCTCCCTCCGCGATCAGATCAGCATTGTTCCCCAGGAGAGCGTCCTTTTCCACGGTCCTATCTGGAAAAACATCGCTTACGGCAGGCCGGGAGCGCGAAGCTCGGAAATCCTGGAAGCGGCGAAGTTGGCCAACGTGGACGAGTTCGCCTCCAAGTTACCCGAAGGCTACGACACGATCGTGGGCGAACGCGGCGTGACCCTTTCCGGCGGCCAGCGGCAGCGGATCTCGATCGCTCGCGCGATTATCCGCAACACGCCCATTCTCCTCCTCGACGAGCCCAGTTCGGGACTCGACGCGGCTTCCGAGGAACTTGTCTTCGAAGCTCTCGACCGGCTCATGAAGGGCAAGACTTCCATCGTGATCGCGCACCGGTTATCCACGATCCGCGGCGCCGATATGATTTTCGTTCTCAAGGACGGAACCGTCGCCGAAAGTGGAAAACATGAGGAATTGCTGAAGAACGGCGGGCTGTATGCCGCCCTTTACGATTTGCAGTTCGCGACCGGGGATCACCTGGCCGAGTCGCGATAGCTCTCCTAGCGATGTCTGCGGCCGGCGGTCGTGGTGGCTTCGGCGGCTTCCACGTAAATGCGGCGAAAGAACGGGAAGCGCTTCCGAATGCTGCTCTTGATCCGCTCGACCGCTTCGGCAACTTCGTCCGCGGAAGCGGATGCGCGAAATCGGACATCCATGTTCAAAAGGACGTATTCCGGGCCGATGTACATCGTAAGCGGCCTGGACGCGCTTTCGGCCAGTCGATCTTCCTCTGCAATGCGCCGGACTTCCGCCGCGGTCCGCCGGTCCACGCCTTCTCCCACCAAGAGCCCCCGGCACTCCCGGATGAGGAAGGTCGCGACGGCTGCAAGCAGAAGCCCGATCAGGACAGAGGCCACTCCGTCAAGAATGGGCATTCGAAGAGCATCGCTCAAGAACACTCCGAGAGCGGCCAAGATGATGCCGGCGAGGGCAGCTCCATCTTCCGCGATCACCGTGTAGGTGGTGGGGTCCTTGCTCTGGACGATATCGTTCAGCAGATTCCCCCGGCCGTGCCGGCTGTAGAACACGCGTAATCCGATCGCGAGGCTGATCCCTTCGAATAGAAACGCGAAGCCCAGGACCGCGTAATTCCAGCGTGCATCCCGAATCATGGCCGGATGCGAGATGTGCAGGACGCCTTCATAGGCCGAAACTCCGCCGCCCACCCCGAAGATCAAGACTGCCACCAGCAGATTCCAGAAATACACTTCCTTCCCGTGCCCGAAGGGATGTTCCGGATCCGGCGGGCGGCGGCTCCTCCGGAGTCCGAGCAGCATCAGGATTTGGTTGCCCGTGTCAATGCTAGAGTGAATTCCCTCCGACCACATCGCGGAGCTTCCGGTAACCGCGGCCGCCAAGAATTTGACTACGGCTATGGCGACGTTCGCCAGGAGGGCTCCGTAGACCGCTTTTTTCGAGCTCACAGACCGCGAGGAAGTCTACCGCTGCACCGAACCGGAGCGTTCGTGAACCTGCTCAATCAGCCGGCGCGAAACCGCTCCCGTTTTCAACTCACGTTCGGCGTCGAACCAGTTCCGTTCCGCCGAACCGGAAGGCTGGCCTTCTTCCAGCCAGAGCTGATGGGCTCGAGCGGCGATTTCTTCGTGCGAGGGAGTTCCCGCGGGTTCCGGCTCGGACGGTTGGTCCGGGTGAGGATATCGCGAGGCATCCGCGGCAGAGGCAGTCTTGGATTTTCCGTCGTGGTCGGTCCTGCGTTTCATGGATTGCAACCTCAGTGGGACTTCGAAGACTTTCGCGAGGAGCCTTTCTTCCTGGGAATCCGAGCTCCCGATTTCCGTGCCTCGCTGAGTCCGATTGCCACAGCCTGTTTGCGGCTCTTGACCTTCCCTCCGCTTCCCGATTTCAGCGTTCCATGCTTGTACTCGTGCATGACTTTCTTGACTTTACTCTTGCCCTTGCTTGCTGTCTTCTTGGCCATTTCAGGTCCTCTCCAAGTAGAGTCCCTTGTGTCAGATGTGTTTCCGCGGCGCCGGCTAGCGCAGCGTCATCACGTCCAAGGAGCCGGATCGTCGCTCCACGCTAACGGCCGCACTGTTCCCAGACCGGAACAAGCGAAAGTCCACCACGGCATCGCCCACGGCCAAGTTCCTTACGGAGAGGATGTCCAGGAAATCCGGCAGCACGGGATAGCGAAAAATAATGCTGCGGTCCAGCGCGTTTATGGACAGTCCGACGCAGGATTTCAGAAGAGAGAAGACCGAAGCGGCCGACCAGGCTTGGGGCGAACACGCCGTGGGATACCAGGTGGGCATCTTCCCGGCTCGGCGGCGGAACCCGCAAAACAGCTCCGGCAAACGGCTCAGTTCCAGGCTCGCGGCCGCCTCAAACAAGCCCGTGAGAATCCGGGCCGAGAGTTCCGTGAAACCGTAGCGGCTCATGCCTGCGGAAACGATCGCGTTGTCATGCGGCCAAATCGAGCCGTTGTGATACGACATCGGGTTGAAGCGGGCTTCGCCTTCGGCAAGCGTGCGAATCCCCCATCCGGAATAAAAACGGTCGCTCAGAAAACAGTTCGCAAGCCCCAGCGCCCGTTCCCGGTCGGCGATTCCGCAGAACAAGGCATGGCCGGCGTTGGACGCCCGAACCTCGCACGGTCTCTTTTCGCCATCCAGCGCGAGTGCGTAGGTTCCCAGCGATGGACACCAGAAGGCGTCTTCGAACCGCATTTGCAGCCTGCTGGCTTCGGCCATCAACCGGTCTGCGACAGCGTGGCCCCGAAAGATCCGGGCAAGCTTCGCAAGCCCTGTTTTCGCCGCATACACATAGGCCTGAACCTCGCAGAGCGCGATGGGGCCCTGTGCGAGCGTCCCGTCGGAATGGAATATCGAATCGAAAGAATCTTTCCAGCCTTGCTGGATCAGGCCCTTTTCCGATTTACGGGAATACTCGACAAAGCCGTCCCGATCTGCATCGCCGTAGGTGTCGATCCACACCAAGGCGCGCTCGACTCCGCTCCAGATCTCTTCCAGAAACTCGCGGTCCCCTGTCCGGTTGAAATATGCGCTGGCGAGCAAAAGATACAGCGGCGTCGAATCCACGCTGCCGTAATACCGGTTAAACGGCACCTCACCCACGGCTGCCATTTCGCCCTCACGGGCCTCGTGGATGATTTTTCCGGGTTCCGCGTCCTGTTTGGGAGAGACTTTCTGCGCTTGCGTCCGGGTCAGATAGGTGAGCACGCCCCGGGCGATGGACGGATTCATCCAGAGGCACTCGAAAGCCGTCCAGATTCCGTCGCGGCCGAAGGGCGTCGCGAACCAGGGGATTCCGGCGTAAGGATAGACCCCGTCGGGCGTGCGCGTGCTGAGCATGCGAAGGTCGGCATCCGAGCGGCGCAGCCACGCATTGAACTGCTCATTCGAGGTCCAGATAGAGCATTCGGGCGCCTGGCTTTCGACGTGAGCGGTGGCCTGGCCAAGCGATGCGTCGTAATTCTCCCGTTCCAGAACCTCAAACGGACGCAGCGTTTCGATACCAGGTGCGGAATCCAGCTCAAAAAGAACCGTCATCTCGAAAAGCCGCTCTCCGCCCGGTTCCAGCCACTCCGCCAGATACAGTCCATCCGTGCTGAGATCGTTGGGATTGGTCAGGCAGCGGACCACCGATCTGCGGCGAACTTCATCCAGACCCCGATATTCGATTACGATGGCATCACCCTCGCGCCGGGGCGGCTGCGCATGCCCTTTCTTTGCCCTGGAGGTGCCGCGCGATTCGAAAATATCTGCGAAATCCGCCGCGAACTCCCAGTCCAGCCGGATCTCCACAGCCTGGCGGGAGAAATTCTTTACCTGAATGCGCTGGTGCAGCGTTCCCTGCCACACGAATTGGGACCGGTAGATGTGCAGGCTGCCGCGTGGCAGGAACAATGAATGATCCGGCGCGTACAGGTCGGGATTGGTGAGATCCACTGCCAGAATGACATTGTCACGCCGGACGGTCGAACTCAGGAGCAGAGGACGGCTTCCGGCGAAGCGAATTTGAGAACGCGAAAGAAAGCGGGTGTCGTTGAAATACACGCCGTTGGCGGGGTGCTGGCTAGAATCGATATCGCCAAAGCGGTCAAAGACCCCGAAAACCTGGTCCTGCTTCAGTACCAGCGGCGTGTCCCGCGGCGCTTCCGCCGGCGCGACAACATATTGCTGCTGCTGTTCGCGAGGTTGGCTCACTGGGAAGTCAGCCCTGCTCCGGTTAGCTCCAGGTTTTTCGGTCGAGGAGGTTGCGGCTGGATCAGCCGTTCGTACTCGCGAACGTACTCGGAAGCCATGCGCGCGGCAGTGAAACGCCGCCGGAACGCCTCCCGGCAGTCTTCTCGGTTGATCCCGGGGAGCATCCGCACAGCAGCGACGGCGTCGGGAATGCTGCTGACGATATAGCCGGTTTTTCCATGCTCCACGATTTCCGGAACAGAACCGCAGGGAAACGCGATCACCGGACAGCCACAGCCCATCGCTTCGACCATGACGAGTCCGAAGGGTTCGGGCCAGTCGATTGGAAACAGAAGAGCGTGAGCCTTCTTGAACAACTCGCGCTTTTCCGCATCTCCTACCTCGCCGATGAACTTTATCAGAGGGTGATCCAGCTTCGGAGCGATCTCCTGCTCAAAGTATTCTTTGTCGACGGAATCGACCTTGGCGGCGATCACCAGCGGGATTTCCGCACCCAACGCGATCTCGATAGCCCGGTCCGCCCGCTTCTCCGGCGAAATGCGGCCCAGGAACACGAGATGTTCTGGTTTCTCATCCTTGGCCTGCATGCAGGTTTCAGGAAACCCGTGATAGATCGTCGCCCGCCAGTTCAGGTTGGGCAGAGGCTCCCGGTGGGCATTCGAGATGGAGACCACCGGCACGTCGCCAAACACGCGGTAAACGGCCGGCAATTCGGGCAGATCCAGCCGTCCGTGAAGTGTGGTCAGGTGCGGAGTCGGCATGCGCCGCGACATGGGGAAGTGCAGATAGTCGTTGTGAAAGTGAATCACGTCGAATTCGTGAGCGCGCTGAAGCACCATCTCCATCTGAAGAAGATGCCAGGCAACTGGATCTCCCAGTTCGCGGGCTCGCCGCAACGCCCTGGGGGCGCAGGGCACCAGCTCGGCCGAGGTTACAGAGTCGCCCGTTGCAAACAGAGTCACTTGATGACCTTGTTTGACGAGTTCCTCAGTGAGATGGTAAACGACACGTTCGGTGCCGCCGTACAGCTTCGGGGGAACACTCTCGATGAGGGGAGCAACCTGCGCGATCTTCACAACATAAGATGCACCCCGCCATTCCAACGTTTCCCGAGGTTCCTTCGAAACGCGTTTCAACGACCCGGATCAACAACATGGGCCGGCCCGATTCCACATCAGGTAAAAGGAGTCACTCATGATGAGAGATCCGGTTTGCGGGATGGAAGTGGATCAAAAGAAGAATCCACCGACTTCTATGTATCAGGGCAAGCAGTATGCGTTTTGCGGGCAGAACTGCAAGAAGATGTTCGACCAGAACCCTGAAAAGTACGCGACCTCGCCGCAACGGGAGGAGGCAGGAAAGACCCGCTAGCGACTACTTCTTTGTAAGCTCGTCGTATAGCGAGCCATAGAAGGCAGGTTGGAAAGTCCAGCCAAGATCGTCGGTCTTTACCTGCCCTGCGAGTTGATCCCGGGTCGCGCCGGCTTTGATCGCATCGGATGCGCGGCTGACAAGAGTAGCGAACTTCATCCGGTAGGCTTCCACGTCAGCGCGGCTTTTCGGCTCCCCGCGGCCCGGGATCGCCATCTCGAAATCCAGTTTCAGGACCCCGTCCAAAATCCTGGTCCACTCGACGGCGCTGCCGCCGTTCGCAAAATCGACGATCGGTGTTGCGTCGGTGATCTGATCGCTGACCATCACGACCTTCAGATCGGGAAAGTAGACCATTGTGTCATCGCCGGTGTGACCGCGGCCGTAGAAGTGAGCCTGCACCTCGGCTCCGCCGAACTTGAGATCGTAATCCTTGGCGAAAGTCTGAGTGGGCCGCCCGGGAATATCTTTGGTCCGGGGATCGCTGGCCATGTGGCCCTTAAGCTCATCCAGCGCGATGACCGTAGCGCCGGCGTCGATGAACTTCTGATTGGTGCCTACGTGATCCGGATGATGATGCGTGTTGAGCACGTACTTCACAGGCAAATCGGAAACCGACTTGATCTCCTCCATGACCCGGTTATAATTTTCGTCGCCGGGATTCTTGGTGTCGACCACGATCAATCCTTCCGGAGTGACGCGGATCAGCGTATTCGCTCCCCCGCCGGTGATCATGTAAAGGTTGGGCTTAAGCTGCCGGATCTTCTCAACGGTCTGGCCCGCCTTGGGACCGCCTCGTCCGCCGCCTTTGGGGGCCTGGGCGGAAATCGTGGACGCCAGCAGGGCCAAGCTCGCCGTGAGAGCGATGCCCAAGAACTCGTTCCTTCGCATGTCACCTCCTGGGATCGAAAGATCCCAACTATTATCTCTATTTCTCGGGGCCAGGGCTATTGGTTCGAGGGCAAGGCCGCATACTGGGCGAACGCGTCCCCAGGAACTATCTGTAAGTCATAGAAGGACTTAGCCAGAGAACGGCATCCAAACTCCACCGGGCCGGACCAGGCAAACTTTCGGTAGCGAAATGTGCCTTGACAGAAAACACACATGTTGTATGCTCTTTTATGACTGCATTGGGTAAGGGGTATACCCTACCTAACCTCGATCTCGCCTTTTTTCCCAACCGCAGCACAAATCAGACGGAGGAAACATGAAGACAGCAGCTTGGGTGGTTGCGCTCTTAGGAATAGCCGTCACGGCGCAGGCGACCACTGTAAATGTGAATACGACGCCCGGTGGAATCACCAGCATTGGCGGATTCTCGGGCGCCACGATTATCAATTTCGAGAGCGTTGCGCCTGGCACGTACTCCAGCGTCACACAAAGCGGAGTCACTTTCACGCCCGATGGCAGCAATCAAATCTGGGTCGATAACGCATACTCGGGCCAGTACAATAACTTCGGACAGTCCCTGCATAACAACTACGACTCGCTCTCGTTCGGCACACTGACGATCAATTTCTCGAGCCCGACGAGCGCCTTCGGATTTCACTGGGGCGCATCCGATACTCAGTGGACGCTGAACGCGTACAACGCGTCGCACGTTCTCATCGAAAGCTTTGCTCTGCCCATTACCGGTCCCGGAAATGCAGGGACTTTCGTGGGACTCGTAGACCCAGGCATCGCTTCCGCGACTCTGGTCGGGGATGCCGGCGATTACATCTTTGTGGACAATTTCGCTTTTCAGGGGAATGCGTCCAGTAGCGTGCCCGAGCCTTCGAGTCTGTTCTTGCTCGGCACCGGATTGGCCGGCGTAATCACGTTGGCCCGGAAACGCCTGTCGAGTCGATAGTCGCTGCCGCAACGCACACCGGCGCAGCTAG
The DNA here is from genome assembly GCA_037916615.1 of Bryobacterales bacterium. Lineage (GTDB taxonomy): Bacteria > Acidobacteriota > Terriglobia > Bryobacterales > Bryobacteraceae > Palsa-187. The sequence continues at coordinate 10,978 of JBAIXM010000189.1, forward strand.
CAAGCGATCATTCGTGCCTGAGGGCATCCACGGGATCGATCCCCATCGCGCGGCGCGCCGGAATCAGGCAGCCCAGGATCGCCGCCAAAGCGAGCACTCCGCACGCGCCTGCCAGGGCCATGGGATCTGCCGGGGAAACCTGGACCAGCATGGACGCCAGAAGGCGGTTCACAGCGAGCGAGCCAGCGAGACCGATCGTCAGACCGGCTCCCAAGGGAGCCATACCGCGTTTCAATACGAGCTTGAGAATGTCAGGCCCCCGCGCGCCGATTGCCATTCGGACTCCAATCTCTTGAGTGCGCTGGCTTACCGAATGCGCCACCAACGTGTACAAGCCGATGGAGGCCAGCAGCAGCGCGATCGCCGCAAAAATCAGAAACAAACCGCCATAGAAACGGCTGTCCCAGAATCGCTCCAAGCGGTCCGCGACGGTCATCGGGCCGTACACAGGAAGATCCGAGTCGAGCGCCTTCACCTCGCGCCGGAAGGCCGCGGCAAGATTGCCGGGCGGAATTCGCGTTCGCGCCACAATCCACTCGCCTCCTCCCGCCCTCTGCCGGTAGGGAAAGTACACGACCGGATCCACCCGCTGCCTGGTCTGATCGTTCTGAATGATGTTTGACGCCACGCCGACCACGGTGCGCCACGGCTGCGGCGCATCTTTGTTGTCGAAGAGTCGAAGGCGTTTGCCGACCGGGTCTTCACCCGGCCAGAATTGATTCGCGAGCATCTGATTTACGATGAGGACGGGACTTCCCGAGGCATCATCGGACTGATGAAACTCGCGCCCGGAGAGCAGCGATGCCTTCATGGTCTGAAAATAGGACGGGCTGATCGACAACGCCGAGACCTTCGGATGCTCTCCCGGCGGCGGTACGCCGGCCAACTCATACGACAACTTTGCCGAGCCGAAGCTCGGAAGGTTTTCCGCCATCGCCACCGACTCGACACCTGGCATGGATGCCAAACGCGCCGTGAGCCGGTCATAGAACGAGATCCGGTCTTCCGGGCGCGGGTATCGGGCGGCAGGCAGATTGATCGCCGCTCCGAGCAGATTCGTAACATCGATGCCCATCTCCGCAGAGCGAATTTTCAGGTAGCTGCGGATCATCACGCCTGCTCCTGCCAGCAACACCACGGCCAGAGCCATCTCCGTGGCGACGAGAACAGCGGAAAGGTGCTTGCCGCGAGCTCCGACGGTTGCACCGCGGCCGCCGTCTTTAAGCTGAACATTGATATCCAGTTTCGAAAGCCGCAGCGCCGGGGCCAGCCCGAAGAGCACTCCTGTTCCCGCGGAGATCGCGATCAAATACCACAGCACCCGGGAATCCATCGTGTAGTCCAGGATCAGCCAGGGCGACTTCGCGAACATCGAAAGCTCGTAGCCGTGGACGCCCCATTTTGCGATCCACCAACCGAGAAGGCCACCCAGGCCCGATAGCAGGACGCTCTCGATCAGAAGCTGCCGCATGATCCGCCAGCGTCCCGCGCCGAGCGCGATCCGGAGAGAGACTTCGCGCGACCTGCCGATCGCCCGTATCAGCATCAGATTTGCGAGATTCGCGCATGCGATCAACAAAACAAATCCTACAGCGCCCCACATGGAGCCGTAGATCAAGGTCGCATTCGGACCGATGAAGAATTCGTGAAAATATCCAACCTTCGGCCAAAACTCGCGCTCTCCAAGGGAGTGCGCCGTCGCCAGCCGCTTGGCGATCGTTTCGATTTCAGCCCGGGCGGTCTGGAGGGTCACACCGTCCCTGAGCCGGCCGACGATGCACCAGGTATCGCTGTTCTCGCGCTTCAGGACTTCCGGTGTCTGGACCAGAGGAACCCATACGTCGGTGTTTTGGGGAAAAGAAAATCCCTTGGGCATGACGCCTATGATGGTCATCGGCGCGCCGTTCTTGCGGACAACCCGGCCAATCGCTCCGGGATCTTTGCCGAAGCGGCGCTCCCAGAATCCGTAGCTCAAAATGCCGACGTTCGGCGCGCCATCGATTTCGTCGGCATGCTCGAAATCCCGGCCGAGGAGCGGCTTCGCCCCAACCACGCGAAACGTATCCGCGCTGTTTTCATTGCTAGATACGCTTTCCGCATCGCCGGCGGCATCGCTGAAAACGAAGCCAATTCCGTGGACGATCGCCATCCCCTGAAACGATTTCGCCTGAGCGCGGTACTCCAGAAAATCGGGGTACGGAACGCAGCAGCCGCCGTTGCTGATGTACACAAGCTGGTCGTTTCGTTCAACTCCGGCAAAACCCTTGAAGAGCACAGCGTCGGTTACGGTGAAGACCGTGGCGTTCACGCCGATTCCCACCGCGAGCATCGCCACGGCGACCGCAGTGAAGCCCGGATTCCGGATCAGATTTCGCAGCCCCAGGCGAAGGTCGGCGATAGCGGACATATAGGCTTTAGTCTAGACGCTCGACGGTGGGAAATAGTTCACGGTCAATCCCCATTGTGATTGGCGTTCCATCGTGCGATACTTCCGGCCTGGAGGCCAAACTTCGATGAGGACTGCGGGAAAAGCTCTGATAATTCTGTTCGTATCCGGAGCTGTTTTGCTGGCCACGCAAGAAGCTCCCCGCCAGTACGTCGAGCGATGCTTTTGCGGACTCTGCTCGTATCTGTTCGGCGACTGAGGCGTAAAGTCCGCGACTGGGAGATTGGTGGGCTTGGTTGCGGGGGGTGGATTTGAACCACCGACCTTTGGGTTATGAGCCCAACGAGCTACCAGACTGCTCCACCCCGCACAATCATAGTAGCGTAGGTCCCTCTTACGGTCAAACTTCGTTACGGTTTCGCAAAACCGGGTGCTATCATGACACCCATGTCCCGCGGACGACTCCTGGTTGCGGCTCTATCGTTGCTTGCGGTTTCCTGCGGATCATCTCCAAATAGCGCCGATTCCAAAACGCTTCCTTCCTGGGTGGGAGTCTATCCGGGCGCGCAGCCGCGGGCGTCCGGGACGGACTTCGTGTTCGAAACCAAGGATCCCGCTGAAAAGGTGCTCGACTTTTATCAGCAGCGTCTTCTGCAAAACGGCCTGCACATGGAAGCGCGCGGGGGCGGCGACTACGGCGGAATGCTTTCTGCCGAGGACGATGCGCACCGCCGCGGCGTCATGATCAACATCCGCTCGGAAAACGGCGGATCCCAGGTCACCATCACGCCCAACGAAAAGAAGTAGCGTGTTTTCGTCACGCCTCAACTGGAGCCAGCATCCCAACCGCCTGGCCGAATTGCGCGCCCGAAAAGAGGCCGCCGGCGCGCAGGTGCTGGATCTGACCGAGTCGAATCCCACCCGCGTCGGCCTCGATTATCCGCAGGAAGAGATTCTTGCCGCGTTGAGCGATTCGCAGGCCCTCGTCTATCGTCCTTCAGCGCACGGCCTGTACACCGCTCGCGAGGCGGTCGCATCCTACTATCGCGAACGCGGAACCGACATTTCGCCGGAACAGGTTGTGCTCACCGCCAGCACCAGCGAAGCGTACGCGTATCTGTTCAAGCTGCTGGCGAACCCCGGCGATGAGATTCTGTCGCCCCGGCCGTCTTATCCGCTTTTCGAGTTCCTCGCAGGCCTCGAGTCGGTCCATATGCGCCAATATCCGCTGCGCTATGACGGAATCTGGCACATCGACTTCGATGCGCTGGAGCACGCAATCACCCCGCGCACGCGTGCGATCGTGGTGGTGAATCCCAATAATCCCACCGGATCGTTTCTGAAACGCTCCGAGCTCGACCGCCTGGATACGCTGGCGGCGAAGCACGGCCTCGCCGTTTTATCGGATGAAGTCTTCCGCGACTTTGCGTTTTCCGAAGATGCCGAACGTGTCTCGACGCTGGCCGGCGAACGCCGCGCGCTGACATTTTCCATGAGCGGGCTTTCGAAAATCGCCGGCCTGCCGCAGATGAAGCTCGGCTGGATCGTCGTAAGCGGAGCCCACTGCGGCCCGGCGCTCGAGGCGCTCGACCTCATCGCGGACACGTATCTTTCGGTCTCTACGCCGGTTCAAATCGCGCTGCCGGGACTGCTCCGGCTGGCGGAGGAAGTTCTCGGCCAGATCCGCGAGCGCACGGCCTCGAATCTCGCCCGGCTGCGGGATGCGGTCCGCGGCACTTCCGCCACGCTCCTGCGACCGGAGGGAGGTTGGTACGCCGTTCTCCAGGTGCCCCGGACCCGAACCGAAGAAGAATGGGCGATCGAGCTGCTAGAGGAGTGCGATGTCCTGGTTCAGCCCGGATTCTTCTTCGATTTCGAAACCGAGGCATTTCTTGTGCTGAGTTTGCTGCCGGAGCCGGCTATCTTTTCGGAAGGGCTGAAGCGCCTGCGCAGCATCATATAATCGCAGGGTATGCCTCGAAAACGGTTCCTGCTCGCTGCCTGCGCGCTCGTGCTGTTTGCGGCCCAGCGGTCCCGGGTCTCCGCGCAGGGAAACTTCCTGCTCACCATCGACAACATCATGCGCGGACCCGAGCTGTACGGCTACGCGCCGCAGGAGGTGCGGTGGTCGGGCGATAGCCAGCGGATCTACTTCCAGTGGAAACAGGCCAGCGACGTTTTCGACAAGCCGTTCGACACCTGGATGGTTCCGCGCGAGAGCGGATATCCTCGCAAACTCAGCGAGGAGGAGGCGAAGCTCGCGCCGCCCGTCTCCGGCCATACGACGCGCGACCGGAACCGAGCGGTGTACGTCCGCGACGGCGACATCTTCCTCTACGATTTCAGCACGGACAAAGCCCGGCAGCTCACGAAAACCAACGATCCGGAGCAGGACCCGCATTTCACACAGGACGAAAAACGAGTCGCGTTCAGGCGCGGAGGCAATCTCTACGTGCTGGACCTGGGCGATGGAACTCTGGTGCAGATGACCGATATCCACGCCGGGCCGCCGGCTCCCGAAAACAAGCCGCCCGCCGGCAGCAGTCAGGAATTCCTGCAAAAACAGGAAAAGGAACTGCTCGCAGCCGTGCGTGACCGCTCCCGTCAAAAGGATGCCGAGGAAGCCAAAAAGAAGCGCGAAAATCCGCGCAAGCCGTTCGAACTCGGCGAAAAACAGGCGGTCGATCACCTGGAACTCTGCCCGGACGAGAAATGCGTCATCGCGCTGATCAAAGACAATCCCAAAGGCGAGAAGCCGGATAATGTTCCGAATTATGTGACGGAGTCGAGTTACACGGAGGAGATCAAGGGGCGGACCAACGTGGGCGATCCTCAGGAGCGGACGCGGGTCGCGATCCTGGACGCGGTCACGGGCGAGGCGCAGTGGGCCGATGCCGGGCTGGGGGACCGCCTGGTGAACTTCGATCTTCCGGTGTTCAACGAGCAGGGCACACGCGCGGTGATGGTGGTGCGTTCGGTGGATAACAAGGACCGCTGGATACAGTCGCTGGATCCGGGGTCCGCGAAAACCACCACTCTATTTCACGAGCATGACGACGCCTGGCTTGACGGACCCGGTTACGATACGCTCGGCTGGCTGAAGAACGGCGATGAAGTGTACTTCGAAAGCGAGCGCGACGGCTGGGATCACCTCTACAAGGTCTCCGCCCTGGGAGGAGATCCGAAGCAGTTGACCTCGGGCAAGTTCGAAGTGGACCAGGTACATCTATCGAACGATGGATCGAAGTTCTACCTCCGCACGAGCGAAACGGGACCCGCAGAGCGTCACGTCTATTCCATGGACGTAAACGGCGGGCCGCGCACCCGCATCAGTTCCGAGCCCGGCCGTCATTTCGTGATTCTTTCGCGCGATGAGAAGTATCTGGCGGACATCTATTCCTACGTGAATCGTCCTCATGAGTTGTACACCGCAGAAAACCGGCCCGGCACAAAGCTCGAAAAGCGCACCGATTCTCCTTCGAAGGATTTTTGGGAATATCCGTGGCAAGACGCGCCGATCGTGCAGGTTCCCGCGCGCGACGGCGCGATGATCCCGGCCCGAGTGTTTCGGCCCAAGAATTACCAGCCCGGCGGACCCGCTGTGATCTTCGTCCACGGCGCGGGTTATTTGCAAAATGTGGGCAAGTTCTGGTCGGCGAACTATCCGCGCGAGTACCTGTTCCATCACTTCCTGATGGAACACGGGTACATGGTGCTGGACATGGACTATCGCGCCTCCGCCGGCTACGGCCGCGACTGGCGCACGGCGATTTACCGCCACATGGGCGGCAAGGATCTGGAAGACAATCTCGATGGCGCAAAGTGGCTGGTCACACAGGGCGCCGATCCCAAGCGGATCGGAATCTATGGCGGCAGTTACGGCGGGTTCATCACACTGATGGCGATGTTCACCTCGCCGGATACGTTCGCAGCGGGGGCCGCCCTGCGCCCGGTGACGGACTGGGCGCACTACAATCACGAGTACACGTCGGACATCCTGAACACTCCGCAGACGGACGCGGAGGCTTACCGCCAGTCCTCACCCATTTACTTCGCCGAGGGTTTAAAAGGCGCCCTGCTGATCTGCCACGGCATGGTGGATACGAACGTTTTCTTCCAGGACACGGTGCGGCTGGTCCAACGGCTGATTGAGTTACGGAAGGAGAACTGGTCGATCGCGTTTTACCCCGTGGAGAATCACGGGTTCGTGCGGCCGGAAAGCTGGGCGGACGAATATAAACGGATTTTCAAGCTGTTCGAAGACAATTTGAAGAAATAGCTAGACCCTGCTCCCGCCCGAGCACAGCAGAACTTCGCCCGTAACGTAATCCGAAAGCGGAGAGCAGAAGAACAGCACCGGCCCCGCGGCCTCTTCCGGCGTTCCGAACCTTCCGAGCGGATTCTGCGCGCGCAGCGTGTTTCGTACGGCCTCCTGCACACCGACCTTAATTTTCCGCCCCTGCACGTCGATCTCGCCGCCCAGCGCCTGGGTCAGCCGCGTCTCGATAAACCCGAAGCCCACGGCATTCACGTTGACGTTGTAGCGCCCCCACTCCTTGGCCATGACCTTGGTGAGCCCGATGATCCCGGCCTTGCCCGATCCATAGCCCGCCTGCCCGGCGATGCCGTCCATTCCGGAAATCGAGGTGATGTTCACCACCTTGCGCATCACGCGGCGGCCTTCGGCCTGTTCTTTTTTCGATGTTTCCCGAATCCAGTTCGAGGCGGCGCGCAGCACTCGGAAGGGCGCCACGACGTGAATATCGAGCATCGCCTGGAACTGATCGTCCGTGGTCTTTTGGATGACATTGTCCCAGGTATAACCAGCGTTGTTCACGATGATGTCAATCGATCCGAATCCTGCAAGCGTCGCATTGACCAGCTTCTCGGGAAAGTCGGGCTTCGTGAGATCGCCGGGAATGGCTTTGGCGATTCCGCCGGCTTTATCGACAAGCGCGCCGGATTCGAAGACAACGTCGCGATCGAGATCGTTGAGCATCACCGAGGCCCCCGCCTGCGCGAGTTGCAGCGCAATCGCCCGGCCGATGCCGCGGCCTGCGCCGGTGATGAGCGCGGTACGGCCTTTCAAGTCCAAGCCGAGCATCAGTACTTCAGTTCAATCCGGATCGCGTGGGAAAGCGTGGTCCCCGTATTCCGCACCTGGTGGATAGTCGCTTCGTTCCATTGAGCCACACCGAATTTGCGCGGCTGCGAGGTGACCTTCCCGTCATCGGCGATCGACTCCGTCGTGTAGTCGCTCAGGTAGATGGAGACCCCGTGCCGATGGCGGTGGCGAGGCTCGGTAACGCCCGGCGGAATGCTATCGTCGATCACCCGCACCCACTGATTTTCGAAGATCAGCTTCTGCGTTGCCGCACAAACCTTCAGGGAATCGAGCGGGTCATCGGCCCCCTGAGGCCACGCCACAGCCGCCACGCCCAACAGCAGCAGTGCGGGCGGAATAACCTTCCAGAGCTTCTTCATGATGTTCAGTATAGTGCCTCCGACTCGAACGGGTGGCACTTGAAATGGCAGCTCAATAAGTATCTAATAGTCAGCATGGAACCTCGGGATTATCCCAGTCGTTATCTGCATATTTCGGGCGCATTTGCCCTGGGTGGAACATTTACACACGTCGCTCCTGGAGTCGACGTTCAAATTCCGACAGTTGCCCCGGTGCATTTACCAATGGCCGGCGGAATTTCGGAAGCAAAAGCCAAGAAGGTGTCTCTGGATTGCCGGAGAGTGAAGTTCGGCAACATTGATCGCAAGCTGCTCAGCAAATTGAAAAGCAAAGTGCTGTTCTCGATCGGCTCCGCCTATACGCTTTCAAAAAGCGAGCCGGAAGTGCCCGGGCAGCCGTTCCGGAACAGTTGTGTCACCGAGATGACCTCTCTGCGCATCGGCGAGAACTTGTCCCTGAAGCACTGTTTGCTGAATATGCAGTCGTCTCACGACCCGGCCAAGAGCCGTTTTCCGCAGATTACCTTCGGCCCTACCGAACTTAAAGGCCTGAAGCTGGGAAAATCCGAGCTCAAAATTACGCTGGATCTGGATACGTTCAACCAGTACCCGACGCTCGACGAACTGGAAGCCGCCTTTAAGAGGGATCCGAAACTGCGCGCCCGCCTGACGCCCAGGTTTGTCATCGATCCCGCCACGGGCGGTTTTTACCGGAATCCGTCGGGCTACGTGGTCGGTTCGATCGTGGAGAAGGTGGAGGGCTTGCCCAGCGATGCGACTCTGAAGGGCTACACGGTGACCTGGCCTCCGTTCGGGAATCTGATTCTGGGAGAAATGGCGATCACGCCCTACATGCGGCGGATTTCGCTGATCCGCTTTACGTACTCGAACGGATCCGGCGGATCGGGGTGCGGGGGCGGAAGCACGTATCCGTGAGAATTTGGTGGACCTGGTGGGAGTCGAACCCACGACCTCTTCCATGCCCTGGAAGCGCGCTCCCAACTGCGCCACAGGCCCACAAGAGTACTTCAGATGTCTTTTCCTACGATAACATAGACTCGCGTATGCACCGCGATCAGGCCTGGGAAATCCTCCGCGAGTTCACCCAATCCGACAGCCTCCGCCGGCATGCGCTGGCCGTGGAGGCGTGCGTCGTCGCCTACGCGAAGAGGCTCGGCGGAGATGAGAACCGGTGGTCGGTTACCGCCCTACTCCACGATTTCGACTACGAAATGCACCCCGACGCGCCGGATCATCCGATGAAAGGCGAACCGATCCTGGCCGCACGCGGCGTGGATGACGAGATCCGCCGGGCGATCCTTTCGCACGCAAATTACAGCGGCGTTCCGCGCGTTTCGCCGCTTGAGAAAGCGCTGTTCGCCTGCGACGAGCTGGCCGGGTTCCTAACGGCGATCAGCTACGTCAAGCCCTCGCGCAGCATTCACGAAGTGGACGTCAAGAGCGTTCGAAAAAAGCTCAAGGACAAGGGATTCGCACGCTCGGTGAGCCGCGAGGATATCGTCAACGGAGCGGCCGGGCTCGGAGTCGATCTGGACGAGCACATCGATTTCTGCATCCGCGCCATGCAGGCCCGCGCCGAGGATCTTGGTCTCGCCGGCGCTACTTCAGCTCAGCCATAATCTGGTCGAGCTTGTTCACCACGTTCGGATTCGCCCACAAGCCGCCATTCGTAGTGAATACCTTGGCGATCTCGTCCTTACCCTTGCCCTGGCGAACCATCGAAGTAACCGTCGTCGGGATCCCGGCGGCGACGTTGCGATAGTCGATCAGGTACTGGCGCGGCGAAACCGGCCCATGGCCGGGGATCACGGTGTTGAAGTCCAGTTTCAGAACGCCGTCCAGCGTCTGCGCCCACTCCTTCATGCTTCCGCCGTTGGCAAAATCCACGTTGGGGCCGTTGTTGGCGCCCAGATCGCCGCTGGCGAGGATGCGCAAAGCCGGGAAGTAAACGACGGCGTCGCCGTTGGTGTGCCCGCGTCCGTAATACTTCATGCGGACTTCCTTGCCGCCCAGGAAGATGTCGGTTTCATCCGTGAAGGTAACGCGCATGACGCCCGGCTGATTGTTCTTAACCATGTTGTCGCGGGCCATCTTGGTGGCGATGACTTCGGCTCTGGGAAGGAAGAGGACGTTGCTGCCGGTATGGTCTCCATGCAGGTGCGTGTTAAGCACGTACTTGATCGGCTGATTCGTGACGCTTTTGACCTTGTCGATGATGTCCTGGCCGTCGTATTCGAACTTGTCGTCCACCAGAATCACGCCTTCGTTGGTGATGTAGACGCTCGAATTTCCGCCGTCCCCGATGATCGCGTAAAGATCGTCGGTAACCTTCTGGATTGTGTTGTTCGGCTGTTTGGCCTGCTTGCCGTCCTTGCCCTGAGGAGCCTGCGTGTAGGCGATCCAGGCGCATCCCAGCACTGTGATTCCCGCGAAAAGGCGTACGAACAGTGTCCGCGACATCATTTTACGAACCATGCGGGACACTATATCAAATTGGAGCGCTCGAGAACTACCGCGCCAGCTCCGCCAGCATGCCGTCGAAACCGCGCTGAAATTGCAGCCCGCTAGGCGCCCAGCCGTACTTATCCTGCACCACCTTGGCGATCTCGTCCCGGCTCTTCTTTTGCCGGACGATTCCCGTGATTTCGGTGCGCAGTTTTTCGACGTTGTTGCGGTAGGTCAGCATGTCGGCCTTCTTGGCGATCGGGCCATGGCCCGGAATCACCGTATCGAAGTCGAGTTTCATCGCGGCGTCGAGCGTCGCGGCCCACTCCTTCAGGCTTCCGCCCCCGGCATAATCGATCAGGGGACTCGTCCCGGCCATCAGGTCTCCGGCATGGATCAGGCGCAGCGCCGGGAAATACACCATTGCGTCGCCGTTCGTGTGCCCGCGCCCGAAGTAACGCATCTGGACGTGTTTGCCGCCCAGGAAAACGTCGGTTTCCTGCGTGAAGGTGACGCGCGGCGCGCCGCTCTGCTTGCCTTCGATCATGTTCTTGCGCGCGTTGAGCGTCGAGATCAGCTCGGTGGCAGGCGGGAACTGCGCGTTGCTGCCGGTGTGATCGCCGTGATGATGCGTGTTGAGCACGTACTTCACCGGCTGATTGGTCACGCTCTTGATCTTCGCCATGATGTCGTTGAAGTCGTATTCGAACTTGTCATCCACAACGATCACGCCTTCGTTGGTGAGATACACGGCCACATTTCCGCCGTCCCCTTCGATCTCATAGAGATCGTCAGTGACCTTGTTCAGCTTGTTGTTGGCCTGCTTGGCCTGCTGTTTGCCATCCTTACCCTGCGGCGGAGCCTGCGTATAGGCGATCCAGCCGCATCCCAACGCGATCGTCAGTGCGGAAAACCGCACCAAGGCTGTCCTAGTCATGCGGCACACTATATCAGATTGGAGTATTGCTAAGATGAGGCCCATGGCGGCTTCGGAGCATCATCACCCCGAACACGAGCACCAGGTTGTTCCCTCCGATCCGGCGCTGCGCGTAAAGGCTCTCGAATCCCTGCTGGTCGAAAAGGGCCTGGTGGATCCCGCCGCACTGGACGCGCTGATCGATGCATACGAAACCAAAATCGGTCCGCGCAACGGAGCCCGCGTGGTGGCGCGCGCCTGGGTGGATCCGTCCTATAAGGCGCGGCTGCTGGCAGACGCCACGGCGGCGATTGCCGAACTCGGCTACGCCGGCGGCCAGGGCGAGCACATGCTGGTGCTCGAGAACACGCCGCTGATTCACAACCTGGTCGTGTGTACGCTGTGCTCCTGCTATCCGTGGCCCGTGCTAGGGCTGCCGCCGGTCTGGTACAAGTCGGCGCCCTACCGCTCGCGCGCCGTGATCGATCCCCGTGGGGTCTTGCGCGAGTTCGGGCTCGAGTTGCCGGAGAACGTCGAGGTTCGCGTCTGGGACAGCACGGCCGAATTGCGTTATCTGGTCCTTCCCGAGCGCCCGAAGGGCAGCGAAGGAATGACCGAAGAGCAACTCGCGGCCCTGGTCACGCGCGATGCGATGGTGGGCGTGGCCAAGGTCAGCCTTCCGGGAGCACGGCCGTGAACGGCGTCCACGACATGGGCGGGATGCACGGCATGGGCCCCATCGGACACGAGCCGAACGAGCCGGTGTTCCATCATCGCTGGGAAGCTAGCGTGTATGCCCTGACGCGGGCTGCAGGCGCATGGCGAAAGTGGAATATCGACGCAGGACGGCACGGCATCGAGAGAATCCCCGCGGCCGACTACCTCCGCATGAGCTACTACGAACGCTGGGCAGTACGGCTGATGGACATGCTGATCCGGAGCGGTCTCGTGACACACGAGGAGATCGACACGGGGAAGCCCGCGCCGGGTGCCCCGAAGGGGACGCCCGCGCTGACCGCCGCACTGGTTCCAGAAATGGTCGCGCGGCGCGGAAATTACATGCGGGATGTGCCGGCCCTCGCCAGATTCAAGCCCGGCGACCGCGTGCATACGCGCAACATGAATCCGATCGGGCATACGCGCCTGCCGCGATACGCGCGCGGCAAATCCGGCGAAATTGTCCGCGACCACGGCGTGTTCGTTTTCCCCGATACCAATGCGCGTTTCCAAGGTGAGAATCCGCAGCACCTCTACTCGGTGCGTTTCGCTGCGCGCGAGCTGTGGGGCGAGGATGCGTCTCCGCGCGATTCCGTGTACATCGATCTCTGGGAGGACTACCTTGAGCGCTGAACCGACCTTTGCCGAGCCCTGGCAGGCCCAGGCGTTCGCACTGGCCGTGAAGCTTTCCGAGCAAGGCCACTTCACCTGGAAGGAGTGGACCGAAACGCTCGCCGCTGAGCTGCAGGGCTCACAGGATGACGGCTCGCATTACTACGAACACTGGCTTGCCGCGCTGGAACGGCTGGTCGCTGCGAAAGGTCTGACGGATCCCGCTTCAATGCTCGCCCGCAAGCAGGCCTGGGCCGATGCGTACCGGCACACGCCGCATGGCAAGCCGGTCGAGCTCAGGAGATAACCCTACTTCAGTTCGGTCATCATCCCGGGCAGGCTCCATTGCATGTTGAGGCTGTCGGGCGCCCACTTATACTCGGCCGTCATGTACTTGGCGACATCGGCCTGCGATTTGCCCTGGCGGATCAGCTTTTGCACCTTCGTCCGCATGTCCGCGGCGCGGTTCCGGTACGCCAGCAGGTCGGCCTTCTTCGAAACCGGCCCGTGCCCGGGGATCACGGTATCGAAATCCAGGTCCTTCATCACGGCGTCCAGCGATTTGGTCCACTCGACTAGGCTCCCGCCACCCGGATAATCGATCAGCGGGGTCGCGCTGGTGAACATATCGCCGGTGTGCAGCACCTTCAGCGCCGGGAAATAGACGAATGCATCGCCGTTGGTGTGGCCGCGGCCGTAGTACTTTGCGCGCACTTCCTTGCCGCCCAGGAACAGATCGGTTTCCTGAGTGAAGGTCACGCGCGCCGGAACCATGTTCATGGGGGCGTTCGACTGCTTATGTTGCACGATCCCGTCGTGCGCGTTGCGGGTCGAAATAATTTCGGCAATCGAGCTCCAGCGCGTGTTCCCGCCGCTGTGGTCGGCGTGATAGTGCGTGCTGAGAATGTACTTCACGGGCTGATTCGTCACCTTCTTGACGTTGGCCATGATCTCGTCGAAGTGCTGCTCGAATTTATCGTCGACCATGATCACGCCTTCATTGGTGATGTAGACGGCGACGTTCCCCGCCCCGCCGCCATCGATCACGTACAGATCGTCCGCAACTTTGATCAGATTGAAGGGCGCGGGCGCTTTCGTCTGCGGCGGCGGCTGCTTGCCTTGCTGGGTATAGGCCACCCACGCTCCGGCCAGCGCCAGAAACCCGGCGAATAGCCGCACCAACAGTGTCCGTTTCATGGGAAAGAATATATCAGATCGGGAGGGCCCCGCGCGCTACTTCCGAGACTTTTTGCCGTTGTTCAGAGGCGGGCGAGCCGGACCGCTTACCTCTCTCAGATCCTGCTTTGCCTGCGCGGCGTTGTCATCGGTCGGATACTTCTTCAAGAAGGTTTCGAATTCTTTCTTGGCTTCCACTTTGCGCCCGAGTTTCATCAGCGCCACGGCCTTGCCGAACAATGCGTCGCGCGTGGAGGGATTTTCGGCGTAGCGCTCAAGAACCGCGTCGTAGGCCTTCACGGCGTTTTCGTAATCTTCGTCTCGGTCGTAGATCATGCCCATGTAGTACTGCGCTTTCGGCGCATATTCGGAATTCGGGAACTGGGCGACGAAGCTGCCGAACTCATCCATCGCCAGTTGATTCCGGCCCCCGCGCAGGTCGCGCTCGGCCGCTTGGAAGGCAATATCCGCCGAAGCACCCGCTGCCGGCGCTGTTCCCACCCCGGGCACAATACCCGTGGCTCCCGGCGGAGGCGGTGGAGGCGCGCTCAGCGTTTTCACGTTATTCAGGATCTCCGTGAGCTTCTCGTCTTGCCGGGTCAGGCGGCGCGTGAGTTCGTCCATGCTGGTCTGAAGCGTGTTGAACGACTGCGACATCTGGTCGACTTTATTGCCCAGCAGGTTCATCGGCTGCACCAGCTTGCCCTGCTGCTCGGCCACAGCCGCGCTCAGGCTTTGCTGGAGCGCCCCGAGATTCGCCGAGAGTTTCGCGTTCGCGTCCAGGGTCTGTTTCAGCAGCGACTCGAGTTCGGCGTTCTTCTGGTCTTGCGCTTCCTTCGCCTTACGCACCTGCTCCTGATATTGAGCAACATCCCGCTGCAGCTCCCGAATCATGTCCTTCTCCGACTGGGCCCGCAGCAAGACCGCCAGCATGAACCCCGACACCAGCAAACGTGAGAACTTCATCGCGTCCTCCTTTCCTTGACCGCGCACAACGCTGAAAACCGCCGTGCGCTCTTTTGCCTACTGTTTTAAGGAGGACGGCTTCAAACCGTCCTCCGTTTCCAGTGTTCTATTGCCCAGGCGACAAATGATCGTGCCGGTTCCGCTGATAGCACGCCTCACTCGCATCCGTGCACACCGGTTTTTCCTTGCCGTAGCTGATGGTCCGGATCCGGTTCTCGGGCAAGCCCTGCTGGACGAAATACTCCTTCAGGCTGGTGGCCCGGCGATCGCCCAGACCCAGGTTGTACTCGGCCGACCCGCGCTCGTCGCAGTTCCCTTCGATGATCACCGTGAAGTTGGGGTCCTGCGCGAAGATGCGCTTGAGAAGTTCGGCGTCCGCCATCGCTGCGCGCTGCGCGTCGGCGCGAAGGTCGCTCTTGTCGTAGTCAAAGTAGATATCCTGCGCCTCGCGGCTCAGCAACTCGGAGCTGGAGACGGTCACTTTCGGTTTCGCCGGAGGCGGCGGTGGCGGCGGAGGAGCATTCACGGTGACGGTGACCGTGCGCGTATCCGTTCCTCCCGAGCCGCTGGCGGTCAGCGTATAGGTGGTGGAATTCCCGGGCGTCACCTGGCGGCTGCCGTTCGCCTGGATCGCCCCGACTCCCTGATCGATGGTCATGTTGGTGGCGTTTGCGACGCTCCACCGCAGCGTAGAGGATTGTCCCCGCTCGATGGTGGCGGGCTCAGCCGCGAACGTGTCAATGCGCGGCGGGTTTGGCTTCGGCGGCGGGGGCGGCGGCTGTTCCACCGGCGGCGGCGGAGGCGGCGGAGCGGTCGCTACTTTCTTCTTACATCCGGCGGCTACCAGCAAAAGCATCGCGGCGAACACCGCTGCACTCAGTGTTCTGACGTTGATTCGCATCTATTATGTCCTCATTCTCCCTAATGGCTGACTGCCGAATTCACTCGATCCCCTTGGCCCATACTGGCTGGAGATTATTGCCTTGCGTTGTGAGCTGGCGGACGTTGGTGCCGTTCGCCAGCATGGTGTAAATCTGCGTAACTGCCCCCCGCTTGGACGAAAACACCAGATGGACGCCGTCCGGAGCCCACCAAGGATTCTCGTTCCTTCCGCTGTTCGTCGTCAACTGAATGTATTTGCGGTCGGCGATATCCATCACAAAAATGTTGAAATTTCCAGGCTCATAACCGCGCGTCCAGCAGAAAGCGATGTGATGACCGTCGGGACTCCAGGCGGGATTGGCAACGTCGCCTTCGCCGGTAGTGAGCATCTCGCGATCGGTGCCGTCCAGGTTCATGCGCCAGAGCTGCTGGTGGCCGGAGCGGCCGGAAATGAACAGCAGATCGCTTCCGGTTTTGGGATTCACGCGCGGCGAGACCTCAATGGCCGGTACGTTCGAGATGCGGTGAAGACCGCCTCCATCGATATCGGTCATCACAAGTTGCGGCCAGCCGCCGATCGTCTCGCTGAACAGCAAGTGTCTCCCGTCCGGAGTGAACTCGGGAGTCGAAATCATCGACGATATGGGATTGAAGAAAACGCGGTTTCGCGCGGTATCGGTGGCGTGGATGCGAATTTCCCAGCTCGGCTTCTTGGTCAGCGTTCGGAAGGCCACCAGCTTGCCGTCGGCGGAAATGACGGGGTCTCGAGAGCTGGTCTTATAGTTACTGAGCGGCCGTTGATTCGATCCGTCATAATCCATCGACCAGATCTCGGCCGAACCACTGCGGTCTGAGACGAAGTAGATCTTCGTGCCGCAGCTTCCCTCCGACCCGATCTGCTTCAGGATGTCGGCGGCGAACTGACACGCGAGCCGCTTGGCTCCGTCACTGCTCAGAGAAGCGTAGTAGCGCTGCATCCCGATGATCTGCGCGCTGCGCACGTCGGGCTGCCCGAGGTTGAAGAAGTTGCCGTACAGCAGAATCTGATTGTCCTGGACGGCGCTGTACCCGAAAACCAAGTAGTTCGCGCTCACCGGCGGCCGGGTCCAATCGGAGAACAGCGTGGGCGGCTGGAAGTCGCCCGGCTGCTGCGGCGTCTGCAACGGATACGAAGTCTTGGGCGCCAGCCGAATCTGGCCGGTGTTATCGAGCTCGTCCCAGAGCGTCTTGTTGAACACGTCCATGAACTGCTGCGAGGCGCCCGATCCGCGCATATCGGTCACCGCGATCACAGGAAGCTCGCGATCCTTCGTGATGACGCCCGGAATGTCGACGCCCTGGCCAGTCAGCACAATCGCACCCGTGATCAGCAGACTAGCCGCTACAAGCAGCACAGTGAGGTCTCTGGTTTTCATCGCTTCAACTCGAATACAAACTCGACTGTAGCCGAACTCCGCGTAAATTCGGACGGCAACGGCGGAAACGGACTCGCTTCCAGGATCGCTCTCCGCACGGAGAAATCCAAGGTGGCAATCCCGCTGCCTTGGACGATTTTTGGAGCGCTGATGGTTCCATCGCGCTTGATTTCGAAGCTGGCGATCACTTGGGGCGCCGTGCGGAGGCTCGCATCCACGTCGCCGGTGCGCCAGTGCTGCGCGACCATCTGCTGGATTCTCGCCGAATATTCGCCAAACCGCGTGCCTAACGTCGTATTGAGGCCCGCGCCGATGCGGCCCGAGCCGGGCATCTGGGAAAACATCGCGCTCGAAGCTTGCGGAGCCTGCTGCGAACGAATCTTGTTGGGATCGAGCTCATCGAACGATTTGAAATGGTGCTGCGGCTCGACCCTGGCCCGCAGTTGCTTGGCCGTTTTGCTCTTCAGCTCCACGGCGTTCTTGGGCGGCGGAGGCTCCTTCTTCGCGCGCTCCTGCTTTGCCGGGGGCTCCGGCGCGACTTGCGACTTCGTATCGTGCGCTACCGGATTTTCCGGACCGCTGCTCGGCAGCGGAATCGATTTCACCGCTTCGATGCCGACTGCCGCGCCTCCGGCATTCGGATCGCCGAACGCCTCGCGATGCCCGTTGAGCCAGGTGTAAATCCCCAGCGCGACGACCACCGCGACGTGCAGAGTCAAAGCTCCCATGAAGGGCTTGCGGAGCGACTCGTGCTGGTCGAGGATGTCGGCGTGCATTATTTCCTTCGATCCTCGGGCCTGGTCACCCACGACTGTTTCAGCTTCGCCTCGTCCAGCGTGCTCATGACCTGGGCGATATCGCGCCAGGTCAATTCTTTATCCGCCCGGACGTAGACCGTCTCCTGCCCCGGAAACCGGCGCCGGACTTCCTTGCCCACGTTAGCCAGATTGACCGGCTTATCGTCTAGATACGTAGTACCGTTGCGGGCGATGCTGATCACCGGATGCTCTTCCACGGTGTCCTTGACCTGGCGGACCTGCGGCACGTCGACGGTCAGGCCGAACTCCATGACGCTGGCCGTCACCATAAAGATGATCAGCAGGACCAGCACGACGTCCACCAGCGGGACGACGTTCATTTCCGAGAGAACGCCGATCTGCGAGCGCCATCGCCCGCGGCCCCCTCGGCCGTTCGATCCCATCGTAGAAAACGCCATCGCTACTCCTAACGATTCCTATTTTATGGACGCCGTTCTTAGCCCTCGGTGTTCCTTTCGGCTACGTTCAGGAACTCCAGCGAGAAATCCTCCAGCCGCTGACCTATCTCTTTGATTCCATTGTTGAAATAGTTGTAGGCGATGGCGGCCGGGATGGCCGCCCCCAGGCCGAATGCGGTGGCATAAAGGGCTTTCGCAATGCCCGGCCCCACGGCTCGCAAGCTGGTCGCCCCGGCGGTCCCGAGGCCGTTGAATGCTTCGATGATGCCCAGCACGGTTCCGAAAAGTCCGATGAACGGACATACAGCCGCGACGGTAGCGAGCCAGTTCATGTTGCGTTCCAGCCGCGTGATCTCCTCGCTGATGCCCATTTGCAGGCTGCGTTCGAGCGCCACCAGGTTGGTCAGCCTGGACCGCGTCGAGAGCTGGCGGCTGAGCTCGCTGTAGCCGAAATCGAAGACGGTCACCAGCGGCGCCGAGCGGAACTGCTCCACTGCGGCGGCCATGGCATCCAGCCGCGCCGATTTCCGGAACGCTTTCAGGAATCGCGCGTTGGCCCGGCGCGCTCTTCGGAATCCGCCGAGTTTGGAAAAAATGATGGTGAAGGAAAGCAAGGAAAACATCAAGAGAATGCCGACGACCGCAATCAGGACCGGATCGGAAACATCCAGCAACTCCGTGAACCTGACTTGCAGCAGTGGGCCGTTCCAGTGTGGCAGCGTCAACCCGATCGATTCCCTTTCTCCTGCCCACCCCGGTCGATAGTCCGCGCTATGCCGAGGCGCTTCCTGTTTTCAATTGTAAACGAGCCTCCCCTAAAACATGCAAGGAAAAAAATGTTTTTTGCGCCTGGTATCGAATACGACAGGCGTTTTGCCGTCTCTCATCTTCTATAATCGTCTCCAGTGCTGGTCGAGCTCGCGGTCGAAAACTCTGCCGTCATCGAACAGGTTCGCGTGCGCTTTCATCCGGGCCTGAATCTGCTCACGGGCGAAACCGGAAGCGGAAAATCCATCGTCGTCGACGCGCTCGGATTGCTGCTGGGCGGACGCGCTTCGCCGGAAATGGTCCGTACGGGCGCCGCCCGAGCCCGCGTTTCGGGTATCTTCGAGGCCGCCGAGACTCCGTCGCTCAAAAAGCTGCTGGAAGACGCCGGAATCGAAATGGAGGACCACGAAATCCTCATCGAGCGCGAAATCCAGTCCGGCGGAAAATCGCGAGCCTTTGTGGGCAACCGGCCTGCAACCGCCTCCTTGTTAAGAAATCTGGCGAGCCACCTGGCCGATATCCATGGCCAGCACGATCAGCAGCAGCTCTTTTCGCCCGCCGTGCAGTGCCAAATGCTGGACGCCTTCGCCGGATCAGGCGACCTCGCGGCCGAAGTTTCCGAAACTTTCCGCGCCTGGAAGCGCGCTTCCTCCGAGCTCGACGAACTCAACCAGGGTACCCAGGAAAAGCTGCGCCTCGCGGATCTGTGGGCTTTCCAGCGCAAGGAAATCGAAGCGGTTGCCCCCAAGCCCGGCGAAGACGCGGATCTTGAAAACGAGCGCCGCGTGCTGCGCAACGTGGTCCGCTTGCAGGAGCTCGCCAGCGGCGCATACGCGATGTTATACGACGATCCCGGAAGCGCCACAGCGCAGGTCGGCTCGATCGTCAAGCGCCTGGAGGATCTCGTCCGGATCGACGAAAGCGCGCAAGACATTCTCGACCAGCTTCAGCCCGCCTCGATCGCCCTGGCCGAAGCCGCGCGCGCGCTCGGCCACTACGCCGGGAAGCTGGAGGCCGATCCCGCACGTCTCGATGAAGTCGAGGCCCGGTTGGGCGCGCTCGAAAAGCTCAAGCGGAAATACGGTGCAAGCCTCGAGCAGGTGCTGGCGTTCCTCGACGAGGTCCGGGCGAACCTGACGGCTGTGGAAAACACCGACGATCGCAGGAGCGCCCTCCAGAAGCAGGTCGCCGGTCTGGCTCGCGCCTATGAATCGGCGGCGAAGAAGCTTTCGGCCCGCCGAATAGAAGCCGCAATCCATCTCGGCAAGCGCGTAGAGCAGGAGCTGGCCGCGCTGGCGATGGAAAAGACCCGCATCGCCATCGAGGTGAAGCCTGCCGAGTGGTCCGAGAACGGAGCCGACGCAGTCACGTTTCTGATCGCGCCCAACCTCGGCGAAGAGCTGAAGCCTCTGGACAAGATCGCCTCCGGAGGCGAGCTCTCGCGCGTGGCGCTTGCCCTCAAGACATGCACGATGCCGGCCTCTGCGCGTAAGCAGTCGACGCCGGGAACTCTGGTGTTCGATGAAGTGGACGCAGGCGTGGGCGGAAGCGCCGCCGAAGCGGTCGGCCGCAGGCTGAAAAGGCTCTCTGCTGCAAACCAGGTAATCTGCGTCACGCACCTGCCGCAGATCGCCGGCTTCGCCGATCATCACTATTTTGTGGAGAAACATTCCGAGCATGGCCGAACGGTGGCCTCGGTCGAGGAGCTGACGCCCGCCGCGCGCACCCGCGAAATCGGCCGGATGCTTTCCGGAGAACGCATCACCCAGGAAGCCCTGCGGCACGCCGAACAGCTCCTCAAAATGGCCGCGAAGTGACCGATCCGCGAAGAACGCGCGCCGTCCGGTTTATCGTCGCACTGGGCATTGTCAGCCTGTTCGCGGATATTACCTACGAAGGAGCGCGCAGCGTCCTTGGTCCGTTCCTCGATGAGTTGGGCGCCAGCGCGGCCCAGGTGGGAATCGTCGCCGGTATCGGCGAGATGCTCGCCGCCAGCCTGCGCCTTTTCTCGGGACGCATTGCCGACCGGACTCGCGCCTACTGGACGATCACGATTTGCGGCTATGCCGTGAACCTGGTCGCGATTCCGGCCCTGGCTTTCGCGGGAAACTGGTGGATCGCGACGCTGTTGGTCGCCCTGGAACGGACCGGCAAGAGTATTCGCGGCCCGGCGCGCGACGTCCTGCTCTCGGAAGCGACGGTGGAAGTCGGCCACGGCTGGGGATTCGGTCTGCACGCCGCGCTGGATCAGACCGGCGCGGTGATCGGTCCGCTACTGGTGGCCCTCGCGGTGGCGAGGGCGCACGCCTTCGGACCCGCGTTCTTAGGTTTGGCCCTACCCGCAGCCGCGGCGGTTGCCGCGTTGCTGCTGGCGCGCTCCTGGTTTCCCGCGCACGGCGAGGCAGCACCCCACCAGGAAGAACACGTCCGACTCCCGAAAATCTTCTGGATCTACGTGGCGTCCGCCGGCGTTCTCGCCTGCGGATTCGTCGATTTCGCCCTGCTCTCGTATCACTTCGAGAAAACCGGCGTGGTGAAATCCGCCGTCATTCCGTTGCTTTACTCCGGCGCGATGGCTGTCAACGCCGTCACGGCTCCGCTCTTCGGACGGCTGTTCGACCGTTTCGGCCTGGCGATGCTAAGCATCGGCACTCTGGTTTCGATGCTTTCCCTGCCGCTTGGTTTCCTGGGGGGACCGGCATGGGCCATGGCGGGCGTAGCTTGCTGGGCGACGGGCATCGGAGCGCAGGACGCCATTCTGCGTTCCGGCATATCTCAGGTCGTTTCGATGAACAAGCGCGGCGGGGCGTTTGGCGCCTTCAACGGGATCTTCGGTGTGATGTGGTTCGCCGGCAGTGCGATTATGGGCGTTCTCTATGGCCGGTCCATCGTCGCCCTCGTAATCTTCGGGCTTTCCCTCCAGCTATTTGCAGCGATCGCCTTCTTTTTGCTTCGCAGCCGCCTCGCCACGCCTCCCCTGCTCGCGAAGTAAGTACCGGCACAACAGCAACTTACGTGTTTGAATCCTCAGGTACCGCCTTAGATCTGTACAGGATGTCCACAGGGTGGTAGGATTAGGGTGTCCAGTTGTGAAACCTTCTTTTTGAGGTTTCATCGCGTCTCTTTCTCTAGGGAGGAGTTGCCGACTGCCCGGTGGCCCTCCCGAAAGCTTGGCGAGCTACGAGACTTTTGTCAGTGGCAAGCCGGCCGGTGAGTATCCTCCTCCGAGTACTCACCGGCTTTTTTCATTTGGGACGCGTGAGTGCAAACAGCAACCCTCCGGGCGCGAACCGCGCAAGTTTTTCCGCCCATCCGCTTTCCACTGCCTTCCGGAACACGCCCGCTGCCTGGAAAGGTTGACGCAGGCTCGCCCGGCAACGCTTCAGGTAATTTTCCACAGAGGTACCAAGAGCCGCGGCTTCTCCGGCCATTGCTCCGGAACGGACCGCCGCCAGCAGTCCCGAGCCGGTAAACGGATCGACAAACGACAGCGCATCGCCTGCACAATACTGCGATCCGCCTCCTGGATCGAACGCCTGCCGGTACTCCAGCGGTCCTGTGGAAAACCATTCTGTAACTCGCCGAAGCGGCTTTAACCTTTCGTGCAGCGGCTCGCATTGCATCACGATACTGTCGTATTCAAAACCGGCTCGCGAGAGAAAGTTTTCCGGCGCGAGGCCACAGACATTTGTTTTTCCCGATTCAATGCAACTGAGGCCGACGTAGCAGCGCCCGAAGAAAAAAAGCTCCACGGCGTCGTCCACCGGGCCTTCGAAATGAGCCTTGAACCCGAACAGCCTCTGCCCGCGCGAACTCTGCTTTACCCGTCGTCCCGTGGCGATCACCAACGGAGATGTCTCGCCGGGATCGGTTTCCAGGACGCCCCCCGCCGCGACGGCCTGATCCAGCAGGATTCGGTCGAATGCGAACCGGCTCAGCCCAAAGGCCGGATCCGGCAGGCGAGCCCGCTTCTGCTTCGTGTCGAAATGCAGAACCATCCTCGGCACCCGCGCAGGACCGGCCTGAAGGAAAGCGTTCCAGGCGCCGAGCCGTTTCAGTTCCGGCTCGATCTCGGGCGAGAAGAATTCGCCGCAGACCTTGTGGCGCGGGAAGCGCGATTTTTCGATGATTCCGACCCTCGCGCCCGTCCGTAGAGCCGCCAGCGCAGCCGCCGAACCGGCCGGGCCTCCGCCCAAGACACAAATACGATTGTTAATGAAATCCGTCACGAAACCCGATCACCACTATACTGGCAGCAGTAGGTTAAAGCACTCATGCAGACGTACGACATGATCGTGATCGGGTCCGGGCCGGCCGGCCAGCGAGCCGCGATCCAGGCTGCCAAAACCGGCAAGCGCGTCGCCGTTGTCGAGAAGCGCGAGTGCGTCGGCGGCACGTGTATCAACACTGGCACGATCCCTTCCAAAACGCTTCGCGAAGCCGTGCTGCACCTTTCCGGCTACGCCTACCAGGGAATTTACGGCGTCAACTACCGCGTAAAAGAAAAGATCACGATGGCCGACCTGGCGTTCCGGGTCCAGCACGTGATCAAGACCGAAATCGACGTCACCATGTCACAGTTGAACCGCAATGGCGTGGACACTCTGTTCGGCAGCGCGACGTTTGTCGATCCGCATACCATCCGTCTTCTGAATTCCACCGGCGGCACGGATTATCAGGCCGAGAACATCATCATCGCGACCGGCACCAAGCCCGCCGTTTCGCCCAAAGTTCCCTACAACGGCCGGAACATCATCAACAGCGACCAAGTCCTGAATATGCAGGAAATCCCCAAGACGTTTATCGTGGTCGGCGGCGGGGTCATCGGGGTCGAATACACGTGCATGTTCGCGACGTTGGGCGTCCGCATGATCCTGGTGGAAAAGCGGCCCCGGCTGCTCGAATTCGCCGACGGGGAAATGGTTGAGGCGCTTTCCTATCACTTGCGCGACAGCCGCGTGACGCTGCGCCTGAACGAAGAGGTGGCAAGCGTCGAGGAACAGCCGGACGGCAACGTGGTCGCGACGCTCGAGAGCAACAAAAAGATCACCGGCACGGCGCTGCTCTACGCCGTCGGCCGCCAGGGCAACGTGGACGAGCTGAATCTGGCTGCCGCGGGCCTGGAAGCCGACAACCGCGGCCGGATCAAGGTCGATGCCGATTTCCGCACAAAGGTCCCGCACATTTTTGCGGTCGGCGACGTGATCGGATTCCCAAGCCTGGCTTCGGTTTCGATGGAACAGGGCCGCCTCGCCGCCGCGCGCGCCTACAGCCTTCCGGTCCACTCAAACCCCGAAAACTATCCTTACGGCATTTATACGATTCCCGAAATCTCGTTCATCGGAAAAACCGAGGAACAGCTCACGGATGAAGACGTCCCGTATGAAGTCGGCGTCGCGTTCTATCGCGAAATCGCGCGCGGGCAGATCCGCGGCGATACCACCGGGCGCCTGAAACTGATTTTCCACCGCGAAACGCACCAGATCCTGGGAGTCCACATCATCGGCGACGGCGCCAGCGAGCTGCTGCACATCGGCCAGGCGGTGATGATCCTCAAAGGAACGGTCGAGTATTTCGTGGATACCGTCTTCAATTACCCCACACTCGCGGAATGCTACAAAGCGGCGGCATTCAACGGGCTGAACAAGCTCGCGCACCAAACGGCGGCCGCCAGCAATCCCGTCACCGCCTGATCCCCAAAACTGCAATAAACTGAAACCCTAGGGGGCACTATGGCAAGACGAATCTCTGGGGCCTGGCGGCTGGCGATCGGCGTGCCGCTGCTCGCAACTGCACTGCTGGCCCACCATTCCTTTGGCGCCGAATACGACGCGACCAAGCCGGTCACACTGACCGGCGTAATCACCAAGGTCGATTGGACCAATCCGCACAGCTATTTCTTCCTGGACGTCAAGGACGCCAAAGGCAACGTGGCCAACTGGAAGTTCGAGGGCTATCCGCCCAGCGTTCTGGTACGGACCGGCTGGAAGAAGGACGTCACGATGAAGGTCGGCGACACGATTACTGTTTTCGGCTGGCACGCGCGCGACGGATCGAACTGGGCGCACTCGCGCGAGGTGACCTTCGCAGACGGCAAGAAGCTGTTCTTCGGACCTCCGGCAGGCACAGGAGACGGCGGGAACACTCCTGCCGTAGACGTGAAATAAAATGCGCATCGCGGCAATACTGGGTTTTGTCTGCCTGATTGCGTCCGCGCAGAGCAAGAATGCTGTTCCGCGCGCCGCCGACGGCAAGCCCGATCTCACGGGAGTCTGGCAGGGCGGCAGCACGCAACGCGGAAGCTGGGAGGAAGCCAATTCCGGAACCGGCGTCGGTGGCTCCGGCCGGGATCCTTCGGCCGCCGCGGCACCGTCCTCAAACGATCGCCCCGCAGGCCGCGAGGGCGCGCCCTACCAGCCGTGGGCCGCGCAGAAAGTGCTCGAGGCCTTCAATCGCAGAGGCATCGACGATCCGACGGCTCTGTGCCTGCCGCCCGGGATACCCCGCGTCGCGATGCTCGGCCTGTTCCCGCAGCAGATCATCCAAACCCCCAAGCAGATCGTGATTCTCTACGAATACATGAGCGTGTTTCGCGTGATTCCGCTCAACCAGCCCCATCCCGACGATCTGCTTCCATCCTATATGGGAAACTCCGTCGGCCACTGGGAGGGAAACACACTCGTTGTGGATATCACCGGCTTCAACGACAAGACCTGGCTCTCCGGCGCGGGCACGTTTCACTCCGACCAGCTCCATATCGTCGAGCGCTACACGCGCGTCGATAAAGACCAGATCAACTACGACGTGACCATCGAGGACCCCATGGTGTTGACCAAACCCTGGGTCCTGCACTCGACCATGATGCTCCGGGAAGGCACGCGCCTTCAGGAGTACGTTTGCGCCGAGAACAATCTGGATCCGCACGAGTATGAGCACCTGCTTAAGGACGGAGTAAACTTTAAGCGGTAGATCATGGCCAAGAAAATCGGAGTTCTGGGATCGGGCGTAGTCGGGCGGGCGCTGGCTGAGGGATTTGTCCAGCATGGATACGAAGTGATGCTGGGCACACGGGATCCGGCCAAAGGCGAAGCGCCGCTGTGGGCCGCTTCGCACGCGGGAGCGAAGGCGGGAACCTTCCGCGAGACTGCGATTTTCGGGGAAATTATCGTCCTGGCGGTGATGGGGAAGGTCGTCGAAGAAGTGCTCCAGCAAGCCGGTCCCGACCATTTGACGGGCAAGGTGATCATCGACACGACCAACCCGCTGGCCGATTCCGGTCCCGTGGATGGAGTCTTTCTGTTCACCACCGGCCCTAACGATTCGCTTGGCGAGCAGGTGCAGAAGCTGCTTCCGAATTCGCACATTGTCAAGGCGTTCAACAGTGTGGGAAGCGCGCTCATGGTGAATCCGAAGTTCGAGCAGGGCACGCCGACCATGTTCCTGTGCGGGAACAATCCCGATGCCAAGCGCCAGGTGTCGGAAATCTGCAAGCAGTTCGGATGGGAACCGTTCGATTGCGGTGACATCATCGCATCACGGGCGCTCGAGCCGTTATGCCGGCTCTGGACGCTCCCCGGATTCCTGCGCAATGACTGGCATCACGCCTTCAAGATGCTGACGCGCTGACGGTGGGACAGGCGATCTTGTCGCCTGTCAAGTCGAAACTAGTACAGCGCGTTGAACAGCAGCTTGAACGTCCCGGACGGCTGCCCGCGGAACGCGACCTCGGGCCCCAACAGCACGACTCGCCCTGCGCCGAGCTTCGCTTCGGCCACCGCGGTCGTGCCATCCAGATGCTCCTGTCCCCATGCCCATCCGCTGGCGAGAGTTTCTTTCCCCGCGAACCATGCGACGCGGTGAGCATCGCCCTCCAGTTTGAACACGGGGCTGTTGTCGAAAAACAGAATCGCCTCCGGATCCATGCCGAACGCTAAAGGATTTGTGGGGTCCACAGCCGCGCGCATCAGCGACCCAGGCACATAAAACTGCTCGCGCGAAAGCGACGCCAGCGGATTCGTTACGGGTACGCCCAGCATCTGCGCAAGACCTGTGGAACTGCCGATCGTGACGAGCGTTCCCCCAGCCTGCACAAATTGCTTGAGCTGGAACACGGTTCTCTCTTCGGTAATACGGCCTAGCCGGTCCCGGTACTCGGCCGGAATGCTCGCGGCAACAGGCTGCGGACCGCCGCCGTTTTTTCGATAGGCTTCATCCGGCAGCACCAGAACATCGAAACGGCTGTTCAGATTCCCCTCATCCAGCGTCCGTGGGTACACCACTTGGAAGGGAAACTCGAATTTTTCGAACAGCCAGCGCGTCCAGCCCGAGGATGTCAATCCGCCGTACTGATCGTACAGACCGATTCGCGCAGGACGAAGCTTGATCAGGTCCGAAGAGGGCTTCGCTGCCGTGGCCTGAACGGCGACTCCCAATTCAGCCGCGCTTTTTTCGAGTATTGCGCGGGCGGAGGCGTTCTCTGGAACCCAGATGGCGCCGGCGGGTTTCGTCCAGTAAACGTCAACGCCGGCCTTAAGCAATCGATTCACGAGCGTGAAGGAATTGTTGAGGCGATGGCTAATAAGGTAGCCTGCCGGAATCGCCGATCCGCGGATTTGCTCCGCAGGCGGTTTCACGGGGCCGCTCAATTTCTCGAACGGGCCATCGAAGGCGTCCAGGATGCGATCGAACTTGACACCCATTTGCAGCGCGAGCGTCCACCCGGCGATGTCGTAGGGCGGCACGGGGGGGCCGCCCGGATAGCGGAAGTCGTTGGGATGATCCTGCGGCTCGAACATATCGAGAACGTGCGGCCGGAACGCCTGCGCCGTCTTGACGACGAAGGATCCCGCGGGATAGCGCTTTCCGGCTGCCTCAAATTCCGCCTTCGCCTGTAGCACGGCGACCCCGGTCTTGAGAAGCGAGTTCACGAATTCGACGGCCGTCGGGAAATCGTCCTGATTCGCTGGAATGACGTAGCCGCGCGGATCGCGGTACTGCGGATCGTGAAGTACGGTGTCGTAGAGCGTTGCCGTGATGGCTCCGCCCGAAGCTGTCGATCGCTGCGCCGCCGATGTCCGCAGAGAATCGATGCGCTTGGGCGTTATCGTCCACGTGTCGCGGCTGCCTTTCTCAATCGAGTCCCGTCCCATCCGGTAAATATTGAGCAGCAGCGTCTCACGGTAGCGCGATGCGTAATCCAGAACGGCCCGGTTCTGGCTGATGTCGTAATCGATGGACTGGCGATAACGCCAGCGCTGCGGCGCGATCGGAAGTGGCTCATCGCCTTGCGGCAACTGCCGGTCCGGAACCAGCGGAATATCGACGGGAGTGGGCCCGCCGATGATTTCCGTCAGAATTCCGATCATGTTGTGGAAGTACGAAATCGTGCGCAGGCCGCCGTTCCACCAGCTCGAGTAATTTGAGCCGCTGCGCATTGCGGATCCGCCTTTACCCTCAGCCACCAGGCGGCTGTGCATGGCCGATCCGACCATCTCTACGCCCAGAGGCACCAGCGGATCGAGGTTGTAGTTGAACGGATCTCGAAACGGAGGAATGAACACTACGGCGCCGGCCGGCCCGGTCTGGTGATGATCGTAGACAATCTGCGGAAACCACTCCAGGAATAACTGCCGGTTCATGTTCGTGGTCTCCGGCAGGGCCGAGAGATAGAAATCGCGGTTGTCGTCATGGCCGGCGTACTTGTTGTAGAGGCGCGGAAGCCCGTTCAGTGTGCGCTTGCTTGGATCCGCCTGGCGCATGTACCAGTTGGCCACGAGCTCCTGCCCGTCCGGATTGGCCGGGACATAAAGCTGGATGGTGTCCTCCAGCAGCCGCAGGGTTTCGGCATCATTGCGGCTGACCATCTCATAGACCATTTCCATCAATTGTTGGGAGCCCACAGTTTCGTTGGCGTGAAGGCCGCCGTCGATCCAGACTACGGATTTACCTTCACGCGCTAGAGCGTGGGCCTCGTCTTCGGTGAGCCCTTCGGCGAGCGCGAGTCTCCGGGCGATTTGTCTGTAGCGTTCCAGATTACGGATATTTTCGGGCGAGCTGACGACCGCCATGTACTGCCGCCGCCCCTCAGCCGTCGCGCCGATATCGATCAGCTTCATGCGGTCGGATTCCGCCGCGAGCTTTTTCCAGTAAGACTCGAGCTGGGTGTAGCTGGCGACCTGGTAGTCCTCCCCTAGGTCGAACCCGAGGGCTTGTTTGGGCGTGGCGATCTGGGCCGGGACAGTCTGCGCCGGGGCGACGAGGGCGCTGAACACGAGGATGCAGACCAGCCCGGCGCAGCCGCGGACATTCATAGTGTTGATTGTACGGAAAAACGGCAGCCCGAGCCTGCACCGCCCCTTCCGCTCTAAGGCACTCGCCTTACTGTTACGGCTGTATTGAAGTCGGCTATACTGAAAGTGCCCGAAGTCCTAATCCCTTGGTGCAGGAGATCCCGTGTGAAGCGTGCCGGCTCCGACGAATCCCTACGTTGTTCTTTCTGTCATAAAAGCCAAGACGTTGTTGGTAAGCTGATCTCCTCCCCGTCGGATTATCCGCGTGCCTACATCTGTGACGAGTGCATTGCTGTTTGCAATTCGATTCTTGAAGACGACCGCAACGAGCAGCAGTACGGCGCTCCCCATAAGCTTCCTAAGCCGCTGGAATTAAAGGAATACCTGGATCAGTACGTGATCGGTCAGGATGCCACTAAGAAGAAGCTGGCGGTGGCTGTCTACAACCACTACAAGCGGATCCAGATGAATAAGCAGCGGACAGGCGAGGTCGAGCTGTCCAAGTCCAACATCCTTCTGATCGGGCCGACCGGGACCGGCAAGACGCTCCTAGCCCAGACCCTCGCCCGGATCTTGGACGTGCCCTTCGCCATTGTCGACGCCACCACGCTCACCGAGGCCGGGTACGTCGGTGAAGACGTCGAGAACATCATCCTGCGGCTGCTCCAGAACGCCGATTGGGACGTCCAGCGCTGCCAGCAAGGCATTATCTATATCGACGAAATCGACAAGATCGGGCGCAAGGACGAGAATCCGTCCATTACCCGCGATGTTTCGGGCGAGGGCGTCCAGCAGGCGCTGTTGAAGATCCTGGAGGGTACCATCGCCAACGTTCCACCCCAGGGCGGGCGCAAGCATCCGCACCAGGAATTTACGCCGGTGGACACAACCAATATCCTGTTCATCTGCGGCGGAGCTTTCATCGGCCTGGAGAAGACGATTTCGCGCCGGGTTGGGACCCGAACCATCGGGTTCTCAAACAACGCCGAGGATACGTCCACCGCCAGCCGCCGGCCAGGCAGTTCGGGCCGTCGCGACGTATCTATGTTGGAACAGGTGCAACCGGTCGATCTGATTAAGGCAGGATTTATCCCCGAGTTCATCGGGCGTCTTCCGGTGGTTGCCGTGCTGGAAGATTTGAGCAAGGACGCGCTGGTGCAGATTCTGACCAAGCCGAAGAACGCCATCATCCGGCAGTATCAGAAGCTGTTCGAGTTCGAAAATGTACGCCTGAAGTTCAGCGACGACGCCCTGGAAGCGATCGCGCAATTGGCCATGGAACGCAAGGTGGGGGCGCGCGGGCTGCGCATGATCCTGGAGGATCTGATGCTCGACCTGATGTACTACTTGCCCTCTTATAAGAAGGTTCGCGAGTTCCTGGTGACCAAAGAAATGGTCATGACGCAAAAGATTAATCTGGCACTATTAGAAAAGGCAGGATGATCACTTCCAAAGAAAAATCAGATTCGCGCCGGCTCCCGATGATGCCCATCCGGGACGTCGTGATCTTTCCGCACATGATGACGCCGTTCGTGGTGGGCCGCGAATCGAGCGTGCGCGCGCTTGAAGAAGCCTTGGCCGGGGATCGCAAGATTTTCCTCGCGACGCAGCACGACGCCAGCGTCGATGAGCCGCGTCCGGACGAGATTTATTCGGTCGGCACGGTCGCGAACATCGTGCAGAGTCTGCGTCAGTCCGACGGAAACATCAAGGTCCTGGTGGAAGGCGTCGAGCGAGGCAAAGTGGTTAGCGTCAGCGAAGAGGACGGATACTTCCGCGCCACCGTGCGGACGTTCAGCTACCGAATCGAATCCGGCCCGCAGTTGGACGCCCTGATCTCGCGGGTTACGA
Organism: Bryobacterales bacterium; assembly: GCA_037916615.1. GTDB lineage: Bacteria > Acidobacteriota > Terriglobia > Bryobacterales > Bryobacteraceae > Palsa-187. The sequence goes on from JBAIXM010000189.1 coordinate 42,101, forward strand.
ATCTTTTTGAGCAGTACGTCAAGATCAGCCAGAACGTCAACTACGACAACATGGTCGCCGCGATCCGCACCGACGACCCAGGCAAGCTCGGCGACACCGTGGGCGCGAACCTCCAGCTTTCCATCGAAGAGAAGCAGGAGCTTCTGGAAATTTTCGATCCGATCGATCGCCTGACGCGCGTGGCGGAGATGCTCGATATTGAAATCGAGAAGCTCAACGTCGATCGCACCA
>JBAIXM010000190.1:0-16380 GCA_037916615.1 Bryobacterales bacterium
TAATTAACGATGGTTTTGAAATCGTCGTCGGTTCCCAGAGCTCCGCGGCCGCGCATCGAATCGACCGTGTCCTGCCACACGTCGCGCGTGCCGGTTTGGCCGATCACGATATCGGCGCCGTGACAGCCGCCGCACGTATTTTCGAACACGCTCTTGCCGGGTCCGTCCGGCAGACCCTGCGCATGCATCGGAATGAGCAAAAGGGAAAGTGCTGGCGCCAGCACGAGCAAACTCTTCATGGTTTCATGATAACCGGAACCGATCCTCCGCTCAACGAGGCTCCCGGCGATAGACTTCGATTCGAGGATCGGCGGTTCGGACATCGGATTCTTTGCGGAATCCAGAGCTTTCGATCTTTCCCCGGGCCGCAGCGATATCCGCGGCAGGCTGACCGGGGTTGATCGCAAGAGCGACCGTGGGCGCCGTGGCCAGCGCTGCATCGTCGCAGGCTCGGATTTGCGGCTCAAAGTAGACGTACATGGTCCGGGCGCCGCTGGGGACGAAAACCGCGCAGCTTCCCGGCGCAGAGATCGCAGGACCCAGTTGGGAGGCGGCAGATTCCCACCCTTCGCCGGGCCGCTGGATCCAGCGGGCGTCTTCGTAGGCCATGGCGATCAGCAATGCGGCCGGGAGCACGAATCCCCAGCGGCGAATGTCCGCAGCCGCGGCCATGAGGATAGAGATCGGCGCGAGCGCGAAGATCATTTGCCGGGCGGCCAGGAAATAGCCGAAGTAGGCATCGGCCGCGGGAACGAGAATGAGCGGCATGGCTGCGCAGAGGGTCCAGAAAAGCTTGTCACTCGCCTTCAGCGGCGAGAAAGTGAGCGCCACGACGACGGTAACCATCGTGAGCGCGAACCCAGCGTAGCCAGTGCCCGTCAGCTCATGCGGAATCACTGCGAGATCGCGGGCGTGGACAGCAAACCGGGTGCCGGAATCCAACATCGCCTGCCACGCCGCGTGTGTTTGGACGAACCAGGGCAGGAACGCCAGCCCGGCCGCGGCCACGGCAGTTCCTGCCGATAACAGCGCCGAGCGGTTCTTCGTCCAGACGAGCCATCCGAGGTGCGCGACGGGGATGAAGATGCTGTAGGGCTGGGTGTACAGTCCGACAGCGATCAGCGAGGCGTATCCGGCGGCTTTTGCGAACGAAGGACGGCGGACCAGGGAAACGAACACAACCGTGGCAAAAATGCTCGCGCAGGCGGCCGCCGCGTACGGGCGGGCTTCCAGGTTGTAGCGCAGCACCAGCGGCGATGCGGCATAAAGCAGCGCTGCCAGCAGCGGGGAGCTGAGTCCCGCTTGGCGCGCCGCGATCCACACGCCCGCGCACGCCAGCACGCCGAAGAAAACCGATGGCAGCCGAACGAGGAACACCGAATATCCGAACCAGCGGATCATAGCGAAATCGGTCAAGTAGCCGGCCGGCACGCCTCCCGCGTTCTGCGGGACAAAATTGAGCACGCCGCGGAAGTCCGTGTTGCGCACGCCGCCCAGATCGATGATCTCGTCGACCCAGAGTGGTTTTGCAGGCAGCAGCACGAGCAAAGCGGCTGCGTAGATGGCCAAAAACACGACCAGCGCGCCGCGGGATCGAAGAACCGTCATTTCCGGCTACTTAGCATCGCGCCAGTTATCGCCGACCCCTATATCCACCACCAGGGGAACGTCTAGTTTCCGCACGCCTTCCATCTCATGTTTGACCATTGTCCGGATCTCGTCCACTTCGGCGGGCGGCGCCTCGAACACCAGCTCGTCGTGGACCTGGAGCAGCATGCGCGTTTCCCTGCCCCGCAGCTTCTCGGCAATGCGGATCATCGCCAGCTTGATCATATCGGCTGCGGTGCCTTGCAGGGGCGTGTTGACAGCCGTCCGCTCGGCGAAATTGCGAGCCGCGGGATTGCGGCTGTTCATATCGGGAATCGGACGGCGGCGGCCGAAGAGCGTGACCGCCATCCCCGTGCGGCGGACCTCGGCGATGGTGTCGTCGATAAAACGCCGAACGCCGGCGTAGCGCTCGAAATAAGCGTGAATGTAGCGCTCGGCTTCCTTGCGGTCGATTCCGAGCTGCTTGGACAGTCCGAACGGCGTCTGGCCGTAGACGATTCCGAAGTTGACAGCTTTCGCGTCGCGGCGCTGATCGGGCGTGATCATCAGAGGCGGAATGCCCAGAACTTCGGCCGCCGTGCGCGTGTGAATATCTTCGCCATTGCGGAAGGCTTCGGTGAGCACCGGATCCCGCGACATGTGCGCCAGCAGGCGCAGCTCAATCTGCGAATAGTCGGCCACGATCAGCTTCCAGCCCGGTTCGGGCACGAACGTCGCGCGGATCTCGCGGCCGAGCTCGGTACGAATGGGGATGTTCTGCAAATTCGGGTTCGAAGACGATAGACGGCCGGTGGCCGCGCCCGCCTGGTTGAAGGTGGTATGCACGCGGCCGGTAGACGGATCGATGAGAGACGGCAGCGCGTCCGCATAGGTCCCCTTCAGCTTCGAAAGCTGGCGGTGATCGAGGACCTTGCGGGCGATCTCATGCTGCGCGGCGAGGTCTTCCAGCACGTCGGCGGCGGTCGAGATGACCTTGCCCTTGCCCATTTTGGTGGGCGCAGGCAGTTTGAGATCTTCGAACAGCACTTTGCCTAGCTGCTGCGGCGAGTTGATGTTGAACGTTTTTCCCGCAATTCCAAAGATCTCGCCCGAAAGGCGCGCGATCTCCTCTTCCATGCGCGCGCTCATATGCCGTAGCTGCGCGGGATCGACGCGCACGCCGGTTTCCTCCATCCGCGCGAGCACGCGGACAAGAGGCAAGTCGATCGACGAATACAAGTCCGTAAGTTTCTGCGACTCGATCTGCGGCCGCAGCACTTGAAAGAGCAACAGGATCGCGTCGGCCTGAGAGGCGGGATCGGAATCGACTGGCCGCTGGAGGAAATGCTCCGAAATTTTCCCCAGGTCCGCCGAGCCCGGATCGGCCGAGATCAAGAACGCGTACAGCATCACGTCGTGGCAGAGTCCAGGAGAATCGCCGAACCGGCGGATCAGGCCTTTCAGATCGTGACCTACAGAAGCGCGTGTAGGAATGTTGTCGAGGGCGACGGATCGCGCCACGCCGGGGTTAGCCGAAAACCCGAGCACCGGCTGCTCCATCATTTCTCCGGCTGCAACCGCCACGGGAGCATCGGCGGGCAGCGTACGCAGCCAGGCGTCCAGTTCCGCTTGCGAACCAAGTTGCTGATAGTCGCGCTTCTGGGCAGCAATCGGGGCCGGCGCAAGCTCGCGGAGCAGGCTCGTAAACTCGAGCTTGCGATACAGCTCGCGCAGAGCTTCGGTATCCGGTTCGCGAATCGCGAGCTTTTCCAGTTCAACCTCAACTGGAACGTCGGTGTGAATGGTCGCCAGGCGCTTGCTCAACAGAATCTGGTCGCGATGGTTTTGCAGGCTCTCGCGATACGTTTTCCGTTCGACTTCGGCAGCATGCTCGATGGCGTTTTCCACCGACCCGAATCGCGCGATCAGGTCGCGCGCTCCTTTGTCGCCGATGCCGGGAGCGCCAGGAATGTTGTCCACCGAGTCGCCTTTGAGGGCGAGTAGATCCGCCACCTGCTCCGGACGCACGCCCATGTACTTCTCGGTTTCCGTCGCGTCGTAGCAGAGATCGTCCTTCATCGGGTTGATCATGCAGACATGATCGTTCACAAGCTGAAGCATGTCCTTGTCGCTCGAAACAATCGCCACGTCCAGTCCCTGTTTCACGCCCCGGCGGGCCAGCGTCCCGATTACGTCGTCGGCCTCGAAGTTGGCATATTCGAGCACCGGAATCCGCATGGCGTCAAGGATCTTTCGGATCCATGGAATCTGTTCGAGAAGATCGGGAGGAGTCTCGGTGCGGGTGGCCTTGTAGGCTTCGAAGACCTCATCGCGGAAGGTGGGACCCTGGCTTTCAAATATCGCGGCCAGATAGTCGGGCTTGTGCTGAGCCCGCAGTTTCCGGACCATGTTGTGGAAAATGTACACCGCCTCTGTGGAAAACCCCTGACCGGTGCGCATGGGAGGCGCCCCGGAACGCGCGCGAGCATGGTATGCGCGAAAAATGAAACCAAAGGAATCAATCAGGAAGAGACGCGGCACCTCCCTTATGGTATATGAGCCTCGGTGGGATTGCGAATTTGACACGGAAATGTGCTTTACTGTCTCCTAAAAGACACGGCCATGGAATGGCAAGTCTTTTTTTATCAGAAGGGTAGAGAAACGTACTCTGGATTGCTACAATGTTCGTCAGTACGAATTGATGCCCAGTTTGGAGCTACAATTCTGAGATTTGAGACCACGGTTCAGCGACCGGTGGAGGCCTCCGGCGTAGGCCTTCACTCGGGTGTTCCGGTTCGCATTCGCATCCTTCCCGCGCCTCCCGCCACCGGAATCGTTTTCGTCCGCAGTGACCTGGGGAGCTTCCAGGTCCCGGCGAGCTGGCGTCACGTGCAGAAGGTCAGCTACGCCACCAGTCTGATGCGGCAGGGAGTGCTGATCTCCACCACGGAACATCTTCTGAGCGTTTTCTACAGCATGAGCGTGGACAACGCGTATGTGGAGATCGACAGCCTGGAAGTTCCAATCCTGGACGGCAGCGGACAGCCGTTTGTCGAGCTGATCCGCAGTGCGGGCATTCGCGAATACCGCAAGCACCGTCGTTTTTTGCGGATCCGGCGGCCGGTTTCGGTAGAAGGCAACGGGAAGCGGATCACGATTCTCCCGTCCGACCGGTTCCTGCTGACCTGCGAAGTCTTCTTTCCGCATCCGCTGGTGGGACGCCAAACTCTGGAAATGGAAGTGACGCCGGAGCGCTACGCGGCCGAGATCGCCCCCGCGCGCACATTCGGCTTCGAGTACGAGCTGGACCAAATGCGCAATATGGGGCTGATCCGCGGCGCTTCGCTCGAAAATGCCGTTTGCTTCAACCGCACGAGCATTCTTAACGCCGGCGGCCTCCGTTTTTCGGATGAATGCTGCCGGCACAAGGCGCTGGACCTGATCGGCGATCTGGCCCTGATCGGGAAACCGCTGCTGGGGCATGTGATCGCGGAGAAAGCGGGCCACGCGATGCACTTTGCGCTGGTCAACCGGATCATGAACGACCCTACACTGTACGAGATTCTCAGTTTCGATCAGCTCGCCGGGCGCGTGGCGCACGCGCTGGTTTCCTAGGAATGCGCTTCACTCTCCTTCTTCTGCTGGCTGCAAGCGCGGCGATGGCCCAGTCCCATGGGTATGTGTTCGTCTCGCCCGGCGTGGCTCACGATAACGGCAACACTTCCGCGATGGTGCATCTCGGGCTGGGCGGCGAAGGCGTTCTGCCGTTCGGCGTCGGCGGGGGCGCGGAGATTGGCTTCATCGGACGCAGCACCTTCGACTCTCTCGGCTCGCTTTCGCTCAACGCCTACTACCATTTCAAGCGCAGCGGATCGTGGGCGCCCTTCGCGACCGCCGGATATTCGAGCTTCTTCACGCTGACCGGGCACAGGAACCTGGCGAACCTCGGCGCCGGCGTGAACTACTGGTACAAGGACCACTTCGGTATCAAGCTCGAGTTCCTCGACCATTTCCGTACCGGCACGGGATCGGCGAACTACGCCGAGTTCCGGTTCGGGTTCGATTTCAAGTAGCAGTCAGACTTGGCCGGCAATCACGGCGATAATCAGGGTTGACGAATCTTCCCAATCTCCTGAGCGCGGCGCGGCTGCTGGCGACGCCATACATCCTTTATCTGCTCTGGGGTGCAAGGTTTCGCGGGGCTCTGGCCTGGTTCGCGCTGGCTGCGGCGACGGATTTCCTGGACGGATTCCTGGCGCGGCGATTCAAAGCGGCATCCCGGCTGGGCGCACTGCTCGATCCCCTGGCTGACAAGATTCTGCTCAGCGGGTCATTTCTCGTTCTGGGATGGAAGAGCATCATCCCGTTTTCCCTGACGATCTTCGTGCTCGGCCGCGACCTGATGATCCTGGGATTCGCCATGGTGGCGATTGCCCGGAAGACGCGTCGTGAGTTTCCGCCTTCGGCCTGGGGCAAGGCGAGCACCGCCGTGCAAATCGCCTACATTTTGCTTGCAGTGGGACACGAGGCCGGCTTCGCGCCGCTGGCGCTGGTCACGATTCTGGGATGGATCGCGTTCGCGCTCACGGTCTGGAGCGGGATCGACTACGCGAGGCGGGTATCAGCAAAGAATGTCCTACCCTGACATAGCCGGACTTGACCGGGGAAGTTGCCGACGCTGCGCTTTACTTCTTCCTACGAGAATTTAGGGTCACCAGGCCCGCCAAACCCGTTCCAATTAGGAGCAGACTGGTCGGTTCAGGAACGCTGCTTCCACCACCGGTGAGATTCACCAACTCCAACCCATCGTGGTAGGCTCCAGACGACGTCGTAAAGCTGCCCAACAGCGTCCCGGTGGTGCTGTAGTGCCGGACCACGCCGAAATCACCACACCACAGTGTGTTGTCAGAGGCGTCGTAGCCCACGCCACCGCAAGTGTTCGCCAACGCGAAGGTAGCTAAGAGTGTGCCCGTGGTGCTGTACATGAAGAGATTATTGCTACTCAATCCACCGCTAAGCCAGAGGTTTGACCCGTCAAATGCTACACCAGTGAAACTACTGTTGGCGACAGTGAATGAACTCAAGATTGCGCCGGTCTGATCATTCACCGCGAAAACACTACCCTCAAATGTCCCGAGATAAAGCGTATTGCCCGCGCCATGGCTCATATCTTCAACCCACTGGCCGTTGATGGTCGCGGTGAACGAGTTCAACACGTTTTGGCTGGAATCGTACTCCACGACGTTATTTGCTCCGAAGTTCGGAGCGACTGTGAAGATGTGCCCAGATGCGTCGATAGCTGTGCCAGTAGCGCCGCTTTGGCCAAAGCTCTGCACGAAGGTTCCGGTCGTGGTATAAACGCTCACCGGACTCTGCGTGTCATTTCCGATGTAAATTAAAGTCGCGTTTGCACCGACCGCTAGGGCCAAAAAGAGAGTTGCTGGTAGAAGCGCTTTCATCGGGATTCCTCCTAATCCTGAATTGCCTTCCTCGTAGAACTAGGGTGCTAGTATAAATCAGTTTTGTAGGGAGATAGTACCGGGTAAATTCGCTTCTTGTACCAGTACGTTCAGGGGTAAGCAACGGAACCGATCTGATCACCCATAGGTCAGACGGGTGAGTTTGAAACCATCACCGCACCACCATCTGCAAGTCCTAGAAAAAACAGTAGCCTAGAATGGTAGTCAGCGGATGTCTGATCCCTTTCCTGCTCCGATTTACGCCGAAACAGTCCTGGCGCAGAACTTCGAAGACGCGAAGACCTACTTCCTCGAGGCGCTGCTTGAGATTCATTTCGCGCACACTCGCATGCTGGCCGCATGCGGACTCCTTTCGAAAGACGAGGAACGCCGGCTTTTAACGGCTCTTCACAATCTGGATCGAAAGCGCGTTGCGGCCGCCCGTTTCGATGGCAGTTGCGAGGACCTTTTCTTCTTCGTGGAAGGCTTACTTGAGCAGGGCGCGGGTCGCGAACTCGCGGGCAAGATGCATACCGCCCGCAGCCGGAACGATATTGCCGTGACCCTCTACCGCATGGCGGCGCGCCATGAAATTTTGAAGATGGCCCGCGCACTGGCAGAATTGCGGCGGACCGTCCTGCGTATCGCGGCCGATCACATCGCCACGATCATGCCGGCGCACACCCATACTCAGCCGGCCCAACCGACCACGCTCGCTCACTACCTGCTCGCGACCGCAGAATTCCTGGCGAGGGATTTCGAGCGCCTCCAGGCGGCTTTCCGACGGGTGAACCTCAGTCCCATGGGCGCTGCTGCGATCACCACGTCCGGATTCCCCATCGACCGGCAGGCGACTGCGCGGCTGCTCGGGTTCGAAGGGCTGGCGGAGAACTCTTACGGAGCGATCGCATCGATCGATTACATTACCGAGACCGCGGCCGCAGTTGCCGTGGCGATGGTCAATCTGGGGAAGCTGGTGCAGGATCTGCTGCTCTGGTCCACGCGCGAGTTCGGATATTTGCGCCTGGCCGACGCGTTTGTGCAAACTTCCAGCATCATGCCCCAGAAGCGGAATCCCGTCGCGCTGGAACACGTGCGGATCCTGGCGAGCCGCGCCTTAGGCGAGGCGCAAGCCGTGCTCACCTGCGCACACAACACTCCCTTCGGAGACGTAAATGACAGCGAAGACGACCTTCAGCCTGTGGTCTTCACCATGTTTTCCGACGGCCGCCGGGCGCTGCGCCTGCTGGCCGGCGCGCTGGCGAGCGCGCAGTTCAACACAGAGCTGATGGCGAGCCGCGCCCGGCGCGATTTTCTCACCGTCACCGAACTCGCGGATACTTTAGTTCGCCGCGAAAGGCTGAGCTTCCGCGAAGCCCACGCCCTTGTAGCCCAAGCGGTTCGGTCTTGCGGTTCGAGCGATGACGCGGGATCCCTGGCCGAAGCGTTGCGGAAGGCCCGGCCGAGTTTGGGGCTTACCCAGAGCGAAATCGAAAACTGCCTCGACCCGGAACACTTCGTGGCGGTCCGCACGGTGGCCGGAGGCCCGGCGCGCGAACAAACCTCCGAGGCGCTGAAGCGAACCAGCGAGCAGCAGCGCGAAGCCGAATCCTGGATCGAGTCCAAGGAGACTTCCATCCAGGCGGCCAGGGCGGCAGCGAGCGAAAGAGACTAAGCTCGAAGGATCTTGCTCCGGTCCTCGTGTTGGATATCGTGCCATCCATCGACCGGCGTTCCCGCCGGACCGAGAACGCACCAACTGCGGATGTTTCCCGCCGGCGCCGACAGATACTCGATAACCCGGCCGTAGCGGTCATAGACGATGAGCGCGCCGGACTCATCCCGCCCGACGCGGCCGGAAGACACACGTCCCACGAGCCCGCCGCGATGCAGGACGTAGACCAACGTCAGGTCAGGAGAAAGAACCATTCTTCGCGGCCGACACAACCGCTTGCTGCCGCTGAAGCACGTCACGACCCAACAATTCCAGCATTGAAAACTATGCATCTTTCAGTCCTGCACATGCGCCTGAGTGGGATTTCGCGCAGTTCCAAACGGCAGCTTTAGGCGAATCCACGCAGCGCCTCCAGGGTTTCCCCCTGTTTCTGGAGAAGATGGCGTCGCAGGCGAGAGGCCTGCTACGTGCAATAGATGGGTCCATCCGAGGTCACCAGCATGGACTACCCTGTCACCGGCATTCATCATCTGACCGCTTGCGCGGCGGGCGCGCAGGAAGATTTAGATTTCTTCACCAGGGTTGTCGGACAGCGATTGATCAAGCAGACGATTCTGTTCGACGGCCGGTACGCGCATTACCACTTCTATTACGCCAACGCGAACGCCGAGCCCGGAACGGTGATGACCACCTTCCCGTACAAGCGGGTGAAGGGCCGGCCCGGATCGGGCCAAGTCCAGTGCATCGTCTACACCGTGGCGAAAGGAGCGCTTCCCTTCTGGGTGGATCACCTGAACCGCCACCGCGTGGTGCATCACGGAATCCATGAACGTTTCGGACAGAAGTTCGTGCACTTCGAACATCCGGCGGGCCTGGCGATCGAGGTGATCGAAGACTCCGAGGAGACGCGCCAAGGGTGGCAGACCGAGGAGATCGGCCTGTCCGAATCGGTTCGGGGATTTCACGGCCCGCTTCTTTCGGTGCAAGAGATTCCCGAGGAGGAGCGCTTCTTCGTCGAGGCCCTCGGGTTCCGCAAGACGGGGGTAGACGGCGGGTATCATCGCTTCGAGATCGGCAAGGGCGGACCGGGCAAGACCATCGTCCTCCTGCATGAGCCCAACCGGCCTTCCGGAAGCTGGATTTTCGGGGCCGGCACGGTTCACCATCTCGCCTTGGAAGTGCCGAACGATGCAGCGCTGGCGGAGCAGAAGGGCCTGTACGAGGAACTCGGTTACACCGATTGCTCCGAGATCAAGGACCGGAACTACTTCCATTCGATTTACGTGCGTTCGCCGGGCGGAATTCTGGTGGAATGCGCCGCGAACGCCCCCGGCGGGTTCGCCCGGGACGAGGCGTTCAACAACCTCGGCCGCCAGCTTCTGCTGCCGCCCTGGTTCGAGCACCGCCGCGCGGAGATTCTCTCGATGCTCGAGCCGATCCGCGTACCCGACGGCCATGCGCCGGAGCAGCCGGCGGAAATAGCCGCCTCTCGCCGAACCGATGCGACCTTCCTCCGCGAAGAAACCGAGGCGCTGACCACTTAATATGACTTCCCTTCTCGCATTCTGCCAGTGGTTGCAGGACACTCAGTTCAGCACCTCTATCCGGGAATCGATTCTCGCGTTCCCGGTCATCGAGGGCTTGCACCTGCTCGGAATCAGCGTGTCCGCGGGCCTGATCGCCATCTCGGATCTGCGCATGATGGGGATGATCCTCAAGAAAGAATCCGCGTCGGACGTCTTTCACCAGCTCATCCCGTGGACCACCGCCGGATTCCTGATGATGATCGTCACCGGAACGTTGCTGTTCATCTCCGAGCCAGTCAAGTGCTATACGAACATCTCATTCCGCTTCAAAGTACTGTTTTTGTTCATCGCGGGAATCAACGTGCTGATCTTCCATTCCTCGAAGGTCTATCGCGAGATGCACACCTGGGAATGGGCCGAACATCCTCCGCGCGCGGCTAGGTTGGCCGGCTGGATTTCGCTGATCAGTTGGGGAATCGTGATTATCGTCGGGCGCACGACCGCCTACAACTTCTAAAGCACGACCAGGCGATCCTGCATTTCGCCCGTCACCCGCGCGCTGGCCTCATCGACGAATACATCCACTTCGGATCGGATACCGAACTCCGGCAAGTAAATCCCCGGCTCGATGGAGAAACACGTCCAGGGGATCACGCGACGCTCGTCATGGGTCTCGAGATTGTCCATGTTGGCGCCCGTGCCGTGGACTTCCGAACCGATCGAATGTCCGGTGCGATGAAAGAAGTAGGCCGCATAGCCGGCCTCGGCAATGTGCGATCGCGCCGCGTCGTCTACTTCGTATCCGTGCAGCTCGCGCTTGGCCGCCACGGCGGATGTGACACGCGCGACCGCTCTATCTCGAGCGCCGCGCACGATTGCGAAAACGTTTTGCATGTTTTCGGGCGGCTGCGGACCGCAATATCCCACCCAGGTGATGTCGTAGTAAACGCCCTCCGGCTCATCCAGCTTGGCCCACATATCGAGCAGCACCAGATCGCCTCGCCGGATCTCCGCACATCGCTCCTGCGTCGGTTCGTAATGCGGGTTCGAGGCGTTCGCATTGACCGCCACATCCGGGCCGTGATCGGTGATCAATCCGCCGGCGCGAAATCGATCCAAGATGAACTGCTGCATCTCCCATTCGGTGATTCGCGCACCGGCTTCAACGCTGGCTGAAATTCGCGAGAACGCGTCGGCGCGGATCTGGTCGATCCGTCTGCCCGCCTCCAGGTGATTCTCCAGTTGACTTCGATTCCATCGGGATTCGAAGTACTGAATCAGATTCGCCGAGGAAGCGACATCGACCCCCAGCCCGCGAATGAGATCCACGGTTCCCGCGTCAACCATGGCGACGTAAGGGATCGCGCAATCGGGCGAATACTGCATCGCCACGCGCTTCGCGCCGCGCAGAATGCGGCGCAATCCTTCCACGAGTTCCTGCCAGCCTGCGTACAGCTCGATCCTGCCCGGCAGATCCTTCAGAGTCTCCGCTTCGATTTTGTGAACCAGCCCGCGCGGCTCGCCGGTGGCCGGCACGAAGTAATACCAACGCCGGCTGACGATCGATCCGGGCGTGAACTGCAATACGCGATACGCCAGCGGATCGCGCTTGTGATGATCGAAAAACAGCCATCCGTCCAGATTCTCCTGCCGCAGCGCTTCCTGAATTTCCGCGAGTCTCATGCCGATATCCGCCGCCAGTCCACCTTTGTTCGAAAACTTGCCAGGCCCGCGACATCGCGCGCGTCCGCCACCGAAAACGAAATCACATCGTCCAGCCAGTCCTGGCTGTATCCTTCCGGATATTGCGTCGCCACCGTGAGCGTGTAGTCCTGGCGCGTAAGCAGGCAGTCGAAGCCGAACTCTACCTCGAACGTTTCGCCCCCGCGCACGCATCCGGGATCCACGCGCTCGATCCGCGTATTCGTGCCGAAGACGTCGATACCCAGGCGATTGCGGATCAGGATCCCGACCACCGGATTCTCCAGATCTTTTTCCGCTCGGGCACGCACCACGATTCTCACGTGCTCTCCAGGAGCGACATTCCTGCTGGGGAGCATCTCGACCGATAGAATTCTGCTGGCCCCGTCTCCGTGCCGGAAGCTGCCGCCAAAGCCTTCCCCGCCCGCGCGGGGCGTATCCTGGCGTTCCAGGACCATTCCCACGTACCGGTTCACGACTTCGCTCGGCGCGCCGAAGGCGGCCACGCGGCCGTCCACCATCAGTGCCGCACGGTCCGAAAGCCGCTTCACCAGCCCCAGGTCGTGCGACACGAACAGAACCGTCACTTTGCGCTGCTTCAGCTCCTCGAATTTCTTGATGCAGCGATTGGCGAAAATCGCGTCGCCGACGGCAAGCGCTTCGTCCACCACCAGGATTTCGGGATCGACATGAATGGCCGTCGAAAACGCCAGCCGCACATACATGCCGCTGGAGTACTCCTTTACCGGCCGATTCATGAAATTCCCGATTTCGGCAAACTTCTCGATCTGCGGAAACACGCGTTCCATCTCCGCGCGCGAAATCCCGAGGATCTCGCCGTTCAGAAACACATTCTCGCGCCCCGTGAACTCCGGATTGAATCCCGCCCCGAGTTCGAGCAGCGCTGCGATTCGTCCACGCGCCAGGATTCGTCCGCGCGTCGGCTCTAGAATTCCGCAGACGATCTGGAGAAGCGTGCTCTTTCCGCTCCCGTTCGGCCCGACGATGCCCAGAACCTCGCCGCGCTCGACGCTCAGATTCACATCGCGCAGGGCCCAGAACTCAGAAGGAGGGTGATGCGGCAGGAATGGGAAAGCTTCGGTCAGGCGGTCCAGCGGCCGCCGGTACAAACGATAAACCTTGGAAACGTTCTGGACGTGAAGCAACCGAAACCAGTTTAACTCCCCATTCGGACGCTTCGCCGAAACGGCGTGGGCAGCGGCAGATCGTACCCGACCAGGCACATCTGGTCGAGCGCGAACAGGACGACGCTCTCAAATCCCCGGCCTTGCGCGAACCGGGCTTCTTTGACCCAGGGCGTCGTCGGATCGCCCACGCCCACCAGGTGGCTCCTCTGTCCCTGCGGAAACGCCGGGAATCCGCTCAACTGCATCGCCTGCTCGCTCATGTCGAGCCTGCGTTGCAGCGTGAATCCGAAGCCTTCGGTCTTCAGGCAATCGAGCGTCGCCGGCGTCCATTGCGAAGGTGGATAGTTGAAGGCGCGATTAAAACTGGTCTGATTCACATCCCGGGGATAAAGTACTTCGAACCGTGCATCCGGATACGCCGCGCGGACGTTAGCCATAATCGCATCCGTGAAGTTGCCGAGCACGGTTTGCAGAAACGCGACTTCGTCCGGATACGCCGCCGGGTCGACCGTGTTGTCGGTGAAAATCGCCATCGGCCGTCCGTACTGGACTTCGAACTGGGCTGTTGTCCATTCGTCGTAAAACGGCATCCCAGAAAAAGAGTGTCCCAATCCATCGCCCGGAAAATACCACCACTGCACCTCGCCGAATTGCAGATACGGCCGCAACCCCGCGCCGGCCTGAATCGCCGCTTGGTCCAGATAAACCTGTTTCCAGAAATCAAGGCTCGTCGGTGAAAAATTCGTCTGATACGAGGGAGTCGGAAGAAGAATGGGATCCCCGGCGGGGCCCCGTTGAGCCATGCCGGCCGCAACCGCGGGATCCACATCGCGCAGCTCCGTGCTGAACGAGGCGGTGGCGTCAATTCCGTATCCATGCAACGCCACGAAAAAGCTGCGGCTCCAATCCCGCGCCGCACGATTGATCCGCGGAACTGCTGTGAGGTCGGTCCGCCACGTGCCGTTCTGCCCTCCGGAGAAGGTTGAGGTGACACTCACCGTCAAGGTGCTGCTGGTGGTCGACGATGCCAGCGTGAAGTGATTCCCGCCCGCTCCCAGCGACCTCGAATGAATGGTAACCGTGGCTCCGGAAACGCTCGCCCATACCCCTGTGTAGCCGCGATTGAACTCCTGAGCGTAAGAAATGGCGATTGTCTCCAGCGAGTCTCCGCCGTGCATGCCGCGCTGGATCTGGGTAGGCGTGGAACCGTCGTCATCGCGGCCCAGGAATAGCGACACAAACTGGCCTGGCTCCGGCGTGCCCCCGAAAGTCACCGTGCCTGCGGCGTACACGTTATCCGGATTCACCAGTTCGTAGAACCATAGGGCGCCTACGTAGTGGTTCTGGCGGCCCTTAAAACCGAGCGTGTCGAGCAGCCAGGCAGTGCGCTCGGGCGCCAAAGCGATCGAATGATCCGTGTCCCAATCGGTTGCGAGCGTCATCCCAGGCTCGTCCGGGAACGAGGGAAGCCCTGTGCTGGGCACGGCGATCTCGAGATAGTCGAAGTAGAACTCGGCTCCGGAAGGACCCGCGTGCGCAATGGTGAGCGTATGCGTGCCGGCGCCGTACTGACCGGCTGGCCAGCGGATCAAAACATCCTCGCCCGGCACTCGAAGGCTCACTGCACTCGGCGCTCCGCCATCCACAACGATCGACATCTGTGCGCCGTTTCCGGTGTAACGTGTGCCGATGACAAGAGTGTGGGCATGTGCGGCTATGTACTGGAAACTCACCGTGTCGCCCTGCGTGACGGTGGAATGAATCGTGCCGCCCGAATAGTTTCCTGTACCGGCGGTCCAATTGCCGCTGTAAAACATCCCGGCCGCATCATCCTCGTATCTGCGGCTGCCCGGTCCCGTCACCGAGTATGTCCTGCCGGTCCCTGTCACGCTCCAGTTCGAAACGATGACCTGGAATTCGCTCCGCTCAAACGCGCCCGGCTGAAGATCCGCCGCATAAGTCCAGCGCAGCTTTCTGACTTTGTTGGTCGGAACAGTTGCGCCGTTGCGGTCGACCAGAGACGAGAAGTCGATCGTAATGCGCCACTTCGTCGGCGACGTTCCGTTGGCCAGCGTTTTCGCCGCCGCGTCCCACGTGGCGGATCCACTGGTGGATGAGTACACGCCGAATCGGTTCCCGTTCGCTCCCGCGCTGCTCGGATACAGAACGCGGATGGTCGTTCCGGTTCGCGTCGCCCGCAGCAGGGGCGAGGTCGGACCGTTCATCCCGTCAACGATCGCTTGAACGCTCGTCTCGAGCGTGTCGCCGGTCTGCAGTTGATACGTGTAGCTGATGCCCAGGTATCCCAGCCCAACGAATTCTCCCGCCACCGCTTCACCGGAAAGAGTGAAATCCGCGTAGGCGGATTGAAAGCTGCCTTCAAGGGCTTCCGCGTGATCCCGCAGAGGAACGAAGAACGGATCCGCCGTCGGATCGTCACCCGCCCAAATCCGTAAATACGGCCAATCCACTGTGGGAAACAAGTCTGAGTCCAACCCGATACAGTTTGTGCGACTCTCCTCGTACACAAGCTCCAGGCCGCTTAGATCGCCGTCCGGCAAATTCCGCAAGGCGGGATGCTCATAGACGTTGTCGCGATTCCATTCGATCACCGCCCAGTCGAACTGCTGGCGCCATGTCCCGGAAACGGTAAAGCCGTTCGCGGAAGCGCCGCTGATCGCGGCAATTGCGGAAGGATGAAAAAAGAAACATTGCAGATCGCGGTCCGGAGTGAGCTTACCGATTTCCATTTGCGTTCATTTGCGGCTACAAACGGATCGTCACCGTCAGATCCCGGCCCGGCAGCGTATTGGCAGCCGTCGGTACGGAAGTAATGTCGAGATCGATACGCGAATTCGCGGCCAGCGGCGGCAATCCGAATCCGTTCACGACGTTCGAAATGGTCTGTCCGTCCGGAATCGTCAGCGTGCAATAGGCCGTTTGGTTCTGGCGTAGTTGCAGCGTGATCGGCCCTCCGCTCGGCGCCTCCCGCACTATCGCGAAGACGTCCCGCGCCACATGGGCATCCTCCATTACCAGCGGCGGCGCGGCGCCTGACTCGATGGCCAAATATCCCTGCCCTTGAATCGACAACTGGCCCCCGGCAAGAGTGCGCAATCCTTGGTCCGTCGTCGCGCCGAACGCAGCCTTCCCAACCAGCCCCCCGCCGACAGCATTCGTCATAAACAACTCCGCCGCGCCGATTCGAACATTCGGAAGAAACACGGAATAGCTGAATGCGCCGCTCGCCGGACTTCCGAAGAATCCTCGCACGAAAGGAACGA
>JBAIXM010000191.1:0-2828 GCA_037916615.1 Bryobacterales bacterium
TGCATGCTACTATTATGGCGTTCGCGCAAAGATGGCCGCCGAACGCGCACGCTAGGAAATGATTTTAAAGCTGAAACGAACGCCGGGAATTTTCCTGGTGGGCTTTATGGGCAGCGGCAAATCGACCGTGGGCCGCGCCCTTGCGGACGAATTGGGATGGAGTTTCGCCGATCTCGATGAGGACATCGAACAGCGCGAGGGAATGCCGATCACCGAGATCTTCGACACTCGCGGCGAGGCGGAATTCCGGCGGGCTGAAACCGCGGCGCTCCAGGATCGCGTGCGATCGGTGGAACGCGGCCGCCCGTGCGTCATCGCCCTGGGCGGCGGAGCGTTCCTGAGCGAAGACAATTTCCAATTGGTTTCGAACAACGGCGTCAGCGTGTGGCTGGATTGCCCGTTTGCGACCGTGGAGCGCCGCCTGGCCGGCTTTGCGCATCGTCCGTTGGCCCGCGACCCGGAAAAGCTGCGGCGGCTGTTCGCCGAGCGCCGCGCCGGATACCAGCGCGCCGATTACTGCGTACCGATCGAAAACGACGACGCTGTGGCTACCGTTGGCAAGATTCTCGCCCTGCCGCTCTTCTAACAGTGCGTAAGGACGCTCTTCAGATCTTTCGAGCCGCTTTGGATGCGGCCGATCCGTACTCGGCCGTACTCAGCCATCTGAAGTTCGATGGCCGGACGCTGCATGCGGGCAGGCGCCGCTACAGGCTCGCCGACTTCGAGCGCATCCAGGTAATCGGGGCGGGGAAGGCCAGCGCGGCGATGGCGCGCGCGGTCGAGCATTTGCTCGGGCGGCGCATTGCGGGCGGGATCGTCAACGTCCCTGACGGCACGAAAACGCAGCTCCGCCGGATTACGCTGCATCCGGCAGGCCATCCGATCCCGGATGAGCGCGGCGTGCAAGGCGCGCGGCGCATTCTTGAAACGGCAGAGACCGCCGGTCCCAAGGATCTGCTGATCTGCGTGATTTCCGGCGGAGCGTCGGCCTTGCTTCCCGCGCCTCGAGGCTCGCTGCAAGCCAAGCGGGCCCTTACCGAGCAACTCCTCCGATCCGGCGCCGGCATCCATGAGATAAACACCGTGCGCAAGCACCTTAGCGTCATCAAAGGCGGCCAGCTCGCGACTGCGGCATTCCCCGCGCACGTGCTGACGTTGATTCTGTCGGATGTGATCGGCGACGATCTGGATGTGATCGGCTCCGGACCCACTGTCCCCGACCGTTCGACGATCCAGGATGCCGAAGCCGTGTTGCGGAAGTACGGCGTCCCTGCGTCGGACGCGGTGATGCGGGAAACGCCCAAGCCCGGCGATCCGCGATTCACGAAGGCGCGGAACCTGATCGTCGGAAGCAACCGGCTGGCGATCGGTGCTGCGGCGCGCAAAGCCCGAGAGCTGGGCTACCGGGCTCTGGTTCTCTCGACGTCCATCGACGGTGAAACGCGCGATATCGCACGGATGCACGCGGCCATCGTAAAGGAGATAGCAGCCGCGGGCCGGCCGGTTCGGCCTCCGGCGTGTGTGCTTTCCGGCGGCGAGACCACAGTCACGGTTCGCGGGAAGGGCCTCGGTGGCCGGAATCAGGAGTTCGTGCTTGCCGCAGCGATCGCGCTCGAAGGCCGCAGCGCGACGATCTTTAGCGCCGGTACCGACGGCCTCGACGGTCCGACGGACGCCGCCGGCGCGATGGCGGATGAACGGACACTGGCGGAAGCCCGCCGCCTGCATCTGGATCCGCGCGAGTTCCTGGACAACAACGATTCCTATCGTTTCTTCGAGAAGCTCGGGGCGCTGGTGAAGACCGGACCGACCGGAACCAACGTGATGGATGTGCGCCTTCTGCTGGTCCCGCCAGAAAGAGAGTAAGACGGGCGATCTTGTTTAGGCTTACTGCTCGACCGGCTGTGGTGGCTTCGAGCCCGCCGGGGGCGTTTCCGTGCGCGCTGCCGATGCGGAACGGATCGTAATCTGCCCTGTGCCGGTGGAGAGGTTCACGGAAGCCCCCCCGTTCGACCCTCGCAGAGTTTCTCCGCGCCGCCCCGTGGGCTCCAGCTTCAGCGGCGCGCCAAATTCATTGGACACCGAGCCTCGATTGCTGGTCGCGGTGAGATCGAACTTGGCGGCCGCCGGCAGGGCCAGGTCGATCTGCCCCGTTCTGGTGCGCACGTCCATTTTGGCCAGCGGCAGCAGGCCCGGGCGCAGTTCCACATCGCCGCCGTTCAAATTGATATCCAGCGACGTGGTGAAGTTCGCCAGGGTCACATCCCAGGAACGCGAAGAGGTCATCCGCACCGGACCCGCGAGGTCCGACGCGTTCAGGTTGCCGAGCGTCACACGCATGTCCGTAATCTTCTCGGCCGAGAACTGTGTGTAGGGTGTCACAATTCGCACCGGCGCAGTCAAATTGTGAAACTGCGAGTTTCCGGTGAAGGTTCCGTTGATCGTCACCGGCCCGTCGATTTCCTGCAAGTCGATATCGGAGCCGCGGCCCTTGAAATCGACCGATCCCTTGACCTTGGCCGCACGCAAGATGTCGCTTCCGCGCACTTCAACCACAACGCTCCCGCCGATATCTTCCAGCCTGACGCTGGCGTTATCGGAGTTGACGTCGACCGATCCGCGGATTGCGCTGATGTCCACGTCGCCGGAGCGGCCGTGGGCTTCGATGGTCGATCCCACCGGGACTACGATGTCGATGTCCGCCGAAATGCGGCGATTGTTCCCGGACACGCGATTCTGCCAGGTCTGAATGCGAATCTCATCGGGGCTGCCGCTGAGTTCCAGCGGTGCTTCCTGGTTCGCCCGGTCGGCGGAAGCCTGGTCCAGGC
>JBAIXM010000192.1:0-23256 GCA_037916615.1 Bryobacterales bacterium
GGCGACGGCGCGGTCGCCGAAGGCGAGTTTCACGAGTGCATGAACCTCGCTTCGCTGTGGAAGCTTCCGGTATTTTTCGTGTGCGAAAACAACCGCTACGCCATGGGCACACGCCTGGACTTCACGCACTCGGTAACGGACCTTACCAAGAAAGCCGGCGCCTACTGCGTTTCCGCCGCGGCCGCCGACGGCATGGACGTCCTTGCTGTCGAGGAAGCCGCCAAATCCGCTGTCGAATACGTACGCTCCGGCAAAGGGCCGTTTTTTCTCGAGTGCCGCACGTATCGCTTCCGGGCGCACTCGATGTACGATCCCGAACTCTATCGCGACAAAGCCGAAGTCGAGGAATGGAAGAAGCGCGATCCGATTCCGAGCCTGATCCGCACCTTGGAAGCGGACGGGGCGAAGATCGGTGCGGAGGTCGAGGAGATCGAGCGGCAGGTCGCCCTGGAAATCGAGCAGGCGATCGCGTTCGCGGAGGCCGGCACTCTTGAGCCGGTGCAGGCTCTTCTCCGCTTCGTCTACTCGGAGAAAGCGCCGGCATGACGTACCGAGATGCCATCCGGGAAGCTATGCGAAAGGCGTTGCGCGAAGACGACCGCGTGTTCTTAATGGGCGAAGATGTAGGCCGTTACGGCGGCTGCTACGCCGTCAGCAAGGGATTACTCGCCGAGTTCGGGCCCGAGCGCATCCGCGATACGCCGCTTTCCGAATCGGCTTTCGTCGGGGCGGGGATCGGAGCGTCGCTCAACGGCATGCGGCCGATCGTCGAGATCATGACCTGCAACTTCAGCCTGCTGGCGCTCGACCAGATTCTCAACAACGCCGCCACGTTTCTGCACATGTCCGGCGGCCAGTTCAACGTTCCGGTGGTGATCCGCATGGCCACGGGCGGAGGCCGGCAACTGGCCGCGCAGCATTCGCACAGCCTTGAAGGCTGGTACGCGCACATTCCCGGCATCAAAGTCTTGACGCCGGCGACCATCGAAGACGCGTATGGGATGCTGCTCACCGCGCTCACGGATCCGGATCCCGTGCTGATTTTCGAAAACGCGCTGCTATATAACAGGGAGGGGGAATTGCCGGCGGATGCTGGTCCGGGCGAGATTGAACGCGCTCGCATTCGCAGACCGGGACGGGATGTGTCGGTGATCACGTACGGAAA
Organism: Bryobacterales bacterium; assembly: GCA_037916615.1. Lineage (GTDB taxonomy): Bacteria > Acidobacteriota > Terriglobia > Bryobacterales > Bryobacteraceae > Palsa-187. Next base: position 1,166 of record JBAIXM010000192.1, read on the forward strand.
CAGCCTGTGGAAGAGTCTTGAAGCGGCGAACGGCCTGGCGGAAAAAGGCATCGAAGCCGAGGTCGTGGATCTGCGTACGCTCCGGCCCTTGGACGACCGCACTCTGGTGGAATCCGTTTCCCGCACGCATCGAGCGCTGATCGTGGATGAGGGCTGGCGCAGCGGCGGAATTTCGGCCGAAGTGAGCGCGCGCCTCATGGAGCAGGCTCTGTACGATTTGGACGCTCCCGTGGAGCGCCTTTGCGGAGCCGAGGTGCCCATGCCGTACGCGGCGCATCTGGAGCAGGAATCGATTCCGCAGGTGGCCACGATCAGCGCGGCTATCGAGAAAATGGTAGCGGCGCATGAGTGAGTTCCGGATGCCCAGTCTCGGCGCTGACATGACCGAGGGAACCTTGGTGCAGTGGAACGTCAAGCCGGGCGACCGTATCAAGCGCGGCGACATCATTGCCGTGGTCGGAACCGAGAAGGCCGACATCGAAGTCGAAGTCTACGAAACGGGTACAGTGGAAAAGCTGATCGCGAAGCCCGGAGACAAGCTCCCGGTGGGGACGCCGATCGCGGTGATCCAAGGCGAAGGCGCAGCTCCGTCCGCAGCCGCTCCTCCGCTTCCACCGGCCAAACCGTCCGAACGGGTGAAAGCGTCGCCGATGGCCCGCAAGCTGGCGCAGGAACTCGGCGTGGATCTAGAAATGATCAAGGGCACCGGCCCGCATGGGGCGATCGAGCGTCGCGACGTGGAAGAGGCGGCGGCCAAACTCAAGGAGGCGGCCAAGCCCACCGAAGCGCCCGCGCCCGCGGCTGCCGGTATGCGCCACGCGATCGCCGTGGCGATGGCGCGCTCGAATCGCGAAATTCCGCACTATTATCTTTCGACGCAGATCGACATGAGCGCCGCCCTCGAATGGCTCCAGGCGTTCAATCAGAAACGCCCGATCGAGAACCGGATTCTGCCCGCGGCGCTTCTGTTGAAAGCCGTCGCGCGCGGATTGGTTCTGGTGCCCGAGCTGAACGGGTTCTGGGCGGATGACCGGCTCAAGGCTTCGCCGGAAGTTCATCTTGGCGTCGCGATCTCACTCCGTGGCGGCGGCCTGATGATTCCGGCGATCCTTTCCGCGCAGCAGAAGTCGATCGAGGAAATGATGGCGGCGCTGCGGGACCTGATCACCCGCGCGCGAGCCGGCCGGCTGCGCAGTTCCGAAATCACCGCGGGCACTGTCACCGTGACGAATCTTGGGGACCTCGGCGTGGAGACCGTGTTTGGCGTAATTTATCCCCCGCAGGTCGCCTTGGTCGGCCTCGGCAAGATCATGGAGCGCCCGTGGGCCGCAGCGCGCGGGATGCTCGGAGTGAAGGCGGTGGTGACGGCGACGCTCGCCGCGGATCATCGCGCCACCGACGGCCATCGCGGCGCGCAGTTTCTGCAGACCCTGGATGCGCTGCTTCAGGAGCCGGAAAAACTATGACCGAGTCCGACATCCAAGCCGCGATTTTCGACGGCCTTCGGAAGATCGCGCCGGAGGCCGATCCGCGGCAGGTTGCGCCTGCGGCAAACCTGCGCGAAGCGTTGGACATCGACTCCTTCGATTTCCTGAATTTCCTGATCGGCCTGCATCAGCGGCTCGGCGTGGAGATTCCCGAGGCCGACTACGGCAGACTGACCAGCCTCTCGGCGCTCCTGCAGTATCTGGCTCAAAAGCTCACACGCGCGCCGGCTTCCTAGCGTTCTGCGGGTGGGGCAGGTTTCCACCTGCCCCACAACTCCGGGAAATGCAGAGCGTCTTGCGGTTCAGCCCTTAGCCGTCCGGGCCAACACGTTTTTGAAGCGATTTACGTAGTAGTCGTAGTCGATCTGGCCGAGCGTCGCGATCGACGAGTCGCGCTTCTCGACTAAGACCGCCAGGAGCTTGCGCGCCTCTGCCGGGTCGGCTTTCGCGACCCGCAATTTGGGACGCTCCATCCCGGTTTCCGCGGATTTTGCGTTCATCGCCAGAGGTCCAGCCAGCGCGACACGAGCATGCACGGCGGCCTTCGAATCGGGAAGGCGTTCGGTGACCTCGCGCAGAGTGTCGTTGGCCGAATTGAGATACGTGCTGCCGTCGAAGGTCAGCACGCGCCCGACTGCATCGGAGAAGACGTCCTGCGCCAACAACTCCTCATCGTAGCCCTTGGGTGGAGCGACGCGGATCGTGAGAGGCTGGGAAACGATGTCTTCGTCCTCCAGGTGCAAGGCGGCTTGGATAGTGTAGTATCCCGGCTCAGCCACATCCCACCCGTTGCGGCCCACCGAAAGGAACAGCGAATCCGCCATCTCCTCCCCCGGCCCCAGGACCATCTGTTTCTCGTGCCAGCAACGCTGGACGTAGGACAGAAGCTGCCGGGCCGGCTTGCCTCGCTTCTTGATGATCACCGTGATGTCCTCGGGAGAGGCCAGCAGCTTCTCGTGCACGAGTTGCGGATTCTCCGAAGTATTGCGCAGCTTCAAATGCAACACCACCGGTTCCAGGAAATCGAACTGATTTGACGGCCGCGGTCCTTCCAGCCTCAAATCCAGCTTGGGTTCCGCGGACCGTCGCATGTCCCGGAATCCATGGTTGTCGAACCAGGCAGCGTTGCCTTGCTCGACGAACCGGTAGGGCGCGTGACGGGTGAAAAGCAGTTCCTGATCGCTGAACCGGAACTGGAAATCTCCGAAGAAGGCCGATTGTCCGCCGGGCACGACATATGGATAATTCATGAAGCTGCGGGCCAGAGGCTCATTGGCAAGTGGAATCCATTGCGTCCCTAGGGCCTTTTGCCAGGAGTGAGCCAGATTGAAGGTATGGCCCATTTCGTGGCAGGCGGTCCAGAAGATCATCCGGTTGACCCAGGCAGCCGGGCTCGGATCCCCGGCGGGCGGATTCTTGATGAACGAATCGAGGAACAGCGACGTTCCCTGCCGCTGGGCCGGTCCGATATCGTCGAACATGATGCCGCCCAGGCTGGTTCCGCTTTCGTGAAGCGAGGCGAAGAACGTCCACATGGCCCACTGCGGAATATTGGCGAACTTGGACCAGTGGATCTGCATCGCGTCGTGCATTTCCGAGTCGCTCCATTTTGCATCGGCGCCGGCTTCGGCGATCGGCACCACGTCGCTTGCGGCGGAGACGGAAACATCGAATCCCATACGGCGGAACACGTTGACGATGGTGAGGCTCTCCACCGGCAGCGACGCCGGACGGTTGGGGTGCGAGCCGGTATTGTAACTGAGGATCGGCGTAACTCCCTGTGCGCAGTCAAATTCGAAGTTCACCGGGTGAAAATACCTCGATTTGTACGAAAACACGAGGACCTTCGTGCCTGGGCCGCTAAATGTCACGGTGGCCGACGTGGGGGCGAAGAATCCCCGCGTGACCTGGATCTTCACGTTGGCGTAGGGGATCAGGGCGACATTGCCGTTCTTGTACCAGATCGCTCCTTCGTACGTGTTCGGCGCGGTCTGCGCGACGTTCGCGATCCAGTTCGCCTCGGCAGTGAGCAAGCGTGTGATCCGCCCGCTGGCCTTCATTTGGGGGTAGTAACCATCCACGTCCAGCCGCAGCTCTTCGTTCAAAAAAAACGGCAAGGGAATGGCGCCGCCCGCTTCCGCTGTGCTGCCTTCCTGCCCGCCTTGCGGGCCCGGATCCGGATGCGGGTTCGGTTGATTGATCGGAATCGGCGGCACAGGTGTGGGAATCAGCCCCGAGGAATACGTGTACAATCCGCTGTTGGGAAGTCGCAGCGGAAACGGGATCGGAATCGGAAGAGGCGAAAGATCCGTTTCTTTCTTCTGTTCCTCCAATGCTTCCTTCAGATTGAATTTGCCCCCGTGAGGGGCATCGTGCGCTGCCATAAACTGTTCCTCCTTGTAATGTGTTTGTCTTCTGTTCAAGTACCTGGCCGGGCCACACTTCGAGTGCCGGTCCAGCGTTGCGCTCCTTGTTGGTCGGCGGTAGCTTTCCCGATTGCGGCGCTTTTAGAGGTATCCGAACGGCTCGTTCGAAACCTTAAAAGACACCGCACCACCGTTTTCGAGAGAGACTCCCACAAAACTATTCTTGTTCAGGTCTAGAACAAGCGCTTTGGCGACACCCGCGTCGGGGATGTCACAGTCGAGGGTGATTCTCTGCGCCGGCAAATCGAACGACTTGGAATCGGCAAGTCCGATCTGAGTGCGCGTGCGCGGCTCGGCGCGATACACTTCTTTGCCGTTGAGGCGAAGGATTACCGTTTTGCCCGCAAATCCGTCTTGCAAATCTACCTTCAATGTAGGCACGGTAGGATCTCGCTTTCGGTCGGCCCCGATATTATGCTCGCTATTTATGAAAAAGGCAATATGAATAATGATTCAATTTAGGCTTATTCCAAAATGAAACAGTCAGCCCAAGCTTGTTCGCCCAAATGCGCCCGCTGCACGGTTTTCCGATGCGACTGGTTTCGGGCCGCTCGAAGGCGGTGCTTGCAAGCTGGGGATGTCGGCTGCAGCGCCGCTTCCAAATTCATAGGCTTGGATGAGCCTGTCGATTTCCTCAGCCCTCTCACGGCAGGTCTGCCCTACATCCTGGCGCACGGCCCAGAGCACGGCGAATAAAAGCCGGCGATCTTCGATGCCCAGAGCTTCTACGCCGAAAACGAGGTCCGCAGCGGGAGTGCCGCTCATCACCGATTCGAGCACCGCTCGGACGGCTGTAAAGTCGGTTTTGCGCGCCGAAGGCGTCTGAACCTTATGGCGTCCACGGGGAGAGTTGCCGTTTCCGACAGACATGCGTGTTGCCTGCCACCAGCGCGCGACGCGAGGGCATCAGACGCGAGGGCATCAGGAGTCCCTCGCATCCCGCACCGTGGTGCCTCCTCCGAATCCTCCGATTATCTTCTGCTCTTCTGACGAGAGCTGGAATGGCCTCGCCTGTTGCGGTCCTGCTTGAGAGTTTGCAACGTGTGTTCACCGCAAACCCAGGCTCGACTCCCATAGATAGTGCCATTAGAGGGTGATTCGTAACAGCTAGGAAAACTACTAAAAGTCGGATCCGCCAGCGGCTTCCGGCGAAGAGTTCGGCAAGCTTTGCCGAATGTTTGCGCTCTTTCGCGGGTACGCAAAACCGGCGGCGGAGTCGGTGGAGGGAAAAGTTTGCTAACGGCCCGGCAGATGCGCCGAGTCCTTCTCGTTTTCGTAGCAGATGTGCTCGAATACGTCGGTGTCGGGAAGCAGCTCCTCGACGAACTTGATCGTGAACGGCTGCGTGAAAACTTTCGGATCCGAGAGCGTCACGGTCACATCCATGTGGCCGAAATCGCGGCGCTGGAAGCGTTCCTCGACGCGCATTTCCTCGCTATGCCCCGTGCCGCGCGCATCCAGCCAGCTCATGTCGTTGAACCCCTTTGTATCCACCACGAGGGTGTCGCCCTCCCAGCGGCCAACCGAGTATCCCAGCCATGTCGGCGAGGGATCTTCCGGATGCTTCCGGCCATCGGTGAAGATCTGGCGGAAGATGGTCTCCACCTCGTACAGGAAAAGAATCTCGCCCGGCGTCTGGATGATCTTGAAAGGTTCGGGGAGCAGATCGGCGTGAGGGACGCCGTCCGGCAAACAGCGCAGGTTGGGACCCACGACGCCCGCTTGCGAATGCTTCCGGATCAGCTCGCGGCCGAACGGCGTCAACGGTTCTTCGCCCTGCTTGAAATCGGAAAGGATGTTGCGGAAGTACTTCGAATTGGGCGATTCTCCCAGGCCGAACAGGCCCGGACCCCGCGGCTCTGCCTGAACCTGCCAGATTCCTGAAAGATCCGGTTTGCCGTTGACGCGCGGAACGGGTCCGGTCATGTTGACCTTGCCGTCGGGCGTGCGCGGAGCGCCCGGAGTCGGCTGATTATTCCACTGCGCCTCCGCAGAGAAGGCTATGCCAAGAAGCGCGAATCCAAACCAAAGCTGACGAAGCATGTCCTCTATTACACTACAGCCGGCGATCGGGATTGAGCCTAGTTCCTGGCGTAAAGAAAAGCCGTGATGTCCGCGGCATCCCGCATGGTCAGGCCGACGTTGGGCATGGCGGTCTGGGCGTTCACGGAATGCGGATCCGAGATCCATTGCGTCAGAGTTTGCGGAGTGTTGACCAGCATGCCTGCGATGTACACGCGCTTTGAAATTCCGGTGAGCGGAGGTCCGACGAGCCCGTGCGCTCCAGGAATTCCGGCAATCGTATGGCAGGAACCGCAACCGAATCGGGAAATGGCCACCCGGCGATCATGGGCAAACACGCCAATAGCAAGGCGGATACAATCTTCGGCGCGATTCTGCTCGTTCTGATCGCAGCCGCCGCGGTGGCTGCGATTCCTTTAATGATCGTGACCCGTTCGGGTCAGCCGTGAAAGGGACGGGGAACAACTGCATCTAATCATGCGTCGCGCTCGATTTTGCCGGCCAGACCCGGCCCGAAGAAGACCGCCGGATCGCAGGCGTCCCACAAAGACCAACACCGCGGTGTGCATATTGCCGCCAGCGTCGCTCTGTTACTCCAGAGCGGCCTTCTGTTTCTGGCGTTGTTCCAGCCGGGGCTCCCTTACATCGTCACCAACCCTCGTCCGCAGCTCCCCGACGACCGGCCAGTCCACCTCAGCGCGCGTGTTGTTCCAGCTCTTGCTTGCGTCGGCGCGTCACCGGATTTACATCACCACCCCGTACTTTCTGCCTGACGGCAGTATCCGCGACGAACTCACCCGCGCAATTCGCGAACGGGGGGTAGAGGTAGAAATCGTAACTCCGGGAGCCGGCACCGATCACATGCTCGCCCGCCGCTCCAGCCGCCGTCTGTTTGGACCGCTGCTTCGCGCTGGAGCCCGCATTTATGAGTATCAGGGGCCGATGATTCACGCCAAAGTCTTACTCATCGACGGACAGTGGGCTGTAATGGGATCCACCAACTTCGATCCTCGTTCTTTCACCCTGAACGACGAAGTCAACCTGGCGACACCCGACCATCAGGTTGTGCAACGGCTGGCGCAGGATTTTCGGAACGATATTGCGAACTCGCGGGAGGTAACGTACGCGGAATGGAGCAAGCGCGGCTTGATGGAGCGCCTGCATGAATTGTTCGGTGGCCTGATCGAACGCCAGGAATAGTCACAGGCCACCGAACCGAGAGCTGTTCTTACGCGAGCGCTTTGCCGTACAACACGAGCAGACGGCTCCACGCCTTCTCGGCATCCGGCTGGTTGTAGACGCCTGAATCCGGCGGACACCAGCCATGCGCACCCTTGTAAACCTCGATTTCCGCCTGCGGGAACGTGGTCTTCAGCACGTTCTTCTCATCGGGCCTGGACATATCGTCATTGGAAGCGATGCAGATCAGGAACTGCGCCTTCGTCTTCGCTGCCTGAAGATGCGGGCTGTTCGGCATGTTCGTGACGAGCCCGCCGCCGTGGAACGATGCGACGGCTCCCACGCGGTCCGGTACCGCGGCTGCCGTGCGGAACGCCATCGGGCCGCCCATGCAGTAGCCTTGCGTGCCCATCTTCCGGTTCTTTGCCACCGACGATTGCTGATCCAGCCAGCCGATGAACGCCTTCGCATCGGTCATGTGCGTGGTTTCGTTCAAGGACTGCGCCAGCGGCATCAGTTCCGGAATCGGAGTTGCCGCGCCCTTGGCCGCCGTCGGCGCCTTCTGCTTGCGGTAGAACGGGTTCACCACCAGCACCGAGTAACCGGATTCCGCGAGCCGCTTGCCCATTTGCCGGAACGCTGGCCGCAATCCGAAGATGTCCGGCCAGATGAGGACGCCCGGAGCGGTCCCGGTGGAGGGATGCACAAAATAACAGTCTGCCGTGCCATCCGGCGTCTTCACGTTTACGTCCGACTCGCTCACGGTCACCGCGTTCGCCACTTTCGGCAGCATCATGGCGACGCCGGCTGCAACTGTGACGCCAAATTGTTTTCGCGTAATTAAACCGAGGGCCTCGTATTTCTGACGGTCCTCTTCAAAATGATCCTGATCGCACATGGTTCGCTCCTTATCGACGATTCGTTGGTCGCGGGCTCAGCCGCGCGCGTACTGGATATTCTATATCCATTCGGGGACGGCCGGTGAGGGCGGGTCCGAAAATTCTTTCGGGGCGATTTCAATTTTGGCAGTGTTAGTGTAGTGAGGAAGTGTCCAGGCGTTCCTCTCTTCAAACAAAACCGGCACAGACAAAGCCGGTGGAAACGGAGACACCTCTACCTGCGGCCGAAGTCCGGCATCTGGTCCCCTGGCTGCTCCTGTTTGCCGGCAGCGGATGCGCGGCGCTGATTTACGAGATCGTCTGGTTCCAGTTGCTGCAACTGGTAATCGGATCCTCGGGAATATCGCTGGCGCTGCTCTTGGCCGCGTATATGGGCGGTTTGTGCCTGGGCAGCGCTGCCCTGCCTCGCCTGATTTCCGCGCGCCTGGATCCGATGCGTGTATACGCGTATTTGGAGCTGGGGATCGCCGCGTTCGGAATCGTGGCTCTGTTCGGCGTTCCGCTGATCGGCCGGATTTATCTTGCCAGCGCCACCAGCGGAGTGCTGGGCGTTGTACTGAGGGGAATCGTCGCGTCGGTGTGCCTGCTTCCGCCGACTCTTCTCATGGGCGGATCGCTTCCCGCGATGGCCCGCTGGGTGGAGACGACGCCGAAGGGCGTTTCCTGGCTGGGTCTGCTGTACGGCGCGAACATAGCCGGAGCCGTCGTGGGATGCCTGGGGGCTGGATTCTACTTACTGCGCGTCTACAATCTAGGCATCGCGACCTACGCGGCCGCCGCGATCAACGTAGCAGTCGCGCTGCTCGCGCTCGCGCTGGCGACAGGCGACAAAGACTTATCGCCTGTCCTGCTACCCTCTGAAACTCCCAAGCCAACAGACCGCCGGATCAGCGTGCATGTGGCGATCGCGCTCTCGGGTTTGAGCGCGCTCGGCGCCGAAGTGGTTTGGACGCGCCTGTTGTCGCTGATGCTGGGCGCCACGGTCTACACCTTCTCGATTGTTCTCGCGGTGTTTCTGTTCGGACTATGGGCCGGGAGCGCCGCCGGATCTTTCCTGGCTCGCCGTGTTCGCGAACCGCGCGTGGCTTTCGCGGCCTGCCAGATCCTGCTCGCTGCTGCGATCGCCTGGACGGCGTTTACTCTGGCGTATTCTCTCCCGTACTGGCCCGTCGATCCGTGGCTCTCGACCAGTCCGTGGCTTACTTTCGACCTCGACGTGACCCGCTGCTTGCGCGCGATTCTTCCTGCGACCCTTCTGTGGGGCGCGAGCTTTCCCCTCGCGCTGGCAGGCGCGGCGGTGGAAGGCGAGGATCCGGCCCGGCTCGCCGGAGGGATTTACGCCGCCAACACCGCGGGTTCCATTTTGGGCGCGCTGGTATTCAGCCTGGCGCTGATTCCCGCGATCGGAACGCAGGGTTCCCAGCGAACGCTGATCTGGATGGCTGCCGCGAGCGCCGCAGTCGCGCTCGTCTCGGCGGCGGGTAATTCCGGCAAGCGGATCGCGCTTGCAGCGGTGGGTCTGGTAGTGGCCTTGGGTCTGTCCGCGACGGTCGCCCCGGTTCCCTGGCAGGCGATCGCTTACGGACGCCGGGTCGCTCCCGTTTTGCGCGGTCTGGATGAGGGACTGGGCGTCGCCGAGCCGCTGTTTGTCGGCGAAGGAGTCAACGCCTCGGTGGCGATTGTGCAGCGGGGCGAGCAGAGGTCCTTTTATGTGAGCGGAAAATCGGAAGCCTCGACGGCCGTGCTCGACATGCGTTTGCAACGGATGATGGGACATCTTCCGGCCCTGGTTCATCCTGCGCCGCATTCGGTTCTGGTGGTCGGATTCGGCGCCGGAGTCACGGGCGGATCCTTCGTTCCTTATCCGGAAGTGAAGCAAATCGTCATCTGCGAGCTGGAGCCTTTGATTCCCCCAGCATCAGGAGAGTATTTCGCCAAGCAGAACGACAACGTGCTGCACGACGGACGTACGCGCATCGTTTCCGACGACGCGCGGCACTACGTCTTTACCACGCGCGAGAAGTTCGACGTGATCACCACCGATCCAATTCATCCTTGGGTGAAAGGAACCTCGACGCTCTACTCGAAGGAGTTTTACGAGTTGGAAAAGAGCCGTTTGAATCCGGGCGGTGTGGTGGCGCAATGGCTGCCGCTCTACGAAAGCGACGAGGAAACCGTCAAGACCGAGCTGGCGACTTTTTTCAGCGTCTTCCCGAATGCGACCGTCTGGAGCAATTTCCTGAACGGCGATGGATACGACCTGGTACTGCTCGGCCGGGCCGACGATTCTCCGATCAATGTCGATGCGCTCGCGCAGCGATTAGCCCAGCCCGCGTACGCCAAGGTATCGGAATCGCTTGCCGAGGCCAAGTTCGATTCCGTAGTGGATTTAGTGGCGACCTACGCCGGCCGGGCGATGGATTTGAGTCCCATGCTGGCCGGCGCGCAGATCAACGACGATCTCAGTATGCGCTTGCAGTATCTGGCGGGCATGGGGCTGAATTCCGTTTCCGGGCCGGAAATTTATCGGAAGATCCTCGCCTATCGGAGTTTTCCGGAAGGCTTGCTCGTCGGCAGCGGAGAGCGCGTGAACGCGTTGCGGGACCTGCTCGGCCGGCCGGTTCGCACGTTCTAAAAGGAGACAGGAGCCAGAATTCAGGAGTCAGAATGAGAACCGGATGGTTGCTGGTCGCGCTTCTTCCGCATTGTTTAAACGCGGAAATCCTGTGCGCGTTGGGGAAAGACGCGTCTTCCTACAAGCCCGCGCAGGATCAACGCCCGACCACAGATGCGCTGCGGCTGGCCGGCAGCGTGAATACGGCGCTCAAAGCGATTTGCGCCGATCATTGTCCGCAGATGGCCTTATTCCGCAACACGACCGTGCCCAATGTCGTGCTGGTCGCCGATTCGGGCCAGGGAAAGCTGGTGTACTCGCCGCAGTTCTTCGCGGCGGCCTACGAAAGCTTCGGCGACAGCGGAATCGTGGCCATCCTGGCTCACGAGGTAGGGCATGCTCTGGATGCGTCCATGGGAGCCGCCTGGATCAAGAACAGTTGGTCGCCCGAGTTGCGGGCGGATGCCTGGGCCGGGTGCGTACTAGCCCGGATGGACCCTCGCCCGAGCGATCTGGAGCGAGGTCTTACCGCGCTTTCGAAGTATCCTGCTCCCGCGCATCCGGTTTGGAGCCAGCGCTTGCCCGTGGTTCGAACCGGGTACATGCAATGCGGAGGAAGCGCTTCGAAATTCGATAAACGGAAGTAGCGCCTCCATAAATTCATAAAGTTAACGATCCTTCAGGCATTGCCGTGACCCGTTCGGGCGATCGGCGTCAAATTTGCGTCTAAGCCGGACAGGAGGTAGGGACTACATTGCTGCATGCATTTGGTTTAGTCTTGACGCTACTAAGCAAGTGGGTTAAACTTCCACACAGTTTGGGTTGGGCAGAAGTACGCTTCGGGGTCACCGTTTAAAGCGGCTTCTCAATTCTTTGCTGGGGAGGTAGTCTGTGCGTTTCAAAGTAATCGTAGTTGCCTTGTTCCTCTCTGCGGCGTCTCTATTGGCTCAGAGTGATCGCGGAACCATCACGGGAAGTGTTTCGGACCCGACCGGGGCCGTAGTCGCCAACGCGCCGATCGAGGCCAAGAATACGGCCACGGCCGCTGTCTTTGCTGCCGCGACTTCGGAGACCGGGAATTACACCATGTCTCAACTGCCTGTCGGCACCTATGAGATTTCCGTGTCGGCGCCGGGATTTAAGAAAGCAGTTCGGACTGGCATCGAGGTAGCTGCCAATACGACGTTCCGTGTGGACTTCACGCTCCAAGTGGGCGCCGCGACCGAATCGGTCACGATCACGGAATCGACTCCGCTCCTGAAAACCGAGAGCGGCGAGGTGAGCCACAATGTCTCCGTCGACCGTCTCGACCAGCTTCCCCTGCAGACCATCGGCGGCAACAATACCGGCGCGGGGAACGTGCGCAATCCGCTGGCAGTGATCAGCCTCTTGCCCGGCGCTCAATTTGCGAACGAGAACACGCTCCGCATCAACGGAATGCCCTCCAGCTCGCAGACCATCCGCATCGAGGGCCAGGACGCGACCAATGGCTTCTGGCGGCAACTCAATCAGGGAAATCAGACCGGGACCGAAGCGATTCAGGAAGTGGCGGTTCAAACGTCGAACTTCGCGGCGGAGTACGGTCAGGCGGGCGGCGGCTACATCAACTACACCATGCGGTCCGGCACGAACCAGTATCATGGGCTGGCGTTCGAATACAACCAGAACGATTTCATGAACGCCGGTTTGCCCTTCACCGATGCGGGCTTGAGGGATTCGCTCAAGACCGGGCAGCACATCCGGAATTCCATCCGCCGGAATGACTTCGGCGGAAACTTCGGCGGAGCCGTGAAGATTCCCAAGGTTTACAACGGCACCGACAAGACGTTTTTCTTCTTTAACTACGAGCAGTTCATTTCGCATACGCTGACCACCAATGGCGTCTCCACGGTCCCGACAGCAGCGTATCAGCAGGGCAATTTTTCGACCGCGCTGGGTCCGCAGTTGCTGTCAGGCGGGGTGCCCCAGGTAGACGCACTCGGGAACCAACTGTTCGCCAATCAGATTTTCAATCCGGCTTCGCAGGTCACGGTGAACGGTCAAGTACTCCGGCAGCCGTACGTTGGCAACAGAATCCCAAGCACAAGCCTCGACCCAACTGCCCTCAAGATCCAGTCGCTTCTACCGCAACCGACCAACGGAGCGCTCACCAATAACTACATCATTCCTGCTTATTACAACTTCACTCACATCGAGATCCCATCTCTAAAGATTGATCACAACATCAGCTCCACGGTGAAAGTTTCATTCTTCTATTCGGCCAACCGTCAAACGTCACCGGCTGCGAATGGATTTACGCAGGTTTTCACCACCGCCGAGCCAACAGACTCGCTCTCTCAGACCACGCGAATCAACTACGATCAATCGATTACTCCGACGCTCCTTATGCATGTGGGGGCGGGGTTGCTCAACACCTCGCTTCATAACTTGCCGCCTGCGTTTGATTCGAGCACTCTGTTCGGTTCCACCGGGGCCTTCTATGCGCCGGAGTTCCCCGCCATCACCCCCGGCTCGGACGCCGCCAAGGGCGGCAGCAGCGTGCCCATGGGAGTTGGGTTTGGCGCGATTGTCCAGAAAGACACAAAACCCACGTTCAATACGAATTTCACTTGGGTGAAAGGCAATCATACTTTCAAGTTCGGCGGCGAAGCGATTCTTGAGGGTTTGCCCATTGTGAACACCACCCGCGCAAACGGCGCCATCGCCTTCGGCGCTGCTGAGACCGCCAGTCCGTACTACACCGGTGTTCCAACTTCCAATGGCGCGACGGGGTTTGCCTACGCCAGCTTCATGCTGGGCTTGGAAAACAGCCTGACGCTCTCGCCGTTAGCGGCAGCCAGGCTGGGCAATCACTCTTTCGGACTTTTCGCGCAGGATAACTGGAAGGTCAATCGCAAGCTGACGCTCGAGTACGGTATCCGCTGGGATTATGCGACGCTCCTGAGTGAAGAGCATGGGCGCATGCAGACCGCGGCGTTCAATTTGCCGAACCCTGCCGCGGGCGGCCGGAATGGCGCCGTGATCTACGGCGGAAACTGCAATTGTAACTTCAACAGCAACTATCCCCTTGCCTTTGGACCACGTTTGGGAATCGCATACAAGCTGAATGACAAGACCGTTCTCCGCATAGGCGGCGGTGTCTCCTATGGGACTTCTCCGAACAATGCGTTTCTTACCTATAGCGTTCCGGACTTCTTCAACTTCGTGGACCAGCCTGTGGCAGGCGTTCCCGCGGGCCTGTTGAAGGATGGCAATCCCTACGCGCCGGGCAACCGGTTTGGGAACGCCCCGCTGGTTTACCCAGACTTCCGTCCCCACTTCCCGTTCACCACAGCACCCGGCTACACTCCGCCGCTGTCGCCCTTCATTTTCATCGATCGTAATGCGGGGCGGCTCCCGCGCATTACCCAATGGAGCGTTGGGATCCAGCGAGAAGTGACCCGCGGAATGGTTTTGGACGTCAGTTACGTGGGCAACCGCGGCGCATGGTGGACGGCGCCGACGCTCTCTACGTATGCGTATAACAGCCTGCAACTCTCGGATGTCAAGGCCGCCGGCTTGGACCCCGCCAACCCGAGCGATCTGGCCTTGCTGAACACGCCGATCAATTCGCCTCTGATCCAAGCTCGTTTCCCGAGCCTGAAGGTCGTGACCGCCGCCAATGGGTTCCAGACCGTTCCCGCGGTTTACCCTGGCTTCCCGGCGACACAACTGTTGCAGCAGGCACTACGTCCGTATCCGCAGTTCTACGGCGTTCCGCCGTTCCTGGGGCCGCCGCTTGGCTCTACTTGGTACGATGCGCTCCAGATGAAGTTCACCAAGCGTTATTCCCATGGCTTGGATTTCCAGTATGCGTTCACATACTCCAGAGAATTCAATCTGGGTGTGAATTCGGATACAGGCTATCTGACGCCAAATGCGCCGCCGGTGAACGATGTCTACAACTACGCTCAGAACAAAGAGATCTCGGCTTTCGAACGGCCTTTGGTCAGCATTATCTCGCTCAACTACCAGACTCCTCGGATGGTAGCTGGCAATAAGGCGATGCACGCGGTTTCCTGGTTTACGCGTGACTGGACCCTAGGTGCTGTTCTGCGATATCAGAGCGGACAATTGCTCACGGTTGCCAAGTCCAATAACGGTCTCTTAGGTCAATTGGCGCGCGGCGTGTTCCCCGTATTCAACAATCCGGCTGTGTGGGGCGGCGGATCGACTTACCAGAACGTGGTTTCCGGTCAGTCGTTCTATTCAGTGGATCCGAACTGCCACTGCTTCGATCCCACCAAGCAACTCGTCCTGAATCCGAAGGCCTGGACAGATGTCGGCGCCGGCCAGTTCGGTAGCGCTGCGGCCTACTACGAAGGTTACCGTTGGCAGCGTCAACCGGCCGAATCGATGAGCTTCGGGCGTCTCTTCCCGCTTTCCCGGGAAAACCGCGTTACTCTGCAAGTCCGCTTTGAATTCCAAAACGTGTTCAACCGGACCTTCTACAATGCGCCCTCCAACTCGAATCCGCAGGCGACCACCTTTGCCACCAACCCATTCCCGAACGGGCAATTGGGTGCGCTCTCGAGTGGATACGGTTTCGTCAACACTCTTGCCGGCGCGGGCACTCAGCCCCGTACCGGCCAGTTCGTCGCTCGCATCCAGTTCTGAGCGACAAGCCAGCCTCACAGATACTCAGCCTCGCCGTCCACCCGGGCGGCGAGGCTGAAGTGTTTTCGTCCCCTTACGGCAACGCAAACACGACCAGTGACTGGCTATCCTTCGGAGCGCCGTTCACATTTGCGCCGCTCGCAGCGATGATCGCAACGTACTGCTTCCCGTTCTTCCCCTGATACGTCACCGGCACCGCGGTCGAGACGTACGGCAGCTTCGCGACCCACAGTTCTTTCCCAGTCTTCGAATCGAACGCGCGCAGCCGGGCGTCCCGTGTGGCGCCGACGAACACCAGCCCTCCAGCGGTAACAATCGGACCGGCGCTGTTGGCCGATCCTGCGAGTTGCTTGCCCTCCGGCAACGCTTCCACCAGTCCCAGCGGAACCTGCCAGGCAAAATCGCCGGTGTTTGCGTTGACCGCGATCAGACGGCCCCACGGCGGCCGGAAGCACGGAAGATTGGCGATCGTCTTGCCGCTCACGTCCTTCAACGGGGCGTTAAATCCAAAACCCTGAGGATTGCCGCGAACATATTCGACCAGGCCCTCCGTGTTTCCGGGCGTGTATTTCGGGTTCTTCTGCAACCAGCCGGTTCCCGGACTGTCTTTGGTCGCCAAAAACACATAGCCCAACTTCGGATCGGTAGCGGTCCCGCCCCAGTTCACGCCGCCGTCCAGACCGGGAAAGTTGATCGTCGGTCTCGCGGTCGTGTCGCCTTCAGCATGATACGTCCAAGGCGTATACGGACCGGCATTGTAGGGCTGCCACTTGTCGTACCATTCCTGGCAGGCCTTGGCGTGCTCGGGCGTCGTGTCTTCCGGCCGAACGAGGTCGTCTTTGGTGAAGCTCACGCGCGCGATTGGAGGCGGCTTCACTGGAATCGGCTGCGTGGGCGAATAGTGCTCGCCCGGCACGTTCCCCTGCGCCACCGGACGCTCCTCCACGCCGAACACCGGCTTGCCGGTGACGCGATCCAGGATAAACATGTACCCTATCTTGCCGACCTGAGCCAGCGCCGGAATCTTCTTGCCGTCTTTGACGATGTCGACCAATCCCGGAGCCGGAGGCAGGTTGTAATCCCAGAGCTCGTGATGCACCGTCTGGAAATACCACTTGAGTTTTCCGGTTTCCGCATCCAGGGCAACAATGGAATCGCCGAACAGATTGTTGCCCGGCCGATCGCCGCCGTAAAAATTCGCGCCCGGTTCGCTGATTGGCAGATAGAGAATGCCGCGCTGCTCATCCACGGTCAGCGCGAAGGACCACACGTTGTTGCCCGTGCGGTTCTTCCAACTGTCGTTCCCCCAGGTATCGTTTCCGACTTCGCCCGGCCGCGGGATCGTGTGGAATTCCCAAAGCTGCTTCCCGGTTCGGGCGTCGTATGCGTGCGTATCGCCGCGCTGGCCGCCGGCCTGGTCGAGCGCCGGATTGATGTGCCGCTCGCCGGGGCCGTAGAAATTGGTTCCCAGCAGGATGAGGTTCTTGTAAATGGTCGGCGCGCCTGCGTACGTGACCTCCAGATCGACCTCACCTTCCTTGCCAAAGCCCGGGTCGATTCTGCCGGTGTTCGCGTTCAACCCGACCATCTTGTGCCCGGTCGTGAAAATGATCCGCGGGGGATTGTTCTTGTCGCCCGGCCAATAGGAGAGTCCGCGCTGCGATGCCAGGCCAGTCTTCAATTCGTAGCGCCAGATCTCCTTGCCGGTTTCTGGATCGAGCGCAACCACGCGATTCCCGGCGGGCGTGTACATGACGCCGTTGACCACAATCGGCGTGATTTCCTGAAAAATTTCCGCCGGGCTCGACGACGTGAGCGTCCGGCCTTCCGGCTGGAGCCGGTAGCTCCAGGCCTGCGCCAGCTTGGATACGTTCGCTACGTTGATCTGCGTCAGCGGAGAGTAGCGCGTGCTGGCCAGGTCGCGGTTGTACATCGGCCAATCCGCTGCGCTCTTAGACGTTGACTGCGCAAGCAGCGCCGGAACGCCAACGCAGAATCCGACAATCACCCACCGGAATCTCATCGTTCAAAACCTCCTTTGCAGCATCGCCTATTTTCGCATCCCTCCTGCTGCCGCGAGTGCGATATGCTGGGCGCGTTCGCCATGAAGAATCTTCGAATGCTCCTGCTCCTCGCCGCAGCCTTGCAAGCCCAGGTGATCCGCACGGTCCCTTACAGTCTCGTGCGGCTGGATCCCGCGCTCGATTCGATCCTGACGGCCGATTCTCCGCTCGAAATCCTGGGCGAGCATTTCGGGCTGACCGAGGGTCCGGTGTGGGTCAACGATGCAAACGGCGGATACCTGTTGTTCAGCGATTGCGCGGCGAACGTGATCTACAAGTGGCAGCCCAACGCCCCGCTCTCGGTGTTTCTGGAACGCAGCGGATTCACCGGCAGCAACAACCTCAACGTCGGCCAGCAGACGATTGCCGGAAGGCTCGCCATCCTGCTCATTGGCTCGAACGGCTTGGCCCTCGATCCGCAAGGCCGCCTGATCATCACCGCGATGGCCGATCGCACGCTGGTGCGGTTGGAAAAAGACGGCTCCCGAACCCTACTGGCCGATCGCTACGAAGGCAAGCGCTTCAGCGGGCCGAACGACGTCGTTGTGAAGTCGAACGGCTCGATTTACTTCACCGACAGCGTGAACGGGCTGCGCGGCGGCGCCGACAGCCCGCAGCGCGAGCTTCCCTACAACGGTTTCTACCTGGTCAAAGGCGGCCGGGTGATCTACCTAAACGGCGATCGCGACCACCCCGGGGATTATCCCAACGGCATCGCACTTTCCCCCGATGAAAAGACGCTATACGTCACTGCCGGATTCCGCAAAACGCTGGCCTACGATGTTCTGCCCGATGACACCGTCGCGAATCCGCGCGTGTTTATCGAAGCTGGAAACGACGGCATCAAGACTGACAATCAGGGCAACGTGTATCAGGTCAGCCCGGCGGGGCAGGGAGAGATTCTGATTACGGCTCCGAACGGCAAACGCCTTGGAACGATCCAGTTGCCGCAAATCGGCGGCGAGCCGCGCCCGCGTATTTGCGCTTCGAATCTCGCTTTCGGGGATGCAGACGGCAAGACTCTGTACATCACCTCTTGCACGCACCTGTTCCGCGTGCGTCTGAAGGCCTCCGGCCTGCGGTCGGCGCGCTGACGGCTAGGGTACCCGGAACTCGCCCGCCGGCGGCGGCGTCACCGCCCGTTCCACGGGGTGCGCGAGCTGGGGAATCCACTCGTACGGAATCCGGTAAGCGCGGTACACCGAGTTTGCCGCGCGGGCGCCGCCGAATATCGGAAAAACGTATTCCCACACGATTGTTCCATCCTGCGTCACTTCAAAAACCCGGCCACTCGGACCTTCGGTGATCAGCGTGTTGCCGTTCGGCAGCCGCTGCGCGCCGCTGATATTGGTCGCGAAGAACGTCGGCGACGTGTAGGACCAGACCAGCTTCAGCATCACCGGATCGATCTCGAGCACGCGCGAGGTCGCGCGCGCATAGATGCCCGTGCCATTCAGAGCCGTGGAACTCGGGGGACCATAGCCGCTCGGGCCGCCATTGTCGAACACCATGAGATTGCCCGCGCCCGGCAGACCCTTCGGGATAATGTGCGCGTGATGCTGCCCGATCACCTGACGGATCGCGCGCAGCTCCGGCGAGGCGCTATAGTCCGGACCGATCTGCCAGACAATCGATCCACTGGGAGAGCCGTCGCGGGCGACGATTGCGATCAGCGACGCCTCGCGGCTGCTGATGATGATGTTCTCCGGCGCAAAGCGTTTGTCGCCTTCGTCGTACCAGTGATTCGGCCCGACGTACGCCGCCGAATTGACGTGCAGCCAGTCGAATGAGCCGCGAACCGCGTTGCCGGACCGAGCCGACGCGATGGCTTTGCGCGCATCCTCGCTGAAATGGAATTCGTCGATGTGATCGCTGGCGACCCACTCCCACAGGACCTTTCCTTCCGGCGAAATCTCGATGATCCGGTCGTCTTCGAGCATCGCGTCCGGCGCGACGTTCGGCTGCACGTGATTCCTGTGAGTCAGCAGCAGCGTTTTGCCGCCTTCGACGCGGGGCGTCACGCCGGGCGAGTAATATCCGGCAGGAAAATCCTCGCGCTGCCAGTCGTGGTGCTGTCGCGTGGCCCACACCTTGTTTGCTTGTTTTGTTTGGCCGTCACGAACCTCGACTTGCTCGTTGTGGTCGAACCGCCAAAGCACCTTCCCTTCGAAATCGCGCGCCACCAGCTCGAGCGATTCCTGACGGGGCGGATTCGCTCCGGCCGCTCCCATGATGAGGCCGCCGGGAAAGACGCGCGCCGGTCCACCCGCTGAGAGATTGTAGCCGTCCCATTGCTTTACGATCTTGCCGTTCATGTCGATCACGACAGCGGCCTGCGTATTCAAAGGCGAGAGAACCGTATAGCCGTTCCAGGTGCGGTCAGGACGGTAAAGGGTCGTGCCGGTCGGATAGACGGATGGCCCGGCCAGGAGAACTACGGAGACTGCGGCCAGCGCAGCAAAGGCGATTGTGCAGAGAGCGGCAGTGTGCCGCAAAGCGCGTCCCGTCATGAATGAAGGCCTCCTGGAACATCTACTATAGCTTCAATCACGACGAACGACGGGCCGCGTTTCGCGGATTACTCGTAGCGCAGGGCCACGCCATGCGCGACTTCACCGCGTAAGACACGGAATCGGGCTTAGGCTGTCTGGGCTATTCCGTTTTGCGATGGTCCTGATAGATCGCCTGGAGCGCTTCGACCACATCGGCGTACGACACTTCGGGAGCCTGCTTCCCGTTGGCTTTCTTCGCCTGCAAAACGATGTCGTCCATCGAAAGGATCCCTTCGAGAAGACCTTCGCCATCCACCACCGGCAGCCGGCGCACTCTCGCCTTGCGCATGGTCTTTAGGGCTGAATGAACGTCGTCGAGGGGATTGCACACTGCAGTCTGTTTGGTGGCGACATCGGCAGCGGTAAGCTGGGAGGACTGCTGATTCCGGGTAGCCAGGGCGATGCACATATCGCGATCCGTGAGAATCCCGGTTACTTTTCCCTGCTGGCTCACAACCGGGAGCGCGCCACAGTTGTTCTCCCACATCAAGGCGCCAGCTACGGCCAAATTGGTTTCGGGCTGGCAGGATATGGCGGTTTTTGACATTAAATCGCGGACCTTCATAGTTTTTCGGATTTCTCCTCCGGTTACGAGGCAGCAATCCTGATACCAGCCTACACGGCGATTCTACTGAGAGGAAACGCTGCCGATGGGCGATATGCCTCACATCCTTTCTGGGTGAGCGCAATCACACAGATTCCTGTCAGCGATTGATCGCCTCCCAGCCCGGCCGGCGGCCCTTTTCGCGCCCCTTCCCGGGTCCGGCGGGGAACAGGTCGGAAAACCTGCGCCGGAACCAGCCCGTGCGCCGCTGGGGAGCCGTTGGCACACCGAATGCTGATTTGTTTTCAAACCCTCTCAGGGAAGGAAAGGAGTCTGCATAATGGCACATATACCCGTCCAAAAGATCGAGGATAAGAATGCCAGGCCGGTCCAGTTGTTCCAGGAAATCGAGAAGCAATTCGGGGAGGTCCGGCGCCGCGCTTTTGAAATGTTCGAGCGGCGCGGACGTGAGCTGGGCCATGCCTTCGAGGACTGGATCAAGGCCGAACACGAGGTCATGGGGTGGCCTGCGGCCGAGCTGAGAGAAACCGATTCGAAGTACGAGCTCGCGATGACGTTGCCCGGCTACGAAACCAAGGACGTGCAGGTCACCGCGACGCCTACGGAGATCATCGTCCATGCGAAGTTGGACGAAAAGGCCGGGAACGCCCACACGGTGTGGTCAGAGTTCGAATCCAACGATGTTTACCGCTGCTTCGGCTTTCCCGAATCCATCGACGTAGAGAAGACAACGGCCAGCCTGGATAAAGGCATGCTCCACATCACGGCGGCGAAGGCGTCCAAGGCTCTGGGGAAACCGATCGAGGTGCGCGCGGCCTGACGTGATTCGTCGATTCTAGTTGTCTCCGGCCGTTTCGAGCACCATCTGCCAGAGCAACTCGGCTCCCGCCTCGATGTTTGCAAGCGAGATCCGCTCGTCGTTACCGTGCTCGCGGCTCTCGCCGCTCTCGCGCACGAAAATCGGGACTCCGTAGACGGGGACATTGCGCGCGCGGAGAAAACTTCCGTCCGTGGCGCCGCGGGACATGAACGGCACGATGGTCGCCTGCCGGGGGTAAACGTGGCCGATCGCCCGCTCGAGCGCATGATAGGCGGCACTCGATCGCGGGCTCGGCGGCGTGGCCGGCAACTGGGCTCCCGGGGCCAGGGTGACTTCGATCGACGGATCCCCAACCATCTGGCGCAACCGGGCCAGGACGTCGTCGGTAGTTTCGTTCGGCAGCCTGCGGACATCGGCCTGAGCCTCCGCCGAATTGGGGATCATGTTGATCTTGATGCCGGCGCTCAGCATGGTCGGCGTAAAGGTGGTGTGCAGCGCCGCATCCAGTTCCACATCCCGGTTCCGTATCTGGCTGGCAGCGGATTGCATGGTGGCCGGATTTTCCAGGCGGGGCAGCAGCGGACCGAGCCAGTCGTACTCCGGAAACGCGGACAGTTCCCGCAGATACGTTCGCGTGGTTCCGTTCAGGCGCGTTGGCTGATCCGCATCCGCCAGCTTCACCAGCGCGCGGGCCAGCTTCAGCACCGGATTGTCGGTTCGGGGGAGCGAGGCATGTCCGGCGGAGCCCTTGGCGGTCAGAATGATGCGCGTCGGAATTTTTTCGGCGGTCTGCACCAGGAACACACGC
>JBAIXM010000193.1:0-24669 GCA_037916615.1 Bryobacterales bacterium
CGGGAACGGCGTCCGGTCTCCCCCGGTCATCGGAACCGCCCACAACTCCATCTTGCGCTTCGAGCCGATCTGCGTAAAGGTGAGGAACTTCCCGTCTCGCGACCAATCGGTGACAACCCGCAGAGGCAGTTCCACGCGCGGAACCACGGTTTCCTCCTGCCCTGAACCGCTGGCCGCCTTTCGAAGAATCTCATAGCCGCCCCGCGGATCGGAATGAGTAAAAACCACCTGGTCTCCTTTAAGGGACCAGATGGAACCAAAACTTCCGCCGTTCAGCCCGGTAAAGCGCGCGGGCGTTCCCCGCGCAACGTCCCACAGCCACAGATCAAAAGCACGAGGGCCCTTTGATCGAACGAACGCGATCGTTTTTTCATCCGGCGAAAGATTCGGGGTTCCTCCAGCGGCGCCGAGTTCCCCGATCACCCTGCCGGTTCTGTCGCGCCATTCGAGGGGCTGCGTGCGTAACGCAGAACTGACATCGCCCTTCTGGTACACCAACAGCCCGGTATCGGAGGCTGAAATAGGTGCATAGTTAAGGCTGCCGGGAGAAACACCATCGACCACCGGAACCGCGTCTCCCGTTGTGTTGCCCTTTTCGGGATCGAAGGGCTGGGCCATCAAAGTGTTGTCACGAACGAACAACAGATACCCGTCGGCAAACACCACGCGGGATTCGTCCTTGAGCACCTGCCGGCCGCCAGGATCGGCGGGGGTCGCGAAGTACACGCCGGCGGCCGGCCCCCGAGTTAACACATATAGATAGTGCCGGCCATCGGGCAGCAACGTGGGATGGAAATAGTTGTCCTTCGATTTCGCGATCACCAGAGGCACTCCTCCACCCGTGGAGACGCGCTGGATTGCACTTTCAAGGCCCGTGGTCCCGGCGGAGAACAGAATCATGTCATCGCGGCCCCAAGCGCCGCCGCGCGGCCCCGCCCCCGCGTCGCACAAGGTCTGCGCCGGTCCACCGGTTAGGTCAACCCTCTTCAGCTTTTGCTGCGAGAAGAACGCGATGTAGCGGCTGTCCGGAGACCAGAACGGGAAAATCGCGTCTTCGGTGAAGGGCATGGGCTTCGCTTCCAGCCCATCCATGGGGCGGAGCCAAAGCTGCTGCTTCCCGTTCACGCTGGCAGCCATCGCCAGATTCCGGCCGTCGGGAGAAATCGCGAAGTGGCTAACGACGCTGTTTTCCGGGGCGGCGATGGTGTAGCGAAGAGTCTGCAGCGCGGGCGGCGTTTCCCGGAAATGCACCCACTCGATCACCAGAGCGGTCATTCCCAGCACCGCCGCCACTGCCCAAGCGGTTTGCGCCGC
Source organism: Bryobacterales bacterium (assembly GCA_037916615.1). GTDB lineage: Bacteria > Acidobacteriota > Terriglobia > Bryobacterales > Bryobacteraceae > Palsa-187. Next base: position 1,315 of record JBAIXM010000193.1, read on the forward strand.
CTTGTGGGGCAGGGCCTTAGCCACGCTCGGATTCTCGAGCGCGATTCGCGCCTCCCCGATCGCCTGCAACCTCTGCTTGCGATCCTTGGCTAGCATCCGCTCCAGCAGCCTCCGCAAATACCCTGGCGTCCCCGCCGGCAGCGCGGACCAATCCGGATCGTTCTTGACTACCGATTCGAGCACATCCGGCGTTGCGGAGCCGGGGAACGCGCGCTTGCCCGTGAGCATCTCAAACAGCACCGCACCGAAGGAGAAGATATCGCTGCGGCGGTCCACGGTGCGGCCGACGGCCTGCTCGGGCGACATGTAGGCGGCCGTTCCCAGGATCACTCCGGCGCGGGTGTGCCCCACTGTAAGCGTTGGTGAATTAGTAAGCGACGATTGCGGCGGCTCGTCTTCGAGCACTTTAGCGAGGCCGAAGTCCAGCACTTTGACGACGCCCTCGGGTGTGATCTTTACGTTCGCGGGTTTCAGATCGCGATGGACCACGCCGCGATCGTGTGCGTATTCCAGCGCCTCGATGATTTGCTTTGCGATGGCAATCGCTTCGTCCTCCGGAAGCGATCCGGCTGCGATTCTGTCGGCCAGTGTCGGTCCTTCGATCAGGGCAAGGACTAACCCACGCGAATCCTCGGAGTCAACGATTCCGTGAATGTGTCCGATGTTGGGATGATCGAGCGAGGCGAGAACTTTGGCCTCCCGCTCAAACCTTGCCAGTCGTTCCGGATCGCGCGCGAGCACTTGCGGAAGAACCTTGATAGCCACGTCGCGGTCGAGCTTGGTGTCCTTGGCGCGGTACACCTCACCCATTCCCCCTTGGCCGAGCAAGGAGACAACTTCGTAGTGACCGAGTTTGTCGCCTACGGAAAGCGGCATACGCTTGATTTAACTAAGCTTACTCGATCAAGAAGTAGATAGGGAATGTATTACGGCGTATCCGGACACTATCTCCGCTGCAGCCTTGTGAAAGCCTTCCGATAATGCGACACAACAGGCAGTTCCAGCTTTGAGACGGCTATGAGTTCCGGCCCGGCCCGACGCCGGTCACTTCAATTGTTTGGACGTTTCTCGGCAACTCGACTCACCGAAGCACCTGCTAACGAGATACTCGCTTCGACATGTAAATATCCGGACGACCAACTCCATTAGCGTCTGGCATGACGCCGCTTACCACGAACCCAAGCTTCCGGTAGAACAGAAACGGATGTCCGCGCCCCAGATCGCGAAGCTCGGCTAGATGTCGCGGTAGGTCGATGTACAAGTCCACCCCCGAGAGCGAGGTCATTCCAGAATCATCATCTGTTCCAAGCGTAAGCGTCAGGGCGCCACGCCTGGCTGCTTCGGACTCAAATAATGCAACCAGTGTACGGCCGATTCCGCGATGTCGATATCGGCGATGTACGACAATCGGGTGAAGTTCCCAAACGCGTCCCTTGTACTCGGGTAACCCACCGACCCATCCAGCAACGATACCGGCGTCGAGTATCGCGCGTGCAAAGCCCTCGGTGATTACCCTCGTCAACTCCTCCCGGGCAGAAGCCAGACTCGGCCAGCCATGGGGCTCGTCAAAGTGCTGGACCAGCAAGCCGGCGGCCGCCTCCCGAGTATCGTCAGATTGAACGGCGAGGTCAACAGTTTCCATACAGGATGATTTTGCCATTCCCCCAGGAATCGGATGCACCGTCACTGGGGGGTTCGCTCAGGAAGTCCCGGCGCCCGTGCACACTGGGTCGCTTACTGCGGATTAACTCGGCTTAGTCGTCAATTTCTGAAATTGGTGTTCATTTGTCGGCCACCCGGACCTTAGCCAAGTTCACGCTGTTGCCACATGCCGGGCTCGCATGGCGTGCGACTTCATCGCGAGATGCTTCTAATCCAGGGAATCCCGAGCGCGCCGGATTTGATCCCAACGGTGATTTGCCGACCTGGGAAGTAGAACGGCGCGAAGGCACTCATGTAGATCGTTTCCGTCTGACGATTGGGACGCCACGATCGCACGATCAGGCTCCTGCCGCCGATTCTCGATCCGTAGTGCGTTTCGATAATGACCGTCGGATAGCGGATTTCCGTCGAATCATCCATCTCTCCATTGACGAAAAATAGGACAGCCACAACCCAAGGAAGAAGCGCAGCAGTAATGTGCCGCCCGGTTGGCTTTTGGCGTTCCTTACGACCCTGGCGCAGAAAGAGGCCCACCATCGCGAAACCGATCACAAAAAGGATCGCCGGCGCCAGTAAATCAAGAGGCGGATATTGGACGAGACCGACATACACAACAGCGAAGGAACCCAGAAGGAAGAGGATAGTCAGAAGCTCCATGGCCTAGATCTATCCAAACTAGGACCCACCAAGAAGCCTTACGAGAACACCTGACCCGCTCCGATGCGCCCGGCCGCACTACCGTTAATGCTGGATATCATCCACTCGCTCGCCGAGTGAATCTCATTCGGAAGAGCCAGACGCTTCAGCGCTGAAACATGCGTATATGGTCCTCAGGATGGACAAAACACCAATGTGGAATCGGTTGGCCGTCTGGCCCGATGACACACCAACTGCGTAGATTCCGGCCGGAGATGTACTCGTTGACTCTCTTCGGATGAGGGCTATACACCTTAAGTTCCCCTGCCGGGCCACGCTCAACGCGCCCGTTGGTCACCCGACCCATGCATCCTGAGTGCAAAACGAAGATCAGAGCAGAGTCGTATGAAAGGGGCACGTCGATCTTCTGAGAAGGCACCTGCTCTGCCAAACGAGATCGGCGGGTGCTATGCCTAGTTACTCAAGGAGTTGCGCATCTCACGACGGACCAGCATGCGCTTTGGTTGCGCCGCATAGCCCAGGCTTGGGTGTGTCAATTACGGTCCTTTGAGCCGTTTCGCAACGCGGCTTGGGATGGCAAGGCGGGCCGCGGTCGCCTACCAATAATTGGAAATAACGGGGGATTGTTCGGGGCACGAAGACACCTCCGTGCGGCTGTACGCCCGGGCCGATGTTTCCTCAGCACCTGGGTTGAAGTGGCCGCGCCAAAACCACAGGATTTCGGGCTATTCTAGTCGCTACGGCTTTGGCTTGAGGAACCCTTTATGGCGCGTACACCTGTACTGAGATGGTTGCAGCAACTTTACGAAGAATCTGCCGCCCACGACCCCGCACCCAGCCGGCGCGACTTCTTAAAAGCGGGCACAGCCATTGCAACTACGGTGCTCGGAAGTCGCACGCCAGCCTGGGCGGCGGCACAGCCCCGTATCGCTATTGTGGGCGCCGGGATGGCGGGCCTGAACGCGGCACTCACGCTACAGGACGCCGGATATCGTTCGACAGTCTACGAAGCGTCTAGCCGCATCGGCGGACGCATGCATTCCGACACGACCTCATGGGAAAACGCGCAGGTCAGTGAACATTGTGGCGAGCTCATCGACTCGAATCACAAGACAATTCTGGGATTGGCCAAACGGTTCAAAATCGAGGTCGCCGATCTGATCGCGGCAGAACCAACACAATCCACGGACACAGCCTGGCTGTTCGGACAGTATTATTCACGAACCCAGGCGAATCAGGATTTCAATCCGGTCTACAGCGCCGTCAAAAAGGATTTTCTGGCTGCCGGCTATCCGACACTCTACAACTCCTATACAGCGGCCGGATGGCTGCTCGACCACACCTCCATATACGACTGGATTGAGACGCGCGTGCCGGGAGGACACGGCTCGCCCATGGGGCAATTGTTGGACATCGCCTACGACGCCGAGTATGGCGCCGCGACCTTGGCTCAGAGCTCGCTCAATTTGATCTATCTGCTGGGATTTCAGTCTGTGCCGGGAAATTTCCGTCTGTTCGGTAGTTCCGACGAACGGTATCATCTGGCGGGCGGAAATGAACGGCTTCCCCAAGCAATCGCTTCCGCGCTCGCTCCGGGAATTATATGGCTGGGCGCCTCTCTAAGCTCGATCGCCGAGAACCCCGACGGCTCTTTCACTCTTGGCTTCAAGACCCCCTCTTCGAAGTTCGAGGAAATTGCGGATCGAGTGATTTTGGCCATTCCGTTTTCGATTTTGCGGAATCTGGACTACAGCAAAGCAGGATTCAATCTACTTAAGACAACTGCCATCGAGGAACTGGCGTACGGAACCAACGCCAAACTTCATCTGCAGTTCAAGAGCAGGCTATGGAATGAGTCCGGCCCATGGGGCATCAGTACCGGATCGAGCGTTGCGGACACCGGATATCAGAGCACCTGGGATGTGACTCGCGCGCAAGTGGGACGCACCGGCATCCTTGTGGATTATACCGGCGACATTCCGTTCACGGGCGATCCCACTAAGTCCAGCGTGGTCCAGAATTACGCGACCCAATTTCTGGCACAATTGGAGCCTGTTTTTCCCGGCATCACTCACGAATGGAATGGGAGAGCGACGCTGGATGTACCAGCTAGAAACCCATATTCGCTTGGATCCTATTCCCATTGGAATGTCGGTCAGTACACTGGATTCGCAGGCGCGGAACGCGAGCAGTCGGGAAGATGCCACTTTGCCGGCGAACACTGTTCCATCAGTTTCCAGGGATTCATGGAAGGAGCTGCACAAGAAGGCGCACGTGCTGCTGGAGAAATCCTCGGCGACTACAAAGCTGGCATCTTTCCATAGGCTTTCCTGCGCCAATTCTCTTCCGCTAACGTGAGGATTAGGTCGCATCGGAGTCGGTTCGATTGTGGAAGGCTCGGAACGGGCATAGTCGCCTCCTTAGCTTCCGAAATCACTGTCGATAATGCCCGACATCAGACCGTGGGCTAACTCTCATCCTGTGTCCGGCTGGAGAGCGGCAGCGTCCGCTATAGCCATAAGTCTCGTGAGGTTGAGATGCTATAGAATCAGCCCTATGCAAGGATCAAGTGTTGCCACTGCTCGTTCATCAGAAAGCCCTAGCATTTCGCGTAGGCGGATGCTAAGGATGGCACCTGCGGCCGGAATCATCACAACTGGGGTTCTTCGGATCGCAAGCGCCCAGACCACGAAAAAGATCGATCGTTACGCGTCAGAACTGGATCGAATCATTTCCACGTCCGAGCCGATCCGCGAATTGGGCTCTGGCTACGGCGTCGCCGGCAATCCGGCTGAAGGTCCGGTTTGGGTTGCCGAAGGCCACTATCTCCTATTCAACTCGATGCAGGCATCAAGGCGCATGAAGTTCACCCCTGGCGAGGGCGTGACTGTGGCGCTGGAAGGCACAAACGGTGCGAATGGGCTGACACGCGATCTGCAAGGCCGTCTAATTTCAGCTGAGCGGGACACCCGGAGGGTCACTCGCACAGAGGCGAACGGCGCCATTACAGTCGTCGCCGACAGCTTTCAGGCCAAGCGCTTGCCGCCACCAAATGATGTAGTGGTGAAGTCCGACGGCTCCATTTACTTTACTGCCCCAGGGGGAGGGCCGACTGATGCGACGGTGGGCGTGTACCGAGTTTCGCCCGACCTAACCTCGATTTCGCTCGTGGCGGACGGAATGGTCGTTCCGAACGGGCTCGCGTTCTCGCCCAATGAAGAGATCCTTTACATCGTTGACTCCGGACCTCGCCACGTTCGCGCCTACGATTTGCTGTCGAACGGTTCGCTAGCGAAAGCATCGAGCAGGTTATTCGCCGATATGAGCGGCCCGGAGCCCGGTGGGCCAGACGGTATGAAAGTAGACACGGCGGGAAACGTCTATACGGGGGGCGCCGGCGGTCTCTACATCCTCGACTCGAAGGGAAAGAAGTTAGGACGCATCGTGCACGGCCTGAACTTCACGACGAATGTTGCGTTTGGCGGCGATGATTGGAAGTCCCTTTATTTCACCACACGGTCGTCACTGAATGTGGTCAACGTCAAGATTCCCGGCATTCCGGTACCTCCAAAAAAGAAGTTGGAATAAGGTTGGACTAGTCAGGGCATGAAAAAGAAACGGCCGACGTAGTTCCCCGGGCTCGGACAATCGGCCCTAGAGACTACCGTTAATGTCCCTTATCGGTCCTGGCGACGCTGGCTTCCTTCTGAACGACGTAGTACACTGAGTTCCCTTAACCTGCGATAGGAGGAAACAGTATGGCTGGTTTTAAAGAGTTCGTGTTACGCGGCAATGTGATCGACTTGGCCGTTGGCGTGATTATCGGGGCAGCCTTCGCTGGAATCGTGACCTCGGTGACCAAGGACGTGATTACTCCCATTATCGCCGCTGCCGGAGGACAGCCGGATTTTGCGGCCTGGAAACTCGGACCCATCGCCGTCGGCAATGTGATCAATGCCGTGATCTCATTTCTAATCACTGCCGCAGTGGTTTACTTTGTGATCGTGAAGCCGTTTCAGGCGTTGCTCACTAGGATCAATCCTCCAGCAAAGCCCGGGGGCCCACCTCCGCCCCCGGCAGATATTCTGCTGTTGACCGAAATTCGAGATCTTCTCAAGAACCGGCAGGCTGCGGCCGGTCGATAGTTATCGCGCGAACGAGAAACCGAACCCGGTGCTATAGAGGAAGTCGTTCTTCTTGCGGCCGATTGGTGGATTACTCAAATAGCGATCACTGAGAGCGAGATTCCAGTTCAGCCATTTGACAAGCTGCATTGTCATGCCAGTGTCGAAGTTGAGGCGATACTGGCCCGTATCGGACAGGTTGTTGAACATACGGAAGGCTTGTGTGACGTTAGCCCTGGAATTGAGCTTGTAATTGAAGTCATCGCCCCAGTAGCCTTCACCCGAATGCCGCGTAAATGCTGCTTGGGATCCTGAGGCCGAAAACGCTTCGCGATTCCAGGCGCCGCCTGCAACAACCCCCAGCTGGCCATTTTTGTCCGACCATATCGAGTAGCCGAGACCTCCTCCGAGTACCACTCGTAGATCGAGGGACTGGAACTTATCGTAGTCGTAATCGTTAAAACCGTTGAAGAAAATCTTCTTCGTGATGTTGTGGTTGTATCCCCAGCCCCCACGCACTGCCCGTGCCGTTTGAGCGTTAACGCCCCCAACCGTAGCTGTCGCGCGAATGGAATTGAAGTATGCGGTGGTTCGGCTCGTATTCGACGCTCGGACGAAATTGAACGGTGTCGTTAGCGTGGATGTCTCGGCATTACCTTTGGTGCCCGCGATGTTGATGCTGCCATTGACGGTCCAGAGGTCGAGCAGACCGGGATGAAGGAATTTTTCATACTTTGCCTGTTCGGCGTCATTTCGCAGCGCGGTGACATCGGCAAGGACTGCACTTTGCCCGCCGACCTGAACGCGGCCGTTCTGGCTTGAAATTACGCCCTTGACGGTTTGGCCACTGGAAAGGACGACATTGATAGGCTGCTCGGTTTGAATCTCCGCGACGTCAGGCCATTTGAGCTTCACTTCTCCGAAATCCTTTCCGTTGACCGTGAGGGTATCCCCGTCTTTCTTGACGATGCTGCCGGTGACGCGGTCGCCGCTTTTCATGATGACCTGATCGGCCCACGCCATTTGTACGAGTAACACGCCAGCACAGCAGAGAGAAAGCAGTCTCATCGGGGTCCTCCGGATCGCTGAAATTACTTTATACCAGAGGGCGCCGATGTTACCCTGAATCCAAAGCCGCCCCCGCTGTGGAAATTTCTGTGTTTCTGCCGATCTGAAGGCTAAGCCGATGTCTGGATATCTCAATTGCGTTTCCAGGAGCCTTGCTCTTTCCTCGGCGTTATGCCTGTTTGGATGCGGGCATTCGTCTACAGCTATATCGAAACACGAGGAAAAAGCGCAAACGGATGCTGTACCTCATTTGCGCTACGCAGACGATGTCGCACGGTTCATCAGCGGATTGTCGGGCCCGGAGGGTAGCCCATTCAAGGATCTCGAGATGACCGAAGCCTGGAAAGAGCACCACCGGTTCCTCGACGCAGCTTGGGGCAAAGCCGAAGCCGGACTGATCCAAGGTTTGCAGCAGTTCCAGGAAAAGGAGCTTAACGATTCCAGTCTGCGGGCAGTTTCCGTTTTCTATCCTTTCGGCGGACCGGACGCGCTCACGCCCACTCTCTGCTTTCCGAAGAGCGCATCCTTTGTAATGGTAGGCCTGGAACCGCCGGGAACACTGCCGGCTCCGCCGCAGTTCAAAAGAAAAGAGCTTCCGAGGTATCTGGCAGAGATGCGGAACGCAGTGAGCTCCGAGCTAAGCCGCAGTTTCTTCGTCACGCGCCAGATGGATCGCGAATTTCGTGGGCAGGTCACCGATGGGTTGTTACTGCCGATTCTGCATCTGTTGGCGCGCACTCACAATACTATTCTCGGCTTTCGCTACATTCGTCTTGATGATCAAGGCCGTGTCATCGACCGCGCTGCCGACTACAAGGCGCCAGGACGGTTTGGGAACAAAGGTGTAGAAATTGAGTTTCGCAGCTCTGATCTGACCCTGCACAAGCTCTATTACTTCTCAGTGAATCTTGCCAATGATCGACTTGCGGAGAACGGTCCATTCCTGACGTACTTGTCCCGAATGAAGGGGGCCACAACTCTGTTGAAAGCGACTTCCTATATGCCGCATCGAGCAGAGTTTTCTCTGATTCGCGATCAGATCCTGGCCGTCAGCGGGGCGATTCTGCAAGACGATTCTGGCATACCCTACCAAGACTTTCAGCATGGCAATTGGGACATTCAGCTCTACGGCGAGTATCGCCGCCCTTACGGCAGTTTCCGCTGGCTTGAGCAGCCGGAGTTGCGGAAGGCCTATGAAGCGGGAGCCAAACCGATGACCTTGCGCGTGGGTTACGGGTACTCGAAAATCGCCTCAAACCTGCTTCTAGCCCGGCAAAGCAATCGGGTGGCTGCTGCGCTCCATCAAGATAGTCCGTCGGAGTCGAAGCCAAGGAATCGTTACCGTTAATACGTGTTATCGGGCTGTGCGCGGATAAGCTTCGGAGCAGTGAGCGACCTGCTGATTGACCGTCTAATGGCGGTGCAAATGTGCTCTGAGGAACCGTCCTGTGTACGAGGCTCTGCACGCAGCCACCTCTTCGGGCGTTCCAGTGACCACAACTTCTCCTCCCCGGTGCCCGCCCTCCGGTCCTAGATCGACTACGTGATCGGCGGTCTTGATCACGTCCACGTGGTGTTCGATCAACAGGACTGTGTGCCCAGCATCTACCAGCTTGTTCAGCGCCTCCAGCAGACGCTCGATGTCGGCTAGGTGCAGTCCAGTGGTCGGCTCATCCAAGATATAAACGGTGTGCTTCGCGTGTTGCAGTTTGCTCAATTCGGTCGCGATCTTGATGCGCTGAGCCTCGCCGCCCGACAGCGTCGTCGAGGATTGTCCCAGAGTCAGGTAACCTAACCCCAGATCGGCCAGCACTTCGATCTTCTTTCCAACGGCTGGCTCGGCCTTGAAGAACGTTACGCCTTCTTCGACTGACATGTTCAGCACGTCGTCGATGGTCTTGCCTCGCAGCGTGACCTCCAGTGTCTCGCTATTGAATCGCGCTCCCTTGCAAGCGCCGCAGATCACTTCTACGTCCGGCATAAAGTACAGCTGCGTAGTGATCACGCCCTCGCCCTGACATTCCTCGCAGCGGCCCCCTTTGACGTTGAAGCTGAACCGTCCGGCCTTGTACCCTCTCTCCATGGAAAGGGGAGCGTTGGTGAAGAGGTCGCGAATATTGTCGTAAAAGCCAATATAGGTGGCTGGGTTGGAGCGGCTGTTGCGTCCGATCGGCGACTGATCGATGTTGACAATCTTATGCACATGCTCGATGCCCTCCAGCCGATCGTGTTCGCCCGGTAAGGTGCGTGTATCCACAAGCCGTTTCCAAAGCGCCTTGTAGAGGACCTCATTGATAAGCGTGCTCTTGCCGGACCCGGAGGCGCCGGTGATCGCCACCATCGTGCCTAGGGGGAAAGCCACATCTACCGATTTGAGATTGTTTTCCCGCGCGCCGCGCACGGTCAGGATCTTGCCATTGCCTTTGCGACGGTATTGGGGCGTTGCGATAGACCGCTTCCCCGATAGAAACTGGCCCGTGGGCGATGCTTTGCAGGCTAGCAAATCATTCAGCGATCCCTGCGCCACGACATGACCGCCGTGAACTCCGGGGCCAGGACCCATCTCCACCAAATGGTCGGCAGCACGGATCGTATCTTCGTCGTGTTCCACGACGATGACTGTGTTACCGATGTCGCGCAATCGTTCGAGCGTTGCAATCATCTTCACGTTGTCTTTGGGATGCAGGCCAATACTCGGCTCGTCGAGCACATAGAGCATTCCCATTAACCCCGATCCGATCTGCGTCGAGAGCCGGATACGCTGCGATTCGCCGCCGGAGAGCGTGCCGGATCGACGATTGAAGTTTAGGTAGTCGAGCCCGATACCCAGGAGCAGGTCCAGGCGTCCGCGGATCTCCTTAAGCACCTGTCGGCCCGCATCCGCGCCGCGGCCGACCGGCTTGATCGTGCCAAGAAACTCATGCAGTTCGTCGAAGTTCAGCTGGCCAAACTCATGGATGTTTTTCCCGGCTACGGTGAAAAGCAGGCGCGTGGCGCGAAGCCGAGCGCCGTTGCAATCAGGGCAGGTGTGTTCGACCATCACCTTGTCGAGCCAGGCTTCCATGCCGGAGCTGGCTTCGCCGCGCTGACGGTAACGGCGGTAGTGCCGCTCAATGCGCCGCGCGATTCCGCCGAAGCCGATTTCCTTCCCCTCCTGGTCTTCGCGGGTGACCTTCGCGTCCGGCGGGTGGAGGATCTTGATCTTTGTCTCTACGCCATTGAGGATCGCCTGGCGCACTGACTCCGGCAGCTTGTCCCACGGCGTGTCGAGCGAGAAGCTCAGCGTCTTCGCGAGGCTGTGCATGATCCGCCCATCCCAAGTGTCGGGATTGTACTTAAACGCTTCACGGACAAAGCAACCGCCGCGGATGCTTCGCTTAGGGTCCGGCACCAAAAGGTCCGGGTGCGTCAGTTTGTGGATGCCGAGGCCGCCGCAGGTGCGGCAGGCGCTTTCTGGATTGTTGAACTGGAAGTATTCGGGCTGAATGTTACCGTAGACGAAGTGGTGCGTGTTGCTGCATAGGCCGCTATAAAACCGGCCGGCCTCTGCTTTGCTCGCGCCCTTCGTGATCTGAACCTGAAGCAGTCCATCGCCTACCAGCAGCGCCGCCACGATGGCCGCCTTGATCCCCTTCTCGTGCTTGCGGTTCACTACCAACCGGTCGATGACGGCGTCCATGTGCCTCACCTTGGCTTCGTCGAGCTCGACCTGATCGGAAATGTCCACGCGCCTGCCGTCGACCATCAGCCAGCGGCAGCCCTTCTTGCGAACTTCAGTGAGCACGAAGTCGATCTCCTCGCCGTATTGCTTGAACACTGGCGCCCGCAGCTCGATTTCCGTCCCTTCAGGCAGAGACAAAATCGCCTCCAGGATCTGGCTGGAGGTCCGGCTGGGAGTTGGCTCGGCGGTGCGGGGGCAGTGTGCGTCGGCGACGGTGGCGAACAGCAGATTCAGATAGCTGGCGATGTCGGTCATCGTGCCGACGGTCGACCGCGGGTTGTTGATGGTCGTCTTCTGCTCGATCGAGATTACGGGAGACAGGCCGAAGACGAAATCCACGTCGGGTTTGGCGACCTGTGCGACGAACCGCTTGGCGTAGCTCGACAACGATTCCATGTAACGACGCTGGCCCTCGGCATAAATCGTGTCAAACGCAAGGCTGGATTTGCCCGAGCCGGATAGCCCGGTCACAACCACCAGTTTGTCGCGCGGTATCTCGACAGAGATGTTTTTCAGGTTATGTACGCGCGCCCCCTGCACGGAGACCGCGGTGCGCGTCTTCGGCGCAGCTGCGCGAATCGATTTCGCGCTAGAACTCATCTGGCGTTCCCTCCAAATAAAAAAAGGCCAGCTCCTGCACCGAGACGTTGCTGCGCCTGGTGAGCTGAACCGCTGTCGAGGCTTTTCCGATGAGTTTCTGGTCGGCCAGATATTCACAGGCCGCCGTCACTCCTTCGATATCGAAGTTTCGCCTGAAATGGTTCTCGATTTCGGTAGCCGAGCGTACTTCGCGCGCTTCGCGCAGGTAATCGATCACGGTTCCGAACAGCTGAATGGCATGCTCTGCTAGATAAGAGTCGATGGCCTCAAGCGCCGCCTGAACACTCTTGTGTGTCTTTTTCTTATTAAGAAGATCGGCGTAGATTGTATTGAAGAGTCCTTGGTTCAGTTTCATCGCCTGAGGGATCACTTCCCGGTCGGCGAGCAGCCGGCGGCCGATGATCTCAATTCTGGCGAGCGGCGTCGCGGCGTGCAGGATCCACAGAGCTGTATACTCCAGATCGCCGCGCGTCACGAAGAACTTGTGCGCCTTGTAAACGGGCCCCAATGCATGCGTCCCGGCGCGCAGCAGTTGCAGCTGGGTGTCGCGTTCTCCGATCGCGTGAAGACGTTTACACAGCTCGGCGATGGACTCGTCGTGAGCGTATAGCACTCGCCCTTTCGCGAGAAACGAATGCATGAATGAGTTGCGGAGCGCCCCCTCGGCAAGCTTGCGGAACGCGGCCCGCGGCATAAGAAGAGCATGGACGTTGACGCCTTCGGCGTACAGGGACATACCGCCCTCTTCCACTTTTTTGTCGTCGATGGTTACGAGCACCAGATCCACGTCCGATTTATCCCAGACTTTGTCATGCGACAGGCTGCCACAGAGGATCGCAGCCAGGACGGAGCGGTCATGTTTCAGCTGACTGATGAGATCGTCGACCGCATGCGAAAATCTCTCCTGGAGGGCGTCTGTCACCTTGGCATCCACGCTTTCCAGATTAATAGGTTAGCTGCATCGTGAGCTAGTTTGAAAGGACAGTCCGAGACGCGACAGAATGGCCGGATGCTTTTGAGGCTGATGGATGCTACCGATAATGATGCACAACGTACCTTAGGCTACGCCCCGCGCGGCAGGTCGGCCTCCAGCCAAAAGGTGTTGGAGACGCTTTTGTCACACCTCGATCCATCAGATTTTGCGGACGACAACAAGCAGAGTTCGGATTGTTGCTGAAAAGGAATCGTTTCGGCACGGTCCGGGCGGCAAGTTGGACCGATTAAACACTGGAACCCATTCATAAAAGCGGGTCTCACCTCGTCATCGGCGGGCCTGGCGTTGTTAACAAGGCTGGTCGCTAACGCCCTATCGCCGACTTCTGGCCCGCGTGGACCGCGCCTGGCGCACCGGTACGTCCGATTACATCGCGCTTGTCGGCGTGAACAATGCTGAGGTGGACAACGCTCCAAACTCTCTTGTGTTCGAAATAAACGGCACCGCCGCTCCGACCTGCTTCCCTTGTTCCGTGGAAGCCGAGTGGTCCGAGACCCCCCTCAGCGAAGATCCTTCAGGAGTGGCATAACTGAGCCGATTAGTGGCCCTGGTCGTGTGGAACCACGACTTGCATCGTTGCGCTGCCGGTTTCGCGGTTAATCACGTTTGTAACGGTTACGGTAATCGTGTACACCTTATCCTTGTCCGCACGAAGGAGCAGGTGGCGGTTGTCGACCACTACCTGGTCGGCAGGATCGGATCCCGTTACGGTAACCTGCGTGCGCACCGCGCACTCGGCGGAAACTTCGTATTGTAAGGCGACCGGAACCAGCTTGTGGTCGGGTGGCCAGAGCGAGTTCGGACTAGCTGCAAGACTCGTAACCTTTGGTGCGGCGCAGCAAGACTTCGCCGGGTAGGCTGCGACGGAGCCGAGCCCAAACCCCGTGTATCCCGTACTGACAGGTGATCCTGGAGCTTTTGTCAAAGATCCATTTGCGCCGATCTGCAGCGATCCGACCGTGTTGGTGCTGTTGGCCTCGAACAGAAACCTTCCAGCGGCATCCACCGTCAGTCCGATGGGCGTGGATGGGCCAGCTGGAAAAACGTCCGATATCTGCACCAAGGGGGGAACCAACGTCAGTGCGCCGCTGGCTCCGATGCTGAAAGAGGAGACCGTCCGACTATTTTGATTGCTGATGAACGCGAAGCGATCGTCCGCGCTGAGAGCGATGACGGAAGAATTATCACCTTCACTGAACACGAAAGGCGAGCCCGGCACCGGGATCAGACCGCCGCCCGGGCTGATATTGAAGACACCGGCGACAATCCGGCCCACATCATTGAACTTGCCCTCGAAGAGCTGCGTGGAACTGCAGTTGCAATCCACCGACGATGCAAAAATGTTCTTGCCAGCAAAGCCTGGCGGTACAACTTGGACCGGCGTACCCGGGACTGGAGTCAAATCACCCGAAGTAGAAATCGCAAACATCCCGACTCCTCGCGATAACTCGGCGACTGCCAAAAACCTCCCATTGGCGGTAACGGCTATTCCGGCGAGCCCGGGTCCCCCGATATTTAAGGGTGAATTGGCCGTCCGGCTCAACGCGCCGTTCGGACCAATCGTGAAAACATTGAGGTGGCCGTTGCTATTGTGACCTGTGATGAGGTACTTCCCGTCAGGCGTGGCCGCGAGGGAGATGTCCGGCTCAGATGGCACGATCTGTTCACCGGTCGCAAACGGTGACCCGGCGACCGGCGCCGGCCGTCCCGAAGCAGGGTTCACGGAAAACACCGATAGAGTCTGGCTGCCGCCATTAGCCGCCACCAGAAATCCTTGCGTCGTCACCAGGATGTGGTTTGAGCCAAATGACTTACCGGCTGCACCCACTCCTCCGGTGGGAAACGGCGAACCGGGGATTTCCGTCATGGAGCCGCTGCTCGCGACGGAAAACGCCGAAATGGTGTTCACCGGGTCAGTCCGTTCGTTATTCGTATAAACGAAAGTCTGGCCGGCCACGATATGCATGGACAGCGTGACCAAGGTAATGGCGGATTGCATTCTCATTCGTTTCCCCTATACCACTTCGGGATCGTCCCTTGTGGGCAATTCGCATACCGTTGGCCATATTGAAGGCGAAGCATTAAGAGCGAACGCGCCCTGTCACCCAGCGTTGTTCCATGGTGGGAAGACGCATTTTCCGATTGCGCCGTTTCATGGGTCCAAGTTCCGTATGGTGCGACTTCGACAAAGATCTTTCCCGCTAGAACCAGCAAGATTTTCTTTCCGAGAACTTCCCTCGCTTGGAGTCAGAAAACCTTCGCTCCTGCTAAAAAGGGGCGCTGGCGTGGGCAAGACCAAACGAGCCAAAGGGACCAAAATCACGGCAGCTTCGTCTGGCCCTGCAATTCCGGTAAAGAAATGGGCCGCCCTCTAGTGCTCTTTGATCAAATCCCAATCGGTTGCTAAGATTATGAGGTACCACGGTCCTCGACTGGGTCGGGGAGGTTGTTTTGGAAACACTGCGGGCCGCAACAACTAGCTCCAGCAGACAGGAAACGGGTGTCGTCGGACTGGACGAGATCTTGGGTGGCGGTCTGCCATCTAATCGCCTGTACGTCATCGAAGGTGACCCCGGTAGCGGGAAGACAACGTTAGCCTTGCAGTTTCTGCTCGAAGGTGTTCGGCGCGGCCAGAAGTGTCTCTATATTACCCTCTCTGAAACGCTCGATGAACTGCGGGATGTAGCCGCTTCGCACGGCTGGACCCTGGAGGGGCTCTGCGTTCTAGAGCTCGACAAGATCGCCGAAAAACTAGCCGAGGAGGCAAATTACACCGTTTACCACGCCTCCGATGTCGAGCTTGGCGAAACGCTAAAGCGCATACGCGTTGAGGTGGAGCGGACCAGCCCCGCGCGAGTCGCTCTAGATTCCGTATCGGAACTGAAAATCCTATCGCAAACATCGGTCCGCTACCGCCGTGAGATTCTTGCCCTTAAGCAGTTCTTTGCTGGCAGAAAGTGTACCGTTCTTATCCTTGACGATCTCACGACGTTCGAAGGCGAACAGCAGCTTCAAAGTATTGCCCATGGGGTGATACGCATGGAACGTGAACCCCGTGAATATGGCACAACCCGCCGGCAGATCCAAATTGCCAAAATGCGCGCTGTCCAGTTCGCCGATGGCCGGCATGATTTTGTTCTCAAGAAAGGCGGAATCGAGCTCTATCCGCGCCTTTCGGCAGTAGGCACTTCCGTTGTAAGAGAAGGCGATTTCATCCCCAGCGGTAGCGGCGAGCTCGATCAGTTGCTCGGCGGTGGTCTTGATCGCGCATCGAGCGCCCTTGTTCTTGGGCCCGCGGGATCGGGGAAAACCACGATTTGTTCGCAGTATCTAAACGCCGCGCTTCAACGCGGGGAGCATGTGGCGTGCTATCTCTTTGAAGAAAGTAGGGAAACCTTTCTTAAGCGTGCCGGCGGATTGGGCATCGACTTCCTGCCGCATCTGGAATCTGGGCTGTTTGAATTAGTGCAGGTGGATCTGTCCGAGTTATCGCCGGGAGAGTTTTCTTCAAGCTTGAGGCGCGTCGTGGAGGACCGCAACGCTAGGCTGATCGTGATCGATAGTCTCAACGGATATCTCAACGGCATGCCCAGTGAACGATACCTACTCATTCACATGCACGAATTGCTGAGGTATCTGGGGCGAAAGGGTGTATCCACGATCCTGACGCTAGCCCAACACGGCGCCGTGGGTGGAGCGATGCAAGCGCCCATCGACGTCAGTTTCCTCGCCGATACGGTCATTCTTCTGCGTTATTTCGAAGCGGGTGGCCTCGTCCGGCAGGCAGTCTCGATCGTGAAGAGGCGCCGCGGTGGGCACGAACGCTCGATCCGCGAGATTAGGATCACCTCAGGCGGAGTGCGCGTCGGGGAAGTGCTCAAGAAGTTTAGCGGGGTCCTGACCGGAGTCCCGGAATATCACGGTAAGGATGCTGAATTGCTAGACGACACCAATTGAGCGCGGAATGTTTCGAAGATCCGCCGCCGAAATGCGCGTCCTCGTCCTGGCTCCGGTCGGCCGGGACTCGACCCTATTGGCCAAAACCGTCGAAACCCTCAGCGCGGAATCGACGATTGTGGCCGACGCAGATGCCCTACTCAGAGAAGTATCACAGGGAGTTGGCGCATCGATCGTTGCAGACGAAGCGATGTCTCCGGGCGATATTCACGAGTTGACGTCATGGCTTTCCAGAGAACCGCCTTGGTCTGATCCCCCCTTCATAATTTTGATGCCGCCCGGGCAAACGATGCAGTACAGCACCCAACGGGTCCAGGACTTTTCGACATTGGGAAATTTCACATTGATCGAGCGGCCGGTGCGGCCAGAAACAATACAGAGCGCGGTCCGAGCGGCTCTGCGCGGTCGTATGAAACAATACGAAATCCGCAGCCGGCAGGAAGCGTTGCTCCGGGCCAACCGGGATTTGGAGCAATTTGCGCACTCAGCGAGTCACGACCTGAAAGAGCCTCTCAGGAATATTCGCATCTTCAGCCAACTACTGGAGCGAGAATACCGCAATGCGCTCGACGAACGCGGAGTCAGATTCCTGGACTTGATAGGTGGGAGCGCCTTGCGCATGGATAATCTTTTGACGGATTTGCTCGCCTATACGCAAGCATCCAGTATTCCGGACGGACTGCCAGAGGCGACTCCTGCGCGGAACGCGCTGGATGCTGCTCTTGACAATCTTGCTGCCGCTGTTCAGGAAACGAAGGCGGAGATTACCGTGGCGGAGATTCCGCCAGTAAGGATGCGCGAGAGCCACCTCCAGCAGTTGTTTCAAAACCTGCTGGGGAATGCCCTCAAGTACCGCCGCGAAAACTGTTCGCCTCGCATTTGCGTCACATGCAAGCGCTCCGGAGAATTTTGGGTGTTCAGTATCGCGGATAACGGAATTGGCATTCCAACAGAATACAGGGAGAAGATCTTTGGGGTCTTTCAACGTATACACACAAATGGTCGATATGCCGGCGCCGGCATGGGGCTTGCGATTTGCCAGCGAATCGTCGAGCGGTATGGTGGAAGGATCTGGGTCGAATCCGAACCAGGACAGGGCTCAACTTTCCTGTTCACAGTTCCTGCGTGATCGGACATCCAACCCTGAGCGGCGCGCCGTGGTCGTGGTTGAAGACAATGCCGGCGATGTCTTTCTCATCAAGGAGGCGGTTGCTGCGGCGAAACTTGACATCGACCTATATTTTTTGACGGCCGGGGACGAGGCATTGCAGTTCTTCGCACGAATAGAAGAGGACACCGTCCGGCCCCCTGAGCTTTTGCTTTTGGATCGAAACATTCCCGGGGCGGATGGCTTTCAGGTTCTGACGTATCTTCGCATGAGCAACCGGTTTGCCACGATTCGCGTCGTGGTTATGACCTCCTCGTCCGCCCGAGTTGACCGTGATAGGAGCGCATCTTTCGGAATTGATTTCTACTTCACCAAGCCCGGCACCTATGAAGAATTTCTGACGCTCGGCGAAATAATTCGGAAACTGGCCTAATCCATCAATCGCCCATCACTGTCCAAGTCAGGGCGCACTTCAATTTCTGCTGATTCGATCGGACGCGGAGAGTCAAGGTTTCTCCAAAAGTCGGACTCAGGAAAGTTGCGACTAATGTGCCAGAAGGCTGTGGTTTTCGCACAGGGTTTCGCTGTGGAGCCACGGGACTGTCGAATCAGGGAATTGCCGGGCGAACGTTAGAAGCCATTTCGAAACGGCAAATCTCCCATTAGCCGACTAACCATTGCTTTGAGTGCTGAAACGCCCGTTTACGGGCTTATTCCTCACTGCAACCACTGGACTCACCAGTCGCCATGGTTTCCGCTATTGATACTTCACGTTCTTGACTTGCAGCGCTGCCCAATTGAAGAAACCCACATCGATCCCCGTGGCCTGGAAGCGGGCCGGTTGCGACAGCGTGGTAGCGACCATTAGAAAACCCACGGGTGTGCCTCCCGTGGCCGGATCGGCTCCGCTCGCCGGGAGGGCCGAAAGGACCCAGGACGGCACAGTGAAGCTCCCGGCGTCCGCCGGTGCAATGCAGCCAAACTCCGCTCCAGCCGCCGTTGAAGGATCTGCGGAATCGCCGATGATCGCCACAAATCCTCCGGCGGCGCCTCCGCTCCAGGTGACCGTCAGGTCCTGTGATCGTGGAACATTTGTGATGGAATCTTCGTTGGTCCAGACCGGCTGGCTGCCGGGAATCGTAAGCCCGGTGCTGAATGCACCCACCACAGCGCCGGAGCCATCGTTCAGCGTGTAAGCGCCTGGTTGCAGATAGTCGGGCGTCACTGGAGGAAATCCGGGAAGGCCGGGGATGCCGCCCGCGAGGATGCCGCCATTGGCGGGCTCATACTTGACATTCCCATTCCCCGTATTTTTTCTCGGAATTTGCTTGGCGCCGATGGGCCCGGTGACGTTGAGCGCTGGGCCAGCGTCCAGCTGTTGAATATTGACCGGATCGATATCCACCCCGGACAAGAAAGAACTGAAGAAATCCTGGAAGGTGAAGGGCACTACTTCGCACCCCGCGGAGGGGAACTCCCCTAAGGCGCCGATACTGCCCCGCTTCACTGCGTTCAGCAGATCCATCTGCGTGACGTACCGATCGAACCGCCCGTCCGCGAAGTCGAGGTTGCCCTGAAAGTTCCCCAGCCCGGTAAGCGACAACTTCATGCTAGCCCGAAACAGCCCGAGATCCGCCACCGTCAGGTTCCCTCCGTTCAGCACCTTTTGTAAGTCCGATGTCGAGAAACCGGCTGGATCCGAGCAAACTTTCCCGCTGGGGGTCACCGAAATCGTGCCGACGTTGCTGAGCACGCCACCCACTCGCACGGCCACCGGAACGTAACAACCCTGGACGCCGTTCGGCACGGTAAACACGATCACGTCCACGCTGGGGTAGACCGTTCGCCCTTTGAACGCGATACTGGCGGGTTGGTTTCCGACGAAGACGTCCACGGATATGTTCATGTTCTGCAGATCCACACCCGTGGGCGGTTGGCTGTCATCCCCGGTAATGGGGCCCAGACCGTTGCCCCACAAGATCTCCGATTGGCCCGGGTGCGAGGACTCCACCAGGCTGTTCACCGGCTGGTCGGTCGCGGAGTTGAAATTCTGGACGATCGCGCGCCCCGTCCCGTTCCCGTTTTCGGTGTAAATCCCAAAGCGGCGTTGCGTGATGATAATGGGCGCGGCGGCGCTGGTTCGGTTGCCATTGGTCACCGTGATCGTTCCGTTGCCGATCGGGGTGTTGGACGGCACGACTCCCGCCAATTGGTCCGGCGCGTTGGGCTGGCAGGCCACGACGTAGTACATCAGGATGTTGTACGTGTTGCCGGCCATGGTGATTTTCATCGAGGTAGCGCCCATGGTCGTTTTCAGCGGAAAACTTGACGCGACCGAAACGCCGCACGTGCCCAGGTTCTGGCCCTTGACGATGAGCATCGAGCCTTGCGCGACGTTCGCATTCGGTTCTCCGGGGCGCGAGAAGTAGACGCTGGCGGCGTTCAACGGCCCGTCGCTGATCACCGGCTGCTGCGCCGCCGCAACACCCAGGAACAGCAGCACAAGAGAAAAAACCGAGATACAACGCATGATCTCTCCTCCTAAATCGCCTCGCCTTCGGGAGAGTCATTATATATCAGATCCCAACCTCTATGCAGTTGAAGTCCGCGCGTTTCCTTTGCTTACGTGACCGCTAGTCTGTGATTCAGTCAGCCAGGGACGTTGGAGGCACAGAACTCGAACAGTGCACGCACGCAATAATAAGCACCGAATTGGGTTTCTGATCCTAGGGTCGACAGTCCCAGAACGATCTCCAAGTTCCATTTGAATGTTCAGCAAAGTGCTAGTTAAGGGATAACCGGAAAGGCAGAGACCCTAAAAAAGGAAATGCTGACGACGGCTCAAAAGGGTTGCCTTTCGGCTGGGGCCGTAGCGCACCAGCGATTTCTGTCGTCAAGCCGCTGACTGATTAACAGGAACATTTAACAGGCTTGACGGGGAGCAGCGAGAGTCCTATTCTGTCTATTCGGCCTGGGGATTAATAATGAAGCTGTTTTTGCAGATTCTGTCGGGGAATTGTTTTTCCTTAGCGTCACCGTCGCCGAGGGATGCGGAGACCTGCTCGTCTCGATGAGCCGAGGTATTCGTCACCAGGGTGCTTATATTGCTGCCCACAATGCCTCCATCATTGTTTAATTTGAATGAACGGACGAGTAAGGGGGCTTTGGCTAATCCAAGGTTGCGGGGTTCGCTGCGCCAGTGCCAGTTTCCTCCCTGGTTTGCGCCTAATGGCAAGAGGGACCGCCAACATGGGCCTTAAATTTCATTCACGGTTACGGGACAGTCGCGTATTCGCCTTCGAGGGATCGGACTCCTACCTGCGTGCTGCGGGACAGACTACTACGTCCTACACCTCATCCGACACAATACGCCAGTTTGGCAGCGCGGCTCGTATCCACTCGGATGGCGGGCGCGGCTTGCGACGTATCCGCTAATGATCAGACTTCTATTGATAGTTCTTTTAGGATCGGCGATGTCGGTGCCGAGCGCCGTGGCGCAATCACCGGGCAAATTCATTGACACGGGAAACATGACTACCCCTAGGACAGGCCACACCGCCACGCTGCTGAAAGACGGCCGCGTCTTGATCACCGGGGGCGCCCACACCGACTCTCTGGGCAAATCTGCCGTTCTGGCGAGCGCGGAGTTGTACGATCCATCCACTGGGACCTTTACGCCAACGGGCGAGATGACCACCGCCCGCCAGTGGCATTCGGCCACGTTGCTACCCGACGGTCGCGTCCTGATCGTGGGAGGATTGTCCGAAGCGAGATCGTTTCCCAGCAGCTCGGAAGTGTACGATCCGGTTACGGGAAAATTCACACGGTCTGGGAATATGACCGCGCCGCATTATTGGCATTCTGCGAATTTGCTCAGCAATGGGAAAGTCCTGATCAGCGGCACGCCTACCTTGGAGCTGTACGATCCCGCCTCCGGCATCTTCACTGCGCTCGGGCCATCGCGCGCCTACGGAAGCGAAAACGCGGCCCTGCTCACAGACGGCCTTGTCGCCGTAGCGGATCGAGGAGTTTCTCTGTATTCCGTCAACAACGACTCACTCAAGCTCGTCGGCAACGCACCCGGCAGGCAATATTCGTTCCATACCACCACCCTGCTTGCAAACGGCAAAGTATTAATTGCGGGCGGTGAAGGCGATGCCTACGACCAGACGATCAATGAAGCGTCGATATACGACCCTCACAGCGGAACACTAGAGGGCACCGGGCTCATGCTGTTCTCTCGTGATGGCCATACGGCTACCTTACTTCCGGGTGGTCACGTCTTGATCGTCGGGGGCTATGACGGCGACGGCTACGACACAGGCGTTCCTTCTCTGACCCACGGGGAAGACTATGATCCTTCGACAGGGAGCTTCACTTCGGCGGGGGCCTTGGTTAACCTTCGTGACGGCAACACAGCTACATTGCTCCCTGATGGAAGCGTTCTCATTGCCGGAGGGACCGAGACTGCCGCCGCCGAACTCTATATTCCACCGTTGCGAGCGGCGTCGTCCGCGAGCCTGGACGGACCGCTGGCGCCCGCGTCTCTTGCGTCATTGTTCGGTTCACGTTTGGCGGCCGCGACCGAGTCTGCAGATCCTTTGGTGCAGCCGACCACCCTCGGCGGCATCAGCCTACGCCTGGTCGATAGCTCAGGCGCGGCGACCTTGGTTCCGTTGCTGTATGTTTCACCTTCACAGATCAATTTCGAAGTGCCCGCAGGGACTCTTCCGGGCGATGTCACGCTTGAAGTCGTAAACGCTCCGGCCCAGCAGCCTCAAGCTGTAGTTCACGTCGATCGGATTGCGCCGGGACTTTTCGCCTATGACGACAATACGGCCGTAGCATACGCTCTACGCTTCGAACCTAATGGGAAACAAACCGTGCTGTCCGTCCGGAATACAATCGTGCTGAATGACCGGCCGGTTTATCTAGTCCTATACGCCACGGGCATTCGAAATCGTTCCTCAGTTGTGAATGTGCAATGCACGATAGGCGGTATCGGCATACCAGTGGAATACGCTGGACCAGAGGGCAGCGGGATTCCCGGCCTCGACCAGGTGAATATCGAGCTGGCGCCTGCCCTAAAGGGACTCGGCGTCGCTAACCTGGTGCTGACGGTGGATGGCATTCCTTCCAATACCGTCTCAGTGGACGTGCGCTAGCGGGAGAGCGGGGCGCAGCTCGCATGGGATTGAATGCAACGATGTGGAAAGAGCACCGGCGGTCATACACACCCGCAACCAATCAAGGGACGTTTTCGTAGCGGCCGAGTTTGTCGCCCGACGAAAGCCTCATAGCGCGGGAACAATACGGGAACATCGCCCAGTCGAAAACAGTGGGGAATCCGGGGCAAGGTGAACGCGATTCCGGGATGATTCCGAACGGTGTTCCGGGATGATCCCGAACAGGATTCCGGGATGAAGGTGAACACCGGTTCCGGGATGAAGCCGAACAGTTTCAG
>JBAIXM010000194.1:0-1574 GCA_037916615.1 Bryobacterales bacterium
TGCCGTGACGGTTCAGTTGATCTTCGATTTCTTTGCCGAGGTCTTTGCCTTTCAGCGTTCGCGCCAGCACCACCGTGGGCCGGCCCTTCGTCCGTTCAGCTTTGGCGTACGCACCAAGCAGAGCAGGAATGTCGTGGCCATCCACTTCGATGACTTCCCAGCCGAATGCCGCCCAGCGTCGGCGGTAGGTTTCCAGATCGTGCTGCAGCATGGTGGGGCCGCTCTGGCCGAGGCGGTTGATGTCGATAGTCGCGCAGAGATTGTCAGCCTTGTACTCCGACGCCAGTTCAGCGGCCTCCCACACCGATCCTTCGGCGGTCTCGCCGTCGCCCATCAGCACGTACACGCGGTTGTCCTGCTTGAGAACGTTTTTGTAGTGGAGCGCGATCCCCAGTCCCGCCGAGAGCCCCTGGCCCAGCGACCCCGTGGCTACATCGACGAACGGCAGCCGTGGAGTGGGATGACCCTCGAGATCGGAATCGATCTTGCGCAGCGTGAGCAGACGCTCGCGCGGAAACAGTCCCGCTTCTGCCCATGCGGAATACAGGATGGGCGCTGCGTGCCCCTTCGACAGCACGAAAACATCGCCGTTCGGATCCTTGGGGTTCTTGGGGTCATAGCGCATCACCGAGAAGAACAGAACCGCCATGATCTCGGCAGCCGAGGCGCAACTAGTCGGATGGCCGCTGCCGGCTGCGGAAGTGGAGCGCACGGAATCGATCCGCAGTTGCGTCGCCTTGTTCTGAAGCAGTTCTACCGTGGTTTCGGTGTTGGCGCTGGTTGCACCCATGGCTTCCCCTTTCCCGGTTGTGGTCTATAGGTTGTGATTCACGGCGCCGGTGCTCGGGCTCGCGAATTTGCAAGCCGATTCCTTCCCGCAGCAGCGATCCTGAGCTTGTGCGGACAAACATCCTAATTCAATCGGCTCGGAGGGTAGAGAATTTGTTTCGCATTTCACCTTTCACCTGCCGCGTTGTACTCTGCTCTTCCGTCGAAACTGAGAACTGACAACTGAGAACTGCAACATGAAGGTTATCGTCATCACCCGCCCTGGAGGTCCCGAGGTCCTTGAGGTCCGCGAACGTCCCAATCCGAAGCCTATAGGCGAGCAGGTCCTGGTGCGAGTGCGTGCCGCCGGACTGAACCGCGCTGACCTGCTGCAGCGTGGCGGACACTATCCTCCTCCTCCCGGTGCCCCGGCGGACATTCCGGGACTGGAATTCGCCGGTGAAATCGCCGGCCTCGGCCCCGAAGCCCGCTTGTGGCGCGAGGGCCAGCGCGTCTTCGGACTGGCTGGAGGCGGTGCCTACGCCGAGTACTTAGTCGTTCACGAGCGCACCTTGGCGGAGATTCCGCGCAATCTCAACTGGACGCAAGCAGCCGCGATTCCCGAAGCCTTCATTACCGCGCAGGACGCCCTCTGGAAACAGGCCGCGCTGCGGCCCGGAGAATCCCTGCTGGTTCACGCCGTCGGAAGCGGCGTCGGGCTTGCGGCCGTTCAACTGGCGCGTGCTATCAATGCTGCCCCGTACGGCACCTCGCGCACGGGTGAGAAGCTTGAACGTGCGCGCGAG
>JBAIXM010000195.1:0-1917 GCA_037916615.1 Bryobacterales bacterium
CCCTGGTCGGAAGTGCCGCTTTGACCGGAGGTACTGGCAGTGCCGGTCGTGCTGGAACCACCGCTGCTCTGCGCTCCGACAGAGCCACCGGTGCTTCCGGTCGCGCCAGTGGTGCTTGTTCCGGAGCCACCCGTTCCGCTGGTCGAGCCGCCGGTCCCACCGCCGGAGCCGCCTGTTTGCGCCATCAAAAATGGCGAAAGAGATGTCGCGAGAGCCAGAACTAACAGCTTCTTCATAGTGACCTCTTTAGTTGTTGGAATTCAGTCCCTCGACCTCAGATGGAAACAGCGGCTGGAATGTTGTTCTGGAAATCAGCAGAAACACACTTAGTACGGGCTAGAGTACGCGCGCCTCCTCGCAGATGCATGTCTTACGTGGGCAATTTCGGGTGACGATTGTGGAAGTCTGTCGATTGTTCCCATGCGCGAGCAACAGCGAGCAAGGAAGCTTCGCCAAAGAGTGCGCCAAGAAAAGTCAGGCTGACAGGGGTACCGTCTTTCTCGCGAAAACCACTGGGAAGAATGACCGCCGGGTGACCGGTCAGGTTGGTCACAAGCAGTTGAGTACTGAAGGTCGGGGCCACGATCACATCGACCTTTTTGAACAGATCAGCCATTTGTTGCAAGCCCATCATACGGGCGCGGTTGCCGTTAACGTATTCGACGGCTGGAATAAAACGCGCAGCACGGAAAGTATTCGGCCAATCGTTCTTGCCTTGTGCGGTTAAAAGCTTATCGCGGCCAGAGCGGGTGAGATCGTCGAACGCGGCGGCGGCTTCCGCCACGAGAATCGGCCGCATGGCGCTCCAGGGTAACTTCGGCAACTCCACCGGAATGAGTTCGATTTTCAGCTTGTCGCGAAGGACATCAAGCGCGGCGTCGTCAAACTTCTTAGCTTCCAGGCGACGTTCGGTATCCTCCGGCTTTTCGTCAGGTTGTGGCTTGTGCTCGAAGTCTTCTTTGAAGTACCCGATGCGAAGCTTCTGAATATCGAGGTCGGCATTCCAGTTGAAAGCGAAATCGTGAACCGTGCGGTCGTGGCCGTCGGGACCGTAGATGGTGTTGAGCACGAGCGCGCAGTCCTCCACGGACCGGCAGATCGGCCCAAGCTTGTCCATGGACCAGGAGAGCGCCATCGCGCCGGTGCGCGGAACACGGCCGAAGGTGGGACGCAGACCAGTAGCCCCGCAACGCGTGCTCGGCGAAGAAATAGAGCCAAGCGTTTCCGAGCCGATGGCAAAGCCGACGCATCCGGCAGCAGTGGCGGATGCTGCGCCGGCTGAGGATCCGCTGGAGCCCTGTTCGGGTTTCCACGGATTACGCGTCATGCCTCCGAACCAGACGTCTCCTTGCGCCAGCGCGCCGAGGGTCAACTTGGCGATCAGAATAGCGCCGGCTGCGTCGAGACGTTTCACGACCGTGGCATCTTCATCAAAGGATTGCTTTTCGAATCCCGCCGCGCCCCAAGTGGTGGGATAGCCCTTCACGGACAGCAGATCTTTCGCGCCCCAAGGAATGCCGTGCAGCGGCCCGCGATACTTCCCGGCGGCGATTTCGCGGTCGGCTTCCGTCGCCTGGGCTAGCGCGCGATCTTCCGTGAGGGTCACCACGAAGTGCAGAGTGGGGTCGTAACGCTTCAGCCGCGCGATGTACATCTGTGTAAGGTCGAGGGATGAGACCCTTTTACCCTGCACCAGTTCGGCTAGCTGGCGAACGCTGTAGAACGCCGCGTCTTCTATGTTCTTGGGCGCAGCGACCATGCCGCCTTTGCTGATCCGCGTCGGACGACGCACAGTCTCGAAGGTCATGCCTGGCAGCACGGGGTTGAAGTCGAGTGCAGGCGCGATGGAGTTCGGGATATTAAGCTCGTGGATCGCCGAATAGGCCTTCAGGCGCGATTGCACGTCTTCGAGCATCA
>JBAIXM010000196.1:0-1796 GCA_037916615.1 Bryobacterales bacterium
ATTGGATTAGCCCCGGAATCTTGCTCTCAGATTCACTCTCGTCTGGTGTGCGCGAAACCATTCAAGCCTACGGCCAACAAATGGTACCCTATTGCACCGTGGGATTCTGCAGGCGCGACCTGCTCCAGGCAAGAATGCCCGCGCCACATTGGGGTGAGTCCATGTACTTCGAACAGTTCTATCTCACCTGTCTCGCGCACGCCTCCTACATGCTCGGCGCCGGACGCGAAGCCGCCATCATCGACCCGCAACGCGATGTCGACATCTACCTCAAAGCAGCCGAAGAGCAGAACCTCAAAATCCGCTACATTTTTGAAACCCATCTGCACGCCGATTTCGTCTCCGGACACAGAGAACTGGCGGCCAGAACCGGAGCGCAGATCTACATCGGAGCCCGCGCCGAAGCCCGGTTCGCCCACGTGCCCCTCACCGACGGCTTTGAAGTGAAATTTGGCTCGGTGCGAGTGCGAGCGATCGAGACGCCGGGGCACACGCCGGAGAGCATGTGCTTCGCCGTCATCGACGAAGAAAAATCCCCGCAGCCCTGGGCTGTGCTGACCGGTGACACATTATTTATTGGTGATGTGGGACGTCCCGACCTTTCGCGCACGCACACGCCCCAGCAACTCGCCGCACTCCTCTACCGGAGCCTCCACCAGAAGCTGATGACCCTGCCGGATTCGACGCTGGTTTATCCCGCCCACGGCGCGGGTTCACTCTGCGGCAGGAGCATGCGCGCCGAACGTTCCTCGACCATCGCCACCGAACGGCTCACCAACTATGCCCTGCAGATCCGCTCGCAGGAAGAGTTCGTCCGCCAGTTGACCGCGAACCTGCCTGCCCGTCCGGAATATTTTCTCGAAGACGCGGAAATCAACCGTTCCGGCGCCGGCGCCTTGACTGAATTGGCGCCACTGGCGCCGATCATGCCCGGCGAGTTGCAGCAACTCCTCGACGCGGGCGCCAATGTGCTCGACGTCCGCCCCACCGACGATTTTGCCTCCGGTCACGTCCCCGGCTCGATCAGCATTGCCCTTTCCGGCCAATTCGCCTCGTGGGCGGGCGGCATTCTTGGAATCCACTCGAAACCGGTGCTGGTAGCGGCTTCGGATGAGCAAGTCGAAGAAGCCCGCATCCGCCTGGCGCGCGTCGGAATCGAAGAAGTTCGCGGATACCTCGCCGGCGGAATTGCCGCTTGGAAGCAGTCGGGACGCAGCCTACTGGCGACGCCACAACTTTCGGTATCGGAGTTAGAGCAGAGAATCCGGCAGGGAAGCATCGATGTTCTCGATGTCCGCCGCGCTGGCGAATGGCAGGCAGGCCACATCGCCAACGCACAACATCGCGCGTTGGACACCTTCCCGCAGGGCCTGCCGTCTCTCGACAGTCGCCCCGTTGCCGTTCACTGCAAAAGCGGATACCGCAGCATGATCGCCGCGAGCCTTCTGGAACGCGCAGGCTACCGGAATATTTCGAACGTGGTTGGCGGCTTCGACGCCTGGGAGGCAGCCAAACTTCCAACCGTGACCGAACAGCTCGCAAAAGCGTGATGCGAAAACTGATTGGGTTCCTGATTCTGGTGCTGTTGAGGTCTGCAGTTTCTGCGCAGGTCTCTCCTTCTTCGATCGACGCGTTATTTTCGAAGTTCGGTCCCAATGATCCCGGCTGCGCCGTCCTCGTTCTCAAGGACGGCAAGCCCGTCTTCGAAAAAGGCTACGGCGTAGCCGAACTGCGCACGCGCGAGAGGATCACGCGGCAAACCAATTTCCGCCTCGCGTCGCTGACCAAGCAGTTCA